>NZ_JAESDI010000030.1 GCF_019249215.1 Alteromonas lipotrueae
GTTTATGACTAAGAAATGGTCACCATTTGTTGATGCTTTGCATAAAGAGTTTAATGGTAAAATATCAAGATATAATGTGGACGACTATCGTGAATTATATGAAAAAAGTGAAATTGGACTTAAAGGGGCTTCTATAAGAAGCCACTTTTTAAGCTTTGCGAGCACTTTAGGTGTGCAAAAACCAACGATTCTTCTGAAAGAAAATAATGACAGCTGTGATTTTGAAACAGCCTATTTAAACGTAAGCATGAAAGGTATTGATCTAATTGATACGTCTAGCGCTTCGTGGGATCAAATCATGGAACTTCGTATGGACACTGAAGCTCATAAGTCTTTAAGGAATTTGAGGCTATTTATATACGAGAATTATGTAGGAAAGCCATCAAGTTATATCTTCGATGATGTGAGCAAACGACTGGATGTGTATTCAGATGTTAGTAAAAAACATGGTTTTGAATTAACAACTTCAGTTTTAAGTGTTTTACTTGATTCCAAAAATATTCAAGCATCTTTGGCTGCTGGGTTAGCAGCTAGTTTTTTTGGTGGTGCAGAGCTTGCTGTTGGTGCTGCCTGTGCTGTAGAGCTGGGTAAAGGCTCTTTGGAACTTGCTAAAAAATATCATCCAATACAGAGCTTTAAACTAAGCCATGAGCTAGCATATTTAATTAAGGCTCAGGAAGTTGGAGTAAAGTGCTAACAAGCGCGTGCACCAAGGACTAAATTTCCGTCGCGCTTTTTGGCATTGCTACGCAATTATACGCCAAAAACCACAACAAAAATTTAGCCTGTGGCGCGGCTAAACAAGACAGGCATATTAGGGAAGGTAAAGCTTTTTATGAAGGCTATATTCGTCGCTAATTGTGTAGGTAAACGTTTCTTTTTAGTTGATGGTTAAAAAAAGAAGAAGTGCGCGTAAGAGTAGCAGGCGCTTAAGTGTATTCATTCCTCCACCAGCGGCCTGCTTAAAGCAGGTTTCAAACTGCGTGGTCAAGATAAGACATTCAGATTAAAGAAAGTGTACTAAGGGACAGTTTTACCGGCTTCGAATTATGCCTGTCTTTTTAAATTTAAAGAAACTAACAAGCGTCCGTAATGCTACTCGCTTGTTCTGGCTTCGGATTACTACACACTATGTAGGCTAATAGCCCACCATAAATATTCACAAGTGCGTGCACTGCAATCGCAATCCATATTGTTTCTGTAAGCCATGAAATTACACCTAATATTATGCCCATAACGCCCGTTCTTAGCACATGAACGCTCCCTTGATACGCATGTGCTAAACCAAAAAGTAAGCTCGAAACTAGAAGAGCAGGCCAAAAACCAAGGAAAGGTGTCATCAAAAACCATAGAAACCCGCGAAACAGAAGTTCTTCACAAATGCCAGCTGATAACGACACGCCACACGTAAAATACATTAATTCTTTTGGGCTTCGCGGCATCAGCCACGCTACGTGTTCCAATTGTGCTTCAAGTGTTGGGTGTGTCTCTTTTGCGTTTTTCGTCATTATTAAATTAAGCGCAAAATAGCCTGTCATCGCTAACACGGCCAATGCACCTAACCAGTTATTAGTGCTGCCTACCCACACAAGTGAAATTTCAACAGTACTTATCTGCTCACTATACAAGCCAATAACTAGATATAAAGTGGGCAACCATAGCAAAACCATTGTTGAAGCGTAGGCTTCTAATTTTGATTGTTCGCCCGATACAACGGCCAGTTCAGTTTTATTGCCTTCCCACAAGCAATATAGCGGTATGGCAAGGATGATAACCAACATTGAGTAGGACCAGATGCTTACATTCATAAATAGTTTCTTAAGTGACTTCGTAATGCTTACAGCATATTCAACTGGCTTTGTTAAAAAAATAAATTAATATTAAATAATAGATAAACTAAAAGTTTAAGCATGAGTAATGCTATGCAATTAAGAGAATTACGAACGTTTGAGTTAGTGGCTCTAGAAGGGAATATGACTAAAGCCGCAGCGTTAATGTCGAAGAGCGTAATGGCGGTTAGCAAGCAAATTAGTAATTTAGAACACAGTGTGGGTCAGGCTCTTTTTATTCGTACACGCAGGGAGCTCAAGCTTACTGAGTATGGGAGAGAGTTTCTTAAGCGATGTACTGCACTGAATAATCAACACCGAGAACTGCAGCGGTGGGTTCAATCGACAGAGTACGAGGTGTCGGGTGAAATTCGAATTTTAACGCAAGCTAACGAAGTAATTACAGAGACTTTTACACCATGGATAGGGGAGTTTCTTAAACAATACCCACTTTTGAACGTTGTACTGGATGTGAAGGAGTCTCTCGTCGACATTGCACATGACGAATATGACATTTATTGGGGGGTTGGCTCGTACTTAGGTGACCGCTTTAACGGATTGAAGCAACGTTCTTTATATAATGAGCGCTATGGCATTTTTGCTTCGCCCGAGTACCTTAAAAGAAAAGGCACTCCCAAAGTACCTGATGACTTAGAAACACATGATGTTGTTGGTTATTTGTATAACCAGCCAAGTAATGTATTGGTATTACAGTCTCAAACAGGTGAGGTAATTCATAAGATTCTTAACTCACGGGTAAAAGCCGTTGCGGGCATGGTTGAGTGTGCTCAGTCTGGATTAGGATTAATAAATGCTTTACCTAAGGCTAAACAGATTGAGGAGGCCGTAGAAGATGGTTCATTGGTACCAGTGATGGAAGAGTACTGGTGGGATAGAGCTGAGGCGTTTATTTACTATCATCAAACTGTCACGGTAGAACCAAAAGTGCGCGCGTTTATCGATTTCTATCTTGATAAACGGCCGCACTGGGCTTAGTCACGAATAGAGACTAAACAAGACAGGCATCTTTGTGTACAAACGTATACATATTGTGCCTGTCTTACTCTCTAGGCTGTTTATTTATACAGTTAGTCGAGTTTTTTGAATGATTAAAAATAAAAAGGAATTATTCCGGAATGTGGGGACACTTTTTAAAGGTTAGATTGTAGTTGATTGATAATAGAATGTTTTCGTGCGAAAGTTTGTGAATTAGGTACATGATGTACGGAAAGACTCCATCTTGTATAAAGGATTTTTTCCATATAAAAAGCTGTTATACGGGGAAGAAGTTGTTGGTGAATATCGAAGTTAATTTGGTCAGCTCATTTACAGTAAATGGCAAAGGCGGAAACCCTGCAGGTGTTGTCTTGAATTCAGACAAACTATCGGATGCTCAAAAATTGAAAATTTCACAAGCTGTAGGGTATTCAGAAACGGCTTTTGTTTCCAGTGATGACGAAGCTGATTATGAAGTTTCTTTCTTTACGACAACAGGTGAAGTTGACTTTTGTGGACACGCTACATTAGCAACTTTTTCTACTTTGTACCAAAAGGGCATTCTAACAGCAGGTTCTTATGTTCAACGTACGAAAGCTGGAATATTACCAGTAACCATCGAACCAAGTGGTAAGGTAATCATGGAGCAGCAATTACCTCAAAAATTAGATTGTTTTTCATATCAAGAAATTTCAAATGTTATTGGCATTAAAAGTAGCATACTAGAAAGCACTAAGTTACCTATTGAAGTTATTTCAACAGGTCTACCTGATGTGATTATTCCGGTTCCTAATGGATATTTAGATATAATAAAACCAGATGACGAACTTATCGCTAACTTTTGTGAAAAGCATAAAGTTGTTGGTTTTCATGTTTTTGAACTTTGTGGTTCTGAAAGTAAACTTACAGCAAGCTGTCGTAATTTTGCTCCCTTTTTTGGTATCTCAGAAGAATCAGCTACGGGTAGCTCTAGTGGTGCTTTAGCATGCTATCTTGTAGAGCATTTAGCCTTGGGAAGTAACTATGTTTTTGAGCAAGGTAGAGTAATGGATTGTACTTCAATAATTACAGCATCTGTTAAATCGGATAACTCTACTGTAATCAGTGTAAAGGTTGGTGGCTTCGCAAGTAATATTGGTACGGCGGTAATCCCCGTATAACAAGGGTTTTCAAGACGGACAAATTACAGTTGGCTTTTTGTTCGTGCCTCACTTATTTTGGCCAACTGCAATTTGCCGCTTAAAACGGCGTTATGACAGAAAGGATTCCGCCAAATGGTTCAAAATTTAGGTTTAATCTTTCTTTTATTCTTTGCCAGTTCTTCACTGGCTTTGGACAGTGAGGATATAAAGCAAGATAAATCTGTTAGTCTCGCAACGATTGCAGACAGCATCGCCATGCAATACCAGCAGATGGGCTGGTTTTCCGGCGCATTACTGATAACTAAAAATAATGAGGTGGAGTTTGCGTCATCTTATGGCTTTCAGAATGTCGAAGAAAAAATAAAGAACAGCATTCAAAGTCGCTTTAATCTTGGCTCAATCATGAAAGACTTTACCAAGGTCTTGATCTTGCAACAGGTTGAGGCTGGAAAATTAAAGTTAAGTGATAAACTAGTTAGCTTCGAGTTGGGGTTCAAACAACCTGATGCTGATAAAATCACGATTGAGCACCTACTAAATCATAGTGCAGGCTTTGCTGATATCTTTGTGGCTGAATATCGTCAGAATCAACTTGCATTTGATACTCTAAACAAGAAAATAAAGTTATTGATAAAAAGCCCCCTTTTATATACACCTGGGACTGATCGAAAATATTCAAATTATGGGTATGTGGTATTAGGAGTGATTCTTGAGAAAGTAACTGGAAAGCCTTTCGAAGAACTACTCAAAAACAATATCTTCAATCGGGTTGAGATGTCTTCAACGACCTTCAGGCCGGTTAATTCTCATGAATATCAGTCAGTCCGATATACATTCCAGTACAATGGCAATTTGAGGAAGGTCGGTATTATTGAACACCCTAGTCCCGATGGCGGCATTGAATCGACTGTTGTGGATGTGCAACGATTTTATCGAGCGTTATTCTATAGCAATAAGTTATTAAAGAACTCAGACGCGATTAATCGCCATTTATTTGCAATGGACGGCTCCCATTGGGGCGCATATGGAGGTGGTCAGGGCGTCAGTGCAGCCGCGGAAGTAGATTTGGACACTAGCTATGAAATAGTTGTTCTGGCAAACACTGATCACTTAGTTGCCGAACGCATTTCTGGTCGAATACACTCTTACATCAAAAATGGTGAGTATCAACCAATTAGACAATTGGAAAAAAACTTTGCCTTTAAGTACTACCAATCAAAAGGAAAACAACAATTCTATAAACACTTCAAACAGGTTTATAACGACAATGGTTACAGTCGATTCATCGGCAGAACAATTAATGAAGTAGGAATGGAACTACTTAATACAAAATCATGGACCGAGGCATTTGATATGTTCGAATATTTAGTTTCATTGTTTCCCAATGCACCGCAGGCCTACGACAGTTTGGCATTCGCCTATTTATCGAAAGGAGATAGCGAGGCTGCGAAAAGTACTTTTAGCAAATCTTTAACTATTGATGGTAGTTTTAAAAGTGATTACGTGAGTGATAATTACGGTCATAACAATACGCTCAAGTAAGGACAGGCTATCGCCAGCCTCTTAGCTTTGCGTTGGTATGACTCCCCTTGTCAATAAAAACCGAGTGTCTCCCTGACATTTTTTCGGTCCATAATTAGCTGCTTTCTT
>NZ_JAESDI010000031.1 GCF_019249215.1 Alteromonas lipotrueae
ATTCCGAACTCAGAAGTGAAACGTATTAGCGGCGATGGTAGTGTGGGGTTTCCCCATGTGAGAGTAGCACACTGCCAAGCTCCCATTCGAAGAAAGGGCTATCCTAACGGATAGCCCTTTTTTTATGCGTGATTGAAAGTGAAACGTATTAGCGCATGCCGCAAGCCAAGTCCCATTCGAAGAAATTGCTACACAACGATTGCTTCACAACGATAACTAGCCTAACGGATAGCCCTTTTTTATGCATGATAGAAATAAAAGTACTCGCTATAGCACAAACAAGAGACGGTTAGATATGTACTGGAGTGAGCCTTGATATCTTAAGTTTAAGCGCTACAACTTGAATACCGATAACGCGATACATCTATACTAGTGCTAATACTCGACGCGTTTAAATTTAAAAGTGTGAAAGAGAAGAGCAACCCTTAAGTCGATGTGAATACGCTTGAAGATGTTACCTTACATACCTTAAGAATAAAGTTCGATTATTGGAATAGTTAAAGTCTCATAGAGTATAACTTAGTTTATAATTTTGCTGATTTAACTTCGATTTAATCTGTCATAAAGCTATGAGCGTGAAGCGGACATAATCTGGTTAAGCTCACCTCATCGATTCCGAGCCAACAGCGGAAGTAAGTTTTAACACATATCTGCGCCAAATCTTATCAGAGACAGTAAGGCTAAAGGTAAACTTAGCTTATGTATTTTTATAGTGATACGGTAAAGTAATACTACTTTTATGCTTCAATCCTAACTCTGTCCCTAATAATGATAAATCTAGACTATGTAAAACTATTTACTCGGGTAGCTGCCACTCAAAATATATCTAAAGCTGGGGCTGAATTTGGCTTGTCATCGGCTGTGGCTAGCGCTCATCTTAGTAAGTTAGAGGAAAGTCTGGGTGTTCGGCTAATACATCGTACAACTCGAAAAGTATCGCTTACCGATGAAGGGGAGGAATTTCTTCCAAAGGCTAGGGATGTTCTTGTGTCGGCGGACATAGCTGTATCGTCGGTGAGAGGGGGAGCTAAGCCCAGTGGAAAATTGCGAATAACAGCACCGGTTTCTTTTAGTCATATACATTTAATACCAGCATTAAATGAATTTATGGGAATTTTTCCTGATTTATCTGTAGAGCTTCGTCTCAGCGATACAATAGTCGACATTGTTGAGGGGGGATTTGATATTGCAATCCGAAATTCTGAGCTTAAAGATTCTGCATTGATAGCCAGGAAACTCGCTATAGACAATAGAATTATCTGTGCCTCACCAGAGTACCTTGAAAAGCATGGTAGGCCAGCAACCCCTGAAGCACTGCCAAAGCATAATTGTATTAACCTAATTGGTAATGACAATTGGCTGTTTAGAACCTCAAAGGGCCTATTAAATATTAAGACAAGAGGGGCTTTTACCACAGACAACGGCAAAGCAGTTTGCGATGCATGCGTGAACGGGATGGGGATTGTAATGTGCTCTACATGGATTGCTTATGAGCATTTACGAGCTGGGACCTTAGTCAAAATTCTTGAAGACTACCCATTAGAGGCTGATGCCTCTATATGGGCTGTTTACCCTTCTTCGAAATTGGTTGCCCCTAAAGTTCGTGCGTTTATAGATTACTTTTCTGAGCGTTATGGAAGCCCACCATACTGGGATAGGGTGCAGGGAAGTAGTTTTCCAATATAACGGCCAAATTTATTTGGCCTTTTATTAATATGACCGCGGTAGGGATGATTATTTAATAGGCACTATTGATATTGTAAAAGGTGTATCTGGTTTAGTATTAATCATAGTTGGCGTACCAAATGCAGCGTCAAAATTAGTTACATAGGCAATACCACCACGTACAATAACTTCTCCAGGCGCATCTAACATGTTATTACTGCCGTCGGTATTTCCGTTTTTGGCAAGCAATGTAGCTTGGCCATTCATATCAATACGGTAAACGGCATTATCAAATAAATCGGTAATGTAAAGTGCATTAGAAGGTGCATCCCACTGGATGCCATCACTTGCGATCAAACCTTTATTAAACAGTGTGGTTTCAAGCTTAGAGCTATCTTCATTGAAAGTGCTTTTGTAGATGGTACCGTCTTCCATGATACCGGTATAAAGGTTGCCCTGCCCGTCAACCGCCAAGCCATTTGCACCAAAGCTAAGGCTACCGTCTGATTCAAAGATCTCAAATAGGTGAGAGTCGTGGTTGTTTTTGCTCTGGTATTTAGAAATCTGTAATGGATTTTCAGCCCTAAGTTCATCTATCCTTAATTTATACACACCACTTTTCGTTGATATTCCTTTCTCAGTTGAAAGTACCGTATCAGAGATAAACACATCATTGCCCCTCCACGCTACTGCGTTAGGAAATGAGAACCCTTTTGCAACAACGTCGACATCAATGGCTTTACCATCTATAACATTCACTCGAAGCAAACGAGACTCACCGCCAAACCATAATTGCATGTCGGCAATATAGATGTTTCCATCTGGACCTTTAGCAATCCCCATGGGAGTGACAACACCGCTGTTTGGCTCTAAATCCTGTTGTTTAAATTTGTACCACACAGACACTTGATTTTTGTTATCAATAAGCCCAATCGTTGGAGCTGCCGCTTTAGTTAAGACACCTTGCTCTACAAGCGTCTGGTTATGTAGGTTAGGTGATGTGAACAAAATATTGTTATCTGAATCAAGTGAAAAGCTTGCTGGAGAGTTAAATTGTGCAGGTAAATCTTGCAGCGAGTATTGTTGCTGGGCTAATACTGTTTGAGAGCATGCTGATAGCGCAACAATAGTAAGCATTACACTTAATAAATTTGTATATTTGTTTAGAGTTTTCATGGCGTACCTTTAAATTGTTAACATATGTGCTAAACACAACCGATAACGATTAGATTGCTCTTATCGGCTTACTCATAAGATTGACTATTTTGCAAAACCACCAAGCGGTTTCAGTAGTAGAGGTGAAAGTGAAGCGTGCATCTCACGTAACTCTTGTGGTAAGTCACCTAGGTGTACCATACGGGTGGGTGTTGCTGCTGCAATCCATCGTTCGGCATGATCATTCCAGTTTTCGATATGAATAAAAGAAGCTTCTAAATCTCGAAAACGCTCGTAAACTAGTATGTCACCCTCGTCAGATAGGTAATATTGATAGTTTAGTGTGCCTTCTTCTGTTTTGGCTCGTGCAACTTGAGAATTCATTACTTCTTTAAATGCTTCGAACTGGCCTTGATTCAGTTTTGCCTCCACAATCCAACCAAAATTTTCGAAGCTAGTATCGTTTCCATTTTTAATTAGGCTGCCTTCATACTCTTCTCTTGCAAAACCAGCCAGAGGCTTTAACCAAGTAGGTGCTAGCGAAGCATGACGTTCACGAACATCATCTGGCAAGTCACCAAGATGAAGCATGCGTGTTGGATCCGCCGCTGAAATCCAGCGTTCTGCATGAGCATCCCAGTTTTCGATATGCTCATGTGATGCATCGGCATCAGCAAAACGCTCGTAAACTAAAATATCGCCGGCGTCTGACAAGTAATATTGATAGTTGAGCGTACCTTTTTCATTCAAAGCACGGTTCACTTGCGAATTCATTACCGCTTTAAAGTTTTCTAGCTCACCCTCTTTAAGCTTTGCTTCAACAATCCATCCAAAATTCGTAAACATGATTTTCTCCAATTTAGTGGAAGCACTATTTCTTCCGACGTAATAAAAATTTTATATCGAGTCGATAAGTTAACGACGGAAGAAAGATTAACAGAGGAAATTAGCTTTGATAATGAAGGTAATCAGTGAAAACTTCTTAGATTTTGTTGATAATGAGGTGGGTAAGATGGTAACTCACGCAGAAAATCTGCTGATTCAGAAACGCTGATTTATGCGGGTAAATAATTAATCCATGAACGTCCGCCTTGGATTTTAAGCCGAAGAGACTATTACAAGTGCGTAATGGCCGCAATTGACACATATGGGACTACCAGGTCCCATTGAGCCCTATGATTCAGAATTACAAATTAAAGTCTATTTAGGTAAACAGTATGAACACCAAGCGATTCCAAAATCATTCCACAGAAATTGCCTATGAAAGCTTAGTGAGAAATAGAATTTTGCTACACTCGGTTGAATTGATGTAAAGCTACTTATGTAACGTAAATCTACTAAGGTAAGCGCAAATGAGTCATGTTATGAACAGATGACGTCTGAGGTTAAACATTAAACCGGTAATATCTTGTTTCACTTCGATAAAGACAATATCTAACAATATCGTTATGTTAAAAGCCACACATTAGAGCTATATAGTGATAAGAAGAGAGAAAAGGATGTCTGAGAAAATTGTATTAGAAGCAACCTTCAATCCGTCAGTCAAAACCTATTGGTTGGTAAGCTTGTTGTTATTCTCAACGCTTATAGTCATTGGTATTCCATTACTTGTTATATCCATTCCGATATTTTATCTAATCAGCAGTAAAATGATTGCTGCAATGTCCGCAATCATCACCGAACGAAAACTTATAGTAAAAAAAGGTATTTTCAACAAGGAAGAGAAAACAATTCCACTTGAGAAGATAACAGATGTAGCTATGACCCAAGGCCCGTTAATGCGCATGTTTAATTTATACAGGTTGTCTTTTGAGACTGCAGGACAATCAGCTCAGGGCGCACTTGTTTCGCTTATAGGAATTGAAGATGCTATCAATTTTAGAGAAACCATTTTGAGCCAAAAAGATAAGGCTGTTCAGGGAAATAGATATACGGCAGAAGTCGAGACAAATACTAACGACGACTTCGCCTTACTACTGCAAAGTACACAGCGGATAGAAGCATTATTAGAGAAGTTGGTTAATTCAAAGTAAAAGTTACTGTAATGAGAAGAGGGAGTAACAGGCTTTAAGTACTCATACCCTCTTAGTCAGACAATCTTCCGCTCGTACTCTAGATGATAATTTATCTCTATTAAGTCACCCGCCAAATCCTAGATGAAGTTAAATATAAACACAGTAAGTACAGTGGCTGTCTTAGCGATTACTTGTGGGTAAATAGAATACATAAGGTGAACCAAGTCTATGCAATTGATTTTGAGCTATGACGGTTTATGACGATATAGAGAAGTGAGTAGTACGCTGCTAACAATATACGAGTGATTAGCAATACAGTAAGAAAGCGTAATCAGCCTTAAACCGGTGTAAAAGAAGGCGAATAGCTAGTTTGAAAAACTTTATAAAATTATTTTAAGAAAAGTGTTGATCCAAAAGCTGATTCGCGTAGAATGCGCGCCTCGCTTCAAGGAGTTGGCAACAATAACGAGAAGCGGTTTTCATTAGCTCTACGGAGTTAACAACGGTTCGAAAAGAAATTTACGAAAAACGTTGACACTGAAAACAAGAAGCGTATTATACGCCTCCCGCTCAAGCAGAGTGAGTCACCAAAAAGCAACGGCTTACGGTGAGGTTACGTTAAGTAGCCACGTTCTTTAACAATTTAGACAAG
>NZ_JAESDI010000032.1 GCF_019249215.1 Alteromonas lipotrueae
ATGGTAATACCACGAGCTTTTTCTTCAGGCGCGTTATCGATTTGATCGAAAGCCTGAGCTGAACCACCGTATGTCTTAGAAAGAACAGTAGTGATTGCCGCAGTTAGAGTAGTTTTTCCGTGGTCAACGTGGCCAATAGTACCAACGTTTACATGGGGTTTCGTACGTTCAAACTTTTCTTTTGCCATTTCTATTATCCCAGCAAAGTTACTTTAAAAATTTATGAAATTCTATAAACATGAGCTGGGGAGAAACTGGTGCTGATAGGCAGATTTGAACTGCCGACCTCACCCTTACCAAGGGTGCGCTCTACCAACTGAGCTATATCAGCACTGATTTGGAGCGAGCAGTGGGAATCGAACCCACATCATCAGCTTGGAAGGCTGAGGTAATAGCCATTATACGATGCTCGCAAATCCTAATTCTCTGGCCACCTCATAAAAAAGTGGTGGAGGGGGCAGGATTCGAACCTGCGAAGGCTGAGCCGTCAGATTTACAGTCTGATCCCGTTGACCGCTTGGGTACCCCTCCAGATTGATGGTGCCGACTGCCGGAGTCGAACTGGCGACCTACTGATTACAAGTCAGTTGCTCTACCAACTGAGCTAAGTCGGCACTACATCAAGTGGGTGCGCATTCTAGAGTAATGAATTACTCAGTGCAAGTGTTGTTTTGAAAAATTTTACTTTTTCTTTTTTGACCGATAAAAACTTATCAATCAAACCAGTTACGTAAGAAGCTCGCTTCTTGCGTAGCGGGCCAAACCTTGCACCACCAAATGAGCGGGACGAATCCTAACATCGCTTTCAAGGAATGCAAACATTTTTTTGTCCCCACCCCCTAAAATTATATCAAAATCGGTTTGTTTGCTGGATAAGTAATCAACGGCGCTCAAATAAACACCATACACTGCGGCATAGCAGCCTGTTGCAACACATTCTTCGGTATCGTTGCCCAGGGTGAGACTGGTCGGAATTTCGTCATTTGCATACACTTTCTTAGTGGAATTAAGTAATGCTTGTTTCATTACTTGAAAGCCAGGGGTGATCCAACCGCCTAAATGTTGACCATCTACCACAAAATCAACCGTAATTGCTGTGCCCACATCCATCACAAAAAATGCTTTTTGTGATTTTTCTGCAGCACAAACCATGGCAAGCCATCGATCAACCCCCATTTTTTTTTCGTTTTCGTAACTATTTTTTATGCCGAAGGCTTCTCGCTCGGTATTTTTCTCTTCAACAGCGATATTTCTCTGTTCGCAAGCGGCGAAAATTTGTTCGACCGCATCTGCTTTTCGTACTGAGGCTAAATATAAGTGGGAAATATTTTGCTGTTTATCGATAAAAGAAAGTAAATCGGATAAATTTTCTGTGGCGGTTGGCTCATTTTCGGCATTAGATAACAAACAATATTTAAATCGCGTATTACCAACGTCCACTAAAACGACATTTTTATCGGTTACCACGTAAGCTAACCTCTCCACCGTGGAATCGAGTAATGCCATCTTGGGTTTCTACCAACAATGCACCGCTGGCATCTACGCCTCGATCAATACCAGAAAAACGCTTTTCGCCCATTTGTAGCACAATCCTTTTATCTGCATACAGGTCTAGTGCTTCCCAATGAGGTGCGAACGGGCCAAAACCTTGTTGGGTGAACTTAGGTAATAATGCCCAAAGGGATTTTATTATGGCTGCCGCTAAACTATTTCTATCTGGCGTGTGTCCTAAATAAGATGTTAAATCGCTATGAGGCTGTCCAACGTCATATTGGCTATCAGGAACACACACATTTAAGCCTATTCCAATAACAGAATGCGCAGTAGCACCAATTTGGCCTTCAACTTCTATAAGAATGCCGGCGAGCTTTTTACCTTGAAGGTAAATGTCGTTAGGCCACTTCAGTTCAGCATCATCTACGCCAAAGTCTTTTAATGCTTCACATACTGCCAAACCAACCATTAACGACAAACCCGCCATACTTTGGTAACCATCCGGGAAAGACCAATACATAGAAAACGTTAAGCTACCACCAATAGGCGCTAACCAGGTTCTACCATGACGACCACGACCCGCCGTTTGAATTTCAGCGAATATTGCATCACCGTCTGCCAATTCATGACGGGCATTAGCAATGCGCTTTTTCATTTCAGTATTAGTAGAAGGTAAAACCGACTCAACATCTATCATGGCGCGCTTAGTATTACCTAAGTGCTTCTTAATACTCTCTGCATTTAACAAAGAAAAACCTCGCTCTAAACGGTAACCCTTACCTTTAACTTTAAAAACATCTAATCCCCAGTCAGAAAGCTGAGAAATATGGCCTGCAACAGCGGTGCGGGAAAGACCAACTTGTTGCGCTATGGTTTCACCTGAATGGAAGTGTCCATCAGACAACAAGGCCAATATATGTTTTCTGACTGATTTTGACGCCTGCCTCATAATTGCTGTCTCATAATTGAATGAGTCCTTCCTTACCAACTAAACGTACTTCTGGCTCGAGTGTTATTTTAAATTTACTTTCTACCGCATGCATTATTTGTTTAGCTAGGGCAATTAAGTCATTTCCCAGCGCGTTTCCTATATTAGTTAATACTAGCGGCTGTGTAGGGTGACACCTAACATCATTAAGCGCCTTTCCTTTAAAACCCATCTGATCGATAAGCCATGCAGCAGGTACTTTTACCTGATTTTCTGACACCGGGTAACTCGGTATATCAAGATAGTGACATTTGAGTTCTTCAAAATGCGTTAATGCAATAACAGGGTTCTTAAAGAAACTACCTGCATTTCCAAGCTGCTTAGGATCAGGAAGCTTGGCTTTTCGCACTTCTATTACCTTATTAAAGATATCTTTCGCACTAGGGCAGTCTATAGCCGATAATTCACCATAACTCGCCACAACGTCGTACGCCTTGGGAAGTGTAAAATTCACTTTGGTGATAAGCGCTTTACCATATAAGGCGTGTTTAAAAATACTATCGCGGTAACCAAACTGGCAATCAGCCCCCTTAATAAGAAAGGGTTCTTTTGTTTCAAGCAGTATCGCTTCTATAGAATCTATGAATGAATGTACCTCTACCCCGTAAGCCCCAATATTTTGAATAGGCGATGCGCCTACGGAACCTGGGATCAGCGCAAGGTTTTCAAGGCCAAACCAGCCATTTTGCATACACAGCGATACAAACTCATGCCAATCTTCCCCCGCCCCAACACTAATATGATGATGTGATTCGGTGTCGTAGTGGCTAATACCCTTAATTTTATTTACTAGCACCACACCTTCGAAGTCATCCAAAAATACCGAATTGCTTCCACCACCTAAAATATACGTATTAATTTCGGGATTGTAAGCTTTCAAAAATGAATCTACAGAGTCGAATTCGACGATAGATGCGCAATTCGAGGCTAATGAAAAGGTATGATATTGCTTTAATGAGGGCATAGCACTTTATAGAAGAATAATAATGCGCTAATGGTAGGTGAAGCTGATGTTAATTAAAAGCAGTTTAGAGGGATTGGTTAAGGAGATCGCCCCCTGTATATATTTCACACATTGCAGAGTTTGCAACCATTGCCCGTCGACTTTTATCTGTTATTAGTCACAAATAACATAAAGTTAGGTAGTGGCATAAAATATGAATCTTTACTTCTTACACTGAAACGTTTTGTCTCTTTTTGAGCAGAACGCACTTAAGTAAATGGAGTTTATTATGAAAAAGCTTTCACTATCTATGTTAATGAGCACACTAATTTCGAGTTTGGTTATGGCCTCGTCCAACGGTAAGATAGAGACTAGTTTTACGGGGTTAGATTCTGATGGTGACGAATTACTCACATCGAGTGAATTGGAAGGAACATCAATAGCGCCTTTTTTAGGAAATATAGACACAAACAGCGACTCTGCTATAAACCTCTCCGAATTTAACGAATTCGTAAAAGCAAATACCAGCAAATTTAGTGAGGATGTGATTGCGACTGTTAATGAAAATAGTGTAGAAGACGCCGTTAGCGTAGAAAAGGTAGATGATGTAGAAAACACCGCCATGGTATCAGCGGTTGTTGTTAATTTTGAAAAAGCGGACATAAACGAAGATGGTACATTGTCATCTGCTGAAGTATCTAAAGCCAATATAGACGGAAACTTCACTAAAATGGATAAAGACGGGGATGGGGCGATCACCAGAAAAGAACTTGAACATTATCTGAAAAAGAAAGGTAAGCAATAAGTATCTTTGTTTTCAAACAATGAGCAATGCGGATTAATAACCCGCCTAGCTTCACTTTCCTGCAGGCATAAAAAAAGCCCTTATCATACGATAAGGGCTTTCTTCGAATGGGACCTGGCAGTGTGCTACTCTCACATGGGGA
>NZ_JAESDI010000033.1 GCF_019249215.1 Alteromonas lipotrueae
AAGAAAGCAGCTAATTATGGACCGAAAAAATGTCAGGGAGACACTCGGTTTTTATTGACAAGGGGAGTCATACCAACACCCCACTTAGGGGCAAATACACGTAGGCTAAAATTGGAGCGAAGCGACTGAGCCTACGTGTATTTGTCCCAGCCCGCTTGCGGGCGGCTACAGTGGATTGTTATGCGCGCCTTTAACCAAACCTTGTATGGCTTGAACCACCTGAAAAGGACCAAGCCTGCCACTTTTAATAAAACTTTGCTTTTGAGCATCATTTTCCGAGCAAAGCTTACCCAATATTTCGTTAGCCAATACCTCATGTAAAGTTATTCGACTGGCATATTTTGACAAGAGAGCCTTTTCTTCTTCATCGGATTCGTGCCCATCCAGTGCAAAGCGGAAATAGAAATTATCATATTCTGTAAGGAACTGGTTTAAGTCGATTTCACCTTGCGCGCATGAAACGACAAATCCCTCGTGAGCTTCCAGCTTTTCAATCAAGTCCTGTTCAGATTTGAAAATTTTCATTTTCCACCTAGTGCATAACACCCCACTTAGGGGCACAAATACGCAGGCTATAATACCGAGCGAAGCGAAGGGAGCCTGCGTGTTTGTGTCCCAACGAGCGCCAGCGAGTGACTACAGTGTTTTGTTAGGTTTTTCCATTCTTACAACCGAATGGCGTGGGTATATTTCTTTGGTGGTACTCGATAACTTTTCTATGATGTTTTCTATTGAGCCGCAGAGTGAGTCAACAGAACTGACGGTTGTATCAGTTAGGCCAATCATAGTGGAAAACAAGTTTTCACCAAGTGCCGTTTTCAGTTGAGAGTTGCTGATAGTCTGACCATTGCCAAAACTAGCTTCGCCCATCTTCTTTTGAACCTCATTTCGATGAAGATCGTTTCTTATTGTAATTAGCTCAACTGTCGAATTGATTTCGTCTTGGACTTCCAATACTTGCTGAAGAAGGAATGCATTTTTCTGAAAAATAAAGGATAGAGAATCTATGGATAGTTGCAATTCCATTTGCGCTGTTCCAATAGACGGTAATATTTCAAACGCCTTTAACGGTGAGTCGCGAAATGGGTTTATGAATTGTTTTTTATATCCATTGAAGTGATTATAGGATCTTATTAATTGGGCTATTGAACTGTTGGCAGCCCTGACATTCGTCCTATGTTCTTTTGCTTCTTCATTTTTGCGAGCAAACTTAAAAGCCAAAAATGCACCAGTAAATGTTCCAGCAAGTGTTATAACTAGCTTAACCGAATTTTCGCTTTCTAGGTTAGTAAAAAGGCCAATCATTAAACCAATACAAAACACCAAAATAATGGTGAAAATATTCCTTTCATTTCTTCCGTAAAAAGCTTGAAAATTCACAAAATTCCTCTGAAAAAACCTAACACCCAAATAAGGGGCACAACCATGGCGGCTATAATCGGAGCGAAGCGACACAGCCGCCATGTTTGTGTCCCAGCGAGCCCGCGAGCGACTTAATATTTTTGTTATGTGGCATCGCTGATATCATCCTCCCAAGATTCTTCAACGTTTGCCAATATTTCACAATCACAATAGCCCCCTTGTTCAGCCAACCAAGGTAAGATAACGTCTGAATCTAGTTCGTGACTTTGGATGAACTCTGTTGCTAATTTGTTTGAGTGATTGAATCGACCAGACTTCAGACGTTAAACGTTCGTCCAGATAATTAAATAGTTGACCCAATAGAGACAAAGACAAAGGTAACTTTTCTAATTCTTCCTGTTTACTTTTTGCGTCCGCCCTTAATGCGTTTGTTATGTTTCATTGCTTTTTACGAGGTGCAATGTCCTTACGCGATAGTTTTCCTCAAATGAAACTATGGCTGCCATTAACCCAGAAAAAAATAAAATAGAGATGGCTAATGGCGTAAATGTAAGCACAGGGAAAAAGGTTGCTAACCCACCGGTGAAAAATGCAATGACGCCTGTTCCAATAGCGATGATAAGAACAACAGAACCAATATAGACGGTGATACGCGCTAGTAGTAACAGTAACTTTAAGTTGTGAGTTTGTATATTAGGGTACGGTTTCAACGTAAATTCCTTTTTTTGGTAAAACTAAGAAACATAACTTCCAAATATGGGGCGCAAACACGTGTGCAATAATGGCGAAGCCGCGCACGTGTTTGCGTCCCAGCGAGCGGCAGCGAGTGACATAATTTGTTTGTTATATGCCAGTTGCACTAATGAGGCCCACCGTATTGAATTACATAATAAAAATACACTAAAAAACTAGTTAGGGTAATTGTAGGTGCAAGAAATAAAGCCCATTTTTGTTTTGTACTGAAATTTAGAAACGATATTAATGCGATAGCTAAAACACCGATAAAAGCGAACGGCATAACGACTAGAGATGCAAAATACCCAAAAATGGCTGCAACGGTGTCGCCGGTATATACGAAGTGAAAATAACAAAGAATGTGAGTGATAAAACAGACAGTTAAGACAACTGCCCAAAACTTCCTTTTACTCATATTATTCCTTTGGCATATAACTTTTAAATAAGGGGCGCAGGCACGTGGGGCATAATGGCGAAGCCGCCCCGCGTGTTTGCGTCCCAGCCCGCGCAGCGGGCGAACTTAATTTTTTTGTTAGATACGTTTTTACTATGCAAAAGGAATTGAGGCAACAATACATGCAAAGCCAATTGCAAACATGACTCTAATATTTTGCTTGCATTGAATAAGTAGAGTTAGGGCTTCAGAATTTGCTTCGTTAACTAGAGTATTGGAATTTGAAAAAGCTCTATTTTGTATTGTGTAATAAAGACTCAATGTGCTTCCGTTGTACCCGATTAATTGTTTTAGTTTTGAAGCAATTAGTAAGCCTCTGCCACCGAGAAAGAAAAAATTAAGCATGCAAGCTAAAAATAGAAACGATGCCATGAATACCTGCGAGTATCTAACTTTAAGCTAAGGGGCGCTAGCATGTGGGCTAAAATCCGAACGAAGTGAGTCAGCCCACATGTTAGCGTCCCAG
>NZ_JAESDI010000034.1 GCF_019249215.1 Alteromonas lipotrueae
GTGACTGCGTACCTTTTGTATAATGGGTCAGCGACTTATATTTAGTAGCAAGGTTAAGCGAATAGCGGAGCCGTAGCGAAAGCGAGTGTTAACTGCGCGTTTAGTTGCTAGGTATAGACCCGAAACCCGGTGATCTAGCCATGGGCAGGTTGAAGGTTGAGTAACATCAACTGGAGGACCGAACCCACTAACGTTGAAAAGTTAGGGGATGACTTGTGGCTGGGGGTGAAAGGCCAATCAAACCGGGAGATAGCTGGTTCTCCCCGAAATCTATTTAGGTAGAGCCTCGGACGAATTCCATTGGGGGTAGAGCACTGTTAAGGCTAGGGGGTCATCCCGACTTACCAACCCTTTGCAAACTCCGAATACCAATGAGAACTATCCGGGAGACACACGGCGGGTGCTAACGTCCGTCGTGAAGAGGGAAACAACCCAGACCGCCAGCTAAGGTCCCAAAATATTGCTAAGTGGGAAACGATGTGGGAAGGCATAGACAGCTAGGAGGTTGGCTTAGAAGCAGCCACCCTTTAAAGAAAGCGTAATAGCTCACTAGTCGAGTCGGCCTGCGCGGAAGATGTAACGGGGCTAAGCAATATACCGAAGCTGCGGATACGTGTTTACACGTATGGTAGGGGAGCGTTGTGTAAGTGGATGAAGGTGGATTGAGAAGTCTGCTGGACATATCACAAGTGCGAATGCTGACATGAGTAACGATAATGGGAGTGAAAAACTCCCACGCCGGAAGACCAAGGTTTCCTGTCCCATGCTAATCAGGGCAGGGTAAGTCGGCCCCTAAGGCGAGGCAGAAATGCGTAGTCGATGGGAAACGGATTAATATTTCCGTACTTATATAATCAGTGATGGAGGGACGGAGAAGGCTAAGCAAGCTTGGCGTTGGTTGTCCAAGTGAAAGCAAGTAGGCCGAGCGTTTAGGTAAATCCGGACGCTTAAAGCTGAGATGCGAGACGAGCTACTACGGTAGTGAAGTTGTTGATGCCCTGCTTCCAGGAAAAGCTTCTAAACTTATGATTATATGAACCGTACCCCAAACCGACACAGGTGGTCAGGTAGAGAATACTAAGGCGCTTGAGAGAACTCGGGTGAAGGAACTCGGCAAAATTGTACCGTAACTTCGGGAGAAGGTACGCCCTTGTTTGTGATAGGACTTGCTCCTTGAGCAGATGAGGGCCGCAGTGACCAGGTGGCTGGGACTGTTTATTAAAAACACAGCACTCTGCTAACTCGCAAGAGGACGTATAGGGTGTGACACCTGCCCGGTGCCGGAAGGTTAATTGATGGGGTTATCTTCGGAGAAGCTCTTGATCGAAGCCCCGGTAAACGGCGGCCGTAACTATAACGGTCCTAAGGTAGCGAAATTCCTTGTCGGGTAAGTTCCGACCTGCACGAATGGTGTAACCATGGCCACGCTGTCTCCACCCGAGACTCAGTGAAATTGAAATCGCAGTGAAGATGCTGTGTACCCGCACCTAGACGGAAAGACCCCGTGAACCTTTACTACAGCTTGGCACTGAACATTGAACCTACATGTGTAGGATAGGTGGGAGGCTTCGAAGCACAGTCGCTAGATTGTGTGGAGCCGTCCTTGAAATACCACCCTTGTATGTTTGATGTTCTAACATTGGTCCCTTATCGGGATTATGGACAGTGTCTGGTGGGTAGTTTGACTGGGGCGGTCTCCTCCCAAATAGTAACGGAGGAGCACGAAGGTTAGCTAATCACGGTCGGACATCGTGAGGTTAGTGCAATGGCATAAGCTAGCTTAACTGCGAGACAGACACGTCGAGCAGGTACGAAAGTAGGTCATAGTGATCCGGTGGTTCTGTATGGAAGGGCCATCGCTCAACGGATAAAAGGTACTCCGGGGATAACAGGCTGATACCGCCCAAGAGTTCATATCGACGGCGGTGTTTGGCACCTCGATGTCGGCTCATCACATCCTGGGGCTGAAGTCGGTCCCAAGGGTATGGCTGTTCGCCATTTAAAGTGGTACGCGAGCTGGGTTTAGAACGTCGTGAGACAGTTCGGTCCCTATCTGGTGTGGGCGTTGGATGATTGATGGGAGCTGCTCCTAGTACGAGAGGACCGGAGTGGACGAACCGCTGGTGTTCGGGTTGTCATGCCAATGGCATTGCCCGGTAGCTACGTTCGGAACGGATAACCGCTGAAAGCATCTAAGCGGGAAGCCGGCCCAAAGATGAGTCATCCCTGACTTTTAAAGTCCGGAAGGGTTGTTATAGACGATGACGTTGATAGGCAGGATGTGGAAGCGTTGTAAGGCGTTAAGCTAACCTGTACTAATTGCCCGAGAGGCTTAACCATACAACGCCCAAGAGGCTTTTTATCTTGAGTGTTGTAAGACAAAGCTGATTAAAGCAACGAGAGTAGTAGTACTCAGTGCTCAAAGATTGATTACGTGAATATCAGAATTCCTAAATTGTTAAT
>NZ_JAESDI010000035.1 GCF_019249215.1 Alteromonas lipotrueae
TAGCGAAACAGCCTTGATGCTGGAATGTCACGGTTGAACCTACTTTTTAGTGCTGTAAGTAAATGACGCCTAACTTTAAGCTAAGGGGCGCAGATACGTGGGGCATAATGGCGAAGCCGCCCCGCGTATAGGCGTCCCAGCGACCGAAGGGAGTGGCTTAAGCGCTTTGTTAGAAGCAGAGCCTGCACCTTTGGCCTTATTAAAAACTAATAAAGCCAGCATACGATTGATTGTTAAAGCAAACAAGCAAAATGCCAGAGCAGAGATGGTTTTGATTTGACTGAAGCAAGCTGCCATTTGAACTACCAAGTGCAATGGCGCTTGCTGACTTAAAATAAAAACCAGCCGATGAGGCGCCTATTGCGCAACCTTTGGATTTAATGCGGCGAAGTTAAAACCGCCTAAAGCCAGTGCGATTTTTGAAACAACAGGTGAGGGCGGTTGAACTGGTATTTTTATTAAGCCAAACGTAGTTTAGGCTGACGCCTTCTAACGCTAAGCTTTGGGGCGCAGGCACGTAGGGCATAATAGCGAAGCGGCCCTGCGTGTTTGCGTCCCAGCGACCGGAGGGAGTGCCAACAGCGTTTTGTTAGCCACTGATCAGCGCTCCCAGAATTGCCCCGACTAGACCACCCACCAAGTAGTCGATAGCTTTTGATTTTAAACTATTATTACTAGCTTGTTCGTTCTTCATTTTTTCTATTAGCTCTGTTTGTTCTGCTAGTGTTTGTATAATTATTTCGGTGTCCAAACTGTTCTGATTAGATGCTCTTTTGATTTCTTCAACTGACATTGGACGTATAGATTCGCCTTCGCGAATAAATGCACCTTCATGGCATGTAGAGAGTGAACTCGATTTTTCTACTTTGATTAAAAAAACGGATAGTGGACCGCGTACTCTATGGTAGGAAGCGTCTAGAGCTACATTGCTTAGAAGGTCTCTTGTTTTCTGTAGGGTTACATTTGCGAGCTCTTCATCGATGCCTTGAATGTGGTTTCCATTTTCAAGAACACCAAGCGCAATAAAGCCTCCGTTAGCATTCGCAAACGAACAAATAACTTTAGATAAGTTTCTAGGAGTTACGTTTGAAGGAAGATATTCAGTTTCGTTGTCTTCACCTCTTCCAATAAGGTTTAAAATATCTTCTTCCATAAAAACATCCTTTTAAGTGGCTAACTTTTAAATAAGGGGCGCAGGCACGTAGGGCATAATGGCGCAGCCGCCCTGCGTGTTTGCGTCCCAGCCCGCGCAGCGGGCGTGCTTAATTTTTTTGTTATGTTTCATCTAAAATAGACCTATCAAAAATGTTAGCGCAAAATAAATTCCGATAGCTAAAAATGTAGACGGAATCAATGGTAATAATAAGACTACAAACATTGCCATACCTGCACTTTCCACGACACTTTCAGGTTCATGCCGCATTTCGTCACCCTTTAAAGTAGGCCCTTTTTTATAAGCTGAATCACTTGGGTATACCGAATTGAAACCTTTGTCCAATTCTGCCGCATTTCCACTAACAGCTTTGAACAGATATACAAAGAGTGGTTTACATATAAGACACCCAGCACATAATGAGACTATTATTAAAAACCAATTCAATCCATTTATCCCTTAGGAAACATAACTTTCCAATAACGGGCGCAGACATGTGGGGCATAATGGCGCAGCCGCCCCGCGTGTATGCGTCCCAGCGAAC
>NZ_JAESDI010000037.1 GCF_019249215.1 Alteromonas lipotrueae
GTTGGTATGACTCCCCTTGTCAATAAAAACCGAGTGTCTCCCTGACATTTTTTCGGTCCATAATTAGCTGCTTTCTTGCTCTAAATAAATGAGCTAACGCACCGGATGAGGTAGTAATGTCGTCGGTTGTCATGCTGGTATTCGTGGATTATTCATCTCTCGATGAACAGCGCCTACCTTACTCACTCCGCCGTGGTCACCTTCTCATCAGTCTATGTTCGTGGATCAATAACCGTTAAGTTATTGCCGTCATAACGCCCTCGTAGGTTGTGCCACATTCCGCGGCCTGATCCGAATGAGTTAGCTCAAACTCGTTTGTCATGCAGGTACTCTGCTCAGTCTTAATTTTGGATTGACCGGCGTAAGCACGACCTCTCTCACAATAGCCCATATGTAGGCTGCCATTTCTCTGGCTAT
This sequence comes from Alteromonas lipotrueae, assembly GCF_019249215.1. Classification (GTDB taxonomy): domain Bacteria; phylum Pseudomonadota; class Gammaproteobacteria; order Enterobacterales; family Alteromonadaceae; genus Alteromonas; species Alteromonas lipotrueae. The sequence goes on from NZ_JAESDI010000037.1 coordinate 418, forward strand.
TGCGGTAATAATGAGATTGTAATGTTTACCTTTCTTGCTCATTCGCTGGTAGCGTTTGCACAGGCGAAGCTGTGCTTTCCACGCAATGTCGACGATGTCTTTGGGTAGCCCTTCTTGCCGGATTTGAATATTAGTCGACACATTCGCGGGATATCGATAGCTGTGCGCCCCCTCAATTAACAAGCGCCTAGCTCTGCCGTTACCAGACTTCGTAATAGCGCCCAAATGACGTTTTCCGCCTGAGGAATGCTCGCTTGGTACCAAACCTAAATAAGCCATAAGCTTCCTAGGATGGTCGAAGCGGTGTAAATCACCAAGTTCCGCAACAACCCCAACCGCCACTAGCAGCCTCACACCACGCATGGCTTGGATCGCTTTAACGACAGGATAATACCGCCACTGGTGTACGTGATGTGTCAGTTCGTTATCTAACCTTTCCAATCGTCGTATGCGCTCTTCTATCGTTTGTAAGTACTCTTGCAGCACAATGTGCTGCGCGGGATGAGGTAATATCAACTCAGTCAGCCACCGCAGATGTTTCTTCGACCAATTAGCAGTGCCCTCATATCGAATATTATTTCTCAGTAGCAGCGCTTTGAGTTGGTATTTGGCTTCTTTTAGATCCTTCATGGCAAGCTCGCGAGCGCGGGATAAATCTCTTACTGCCTCATCTTCTGGCTCAGGCACATAAATAGGCGTGAGATCTTCCGACTTTAGCAGCTTCACCAGCTTCAATGCATCGCGCCTATCGGTCTTGATATGTTCACCAGGCTTTTTCGGAATAAGGGAGGGCGCAACGACGTAGCAACAATGTCCTAAACTTGCGATAAGTCGATAAATCCAATATCCACATGGCCCTGCTTCATACACCACGTGAATCGTTGCCCCGGGGTATTTCGATTCAAACTGACGAATGAGCTTTTTGACGCTGACTTTTGAAGAAGAAATTCGGCCATAGTGCACCGCACTTGCTCCACGCTGCTCTTCACAATAGGCAACCTCGTGAAACTCTTTATGCGTATCCAATCCGATAAAAATCATGCTATGTTTGTTCATGCTAGCCTCCAAATTGATTTAGTATTGAACAAACTAATTATGGCTTTGGCT
>NZ_JAESDI010000038.1 GCF_019249215.1 Alteromonas lipotrueae
ACCCTAGGGGAACCTGGGGTTGGATCACCTCCTTACCAAAATGTCGATGGTGACATTGTTAGTGTAGTGCCTACACAAATTGTCTTGTTTAAAAGTTTAAAGATGTGCCTTAGAGCGCTTAATTTTGATTGCAAAATCAAACTTAAGTGCTTTCTTTGAAAGCATTATGTTCTTTAACAATTTGGAAAGCTGATATTTAATTAGTAAATCAATCAAAATTTGAGTAATTGAGAAGTCGAAAGACGTACTTACTACTCTACTTGACTTGAATTGCTTGTTATCAATCTTTATTTGATAGCAAGGCAATTTCACGATTAGCTTGTCATGCATACAACTGAGTTAGATCTCATCTAAGTCCTGAATTCAAAAGGCGGGAGAGTCTTTCTTTCTTGTTCATTGTATCAATAACACTTCGGTGTTCATTAGTGCAATGGCCGAGACATTGGGTTTTAGCTGAGCCACGCAACGAGCGAACGAAGGCGCATACTTCCAGTATGTAACTGAGTGAGCGAGGAAGCTTGGTGAAAGATAAAGACCAATGAAGAAGGCCATTTGGGGTTGTATGGTTAAGTGACTAAGCGTATACGGTGGATGCCTTGGCAGTTAGAGGCGATGAAGGACGTGTAAGTCTGCGAAAAGCTGTGGTGAGCCGACAAAATGCATTTGAGCCACAGATGTCCGAATGGGGAAACCCACCTATTTATAGGTATCGTTACATGAATATATAGTGTAACGAGGCGAACGAGGGGAACTGAAACATCTAAGTACCCTTAGGAAAAGAAATCAACCGAGATTCCCCTAGTAGCGGCGAGCGAACGGGGATTAGCCCTTAAGCAATTTTGGATTTAGTGGAAGCCTCTGGGAAGTGGCGCGATACAGGGTGATAGCCCCGTACACGAAGAAACCATTGTTGTGAAATCGAGTAGGTCGGGACACGTGTTATCTTGACTGAATATGGGGGGACCATCCTCCAAGGCTAAATACTCCTAACTGACCGATAGTGAACCAGTACCGTGAGGGAAAGGCGAAAAGAACCCCTGTGAGGGGAGTGAAATAGAACCTGAAACCGTATACGTACAAGCAGTGGGAGCAGACTTGTTCTGTGACTGCGTACCTTTTGTATAATGGGTCAGCGACTTATATTTAGTAGCAAGGTTAAGCGAATAGCGGAGCCGTAGC
>NZ_JAESDI010000039.1 GCF_019249215.1 Alteromonas lipotrueae
GACACAAAAAAGGCGCTCAAATGAGCGCCTTCTTTTTATGCTTTGGTTTGCTTAGATTAAAGAATCTTAGCTACAACACCAGCACCTACAGTACGGCCACCTTCACGGATAGCGAAGCGTAAACCTTCGTCCATCGCGATTGGTGCAATAAGTTCTACTACGAACTTAAGGTTGTCACCAGGCATTACCATCTCTACGCCTTCTGGAAGCTCTACAGCACCAGTTACGTCAGTTGTACGGAAGTAGAACTGTGGACGATAGCCTTTGAAGAATGGAGTATGACGGCCACCTTCGTCTTTGCTTAGTACGTATACTTCAGCTTCGAATTTAGTGTGTGGGTTGATTGAACCAGGCTTAGCTAGTACTTGACCACGTTCAACGTCTTCACGCTTAGTACCACGTAGAAGAACACCAACGTTCTCACCAGCGCGACCTTCGTCTAGAAGTTTACGGAACATTTCAACACCAGTACAAGTCGTCTTAGTCGTATCTTTGATACCAACGATTTCTACTTCTTCACCAACTTTAACAATACCTTGCTCTACACGACCCGTTACTACTGTACCACGGCCTGAGATTGAGAATACGTCTTCGATTGGAAGAATGAACGGCTTATCGATAGCACGCTCTGGCTCTGGGATGTATGAATCAAGAGCTTCACCAAGTTCGATGATTTTCTTTTCCCATTCTGCATCGCCTTCAAGGGCTTTAAGTGCAGAACCTTGGATAACTGGAAGGTCATCGCCTGGGAATTCATATTCGCTAAGAAGTTCACGAACTTCCATTTCTACTAGCTCTAGAAGCTCTTCATCATCAACCATGTCACATTTGTTCATGAATACGATGATGTAAGGAACACCAACCTGACGACCAAGTAGGATGTGCTCACGAGTCTGAGGCATAGGGCCATCAGTCGCAGCTACTACTAGGATCGCGCCGTCCATCTGAGCAGCACCGGTGATCATGTTTTTAACGTAATCAGCGTGTCCTGGGCAGTCTACGTGAGCGTAGTGACGAGTAGGAGTGTCATACTCTACGTGAGATGTAGAGATGGTAATACCACGAGCTTTTTCTTCAGGCGCGTTATCGATTTGATCGAAAGCCTGAGCTGAACCACCGTATGTCTT
>NZ_JAESDI010000003.1 GCF_019249215.1 Alteromonas lipotrueae
TTAAGAGTGAATACTGGTTATTAGCGACATTCAAAACTTCAAAGAGTAAGTAATAAAAGCGTCTATCGCCTTAATACTAATATTCATAATACTGTATTTTTAAAAAGGTGAGCCTGAAATTTTATTAGATTAAAAACTTTCACAACAGGGTTCCCACTTACACTATTTCTTCTACCAAATTGGTCAATGTCGCTATGTAGCTTTCTTGTTTTAAACGGGTAAGGCTTAATACCTAAAGCTTTTATTTTATCTACTGCTAACCATTGAAGTTCAACGTCCAAGGGCCTAGAAAAAGATTCTGTATATTTTAGCAACTTTTCAGCGCCACTATAGGAAATGACTTGTGCAGAAGCGCCAATAGGTAATTTATTATATTTGACCACAGAAACACCTTCAGACATGAAGACGGTTGTCGCAGAACGTTTCTCATGTACTTCGTTAAGGTTTATGTAGTCCCAAGGCTCGTTGATTTTATCTATTACTTTATCTAGTTGTTGAAAGCTATGCTCAAACATCACATCGTCTTCTAGTACTACGGCGAACGCTAGCTTATGCTCGACAATAAAAGACCAGGCTTTTCTATGGCTAATAAAGCAGCCGATTTCCCCTAGGGTTAATTTTTTATAGTAATTTAGCTTGTTAGCACGCTTTGAATATCCTTGGTGCATAACGTTATCTGACGAGCCTTTAATTGCCGTTATGACTGAAAATTCAGCTGAATAGTGCTTTGCGCTCTGCGTAAACAAATTGAGTCGGTCAACGGATTCCGGCAAGTTAATTAGTAGAATTTTCACTTGGATATTGATAGAAGAATCATAATCCAATCATGTTATTAGGTATTTATTGCAGCATTATGTCAGCCAGATCAGCATCTATCGGCTATCCATTCTGTACCGTTAGAAAAATTACAAATGCTTTTCAATTTCCACTTCTATACATTCGCTATTGCCAGCGCTTTCGATAGTTAGCCAAATTTGGCCATCTTGCACCGTTACTTGCATTTGCATTGAACGGTCTACGGCGTTAGCTAGCGAGGTAGAAAGGCTTTCTGGCAAGGTGAAAACCGATAAGTTCTTTCTGGTGCGCAAGCTGTTTTGTTCTTTCTTCCACCAAGCATCGAAGCTGTTATCTGCGTAAGCATAAATCATCATCTGCTGGCTTTGATTGCAGCCTTTTTTAATGCGTTGTTCGGAAGGTTGGCCCAACTCAATCCACAGTTCTATTACGTCGCTGAAGTCCTTTTGCCAAATGTCTGGCACTTCGTCGTCAGATAACCCTTTTGTAAACTGCAGCTGTTCATGAGCATTTACAATAAAAGCCACGATACGAAGCATCATGCGTGCATCGTTTTCAGAAGGATGGCGAGCAATAGTTAAATTGTGCTCATTGTAGTAATTGCGATCCATATCGGTAATCGATATATCCGCTTTAAAAATGGTTGCTTTAAGAGCCATGGTAATCCTGAGTATTATGCTGAGCGCGTTATGTAAGGCCTAACGCTAGTATTATTTGTCTTTTTACTTATCTTTATTTAGCGCCCGCACTATTGTTATCTGGTGCTAGCACTTTTAGGTAGCGTGTTTATGCAAGTATACGAATTGGGCGACACGGTGTAACTGCGACACGGTGTAACTGCGACACGGTGTAACTGAGATTATATGCCGCGCATATTTGCCGCGTAGAGTAACAGATATTAGGGGTAACAGGTATTAAGGCCTAGCGCCCTCATCTAAAATCTCGGTAACAACGGCTTTCACATCCGCATATCTGCAAAACTCGCAGCTGCCAAACCCTACAACTTGTCTTACTTTTAAACGGGTAAATAAAGGCATGGTCATGGCGGTTAAAAAACGGCAATAGATAGATTCAGTGATGGTTTCGTTAAACTTACCTTCAAGGTGACTGTTAAGGGCTGCCATGGCCTGGGTTACTTGTTCTTTATCTGGCAAGGGGATAGGCGTTGAATAGTCTAATTTGGCCACTTTACCATTGCACACACTGCAGTGGCCGCATTCTTGTGGAGCCTGTTGGTCATCAAAATAGGCCGACAAGTTATAGTTTAAACAGGTATTAAGCTCGAAGAACCGTACCAAGGCGGCAATACGTTTTACTTCTTTACGTTCATTTTCAGCAAAGTAGTGGGCGAGGTTTTCGGCTAGGCTATTGGGTAGATCATCTGCTAACAGTGCTTGCTGATTAACCTCGTACACATCGGTAATTAACCGCGACGCTAGCTCGATATGATTGTGTTCGTGTAAATATTCTAACGCCGCTACTACTCTTGCGCGTTCAGCACCGTAGTGCTCAAAAATGCTGTCGAAATTCACTACACCCCATACTTTTTTCATATCGGTATGGGTGAAAACGGCGTTTAGAAAATCGCTTCGCTCTTTGCTAAATAAGTTGAGAATATCGGCTTTGCCGGTATTAAAACGGTATTTGAATTCGGCAAAATAGGCGTATAAAGGGCGAATAACCTTGGCGAGTTCTAGTTGTACTAACAAGGTTTTAAGCGGAAGCTGACGAATATTGCTTAAGGTAGATAAGCTGTTTATTTGTGTTTCCCACTGGTATACATCGATGCTTGAGTTAACGTATGAAGAGCTAGCGCTTTGCTCAGGTGCTTGACTGGCAATGTCCTTAATTACCCGTTCAATAGCGGATTTGTCTGGCGTATCGCCATAAACAAAGTTTTCAATTGTCACTAGGCCATCTAGGTTGGCCAGCACAGTGCAGTTAGCGTTTTGTCCGTCGCGGCCACCTCGACCAATTTCTTGGCTGTAGTTCTCGATAGACTTGGGTAAGTCGTAATGTACAACAAAACGAATATCAGATTTATCAATGCCCATGCCAAACGCAATAGTGGCCACTACCACTTGTAGCTTGTTTACCATGAAATCTTGTTGAATGTTTTGGCGAATATCGCTGTCTAGTCCGGCATGATAGGCGCTTGCTGCGACCCCATTTTGTTGTAAAAAGCGTGCGACTTGTTCGGCGGTTTGTTGCAACGTTACATATACAATACCCGCGCATATAATACCCGCGCCTTGTTGGCGCTGAAGTTCTTCCAGTAAGGCTTGGTTTTTATTCTTTTCTACAACTGGAAGTACATTTAAATTAAGGTTGGGCCGATAGAATCCTGTTTGAACAATATTTTCTGGCGCAATATCAAACCGACGCGCCATATCAAGCTTCACTTTTTTAGTGGCCGTCGCAGTCAGCAGTAACACCAAGGGAATGTTTAATTCTTGCTGATAGGCTGGTAGTTTCAAGTAATCAGGACGAAAGTTGTGCCCCCATTCAGAGATACAGTGGGCTTCATCAATCACTAACATTGAAACTTGAATCGACTCTATAAACTGCCTAAAACGTTCGTTCTTAAAACGCTCTACCGACACCATGAGTATTTTGCATTCACCAGAACGCACGTCGTTCATGACTTGCTTATTTTGTTCAGCGGTTAGTGTTGAATCGATGCTCGCGGCAGCAATGTCTTTACTATGTAAAAAGGCGATCTGATCTTTCATTAACGCCAACAACGGCGACACTACCAAGGTTAAATGTGGTAGTTGCGTTGCTACAAACTGATAGCACAGCGACTTACCTGAACCCGTGGGAAATATGGCAAGCGATGAGCGCTGATTAAGCAGACTATCTACAACCTCTTGCTGACCACTACGAAATGAAGAAAAACCAAATAGGTCTTGCAATGTTTGGGTATGGTTCGAAATCATTTGGCAACGCATTCCTTTAGGTGTTTTACGGCATGATACAGCAATTAAGAATATGTTAGTCGTTTTAAAGGCACAGCTATAGTTAAGTTCATTTGTGAAGATTAGTGCACCCCAGTCGTGAGATCATCAGACGGGTGGCACACTAATTCTTTGCAAAAATTTTTCTAGAAAAGATAAAGTTACTACTGGATTTACATAACATCGGCTCGTAATATTGTTTTATAGGATGTTATTCATCTGCACTGTTCTTTCGCTGTTAAATACGTCATGGAAACTCAGCGGAGCATTAGAATACTGGAGTTAAACGCATGGATTGCTTGAAGCTATTTTTTGTATTTTGGGTACTGAATACTTTTTCAATTAACCTATTTGCCAAAGAGAGCTGTATGGAAGAGAAAGCAGCAGCAGATCATTGGAACGGTCTTTTACGGGACAAAGTAACAGAGCTTAGACGCTCACATCATCGCGAAGCTAAGGCTCAGTTTCTAGCATGTTTAGGTAGCGAAAAAAACAGCAGCACTGCCAAGTCATCAACTCCCACACAGAATTATATTAGTAATCAAAGAAACCCCAAGAGGGAAGCTCAACCGAGTTTGCGTAATTACCCGACCACTCGAAATGTGTTGGTAAGTAGCTATCATAACTTTAAGGGGGCAAAAAAAGTGGCTTGGAATAACTTTTATAAAGAAACTCCTGAGTGTATAAATAATAGCGATGATATGGCTAAGTTTGTAAAGTGTGCATCCGAAAGGAAGGATTACCTACAGCGCTTTAACCTGCTGTGGGACGATGACAGCCGCTCACTCAAAATACCAATTAACTGACATAAGATAAAATGTTAGCTTTCGATAAGAATTAGCCGAGTTGTTTATATTTATTAGAAGTGCGTCGATAAGCCGGTTACATCAATTCTCTTTCAAATCTTCCGGCGTATTATCTGCCACCACGGCATTTCGTTCACCCATAGGCTTGTCTTCACCCACGGTACTGTCTGCGGTAGTTTGAAGCTCAATTGATGAGTTTACTTCCGCGCCAATAAGTATGATGTAGGCGCTTAAGTACAGCCACATGAGTAGAATGATAATACCGCCCACTGATCCATAGGTTTTGTTGTAGCTGGCGAATTCATTTAAATAAATAGAAAACCCGTAAGACGCGGCAATCCATAATAAGGTGGCGAATAACGACCCTGGTGTAACCCACCGCCATTGCGCTGAACGCCTATGAGGAGCGTAACGGTATAGTGCAGATAGCCCAATATTAAAGAGCAGCAGCAATACAGGCCAGGTTATCCATGACGCTTGCTTGAAGCTTATTAAGCCGCTAGAAAACCAACTTATCATTTCCGGAAGAACAGTAATGCAAACTAGCGCAACAATGACCGTGGCTATCACGCTAATGGTGCCGGTTATGCGGGCGATTAAGCCTTTAAAAAAGCCTCTGCCATTGTCTTCGATGTAGGTAATATTACACGCGGTAATAAGTGCATTTGCACCTTTACTGCTGCTCCACAGTGATAAAAAAAGCGTTAGGAAAAAGCCCCAACCCAGTGCTGAATTCGATTTTTGAGTGAGGTTTTTAAGCTGTTCTTCAATGATATAGCTGCTGTCGCTAGGTACTACGTTGACCAGTAAGGCCATATGATTGTGTAACTCTTCGGGTGACACTATTAAGCCATATAAGGAAATGGTTGCACCAAGAAGAGGGAATATAGCCAGTAAGCAGAAGAACGCAACGCCTGCGGCGATAAGGGGAATGTTATGGCTTTGGATGTTGGTAAATGTACGTTTAACAATACTCCACCAATTTTTTAGCGTTAACCCCAAAGCAGACTCTGCTTGAGTAGATTGCGTTGTGCTCATGTAATTCCGTTCACTTTACTCGTCTATAAGGTTTATACAGCGCAGAGAACAAGTAAGATTATAAAAAATACCTGCTAGCTCAATGGTACTTATATTTGCCGCACGCGTGTATCGTATCCAACAATGCTAGTTAGGCCTGATAAAGGGCGCTGTTTTACTTTCTGAACAATTACCAACATCTTCTGGAGTGCCTTTGGCCACTATGTTTCCCCCAGCATCACCAGCACCTGGGCCAATATCTATAATATAATCACTAGATGACGCAACTTGCATATTGTGCTCTACCATTACCACGCTGCTGCCTTCATCCACCAATGTATTTAGGTGTTTCATTAACAATGAAATATCTGCAGGGTGAAGCCCAGTTGTGGGCTCGTCTAGTACGTAAAGGGTGTGTTTTTTGTCGGCTCTTTTCAGCTCGGTAGCCAGTTTTATTCGTTGTGCTTCTCCCCCTGAAAGTTCGGTGGCGGGTTGGCCTAATCGTAAGTAGCCCAAGCCCACTTTCACAAGCGCATCGAGCGCACGAAAAACAGGGGCTTCATTAGCGAATATGTTGTGTGCCTCGGCCACACTTAGCGACAGTACATCGGCTATCGATAATGAATTCCAGGTAACGTCTAATGTGTCTTGGTTGTAGCGTTTTGTATCGCAAACCGGGCAGGGGGAGTACACCGATGGCATAAAGAGTAATTCTACCGATACGAAGCCTACTCCCTCGCAGTTGGCGCACCTTCCTTTGGTGGTATTAAACGAAAATCGACCTGCATCGTAGCGTCGTTTTTTCGCTAATGGTGTGGCGGCGAATAGTTTGCGCACATGGTCGAATAGCCCTGTGTAAGTCGCTAAATTTGAACGGGGCGTTCTGCCAATGGGGGATTGGTTTACTACGACTAATCGCTTTATTTGTTCTGCATCACTTACTTTGTTGTCTGCGCTGCCATCTTGAATGCCACCTTCACTACCATGATTATTATTGCCACTATCGATATAGCCGCTAGCAGGCTGCTCTTCGTTGCTTTCCAGCAAGGTGGCTTCGGTAATAACTGCTGCAGGGTTATTGCTAGCGGCGCTTTTGCCGGCAGAGTTATTAATAGCAGCGTTTTTGTCGGGCGTATTGCTAGTGCCAAGTGACGCTTTCACCAACTCCACCAGTGCATGGCTGACTAAGCTTGATTTACCCGAGCCTGATACGCCGGTTACTGTGGTAATAGTGCCAAGGGGAAACGCGCAGTCGATATTATCAAGGTTGTTTTTGCTAATGGCTTTTAATGATAGCCAGCCTTTCGGGGCACGGTTGTGATGCTTAAGGGCTAAAGCGTTATTGAAAAGGTATTGCGAAGTTATTGAATTCGATGCTTTTTCCAATGCATCGACAGGTCCACTATATACCAACTCACCGCCGTTTAAGCCTGCATAGGGGCCGATATCAACAACCCAGTCAGCGTGTTTAATGACACGGGGATTATGCTCAACCAAAAATACGCTATTACCTGCTTCTACTAGCGCATCAAATGCGTCTAGCAATGCGGTTACATCGTTCGGGTGCAGGCCAGACGATGGCTCATCCATAATATATACCACGCCAAACAATTTTGATTTTATTTGGGTGGCTAGCCGTAACCGCTGTAATTCACCGGCTGAAATCGTCGTAGTGCTTCGCTCTAGTGACAGGTACCCCAATCCAAGAGCAATGATGGGTTTGATACGAGCCACGATGTCTTTAGCAATGTTATGAATAACCAGTGCCCGTTCGTTGTTTTGGGCTTTGGCTGTATCAAGTAGCGTATTCAAATGTTCTACCACGTCGCTCAACGAACGTTGAGAGAAGGCGGATATGTCTAGGCCGCAAAGCGTTACTGATAGTGAAGCCTGTTTAAGCTTTTTTCCATAGCATTGTGGGCACGTTGAAACGGCAAGATATTGCGCTACTTTTTGCTTTATCTTTTCTTTTTGAGAGGTTTTGAAGGTTTCAAGTACATAGCGTTTAGCGCCAATAAACTTACCGTTATAGCTGGCGGGTTCGCCTTCTTCCTTCGCGGCTTGGGTCTGAGCCAAGTTATAGTTTCTGTATACCGGTACTTGGGGTGTATCGTCGGTGAATAAAATCCAATCTCGCGTAGATTCGGGTAATTCCTGCCAAGGAATATCGACATCAATATCTAACGACAGTAGAACCCGCACTAAATTTTTACCTTGCCAAGCACCAGGCCAGGCAGCAATGGCTCCTTCACGAATGGTAAGGGTAGGGTCGGGCACCAGTTTGTCTTCGGTTACATCAAACACAGTGCCAATGCCATGGCACTTCTCGCAGGCACCCTCAACGGTATTTGGCGAGAATCCATCGGCATAAATGATTTTTTGATTTGTGGGGTAATCACCTGCACGGGAATACAGCATACGCAGGCTATTTGAAATGGTGGTGATACTACCTACCGATGAACGAATTGAAGGCGTTCCGCGGTTCTGATGCAGCCCAACCGCAGGTGGTAAGCCTTCAATACTATCTACATCGGGCGTTTCAATCTGATCAATCAACCTTCTTGCATAAGGAGAAACCGAATCTAAATAACGATGCTGCGCTTCTGCGTATAAGGTGCCAAAGGCGAGTGAGGACTTACCCGAGCCAGAAATGCCCGTAAAGGCCACAATCCTGTTTCGGGGAATATCAACATCCACGCCTTTTAAGTTGTGAACTCGCGCACCACGCACCTGCAGAAAATTATCGTTAGTTGTTGTCATGCTTCCCTTACCATCCTTAATGCTTTTCCAACCTTACAAAATAAGGCGAACCTAGAATGAGTAGACTGAAGGTATTTATAACGATCATTTTGGAGACCATAAAAAGTCACGTGCAGGAAACGTAAATGCGGCTTTTTATTTACTTAACGTGCTAAGTAATGTCGTTGTAGTTAGCATGCTAAGTAACTTTGAGGTGTGTATGTCTGCTCTAAAGCCGTTTCACGAAACGCTAGATTTTACGCTTGTTGGAAAGATGGGCCGAGTACACCGGTTATGCAGAGAAGCTGTTACGTTAACTGTTGAGCCCTTGGGGTTAACGCAATCAAGATGGCTCGCGTTAATGCATATCAATTTAATTGGCGAAGGGGTTACCCAATTAGCGCTAGCGCAAAGTTTGGGCATAGAAATGCCGTCGTTAACTCGCACATTAAAGCAGCTTGAAGAGCTGTCGCTGATTAGCCGCCAAGTTGATAACAACGATAAGCGAAGCAAAAAACTATATTTCACTCAAGACGGTCGCGTTGTTTTGAATTCGCTAAATGAAAAAATTGCGGATGTTAAGCAGCAGTTTTATGCAGGGTTAACCCATGAGCAGCTAGACGCAATGGCGTGTGCGCTGTTGCAAATAGAACAAAATGCCTCGGACTGTATTTCTCTACAGGAAACACGCAGAGCAAGTAAATTAGAGGAGGGGACTAATGACACCTGATCAGAAATTTTCGCTTTACGTAAGATTTTCTTTAATTGGTTTCGTGCTGGTTTTTATTTACTACCTTATTGCCGATACCTTTGTGTGCAAGTGTAGCAACTTTATCGTTTGTGGTGTTTCAAGCGCTGGATTTACAAGACTCTATATCGGCACAAGCTTCATCGGTACTTATTCTATTTTCGCTTTGCTGGAAAGCGGCAAGTCTCGCTGGGTGGCAACGGGCTATTGGTACACTCATTGGTTGTAATTTAGCACTGCTGGCGCAATTGTTTTTGTACAATCACAGTGATTTTTTACTTTTTCCGGTACTCGTATTGTGGATTTTAGCGTTCATTTTTAGCCGCTGTCATATTTTAGGTGGCGGGATGCCGGGCATTGGGTTTGGTGTGCTAACCACGTTTGGTATTTTGTTTGGAAACTCGCTAACACCCAACCAAGATTTAGTTTACAGCGCGCTTTACCGTTTTAGCTCTGTGGCCGTGGCAATTGCCCTTAGTTTGAGTGCCGTTTACGTTATGCATCACATTTTGAACCGCTTTAGTGTTACCCGTCACCATACATATGAATAGCAAAGTAGAATGACCAAGGGCTTGAGCCGAGTGTTTATCGAAAGCGGAAACTAACGGGTAAATAAGCCATACTTTTTTGCTACTTGGGTGCAAATGAACGTGGTCACAAAAACGACCACAATCACCAAGAGCGTTTTAGCATTCTCTAAAGGCCAGATCATTTCTACAATCTTTACGGTGGTTACGGTGATAACAACAATACATGCCATAAAAAGGATATAGCTTATAATCTGTTTAATATTCTTCAGCATATTGGCTCCTAATAAGGGTCCTTAGCCCCTAAAATTACTCATCAGTTGTAAATGTGGTGCGCTCGGACATCTTGTCGCCAACTTTACTACCTGCATATCCTAACCCACCAGAAATAGCACCTATAGCAGCACCAACCCAGCCACCACCACGGACACCGCCTAGAGCTCCAGCTCCCATCGATGCAGCCAATCCTGCTACGCTAAAATCGCCCCAGCAGTGCTCTGCGCATCCGCCTGATACAAGGTCTACCTCATTATTTGTAAGAACTTCCATTATTAATTCCTTCTAAAAGTGTTAACCCAAAAGTGGGAGCACTTACAATGCTCATGCTTGTTAACAAAGGTAACTGATCTTGAGAATAGTTCTTGCCGTGTAGGGAGGTTAAATACGAATTTACCGCATATAATTTTGATGGGGAAAAGTAGAGCATAAAAATGCCGGATGTTTTCACATCCGGCATTTTTGTTTAGTTCTACCTTACAAGATTAATTAAAAGCTATAAGTTACTTTTCCGTAAACATAACGGCCTGTGAAACCATACGGTGAGAAACCTGAGTATGGGAAAATCATCGAGAAGGTCGTTACGTCATCAACTAAATCGCGTGTAGCTTCTGGGTAAACATCGAAGATGTTATTCGCACCAACCGATACCGCTAGGTTGTCAGTAAGGGCTACGCGAACATCTAAATCTGTGATCCACTCAGAAGGAATGATTTCGTTGCGTGCTTCAATAGAAGACGGATCTTCAACTTCGCCGTAACGTGTGTTGCGCAAAGTAGCGTTATAACGGTCATAAGACCAAGTTACGCCAAGGTTCACTTTGCTATCTGGCGAGCTTGTTTCAAAGCGGCGTAGTTCAACATCGTCGAACAAGTTACTTTGGTCGAAACCCGCATTTTGAAGTACATCTGGCGCATCTATAATGTCGGTGACTTCGTTATCGTTGAAGTTAATACCAGCATTGAAGTTAAACGCACCAAAGTCGGCAGTATTCAACGTGTAGGTAGAAACAATATCTACCCCTTCAGTACGTGAATCAATCGCGTTTAAGAAGAAGCGAGCTTGGTTAGCACCTGTGCCTTCAAGTAACGCTTCAATAGCATCGCCCGATAGGTTGTTAGACAGTACAATTCGGTCGTCAATATCAATGCGATAGAAGTCTACGGTTAGGTTGAAATTCGCTGTAGGCGAATAGGTGAAACCTGCGCTGTAGTTATCTGATTCTTCAGCATCAAGACCTGGGCTACCTAACGCTTGAGCTACGTCGCTTGAAGCTGCAAATGTACCGGTTTCAGTGGGTTCGCCGTCAACAAACACAGTAGCAATAGAGGTGAAATGCTGCTGTTGTAAGGAAGGCGCTCTAAAGCCTGTTGAAACCGAGGCACGAAGTGCAAAAGTGTCAGTAACAGTAACGCGATTAGAGAGCTTCCAGTTAAACGTGCTACCGAAATCTGAATAGTCTTCAAAACGACCTGCTACTGCCACATTCCAGTTTTCAAGCACATCGGCTTCTACATCCACATAAAAGCTGTAGTTGTGACGGGTATTTTCACCTGCTGACTCAGGTGTAAAGCCTGGGAATACTTGTGAACCGGCAGCGCCAAAAGGTCCATCAACAGGGTCGGTAACTACGCCGCCCGGGCCAAATGTACCCTGAATATAAGAGTTCTCTTCACCTGCGGTAATTTCATAGCTTTCGTGGCGATACTCTGCACCCATAGCGAAGTTCATTTCACTATAGAAGTAGCCAGTGTCCACAAGTCGCGATGCGTCAGCATTAATAATAGTGGTGTTGTATTCTAGCTCACCTGCGTTAAAACTCGTTTGGCTTGTTGGCCCAAGAGAAGTGTTTAAGCTATTTACTACGCTGTACTCTAGTGCATTGCCACCGTGGGTGAGTGACAAATCGTAGTTCCACACATCGCCGTAACCTTTAATACCGCCTAGTACCGACATATCTTGAATGTCAGTTTGAATAGAAGGTAAGAAACCGTCTGGGTAGATAGAAGTAATGTTACGGCTGTCTGATGCACGGCGATAAAAACCGCCGCCAATGGAATCACGTGAACTAAAGCCAGCCGTACCGTAAAATTCGATACTGTCGTTAATAGCTTTACCCGCGTTTACGAATAGCGCGTAATCTTCTACTTCGCCATTACCGTATACGTGGTTGTAGCGGTTAACTGTGAATTCTCTTTCATCTAAATTACCATCAGCATCACGAGCATAGTTTTCACGAGTATCGAAGTCTGAACGGTTTGACTCACCACGGTCGCGGTATTCAGCTGAAACGTTTACAAATCCGTCATCGCCCCATTCAAAGCCCATATTGCCACGAAGGGTAAGGGTTTGTCCGTCGGTAAGTTCATGATCTGAACCTGTATCAAATGCAAGGTTGCCGTCTGCATCGGCACTAACGCCTTCAAGGTTAGGCACACCGTCCATCGTAGTTACGTTTGCACCGTAAGTGGCTGATACTTCACCGCCTTCGCTAGCGTCTTTCAATACAATATTGATAACACCAGCAATGGCGTCTGAACCGTATTGAGCCGCTGCACCATCGCGCAATACTTCAATGCGCTTAATCGCGTTAGCTGGTATAGCATTTAAATCCACAGCAGAAGAGCCGCGGCCCACAGAACCGTTTAGGTTAAGTAGTGCTGAAGTATGGCGGCGTTTGCCATTCACTAATACTAGTGTGTGATCTGGCGCTAAGCCACGAAGCTGAGCGGGGCGAACATGGTCTGTTCCATCGGTAACAGAAGGTTGCGGGAAGTTGAAGCTTGGCAACAACGAATTGAGGATCATGTTGGTTTCGGTTAAACCGGTGGCTTCAATGGAAGATGCATCGATAATATCGATAGGTACCGGAGAGTCATTAACAGTGCGGCCTACGCGGCGCGAACCAACAATTTGGATTTGCTCAACATCTTGCTCGTCGATGTTGGTTTGTTCTTGAGCCATTACCGACGTTGAAAACGGTATAGCCGCTATAGCACCTGCGATCAAGGAAAGCTTGAAAACAGAAGCGTTAAAATTTGCTTGTTGCATTGTGTGTTCCTGAATTTTTATAAGTGTATTTTTAAAGCGAATGAACGTTGCAGTAGCGCAGTGCTTTTGCATGCACGAGTTACACGTATTTTTGGTACGCATACTGCTGTTACTTCTTTTCTGTTGCGGGGTGCAGCTAAAAGCCGTGTTGTCTGATAAGACTTATAATTATTAGATGTGATAAACGAGTTTCGTTTATGGAGCTGAGTTAAGCACAAAATCAATTAGTCATACAATACTAAAGTTGTAAATTTTTAATAGTTTCGATGAGACGTGTATTTCAAGCGGCGGCATGTCGAATTTTCGCGATGAAGCATTTCATTTCAGAAAGCGAAAGAGGACGAAATCTTTCTATAAAGTTTTTTAACTTCTACGTATGGAAGAAATCTCTTAAATTGGCTTTGTCTTTCTTTTAATTGACTTTATTGCTTACCTGCATAATGTAGAACTCGCAAACGCAAATTTCAGCGTCTAAATTGTATAGAACAAATAACAATAACAGGGATACAGATGAAAACTTTCTTTAAATGGTTAGGCATAGGTCTGCTGGTAATTATACTGGGTGCAGCCGCCTGGGGTACACACGAGTGGAATGCTGAAAAGCCATTTTCATTTCGCGTATTTTTAGATAGAACCCTTATTCAGCAGGCATTGAAGAGCCCCCAAACGTTGACCTCAATTGGCGTGTTAGATGGTATGGGCATAAAAGGTCATAACGCCCATTTGGACGATGCCAGTTTAGCGTCTTCACAAGCCACGTTTGATGAGCTTATGCAGGTTAAAAATGTGCTTGTGCAGTATGAAGATTTGGATGAAGATCAGCAATTATCCAAAGACATCGCGCTGTACTTACTCAACACCTTAAGCGGGTTCGAAAAGTACCAATATCATAGTTACCCCTTTAACCAAATGTCAGGGGCACAGAGCAACTTTCCTAGCTTTATGGATGGGCAGCACCCGATTACCGATGTAGAAAGCGTTGATTTCTACATTAGTCGTTTAAGTGAAAGTAAGCGCTATTTTACTCAAATGCTGGAAGGCATGAAGTTGCGCGAAGAGAAGAATATCCTCCCACCACGCTTTGTTATTCAGCGAGTTATTGACGAAATGCAGGGGTTTATCGATAGGCCAGTAAAAGAAAATATTCTGTATACCTCGGTGCAGCGCCGCATGGAAGCGTCTGATGCAATTGTTGAAGCTGACTATGATGGGCTTTTATATAACGTTGCTACAGAAATAGAAAATACGGTTTATCCTACTTACCAAATGCTTATTGATTACTTTGTTGGCCTTAAGGCAAAAGCGGGAACCGATGATGGCTTATGGCACTTAGAGGGGGGAGATGAAGCTTATAAACTGGCCCTGCGTTTCTTCACTACCACTGATTACTCTGCCGACTACATCCATAATGTGGGTTTATCAGAAGTTGACCGAATACAGGCTGAGATCTTAGCAATTTTAGCGCAAGAAGGGTTTGATGTTAGCCAAGGCTTTACCGCAGCAATAAATACGCTAGCAGAAGACGAGCGCTTTTATTATGAAGATACTGATAATGGTCGAGAGCAAATTCTAGTCGATTACCAAACTATCCTCGATGAAATTGAAGCAGGTTTGGGCGATGCATTTCTGGTAAGCCCAAAAGCGAGTATGGAAGTAAAACGTATTCCAGAGTTTAAGGAAAAAACAGCTCCAGGTGCGTATTATGAAGCGCCCGCGTTTGATGGGTCTCGTCCGGGCGTCTTCTTTGCGAATCTTTATGATATTAAAGCAACACCTACCTACAGCATGCGAACGCTGGCCTATCATGAAGGCATTCCGGGTCACCATTTTCAAATTGCCATTGCAATGGAACTGGAAGGTTTACCTATTTTTAGAACCGTAGCTCCCTTCGTGGCCTACATTGAAGGCTGGGCGCTATATTCAGAACGCTTAGCGTGGGAACTCGGCTTTCAAGACGATCCGTTTGATAATATCGGCCGCTTACAAGCCGAGCTTTTCCGGGCAGTAAGGCTAGTGGTAGATACCGGTATTCATGCGAAACGCTGGACGCGTGAAGAAGCCATAGACTACATGCTAACTAATACAGGCATGGCCGAGTCTGACGTCACCTCTGAAATTGAGCGTTATATCGTGCTGCCAGGGCAAGCAACGTCTTACAAAGTAGGTATGATGAAAATTTTGGAGCTTCGGGAAAAAGCGAAGTTAGCGTTAGGTGATAAATTCGTTCTAGGCGAATTCCACGATGCGGTTCTGAAAAACGGCGCCGTGCCATTAGATGTACTAGAGCAAATTATCGATAAGTATATTGCCGACACGCTTAATTAAAGTGTTGATAATACCAAACTAAGCAATTGGCAGAAGGCTTGCCCGACGATTCCTATTAACGATGGCTATTTAACCCGGCTAGGTAAAGCCAAAGTAGCTTAATAACCACGAGGCGTTACTGCTTAGCGTAACGCCTTTTTTTATAAGTAGATTTTAATAAGTGTCTAAGGGAAAACAGACTAGGTTAATCCGTTTACAAACTCCAGAATGTAACCGTTCACTGTATCGTGTTGTTCTGCAAACACCATATGGGTGCCATTTTCTATAATGTTTAGCTTTGCGTTAGGTAATTGGCCTAACAGGAACTCAGAATATTTCACCGGTGTCATAATATCTTTGTCACCCACAATAAGCTGTACTGGCAATGTAATGCTACCTATATCCTGCATAACGTCAAAGTTGTCACAAGCCGTAAAGTCTTTCAGCATCACAGTGGCGCCATTTTTAACGATTGCCGAATTCACCTCAGTTCTTAACGGCTCTTGCAGTTGTTGGTTTGAAGCCAATAGGTAATCGGGGAATGCTCCGCCTTCTTCTATAAGCGTTGCTAGTGACGTAAGCAGTTGTGGCATTACTTTTAATTTAGCGCCCGCACCTATTAGCACCATTGCTTTAAGTCTACTTGAATCAAAAGTCGTTGATTCGCTTGAAGCCGACAGAGCAGCCTGCATGGCTACGGCACTTCCTAAAGAATGACCCACCAACACCACGTCTGTTAAATCTTCTTGTTCCACGGTGTTAAGCACCCATTGAGCAATGGATTTTACATCAAGTAATGCTTCGCCATCAGGATGCCCAGGAAAGTTTAAAGCAATGCTGTTGTTGAAAAACGATACTTGGTGCGCCCACACGTTATTCGTGCAACCTGAGCCATGTAAAAATACGAATGTCATTTTAAATGCCTTTTCGAGAGTTCTATTCACTCTATAACGAAAGGAATGAATATTCTACGCTCTAGGCGATAAGGCCAGCAATTGATTGCGCGTCATTGCCTTACAGATTTCTCCGAGAGATACATCCGACAGATTACCCCCAGAGAGACATACTCGATAATTCCTACAATAACCTTGAGTACATTTCGGTATAGATATTGTAACGGTATCTATAACTGTACCTAGAACAGAAAGGTTTGAGCCGTTAATTGTGAGGAATTTACAGCTTCATGAACTATTCGCGTAAGGATTTCACATGACGGTTCTCTTCTCGCTATTTAATTTTGAGGCAGGTTTGAGGCAGGGGAGTTTGGTGTGACTAATAACCTGACCGAACTCTTTCAAGCTTATGGCTAGGTTTGAGTAAAGACGAGTTTGGAGCTGATTGCGACATTAACTACAACCTTTTCTGTTAGCTATTGGCGCGAGTGAGACAAAGGAGAGCATGATGAGTAAAACTGCAATTTTGTACAGAATGGTGACCGATGATCATATTTGTCCGTTTGGTTTGCGTTCCAAAGACTTGCTAGAGAGAGAAGGGTATGACATAGATGATCGCCCTCTCACTTCTAGGGAAGAAACCGACGCGTTGAAGGCAAAGCACAATGTTAAAACAACCCCACAGACGTTTATAAATGATGAGCGTATAGGAGGGTACGACGATCTTCGTACCTATTTTGGAAAAGGCGAAGCGGGCCAAACGGGTACCACCTATACCCCAGTAATAGCCATATTTTCGGTCGCTGCATTATTAGCGTTAGCATTTCAATATACGGTAGCAGGTGCGTACTTTTCCATTCGCACTCTCATGCTGTTTATCGCGTTTTCAATGACGTTACTGGCAGTACAAAAACTCAAAGACTTATTCAGCTTTACCAATTCATTTATTACCTACGACTTGCTAGCCATGAAGTGGCTACGATACGCCTATATTTACCCGTTCGTAGAGGCTTTTGCTGGTATTGGTATGGTGGCGCAACTGCCCGCATTAGCGGTGGCGCCGTTCTCCCTATTTATAGGTACGGTGGGTGCGGTTTCAGTGGTTAAAGCGGTATACCTCGATAAACGTGAGCTCAAGTGTGCCTGCGTAGGGGGCGACAGCAACGTGCCATTGGGCTTTGTTTCGCTAACTGAAAACCTGTTTATGATAGCCAGCGCTCTGTTGATGTTTTTCTATACGTAACTAGTTTCATCCTCATGTAAAACCTTCATAAATGCTGAAAAAGTCGTACGCCAAAGGTTCCGGCTAAAGCGATAAAACTTTTTAATATAAATTAAAAATTAATATAAACAGTCGCTTAAGGTGTTTTGGGTGATGGTTTGGTTATTGCAGTCAAAAGTTACACATATAAGTTTGTTATTCGAATTGCCAGCTTAGAAGGTGTACCACTGATGAGTGTTTATCCGAGTAACCTTCGTTTTTCAGCTTTGCTTCATGCAAACAACTGAATGGGAAGCGGCAATAACGTTGAGTAGAAATAGGAGTTTTATAATGAGTAACCCGGAAAATTTGGAAGGCAAAAAAATCGCTATTTTAGCTACCGATGGTTTTGAGCAGAGCGAACTCGTGCAGCCAAAAGATATGCTTACCGAGCAAGGCGCTATAGTAGAGATACTTTCAATTGATGATCAAAGCAGTATCACTGCATGGAATGAGGGGAATTGGGGTAAACAAATATCGGTAGATGCTCAAGTTTCCTCGGTATCGCCAAGTGATTACGACGCGCTGGTACTGCCTGGCGGCCAAATTAACCCAGACATCTTACGTACTAATAGCGATGCGGTTTCATTTATTAAGCAAGCCCACGCAGAACCTCGCATTAAAGCCCTTGCTGCTATATGTCATGGGCCATGGTTACTGGTTGAATCTGAGCTAGCAAGAAACAGTACAGTTACTTCTTTTCCCAGTATTAAAACAGATTTAATTAATGCTGGTGCTACCTGGAAAAATGAGCTTGTGGTACAAGATGGCAAATTAGTTACTAGTCGGAACCCAGATGACATCCCTGCTTTTGTAGAGAAAATTAGTCAACTCATTGCTTAGGTTTGTAAAGTGAGAATAGAACCTCACAGGTGGAACTTTAGGCGAGAAAGTAATTAGATTTAACAGGAGTATGCATGTTTAGCCAGAAAACAGGTTCAAAGGTGATTGTTATTACCGGTGCGTCAAGCGGGATTGGCAAGGCAACAGCGCAAGCGCTAGTAGATGAAGGTAATAAAGTTGCCTTAATTGCCAGAAGTGAAGACAAGCTCAACGATTTGGTGGCAGAGCTTGGCGAGGCCAATGCCTTTGCGGTTACTGCCGATGTGAGCGATTTCAACGATTTAGAGAACGCGTTTAGCAAAGTAACTCAGCACTATGGCCACGTAGACGGCGTATTTGCGAATGCGGGTACGGGTGCAAAGAGTGCCGGTATTGAGAACGGCGACGTTGCAGAGTGGCAAAGTATGTTAGGCGCAAACGTGAACGGCTTGCTGTATACCGCAAAGCTTGGGCTACCTTTGCTGAAAAAGACTAAAGGCCACTTTATTCTAACAAGCTCGGTGGCAGGGCGTATTGCATTAAAAGGCTCGGTTTACGGGGCTAGTAAATGGTTTGCTTACGGTTTTGGCCAAAATTTAGCGGAAGAAATGAGGGAGTGGGGCGGTAGGTGTACCACAATTTGCCCTGGAATGGTTAACACCCCTTTCTTTGATGAGCCCAAGGAAGATAAACTTCAGCCCGAAGATATTGCAAAGTCGGTTGCGTTTGCCCTTTCAGCTAGCGATTCGGCCTGCGTACGAGAAGTGTACGTTATGCCAACATCGTAGACGACTTAACAGGCTTAATTGCTTGTAATATCAAGGTATATATATGGCAGTGGATGTATGTACATCCGCTGCCATATACTTTAAAGGTTTAAAATATCCCCCTATTGGTCGCATATAATTTGGAGATAAGGTTAACCATTAACTTTAGTGAAATAGTGTTTAAAAAGTTGATAAAAACGCGTCACATGAAGCGGTTTTTCGCCTCTATACTGATGAAGGAAATAAAAATGCCACGCTTTTCCTCGAGCGCTTGGTATCACCCTTTTAATCTGCTCTTCGGCCAAAAGAGAGTGAACTAGAAACTCTGGTAGCAAAGCCACTCCCATATCATTTAGTACCATTTCTAAGGCCGTGTTGGGGGTATTGGTTCTTGCATAATGTTGCACGTCAATCAGCACTTCATTGGCATGGCTATTATCAAATAAATGTAACGTACCGTGTTGCCATTCAGTAGCGATAAATCTGTGTTCTGGCAATTTTTCTATGTTGTTTATACTGCCGTGCTGCTTTATGTATCGAGGCGAAGCACAAAATATTTCTGACACTTTACCAATTGACAGCGCACGATAATCACAATCTTTAATATTGCCGCCAAAGATGGCGGCATCCAACTTATTCTCTATCAAATCTTGCCATCTACCCGTAACTAATAATTGTGGAGTAAGTTTCGGGAATTCTATACATAGCTGTTTCAACGCAGGTACAACGATGTCTTTTTCGAAAAAAGGGGGAACCGATACTTTAAATAAGCCACTAGGTTGGCTTTTTGCATTGTCCAGTTCTGCAACGGTGAGATCTATCTGCTCACTAAGGAGCTCACTGCGCGCAAGTAGCGTCTCGCCGACGGCAGTCAGAATTACGCCGCGGGTGTTGCGTATGAGAAGTTGTTGCCCTATTTCACTTTCTAATTTTGTAATTTGTTGGCTAATCGCAGATTTGCTCAATCCTAGCTTTTTAGCCGCTAATGTAAACGATCGCTTGTGCGCAACTTCAACAAAAATAAGTAATAACGGGGCCAATTTTACGGTGTTCATAATATTAAACAAAGTGTTCAAATAGTGCTTATTGTTCAATATGTATTACGGGTTTATCTTGAGTCAACGAAAAGAGATGAATAGCAGTTTTTAAATAGTCAGTAATAAGGAACCAAAAGATGCAAAGTTTAGTTGTCGTTGACCTAACCCCAGTAAATAAAGCTGTCATAGCGGAATATAGCGCTTTAGCAGCCGAAACATTAAAGCCGTTTAACGGAGAGTTTATTGCCAAAGGTCATATAGAGGTATTACATGGTGAGGCTGGGCATCCGATGAAAGCTGTCATTGCGTTTCCTGACAATGAAAGCGCAAAGGCGTGGTACAACAGTGCGGCGTATCAAGCCATTGTCCCCCTTCGCGATTTAGGTATGCATAGCCAATTTCATTTGGTGTAGATAAGGTAGTGACTATTTTTAATAATGGGGAGCCGAGCCTTGGCTGCCCTTTATTCTGCCTGCGTATATTAGCGTAGATGAGTAAGTTTTGTTCTATTAACCTATAGGCAAGGCGCCGCCGCACAACGATGGATTGGCACTACAGTAGCAATGAACATTTTCAATTAATTCACGCGCTTGAGCACTTGGGCTAGAGGAGTTGGGCCACAATGCATAGATAGGGCGAGTAAATAACTGCTCACTATGAAACTGCAACTCAGGCGTTTTATCATCTATGAGTGTCTGAATTTCAGTACTTGGTAACAGTGCAGCCCCATTTCCCGACGCCACAAACTGTTTCGCTAGCGTAATATCACCCACGTAATGCGTATAGTCATACGCGCTGGCTAAAACATTAAATTGCTCAGCGTTGGGAATTTGTTTGATGGTGTAGGGTACAAAAAGGTGAGAGGTATTCAGTTTCTTATTTCTTCCAACAACGTGAACAGTAACGCTGCCCATTTTTCTTTGAATTAATGAAGAATCTTGCTGATCGCCCACACGAAACGCGATATCAAATTGCTTTTGACTGGTTAATACGTTGCGGTTGTCGGGCTCGATACGCAGTTGTAATGTTGGGTGAGTAAATTGAAATTCACTGAGTGGTGTAAATAGCGGGCCGGCTACCAAGTTTTGTGGGCATAACACGCTAAGCATATTTAGCTGTGTGCTGTCGTAAGCTTGCACCTTTTGTTTTACGCGTAAAATAACATCGGCAACATCATCGTATACCATTTTACCGAATGCAGTTAGCACTACGCCTCTGGCCGAACGTGAGAGTAAAGGGGTACCAAGTCGTACTTCAAGTTTTGCGATACGTTTTGATAACGCTGAGGGCGATATACGTAAATCTTCCGCCGTTTTGGCAAAACTGCCTCGTTGGATCACTTCGATAAAAAGCGTTAAGTCGTCTAGCACATCAATTCCTGCAATCTAAGGTTTCCATTTCGCTTATTCTCACCGAGCGACATAGGTATACACTAACATCGCTCAAAGGAGGAATGGATGGAAAGAATTATCTTTACTGCGCTGTTTTCATGTTGTCTGTCAGGACTGATGTCCGGTTGGGTGACCTTTATTAATTTAGGGATCACAGATACGTTTCTGTCAGATTGGTCAATGGCATTCATCAAGGCTTATCCCATGGCCTTTTTGGCTGCATACGGCCTTGCTAAGCCAATTAAATTATTAACCCAAAAAATCATAGGATCAAATTCATGACAAAAGTCGACAGACCGGTGCATATTGTTGCCATTATTCAACCACAGTCACGCTATTATGAAAAGGGAGTAGAGGCGCTTCAGTGCCTTCTACTCCCCACTAGAGGAGAGCCAGGATGTATTCGCTTTGATATTTTTGAAGATAGAGAAAATGGCCAATACATTTTAGTTGAGCACTTTAAAAGCCAGGCCGACTTAGACTTTCATTACGCGCAAGAATATACCAAGTCGGTATTTGCACTGTATGAAACCATTTTGGCAACAGCACCGGAAATTCGCTACCTTTTGCCCATTGAGGCAAGCTAGCACCTAAATCGCTACATAAATAAATTTAACTCAAAAAGGCTCAACAACAATGTATTGTGTAGCGCACTAACAAACTCGCTTGAGTCGGCCTTGTGCCGCTGTCTATCAATGCTACGTTACGCAGCAATGCTGCGTTTGCAATCCACAAAATTACCCCTACACCCGGGGTGCAACGTTGAAGCTTCTGCACAAATGCTTTAAAAGCAGACTGCAAAAAACATCAATTGAAGGGGGCTGGCCATACTTAAATAAAAATCCTCGATAATTACGCGGGGTAATTAAATGAACGTGCGCAACATTGGCAATGCTTACGCCGCTTTTACCGATAAGTCTTCTAAGTGTTCGCTTATTGACAGGGTTTTATGCTTGTCTCGCAGTTAAAAATTAAGTAGAAATAAACAACCGCTAAGTCAGCCGATTTTTGCGATGAGTAGAGAAGCGCATGTTTGGCTTACAGACTAAATATTTTTGAATATCAGTCATATTTCATAGCGAAGTGATATTTTGGAATAATAAAAATGCGTTATTTTTACTCGTTTCAATAGAAAGCGTTAGTTGGTTCTACCCGCATTATTGATTTCATGAAGTATCTGAAATTAGCCAAATAAAGTATCTACCCTTACGCCATCAGATTAGTCTACTTGCTGAACAACTCACTATTTATGCTTTGCTTCTCGATTGGCCTTATCTGCATTCGGTCATAGTGATGGCGGCAAACGGCAGTTGCAGTAATTAAACGTGCTTCGGCAATAAAGTCAACAGGAGAGCAGATGTCTCAGTCTAATGAATTTTCAGGTAAAACCGCGGTCATTTCGGGCGCAGCGGGTGGAATTGGCTTAGCCCTAAGTGAGGCATTAGCAGCGCAGGGAATGAATATTGTTATGGGCGATATCGACGCTGCAGCCCTTGCACAATCTAGCGAAGGTTTGCGTGCTAAGGGTTACAAGTTAATAACCTGCTCACTTGATGTAACTGATTATGCCCAGTGGGAAGACGTTGTTGCAAAAGCTAAAGACGCGTTTGGCAAAATTCATATGGTCATCAATAACGCAGGTGTGGGTGGTTCTCCTGGAAAAATAGAAGACTCAGAAGCTGAAACTTGGCGCTGGGTAATGGACGTGAATGTAATGGGCGTGTTGTATGGAGCCCAAGCTTGCGTTCCTGCCATAAAAGAACATGGTGAAGGGGGCTGGGTGCTAAACGTGGCATCGATGGCGGGCATGATGGGTATGCCATACGCGGGCGCATACTGTGCCTCTAAGGCCGCAGTAGTCTCAATGACTGAAAGCTGGATGCCAGAGCTAGAGCCCTTCAATATTCATACGTCAGTATTATGCCCTGCATTCGTAAAAACTCGTATTCATGAGTCTTATCGTAATAGACAAGAAAAATACGCGGTAGCCACTGAAAAACGTATCGATAAAGAAAAACTAAAAGCAGGGGCTAAAGCTGCCACCATAGCGGTGGAGTCGGGAATTCCTGTATCAATGTTAGCTGAACGTGTGTTGGAAGCATTGCGTTCAAAACAAATGTACATTTACACGCATCCAAACTATCGCAAGGTAACCCGCGGCCGCGCAAAAGCGATTGATAACGGGTTTGTCGATGCTGAAAACAGCCCTGTGGTAGGCCATTTAATTGACGATGACATCGTCACTTTTTAATTAGACGCATTTGCTTATTGAGAGCTGTGCTTTTTATAAACGCCTTACTTTTTAACTATCATTTTAGCGGTAAAAAAAGCGTAGCGATTACCGCTGAAAGCGAACATGCCCACCATGATTTAGGAGGGGGAGTATAAAAACCTCCCCTAGACAGCGCTTGCCTAATGACGACGATTTTTTAACCTCTATATTAGGTAGTTGGTCGTGTGTTTATTGAAACTTTATAGGTTTATTAGTAACTCTATATAGTGTTAATACCTATAATTCTAAATTCAAAATAAACACTCTGTGGATAATAATAATGAAAAAGCTTCTTAAAGCTGCAGTAGCTGTATCTCTTGCACTCTCATGCTCGACTGTTTTTGCAGAAAAACCTAACGACGACAAACCTATTTTTAGCAGTTCTACTTTCGAAGCAATGGAGCTGAGAAATATTGGGCCTGCTTATATGTCTGGCCGAATAGCCGATATTGCTATCGATCAAAATAATCCTTCAACGTGGTATACCGCAGTAGGTTCCGGTGGCGTATGGAAAACTACGAATGCGGGTAATACGTGGGCCCCCATTTTCGATAAACAAGCAGTATATTCTATTGGCGATGTGACCATTGCGCCAAGTAATTCGAACATCATCTGGGTGGGCACAGGTGAGAACAACGGTGGGCGTCATATTAGCTTCGGTGACGGCGTTTACAAGTCTGTAGATGGCGGTCAAACATGGAATAACGTAGGGCTGGAGAAGTCTGAACATATCTCCGATATTATTATTCACCCTACCAACCCTGATATCGTGTGGGTTTCTGCCCAAGGGCCGTTATGGTCTGGCGGCGGTGAACGCGGCCTTTATAAAACCACTGACGGCGGCGACACGTGGAAGCAAGTACTTACGCCTGCCGATAAATGGACTGGTGTAACCTCGTTACTTATCGATCCACGTAACCCTGATAAACTTTACGCAGCTACATGGGCTCGCCAGCGTTCAATTGCGGTATATGTAGGGACTAACGAAGGGGCGGGCATTCATACGTCTGACGATGGCGGTGAAACCTGGACTGAACTTAAAACCGGTTTGCCAGAAGGCAACATGGGTAAAATAGGCATGGCGATATCGCCTATGAACCCAGATGTGCTTTATGCCACTATCGAGACTGACAACCGCAAAGGCGGTTTCTATCGTTCGGCAGATCAAGGTGCAAGTTGGACTAAGGTATCGGATGAAGTAGGTGCAGGTACGGGCCCTCACTATTACCAAGAAATTTTTGCTGACCAACACCAATTCGACCGTGTTTATATTGCCAGTAACTACAGTAAAGTGTCTGATGATGGCGGTAAAACCTGGACGCCAATTAACACGAAACGTAAGCACGTAGACGATCATGCCATGGCATTTCACCCTACCGATCCTGATTTTGTTTTGATGGGATCAGACGGTGGTATTTACATGTCTCATGACAGAATGGCGAACTGGCGTTTTATGGCTAACTTGCCGTTAACGCAGTTCTATAAAGTGGCGCCGGATGATTCAAAACCTTTCTACATGATTTATGCGGGTGCACAAGATAATTCTACCCAAGGCGGTCCTTCACGTACCAATCGAAAAGAAGGCATTAAGAATAAAGATTGGTTCTTAACTCTAGGCGGGGATGGCCATCAGCCGGCGGTTGAACCGGGTAACCCAGATATTATGTATTCACAGTGGCAACAGGGTAACCTTACCCGCGTAGACATGACCACCAAAGAAGGTGTTTACGTTAAGCCGCAGCCATTACCGGGCGATCCAGCTGAGCGCTACAACTGGGATGCACCTATTAATGTGTCTAGCCATGACCCTGCTCGTATTTACTTTGCATCACAGCGAGTATGGCGTTCAGACAATCGCGGCGATAGCTGGACGGCCGTGTCTGGCGACCTAACCCAAGACGGAAACCGTATGCATATGCCTATGATGGGCAGAACGTGGTCGGTAGAAGCGGGCTGGGATTTGTACGCCATGACAGAATTCCACACTATTGCTAACTTCTCTGAAAGTCCAGTGGATGAAAACATTCTGTGGGCGGGTACTGACGATGGCATTATTCAAGTCACTACCAACGGCGGTGAGTCGTGGAAGAAAATCGAATTAGACGATATTAAAGGCATACCCGCTACCGCTTATGTGAACGATATTCGGGCTGATTTGTACGATCCCAATACCGTATATGTTGCTCTAGATAACCATAAATATGGCGACTACAAACCCTATTTGATCAAGTCGACGAACCTAGGCAAAAAGTGGACATCACTTGCCGATGACCTACCTGCAAAACACCTTGTTTGGCGTATTGTGCAAGACCATGTGAACAAAGATTTGATGTTCATTGGTACCGAGTTTGGCGTTTTCTTTACGGTTAACGGCGGTATAAAATGGGTTGAACTTGATGGCGGTATGCCAACCATTTCTACTCGCGATGTAAAAATCCAGCGCAGAGAAAACGACTTGGTAGCCGGTACATTTGGCCGTGGTATTTATATCTTAGATGATTACGCACCACTTCGCGCATTAACTGAAAAATCGATGGAACAAGATGCACTTTTGTTTGCGCCTAGTCGCCCGGTGAAATGGTTTCAGTTAGACACTAGGCACACTGACTCAGACGGCGACGACCGCTTCGCGGCTGAGAACCCAGCACATGGTGCTACGTTAACCTACTTCTTAAAAGACAGTTTGTTAACCGCGAAGGGTAAGCGTCAAGAAGCTGAGAAAAAGCTACTTGAAGATGAAAAATATCCTAAGTACCCAAGTTGGGAAGCAATAGAGGCTGAAATTCAAGAACCTGAACCTGCGGTTTATATCGAAATTCGTGACAATGCAGGCGACGTAATAAATCGCGTAGCGGGCAGCACGAAGAAAGGACTTCACCGCATTACGTGGGATATGAAGTATTCAAATACCACACCACTTACCAAAAAAGATAGTAAAAATAATGGTTTAATGGCATTGCCAGGCACTTATAGCGCTACACTGTTTAAGCGTGAAGGGGCAACTGTTACTCAGCTAGCTGAGCCTGTTGAGTTCACGTTAAAATCTATCTATGAGGGTGCACTTAAAGGGGCATCTGCTGAGGAAATTGCAGCTTATGGTAATGCGGTTGATAAAGCGCAAAAACGTGCGATGTCTTCAACTACTGTGCTAGGCCAAGTGAAAGAAACGATGGCATTACTTCGTGTTGCTATTGACCGTACGCCTAGCGATGTTAGCCAACTTGAAGCGCAATTTGCGAGCATTCAGAGTGAAATAAACGATATTAATAAAGCGTTTAGTGGCTTAGAGTCGCGCAATCGTAAAGGGATTAAGCCGGCTAATATTATGAGCCGCTTACGTTACGCAAGGTCTGCATTAGGTTCATCTTATGGGCCAACTCAACAGCATAAAGACCAACTTGGTTACGCTGAAGATGAATTAAATCACGTGATTGCGCGCATTAAAACGTTGCATGAAACCACGCTGCCTGCGCTACAGCAAGCGGTGGTGAATGAAGGTGGTCCTTGGACTGCAGGCATTCCGGTTATTGCAAACTAACGAGCGTTAGTGCAAACAGATGCGGCAGCGTTACGCTGCCGCGTTTTTTATTTTCACCCTTCTTTTTTAGCTTTACTACCGTAGCAAGACCCAATGAAAAGCCTGTCGTATTCTTTCTGTTTTTTATCTTTTGCTAAGTTTTCGCGTTTTGGATTAGCCCCTTTTAGACTATTGTTAACCGTTTCTTTTTTAGCCGTCCCCGTTTTTTATGCCAGTGCTACTGATGCTCAAGGGGCTGACGAACCTAGCTTCAATGGTGTTAGCGCCAAGGAAGTCGAGCGTTACACTGTTACCGCAGAGCGCGCCTATTACAATCAAACCTTAAACAGCATTTTCCCCCAATATACTTATGATAAATCGAATCTTGTGGGTAGCCCCCACATTAATGACATTTTGCTCCAATCGCCTTCAGTTAACTTAAATGGGCAAGGTGGGCAAATTCAAAATATCAATATTAGGGGCTTTTCTCGCTGGCGAATTCAATCGCTTATTGATGGTGTACCTATTGAGAGTGATCGCCGAGCAGGCGCGAGTGTGGGGTTTGTTCCTCCTTCATTTATTCAAGGCGTGGCCGTTATGCCAGGTGCTGCGTCTACCTATTTAGGGTCGGGCGCTATTGGTGGTGCTGTAGATTTGTTACTTCCATATAACACAGCACCAAACCTTCAAATAGGGTGGAGCAGCAACCAACAGACACAAGATTATAGTTATGCCGATTACACAGGGAATATCGATTGGAACCTGTCGTATCGTAACGGAAATAACGGCTCAGATGCACAAGGTAATACCTTGTTCGATAAGTTTGAACAAACGGCATTGTTTATTAGGCATCGACCTGAAAGTGGTGTGCTGAAAGAAGCCTGGACGTTGTATTCAGACAACCGTGATATTGGTAAATCCAGCAGCGACTTTCCAGAAGATAGAGTAACTACCTACCCAGAAAATACGCACTGGCTAGGTAAAATGACGTTTGTATTCTCTGATATATTTAGCAGCCACAAAGCTAGTAACGACACCGCTAGCAATAACAGATCTAGTGACGACATATCTAACAATGACATAGTGAGCAACCTTTGGTGGCACCAATCCACATTGGACACCCACATTGTAAGACCCGAGGATCGGATAAACGAAAGTGAAAGCGAGGCGTTAGACTTCGGGTTTGATGTGGGCAGTAATACACGCATTAATAACTGGCAAGTGAATTGGCAAGTTCAGTTGATGGGGCGGGAGGGGGTAACTATTGATGAAAAAGAGCTCACCATGGTTTCCTCTGCTACTCAATCTCTTGTAGACGAGCATGTTATAGAGCAGCCCTCAGGCCTAACCAGCTCATTCTTCATTTCTGAATTGGCTTACGAGTTTCGTACTTTGGATGCCAGTGAAACCACCGTAGCAGGTATTGCTGATGCATCTCGAACCTTTGGTGCTACGACGCTAGCGTTTGGAGGTAGGTTAGATTGGCAGCAACAGTCTAACAACGTTGACGATGTTGAAAATACTAACATCAGCGGTTTTATTGGCGCTAGCCATATACTTTCGCCGCAATGGACGGCAAGTGTTTACTTATCTAGCGCCTTTAGGAATCCGTCATTAACTGAACGCTATTTCTCCGGTGAAACCCCTCGGGGTACCGTATTAGGTGATGCCGATTTAGATACAGAGCAGGCCACAAATATACAGGCTTCGTTATCGTATAACAGCAACGGCTTAACAGGTTCAGTTGAAGTGTTTCTGCAGAAAATCAACCACTACATTGAGCGTACTACGGTATCTGAAGATGTTCAGGTTTATAGTAATTTAGACAGTGCGACCATTCAAGGCATAAGCTATCAGCTAGATTGGCAGCAGTCACAAGGTGTAAATAGACCGGAAAATAATGCACCAGGAAAGGGGTATTGGTTCGCGCAGTTAAATGGCGCGTGGATTGAGGGCGAAGATAATATAGGTAGCGCTATTGCTGATATTCCGCCACATAGTCAGAGATTAACATTAGGGTATGAGCTAGAGGATGTACGGCTATTTTCAACGCTTGTTTATCGTGCCAGCAAGCGGGATATTGGCGATGGTGAAAAAGCACTCGATAATGTAACCACAGTAGATATTGGCGCGGCATGGCAATTCAACCAACGTACTTCGCTGCAAGCAAGTTGGCGTAACCTTACTAATCAGCAATATTATGTGAGCGCCGACGATAAAGCCGCATTTGCGCAAGGTGAAAGTGTACAGCTAGCGTTAACCTTTTTGCTGTGAACGATAGTAACGTTTTCGATATTTACTCTTTAACGTAGTAAATAACATCACTAAGCCCGTCAGCCATAAAATGAATAGCAAAATGGCGGCGGGCAAAAACAGCCATAACTTTGCGCCTTCAAAAAACCAGCTGCCATCGTGAATAGCTTCAATGGTATCGGTACGCCGATAAGCAACCTGCAGCACTTCGCCATTGGTTGCGTTCAGCTGCACTTCCCACTGATTCTTTCCGCGTACTTTTATAATGCCTTTGTCGGGCCTAACGTCTAAACGGTCGATATCATCCCAGCTATTCAGTTTCGCTTCTGGTACGTCTTGAACCACTTCAATAATAGTATCAAAGCTTATAGTTGGGGCATTGCTAAGGGCTTTTTGAGTGGGCGGTTGTAGCCAGTCGAACTCTTTTTTTACCTGCAACAAAAGACCACTGCCAATCACAACAACAACAGGAATAAAAATGGCCAAAGAGAGCCACAAGTGAAAATTGCGGCTTGTTTTACGCAGGTTAATCGACATGCACTTACTACCTAAAAATGGACACTCATTATACTGCATCTAATTTAGCGAGTAAAAAATGTCAGCCCACACTAAGATTTCAAGCGACGAATAAATGGGTTAAAAGCGCTTGGTAATAGCCGTAATATTGGTAATCTTAAAGGAAGCAGAAAATCAACTGAGTAAATCCATGAAACACAGGCTTCTTGTATCACTATTTACCTTGCTGTCGTTTGCCTTGCTGCCAGCTGCCCTAAACGCCGAAGCACTTGAATCCCCTGAAGCGCTTGAAATACATAAAGGGCTTAAAACACTAAAAGTAGCCACGTTCAATGTGAGCATGGAATCGACTAACTACAAAGCGCTCGGGTTAGCACCTAGTGCTGAGGTTTTACAACAGGTGCTATCTAATGGTGAGAATCAGCAAGTTAAAAATATTGCTGAAATTATTCAACGTGTTAACCCAGACATTCTGTTACTCAATGAGTTTGATTATATCGCCGACCAGTCAGTAGGCATTGATAACTTTATAAAGCATTACTTGAATGTATCTCAGGCGGGTCAAAAAGCGGTGGATTATGGCTATGTTTATACAAATACCGTAAACACCGGCGAGCCCACTAATTTTGATTTAGACAATAATGGCAAAAAAGAACAATACGGCGGTGATGCCTATGGATACGGCTTATACCCAGGCCAATATGGCATGGTGGTATTGTCTAAGTACCCTATTGAACAGGCGAATACACGTACTTTTCAAACCTTTAAATGGCAAGATATGCCTGATGCGCGACAGCCAATTTCACCCGCTACCGCACCAAATGAAGAGGATAAACCTTGGTATTCAGAAGAGGAGTGGAAAGCTTTTCGCCTAAGTTCAAAATCTCATTGGGATATTCCGGTGAACGTGAACGGAGAAATAGTGCACGTATTGGCCATGCACCCCACACCGCCAAATTTCGATGGTGAGGAAGACAGAAACGGTACCCGCAATCACGATGAAATTCGCCTAATGGCAGATTACTTAACACCTGAACGTGGTGGCTATATATATGACGATGCTGGCGAGCAGGTTAGCTTAAAAGAGAACGACCGGTTCGTATTAGTCGGCGATTTTAATGCTGCTGACCTTGGTGATAAGCACAGACCAGATGTGATTGAGCAGCTGACGGAAAGCCCTTTAGTGAACAATAGCCTTATTCCAATAAGTGCTGGCGGCGCAGAAGCATCTAGTGAAGCCTTCAGTAGCCGTTTCACTGCATATTGGGGGGCAAGAGCCGATTATGTGCTGCCTTCACAATATGGCTTTGACGTAAAAGACGCTGGCGTATTTTGGCCTACCAAAGAGAGTGACTTGTATAGGTTAGTTAAAGACAGACAAGCAAGTTCTGATCACAGAATGGTTTGGGTATCGTTAACTATAA
Organism: Alteromonas lipotrueae; assembly: GCF_019249215.1. GTDB lineage: Bacteria > Pseudomonadota > Gammaproteobacteria > Enterobacterales > Alteromonadaceae > Alteromonas > Alteromonas lipotrueae. Next base: position 31,374 of record NZ_JAESDI010000003.1, read on the forward strand.
AATAGCTCGTTTTTTGTTTTGTGCCGTTTAACGCTGCTTAAAGTGCTTAAGAAAACCGTCTAACGAACACGTTAATTGATGAAGTGGTGCGGCACACCTATCAGACGGCTGGATAAACTGTTTCGCCTCCAGCCGCCAAACGTTAAAAAAATTTAATGAACTGCTAATCTGTTCTGCTCTGTTGCCCGTTTATAACCTCATACGCCTTCGCTTACGTCGCTTGTTGTAGTCCGTGTTTATGAGGAGAAGCTTCTTTCTATGAACGATCCTACGTTAATTATCCTAATGTATTTTATCATTCCCATCTGGTTTCTGGCGGGCATCGTCGACTGGTACTGCCATAAGCGTAGTCATATTTCCGGTACTAGCGGCGCGAAAGAATCACTTATCCATTTGCTTATGTTCGCCGAAGTAGGCATTCCCCTTTTCATGGTGCTGATATTCGAAGTAAACAGCCTAATTATCGCCATCAGTATCCTGCTCTTTTTTGTGCATGAAGCAACGGCAATGTGGGATGTGTCTTATGCTGTGACTAAGCGCCGTGTAGGGCCCATTGAACAGCATGTTCATAGCTTTTTAGAAATGATCCCGTTGCTTGCCTTGGTTTTGGTGGTGGGCCGACATTGGCCGCATTTTACTGCACTGTTTGGTATCGGCGAGATCTCCGCCGATTTCTCGCTACAATTTAAAGAAGACCCTTTACCCACATGGTATTTAGTTACCGTGCTATTGATAGCACTAGCCTTAGAGTTTGTACCCTATTTGGAGGAATTAATGCGTGGTTTGAAAGATAAAAATCAAATCAAGAGGGGCGAGACCACTGGCACTCGCATCAGAAACGTCACCCCCCTTTCAGATGGGGAAGCCGAAGCTGCTAGCCCCTATGCTACGTCAGTGGCTGGGGAAGAAGATCCCGGTGTGGCATTAGAAGAACTGGTAGAGAGTAGCAATGTGGTTACCCCTATTTCCAAGAAGTGATAAAAAAACGGTAACTGGGTATCCATAGATTAGTTTTACCAACGAAAGTAAGGGCCCCTTAATCTGCATGCTATCCATTGTTTCATACCTGTAGTGGCATAACATGAAGTAGCGCATATTTGAGGGGGCCCGGTTTAAGCACCGTGTCTTAAACTTATTCCTCGGTCTGCTTGTTCTTCATTTCAGCTTGCGCTTCCTGCCACGCTTTATAATCCTCGAACCGCTGTTCGTAGCGAAGCACCTTACTATTAGGATCGGCAACCACCACATCGTATTCGGTTACCGTTAAGCTAGTTTGCTTTTGCATATCGAGCGTGGTTACTTTGCCGTTTACGCTAACCTCTAGGGGCATAAGGAAGGGTAAGTCACCTTCTGTTTTCCAGGTGAAAGTAACTTCGTTTTCTGTGCGAGTAACATCTAATATAGGTAAGGCCGCGCTGAATATATACACGTCAAAAAACCAATCTAAATTTTGATCGCTGTTTTTATTGACGATATCGATAAAGTCTTGAGTATTGGCGAAAATAGGTTCGAAATTGCCTGGTTGTGGGTCGACACGGCCATACACAAGTTCGGTTACCGAGCGGAAAAAATCTTTATCGCCCATTAGCCCTCTAAGTGTATGAATAACCCATGAACCTTTGGCATAAATATCACCCGCAGGGCCTTTTTCGTACACATCTTCTTCAGACATCAATTCGTTGCTAACGATAGGGTGAGCATTAGCCAACCCTTTTCGCTGCGCATTAAGCTTCACAAAATAGGCTTCATTGCCGTGTAGGTATTGGGCATATAACGGCTGCATGTAGGTGCCAAACCCTTCGTGTAACCACATATGGTCCCAGTTGTCGTTGGTCAGCTGATTACCAAACCATTCATGGGCAAATTCGTGCTGCATTAACCAATCGTATCCAGCATCATCTTTTCTATAATCATTGCCATAGGCGTTTATGGTTTGATGTTCCATACCCAGGTGAGGCGTTTGTACTATGCCTACTTTCTCGTCAGCAAACGGATAAGGGCCAATCATACGCTCGAAAAAGGTAATCATTTCAGGTAGCTCGGCAAACAAGGCTTTAGCTTTGTCTTCGTTTTCTGGCAGGTGATAGTAGGTTAACGGGTAGGTGTTACCGTATATGCTGGTAAAACTTTTGTTAAGCGTTTCATAAGGCGCAATGTTCAAGGCAATGCCGTAAGTATTGTGTGTCGACTTGGTTTGCCAATGAAAGGTGTGGTCGCTACCTTTTTCTTCAATAGCAACCAATACGCCATTACTGGCGGCCACAAGGGGCTTAGGTACGGTAATGAAAAGCTCGGTGTTAGCGGGTTCACCATAAGGTTGGTCAATGCACGGCCAGAAAAGGTCGCACCCTTCACCTTGCACTGCGGTTGCCAACCATGGATGACCATCCGGTGTTTCTTCCCACATCACACCGCCATCCCAAGGGGCTCTAATCGGCGTTCGTGGATGACCAGAATAGACAACGCGTAACGTTGCAGGAAAAGCCACTTTGCTATTTGGCGAAACAATAAGCTCGCCTTCAAGGTTACTATATTGCTGTGCAGGTAGCTCGGTAGCATTCAGCCAAACGCTTTCAATAGTAAAACGAGTGTCTAAATCCACAGAGATTTCTTGTTGTGGTGAAGGAGCCTGCAGCGTAAGTGTGGTATCGCCAAACAATATCTCTTTGTCAAAATCGAAAGAAAAGGCAAGCTTCGCATGACTAATGGTTAGATGCTTTTGCCTTTCAGAAATCTCTCCGCCTGATTTCAAAGAGTAGGGGGTTGATAGCTCAGCAGTGGGCACCTGATTAACTGAAGAGGCGGGTTGAGTTGCACATCCAGCAATAAATGATGAGGCACACGCTAGGGCAAGCGTTTTTAATTTCATGTGTTTTCCGTTTTTATTATTGTGAATTCGTTATCGCGTTCTTATTGTTATACGAACGGGAGTAATATAAATCAATAACTTATCTTTCACAAAAGTATCATTACAATGCAACGGGTAAACGGTTAATACGAGAGTAAGTAAGATGAAAGGCGGTAACGGACTGCGTGGCGAATCCCATTTTTGATAATGGCGATATTGTTTAAGCCGACTATTTTCATGGCCTATCTTAACTGGCTATCTTTACTGCCCCTACGGTTGAACAACGACTCTACTTTGCTTGTTTTTTCCATTTCGGCTTGGCAGTTAATACATAATTGCACACCGGGCACTGCGATGCGTCTGCGTTCAGGAATACGAGCATCGCACTCTTCGCAAAATACAGCACTCTCGCCTTGATACATGTTGTTTTTAGCACGCGCCACGGCATCTTCAACGCTTGCGTCTATTTGATCTTGTACTGCCCCATCTTTTGCCCAGCCACTGGCCATGTTTGCTCCTAAGCGTATCTTGTTAATTTTGCTACTAACCGGTATCAAAATTAATCAGCATCGATATTAATCACTAGCGTTAACCATAGAATGAAGCAAAGACAGTGCCGAGCCCTTCCTTAATATTTTTTGAGAATAATTACAGCAGGTTAGGGTAAGCGAAAAAGATAAAGCAATATAGGGAATGATGAAGTGTTCGTAGTCTTTACTGATGGCAGTGAAATATTTGCTTCGTACTATGTTGGAATGGTCTAAGACAGAGCGGTCTAACACAACATAGCCTAAGAAGGAATAGCTTGAGAGAGTAGCCTTGTTTGAAGAAAACACTAAAAGGAGCAAGAGCTCCTTTTAGTATTCTTACTGTTTTGGGCTTAAGCTTACTTATCAGTGCCCGCCGTTAATGGCTGGTCAAGTTTATAGTCGAGCTGCACTAACAAACCTGTTTGCCTACGCGCAACACCACCTTTTACAGCCGGTTTGTATTTCCATTGCTTAAGCGCGGCTTTTGCACTTTCATCAAATACGCCTTCGGGAGTGGCATTGACCACAGTGATATTGTCGGTGGTACCGGTTTTAGAAATATCGAATTGCAATACGACAAAGCCTTCAATATTGCCTTTTTCGGCCGACTTGGGGTAAGCGGGCGATACAAATTCTACCGGGGCTGCTTCATCAACTTTCGACTGCTTGTGTTCAGTATTTTGAAGTGGCACATTGGCTAACGCCATGTTGGCCGTTACTAAGGCAAAAATAGCAGCTGTGCCAGCGGCAAGTAATTTATTACCTTTATGCGGGGTCTTAATCGCGTTTAATCTTTTAATCATTGTATTTTTCTCTCCAAAGGTTGGGTACAGGTTTACTGCTTGTGAATTATGCTCGGCACAACATACAAGTGCTTTTGCATAAATGAGTTTCTCGGTTGGTGATTTGTTGGCGAGCACTGCGTTATCACATGCTAATTCTTGACTGCTACGAAACGATTTCAACGCAATCCAGAGCACGGGGTTAAACCAAAAAAGCACCGCAAACGCTAACGCAATGGCATTCCATAGGTTATCTTTGTGTTGGTTATGGACACTTTCATGTTCAAGTATTAATGCTTGTTGAGTGCGTGAAAAAGCGGTCTTAAAGTAACTTGGCAGCAGTACGGCTGGTTTCAAGAAGCCAAAGAGCATAGGTGTAGAAGCTTTATCAGAATAATAAGCGCGAAGGCAAGGTGATGTATTTGAGGTTACCGGAACCGTTGCGCTAGGCGCTCGCACAAGGTGCTTTTTATCAATAGATCGTAATATATTTATATGGTTTACCACTATGTAAGCCGCTACTGCGCTAGCACCCGTTGCCCATAACCAAAACAACACATTAAACTGCTCACCGGATACACTAGGGTTAATACCCACTAAATAGCGGCTGATGCTATTAGTGGGAATAGAAACCAAATCAATTGGTAGGTTGTTCATCACAAGTGCAGCCGGAAGTAATAACCATGCTTTGTAAACAAACGTAGTGCCTAGTTGGGCAGTGAGGAATCGCTCACAAAGAACCAATAGCGCCAGAACAACGGTTAACATAGTTTGCTGAGAAATCATCCACTCAATCATTGTCTTTCTCCCATTGTTTGATCACCGCTTTAAGCTCATCGATATCTTCTTTAGATAACTCGTTTTGGTTGGCAAAGCCTGCAATCATTGGCGCAACTTTACCTTTGAAGAGTCGGCTTAAAAAGCTACTGGTTTCTTCCTGAACATATTCTTCGCGGGCAATTAAGGGGTAGTAAAGGTATTGGCGCTGCTGCTTGTGAAAACTGATAGCCCCCTTTTTTACTAAGCGTCCAAGCAAGGTTTTCACCGTTTTTTCATGCCACGGTTTATGTTGATTAAGGCGCTCAATGACCTCGTTAGACGAAATCGGATTGCTGTCCCAAATCACGTCTAATACTTCAAACTCGGTATTGCTAATATCTGGCTGCGCTTTAGGTGTGTTCATAATTATTTCGCTTTAACCAATGTGGTAGTGGCTTTTCTATAAATGGATTACATATGTAGTCTCAATTTAAGATTACATGTGTAATTCTAAAGCGCAAGTTTTTATCGCGTTTTTTTTAATCAGTGCTGGAGGGAAGGAGGCTGGCCTGTCACGGGAGTGGCCTATCAGTGGAGCAGGAAAGTGTGAGTGGTTAGGGCGAGACGGGATAACTAGTAACTACTCATGCCCATCTATTTCATTTTGTAGGGTGTCTAGCTCATCCAGTACTCTCATAAACTTTCTGCCAAACTCAGTGACCTCGTACTCAACTCGGGGTGGAACTTCATTGTAAGAAACGCGGGCTAAAATATTAAACTCGATATTTTTGCGTAAACATTGGTTGAGTACTTTTGTGGTAAGGCCATCTACGCACCGCACCATTTCGCCGGGGCGATTAATACCATTATTCAGAAGTTGGTAAATGGTAAGCGACCATTTACAGCCATAAATAGTTTCTACCATCTGAGCAGCTTTGCTTGGTGCTAATTTTTTTGAAAAATTCTTCTCTAATGTTTTCATTAAGATGTACCAAAAAGTACCTACCTTACCGATAAGTACTTACTTTTTAAGCCTATTAATTACCGTTAAATTCGCCACACAGTTTAACATAACCAAGGTAATTAATTATGCATACTTCAAAAATAGCACTAATAGTAGGTGGCTCTAGTGGAATGGGATTAGCCACCGCCAAGCAACTTATTGCTAAAGGTATTAGTGTTGTTATTTTAGGTAATAAAGGTAGCAAATTAGCTACTGCTAAATCTGATTTAGAAGCGATATCGAAAGATGGCGCTACGGTAGAAACTATTCAAGCTAATTTATATCTTAAGCAAGACATAGACAAAGTTATTCATAGTATAAACACTGAAAATCGACATGTTCAGCACCTAGTGAACGCTGCTGGCTACTTTAACCCTAAGCCATTTTTATCTCACGAAGGCAGTGATTACGATACTTATGCAAGCTTAAATCGCGCTACTTTTTTTATTAGTCAGGCAGTGGCGAATAATATGATTAAGCATGGCGGCGGTGCTATTGTGCATATTGGTTCTATGTGGGCGAAACAGGCAATAAAAGCAACACCGTCTTCTGCCTATTCAATGGCAAAAGCAGGCTTGCATGCATTAACGCAACATATGGCTATGGAACTAGCAGAGCATAATATACGGGTAAATGCAGTATCGCCTGCGGTAGTTAAAACGCCTATTTATGAGTCGTTTATTGACCCATCTGAACTTGATGATGCGCTAGCCGGCTTCAACGGTTTTCATCCAATAGGTCGCATTGGAACACCTGATGATATCGCTAATAGTATTGTCTTCCTGTTACAAGAACAAACGAGTTGGGTAACCGGTGCGATTTGGGATGTTGATGGCGGTGTTATCGCTGGGCGAAATTAAGCGGATTATTTCATTGCAAATTGGTAGCTGGCAAGGTCGCTTGTTCGAAGGCGTTTAATTGGCTGTTTTACTGTCATTAAACGCCGCGAATTTTCTTGAAAATACTAGCGGACAATAACGATAAAAGCCCTGTTACTATACCCGCAAGTAAGCCAACCCAAATAGCGTGCAGGGGAATAAAAAGAAGTGCCAATGCGGCTGTCGATGATAGGCGCTCACCATTATAGGAAGGGTAATTTAAGCCCCAATATCCCCAAAAATGAAAAAGCGCTATTGCTATTAGTGCTCCCCAAAATGCCATTTTTTCATGAACAGAATAATAGTCACCAAGGAATGCAGCTAGGCTAGTAAGTAGCAAGTAAGGAATGAGCCGAAAGGGAGCCGATTCAAAGTAAGCAAAAGGAGAGGAATATCGAAAGATATGCTCGAAGCTGGCTTCGAAACCATAACCGCCAATGGTAATGGCGAGTAACCAATCTACTGTTATCTCATTGATTACAATAAAGCAGAAAATCAATACACCCCAAAACCATTTGTTCATCTCTCGCTCCTTTTTGATTCAGTGCAATCATTGCTTAGTATCTGAAACCTTAATTAACTTCCCGCAAAAGTGCCTTAGGCTTTACGTTTTTTTGCTGGAAATTTACACAAAATAACAAAGCAGCAGTTCTGAGTATCGAAGTTATTTTGCCCCATCAAGTAAGGTAATTAGAGGTGCGGTATGCACAAGGCGTAGCCAACAGAAATACACACCATTAAATCATGTGGTTTAACAATTGCTTCAATTGGCTGCGATAGACTCCTTATGATTCAAATTTAGTGAAATACGATGTTTTTCTTTTCAATGTAGGCCTAGTAGTGAGCGTGATTTCATGAGTGTAGTGCCGGAGTATTTAAACCGTAGGCGGGCGTTAAAAACCCTAATTGGTGGGGTGTTAGGAACCTTTGCGGCGTCAAAATTGGTTCATGCTAATAGTAAAGTTGCATCATCGACCACCGCTAAGTTACCCCCAAGACCTAATAATATATCGCCCGAGTTGCTGGCAAAAGATGAATCATTTTGGGCACAAGTTGCACTGAATTATGACAAAGCGCAGGGGATAGTTAATTTAGAACATGGTTACTGGGGAAAGATGTCTAAGCAGGTGCAGGAAGTATTTGTTGATAAAACCAAAGTGGTGAATACACAACTTTCCGTTTATGCACGTAAGCATTTCTCTGAAGATCTAAAGCTAAGCGCTGGCAAAATCACACAAGCGCTAGGTGCTAATCATGATGAAGTCGTTATCACTCGTAACGCGACGGAATCAATTCATAACTTAATGCGTCAGTACAACGACTTTAATGCTAACGACGCCGTATTATTTGCCGACATCGATTACCCTAGCTTTAAAGACACCATGCGGTGGTTGGCTAAAACGCAGAACGTCGAACCTGTGGAAGTCACGTTACCTGCGCAAACCAATCAAGCTGAGATACTCAGGGTATACACGAAAGCCTTTGATGAAAACCCTAATTTGAAGCTAATGCTGCTTACTCATGTGAGTAATCAGCACGGCCTCATATTGCCTGTTGCTGATATCGCTAAAGCCGCAAAAGCCCGTGGTATAGATGTTATTTGTGATTGTGCCCAATCGTGGGGGTTGCTCGACTTTAACATTACCGACTTAAATGTGGACTGGGCAGGCTTCAACTTGCACAAATGGATAGGCAGCCCAGTGGGGGTGGGAGCGCTTTATATGAAGAAGGGCACGTTAGGCAAAATATCTCCATACCCCGGTGAGACCGACCCTACCAATACGTTGGCCCACAAGCGGGTTCATACTGCCACATCAAATTTTGCGTCTGTCTTAACGATTCCTGCCGCTATCGACTTTCATCAGTCTATTGGGGCTGCCAATAAAGAAGCGAGGTTGCGTTACTTGCGCAATTTGTGGGTAGAAGAAGCAAGAAAACTGCCTAATATTGAAGTGTTGGGCGGCGAAGATGACGCATCAAGCACAGGAATGGGAGCATTTAGAATGAGAGAGAAAGTGTCGTTAAACGACGCAAAGGTGCTGCAGAAAAGACTGGAAAATGAATTCAACGTATTTACGGTAGTAAGAGTAGGGCTAGCCAGTGGTTGTTGTATACGAGTTACACCGCAGATATTCATTTCAGCTGAAGAAATAAATCACTTAATTCTCGCTTTAAAAAGCCTGTAGAAAGGAAAAATGATGAAAAATTTTATAGTATCGACAGCAGCTTTATTAATATTAATGCCTTTAGTTGCAAGCGCGAATTCGCCAGAGGAAAACCTCAAAGCGGCGGGGTTTACTTTGCCAGCGCCAGTGAAGCCGATAGCCAATTACGTAACATGGCGACGTGCGGGAAACATATTGTACTTATCGGGTCACGGGGCCTGTGAAGGCAAGAGTGTACTTGGCAAATTGGGGCAAGACGTATCGGTAGAGCAGGGTTACGATGCTGCTCAATTGGTGGGGCTATGCGCGTTGGCAACGATTAAAGAAGCCACTGGAGATTTGAGCACGGTAAAACAAGTGCTACAGATAACGGGGATGGTAAATGCCACTGATGATTTCACTGGGCATTCACTCGTGATAAATGGCTTTTCCGATATTTTTGTCACTGCGTTTGGTGATGATGGTAAAGCAGCAAGAGCCGCCGTTGGCATGAGTAGCTTGCCGGGCAATATGGCGGTTGAAGTGAGCGCAGTTCTTGAATTGAATGTGAGTTAAACGAGGAGCTTGAGGGAGAGCTCTACAGTGGCTAAATCTGCGTTAGCATTGACGTCAAACGCTTAGCATAAGTAACAGTATTCAAAAATAACTGTTCGCAGCCTCGCGCATGCATACATCATACATACTACACCGCTTCTATTTTAAACAGTCAATACATGGCCGGCGTGACCGGCTTCATGTTTCTCGAACCTTCAACGATATAGCCAATTAACGCCCAGCTTTTTTGTGTGAGGGACTTCGTGTGTAACAAAGCCTGTGCAAAATATTAAGATACTTTGGCAAGGCTGACCTCGTGGCCTCAATTCGCATTTTTGTACGAAAGGTCTATTTTTGAAATAAGATAATAGTGAAGACTTGCGGTTAGTTTTGATGAAATATATGGCGAACTTGATGCCTAAGAGTCAGAATTATCTGAGTTTTTACTATGTTTATACATTGTTAATTAAACCTTAGTCTAAAACGATTAAGTTAATGGTGGGTAAAAACTAAAAATAAATTGAACTTTTTTATATTATTGAGTTTTTGCCTAAGATTATGATTTTTATGTGTTTGTAATTTTAGTTTGCTGATAAGGTGAGATGGGTTCGGTTATTTTTTTAAACAAATATTTTACATAATGCAATTCTTCTAGTAATCTTTTACTTAATCGATTAAGTCGGTGTTTGTTAATTTATGGTTTTAGTTCTCTTTCGCTTGTTTCTATAAAGTTGAGCGTAAGAGAGTTTCGCTTAGCTTTGGAGAATACCCATGCACACTACATTTAAAAAAAGCGCATTGGGCATTGCAGTGTTAATAGGCCTAAATGGCGCTGCTTTAGCTCAAGACTCTTTATCTCAAGATAATTCATCTCAAGAGAAGAAAGCAAAAGAAACGTATGAACAGATCGTGGTAACAGCCAGCCCCGCTGGTGTTTCCGCACAAGAGGCAAGTGTCTCTGTTAGTTCGTTTGATGAAGAAGACGTCATGAAACTAGCACCTCGCTCAACGGCTGAGGTGTTCCGTGCGCTGCCAGGCATTCGCGCCGAATCATCAGGCGGTGGCGGCAACGCAAACATCACTATTCGTGGTATCCCTTTGGCGACGGGCGGCTCTAAATTCATGCAAATCCATGAAGATGGCCTTCCCGTTTTAGAGTACGGCGATATTAACTTTGGTAACGCAGATAACTTCTTGCGCTACGATTGGTCTGTAGAACGGGTGGAATCGGTACGTGGTGGTTCAGCATCTACATTTGCCAGTAACTCACCGGGTGGGGTCATCAACATGATCAGCGCAACGGGAGAACAAGGTGGTGGTGCAATCGGCACATCTTTTGGTCTTGATTACGAAGAGTTTCGTTTAGATTTCGCTTACGGCGGTGAAATAAACGACGATCTATATTTTCATATTGGTGGTTTTGCACGCGGTGGCGAAGGTGTTCGTGACACCGGCTATAACGGCGATCAAGGTGGCCAAGTAAAAATCAACTTCACTCAGTTACTAGATAACGGTCATTTACGCTTTTACTTCAAGCATTTAGACGACAGGGTGACTACCTATTTACCAGCTCCGGTATTGGTAAAAGGTAACGGCAGCTATGGCGCAGTAGATAACTTCGATGCAAGCAGCCAAACACTGCATTCTGCTTACACTACCAATGTTTCGACTTTCGATTCTTTCGGTAACCCAGTTAATCGTGATCTAACGGACGGTATTGAATCTGAGGTGACCTCATTCGGCTTTGAAGCTGATTTAGAAGTGGCAGAAGATCTTTACCTACTTAACAAATTCAGAACGTCTGATGTAGGCGGTGGATTCGTATCTCCATTCACCGATACTTTCGGTGCTTATGGACCGCAGTCTGCTAGCAGCATGGCTACCGCTATTTGTGCATCAGCCTTAGACGGCGACGGTAATGCTTTTAACTGTGATTCAACCAGCGTAACGCTTGCGAATGGTCCAAATGCCGGTGAAGAGTACAACGGCTTAGCTTTCCTTAATTTATTGTTCGATACGACTTACAATGATTTAGGTAATATGATCAACGATTTAAGCCTTCGTAAAGAGTACGATAATGGCGTAACACTTACCGCAGGTTATTACTACTCTAAGCAAGATATCGCTATTAGCTGGAACAGCTGGAATACGTTTATTCAAACGGTTGATGGTACTAACTCTCAGTATCTTCATATTGAAGATGCCGACGGTACTGCACTTGTTGACCAAGGGCTTTGGGCTCCAAGCTTCCTTTCATGGGAATGGGATTTAAATTACACCACTACAGCACCATACATCAACGTAGGCTTCGAAGTGGGTGATAACTGGTTGTTTGACGTGAGTGCACGTCGTGACACAGTGCAAGCAAACGGTGAGCTTATCAACTCTTGTTGTGGCGGTAACACTGATGTAGACATCAATGGTGACGGCATTATCTCAGGCAATACCGAAGATGCATCTGCATCAAATGGCTTCGGCTTCGGGGGTGGTGTAATTCGTTTGAACCGTGCTAACGCAACAAGCCAAATAGTTGATTATGAAGCAAGTAATACATCATTCTCATTAGGTGGTTCATACCTGTACAGCGACTCTGTGACTTTCTTTGGTCGCTATAGTGAAGGTGGCCGAGCGCTAGCTGATAGACTACTTCAAATTGCTGGTACCCTTAATGCAGATGGCAGCTTAACGAGTACGACGAGTGGTTTCGACGAAACAGAGCAGTTAGAGTTTGGTGTCAAGTACGGTACGCGAGACTTCAATTTTAACGCGACATTGTTCAATACGGTAACCCAAGATACTCAAGCTGAAGTGACAAGCGGTTTAACCTTTATTCGTGAATACGAAGCAACAGGTCTAGAACTTGAAAGTAAGTACGATTTCGGTAACGGTTTCACAATGTCAGGAAACGCAACGTGGACAGATGCAGAAATTAGTGAAGACAAGTTCAACCCTGCATTAGTAGGTAAGACACCTCGTCGTCAAGCTGATTTCATCTACACGGTTATTCCACAGTACGACTTCGAAAACTTTAGCATCGGTGCGTCTTTACAAGGTTCAACTGAGTACTATGTGCAAGACTCAAACGAGCTTAAGCAAGATGCTTATGTGGTGGCTAACTTATTTGCAACTTGGTATGTATCTGACCAGTTCTCAGTATCGTTGAATGTAAACAACGCCACTGATGAATTTGTTATCACTGAGTCTGAAGAGAGTGCTGCATCAGCTGGCGATATCATTCGAGCTCGCCCGATTAGCGGAAGAACGTCTTCAATTCAATTGAAGTACGCCTTCTATTAATCGCAGTTCGCCGCGGCGCTGCTTTTTGCAGCCGCCGCTGGCGCTGTTTACCGTATTTAGCCGCAGGCGCTAGTTAAGATATTTAGGCGCAGGTGCAGTAATGCGTTTATCTTTCTTAAGTATCAAAGGTAAATCTCCATGTCTACTAACCAAACGAGCGAGCATAACTACGGGTTAATTCGCTGGTTAACCTATTTGATGTTTATGATGTTTGCGATGACATCCGACTCGGTAGGCGAAATCATTAAAGAAGTAAAAATTGAGTTTGCAGTGACCAATACTCAAGCGAGTTTAATGCACTCTTTGTTCATGATTGGTATCGCTTTTTCTGGACTGTTTCTTGGCTTCTTAGCAGATAAATTTGGTCGTAAAAATACGCTAATATTGGGCTTAGCCTTATTCGCGATTTCTTGCTATCTGTTTATGGTAGGCAGTACCTTTGCTTTTATTCTAAGTTTGGTAACCCTATCAGGCCTGGCAGTTGGGGTGTTTAAAACCGCTGCACTTGCCTTAATTGGCGATATTTCACGCTCAACTAAAGAACATACTGGCACCATGAACGGTGCTGAAGCTTTCTTTGGCGTTGGTGCAATCATTGGTCCAATTTTAGTGGCCTGGCTGATTACTCAAGGCGTTCACTGGACTTGGTTGTACGTCATAGCCGGTGGTTTATGTACCATACTAATTTGCATGGCACTGATGGTTGAATACCCACAAAGCAAGGCATTAAAAGAGAAGCCTACTAGCCTTGTCGATAGTCTAAAACTGCTTAAAGATCCTTACGCACTAGGCTTCTCTATTGGTGCGTTTCTTTATGTTGCGGCCGAGAGCGCAATATATGTGTGGATGCCAAGCTACTTAATTTGTGACGCTAACTCGGCATCAGATATTTACAGCTGCTACGCCAATGATTCTACTCAAACACTCGCCATCTACGCCGTTTCTGTATTCTTTGCTTTGCGTGCAGTAGGTCGGTTTGTCGGAATTTGGATGATGCAGCATTTCGAGTGGACCAAAGTGCTACTGTTATTTAGTTTCATGATAATGGTGTGTTTTGTGGTTGGTTTAATGACTGGCCCAACATTAGCCGTTTTCCTTTTCCCATTAAGCGGCATATTTATGTCGGTCATTTATCCTACTTTCAATTCTAAAGGCATTAGCTGCTTCGAGAAGCGACAGCACGGTTCAGTGGCGGGCGTTATCTTATTCTTTACCGCTGCGGGCGCTGCGGCTGGGCCTTTTATCATGGGCGTGGTGAGCGATGCCTATGGTGGCGATGCCAAGTACGGGTTTGTAGTAGCCACAGGCTTTTCTATCTTGTTGTTCCTAGGGTTACTTTACAACGCTATTGCTCAGCCAACGCGAGCGCGTCTGGCCATGATTGAGAAACGAGAATATGGCGTTGACTCAACTACACCTGGCTAAAGCAAAGACGATTAGTTAGAGCAATATTACGTTTCACTATATACATTAAATCAATGCAGTGCTTCTTGTTGCCATAGAAGCAATGCAAGTCTTCGGTGCAATTTTGCTTTTCAATGCGCAGCACCCCGTTATTTGGAGAATTTTCATGCCTTTACGCAATGGTGTTCAACTCATTACCTATGCAGACCGTTTGGGTCAAGGAAATATGTCTGGCCTCAATACGCTTTTAAGCACCACGTTAAAAGGGCTGTTTACAGGCGTTCATATTTTACCTTTCTATTACCCATTCGATGGTGAAGATGCAGGTTTTGATCCTATCGATCATACTACCGTTGATTCGCGTTTGGGTAGTTGGGCCGATGTGAAGCAGATTGGTGAGTCGATGAATATTATGGCAGACCTAATAGTGAATCATATGTCTGCGCAAAGTGAGCCTTTTTTAGATGTGATTAAACAGGGGCGAGAGTCTCAGTACTGGCCGCTATTTTTAACAAAAAAATCGGTATTTAGCGAAGATGATGCGGCTAATATTACCAATATTGGAAAGGTCTTTAGGCCTCGCCCTACGCCATTTTTCTCTGAGTATGAGTTAGATAACAAAGAGGTGGTGCCTTTTTGGACCACGTTTACCGCTAATCAAATTGATATTGATGTTGAGTCTGACTTGGGTAAAGCATACCTAGAATCAATCCTAGAAGCTTTTACACAAAGTAATGTCGATTTAATTCGTTTAGATGCCGCAGGTTATGCCATTAAACGCGCTGGCACCAACTGTTTCATGTTAGAAGAAACCTTTGAATTTATTGAAGCATTAAGCAAGCGGGCACACACTATGGGCATTCAAAGCTTGGTTGAAATTCACAGCCATTTTGAAACTCAAATTGCTATTGCGTCTCGTTGTGACAGTGTTTACGACTTTGCGCTTCCACCATTGGTATTGCACACCCTATTTAGCAAAGACGCATCCGCCTTGGCGCATTGGTTGTCTATTTCCCCTCGCAACTGCTTCACCGTACTAGATACCCATGATGGAATCGGTATTGTTGATGTGGGAGCAAGCGGTGACAAGCCTGGGCTTTTGACTAACTCGCAAATCGACAATTTGGTAGAAACCATTCATGTTAACTCGAATGGCGAGTCGAGAAAGGCCACTGGCGAAGCTGCGAGTAATGTCGACCTGTATCAAATTAACTGCACTTATTATGATGCGTTAGGAAAGGACGATTATAATTACTTGCTCGCGCGTGCGATACAGTTCTTCAGCCCAGGAGTACCACAAGTGTATTATGCTGGGATGTTAGGGGCGACTAACGACATGGAGCTGCTAGCGAAAACTAATGTGGGTCGTGATATCAATCGCCCTTATTTAAGCGAACGCGATATTGATGAAGCTCTCGCTAAGCCAGTGGTAAAAGGCCTAATTGAATTAATTCATATTCGTAACGATACGAATGCGTTTAACGGCGATTTCTCTGTTACTGAAGATGCAGGTACTTTGTTATTAGTCTGGACATTAGGTGAAGAACGCGCCGAATTACGGATAGAAATGAGCACGCTTGATGCAAATATCACATTGCTAGAAGGGGGGCTAAAATCAACCCTTTCTTTAGCGAAACTCACGGCATAGTCTCTGTTCTAGCCCGAACAAAAACAAAAAAACGCGGTAGTGGCTTCATTTATTCAGTCGGGGTCACTACCGATTATTCATCATTAAATTCAGC
This sequence comes from Alteromonas lipotrueae, assembly GCF_019249215.1. Taxonomy (GTDB): domain Bacteria; phylum Pseudomonadota; class Gammaproteobacteria; order Enterobacterales; family Alteromonadaceae; genus Alteromonas; species Alteromonas lipotrueae. The sequence goes on from NZ_JAESDI010000003.1 coordinate 47,316, forward strand.
TTGTTACCCTCATAAAAAAGCGCAAAGCCTTGCTCTTTGATTGATACGTTTACCATTTCCTCCAGATAACACGCAAAGCTGAAACTGAATTGGTTGTATTTTGTGCAAATAGTGTTAAGTTAATATTCAATAAGTTTAAATAATAACCATCGAAATGAAGTATGTTTCAAGGTTGCATGGACACAGCCCAATGCACTTCACCACTTCAGAGCGACTAAAAAGAATTCAACAACACTTGGGTGTTTCACCTGATGGTGTGCTTGGCGGAGAAACGCTTTCAGCCCTTGAAAAGCGGTTACTTCCCATCGAAGAGCGCCTGACCCAAGTTACCTCAACAATAACGCCTGCCAACTCAAATGAAATAAGCCTTACTCTTTCACAAAAGGGGATAAACCTTATTGTGCAGCATGAGATCAGTTCAAAGCAATATTATGAAAAACGGCTTACCCATCCCACGTGGCCTAAAGGTGAATCGGGGATCACTATCGGTATCGGTTACGATTTAGGTTACGCGAGTAAAAGCCAATTTCAATCAGACTGGCAGTCGCTCCTTAGTACCTTTGATATGGTGAAGCTTACCCGGGTTTGTGGCCTGAAGGGGCAAGCCGCTAAAATATATGTCTCTTCTTTACGTTCTGTTACGGTGCCCTTCGATGCCGCGAAACATGTATTTGTTCACTCATCACTGCCTAAATATGCACAAAAAACAACATCTACGTACCCAGGTGTCGAGTACTTGAATGCTGATGCTCAGACTGCATTGGTCTCGTTAGTGTATAACCGTGGAGGTAGCCTGAAAGGGGATTCACGACGAGAAATGGCTGCCATAAAACCTTTGGTTTTAAGCAAAGATTACGTTGGCATTGCGCTGCAAATTACCAAGATGAAACGATTGTGGCAGGGCAGAGGGCTCGATGGATTGTTACACCGGCGAGACGATGAAGCTAATTTAGTCAGGCATTCAGATAGAAGGTATTTAGCTGGCGACTTAGTGAGGGTGGCGTAATGAAAACGATTCAGTACGATTTACATTTACGATACGAAGCTTACACCCGAGCACATCAGCGCTTCGCCGAAAGGGGGGAGTTCCGGGTTGAAATATACCAAGGCAGATTGGAAATCGACAATCAGCACGACATCAAGCATTTGGCTACCTCTTCATTTTCTCAGGAAATGGTAGAAGAAAGTGCAGTTATACCAGCATCTATACCAGCAGTTCAGGACACCGCTTTGCCCTTGTTTAAAGCGCTGTTTAATACAAACTTTGTTAAGGCAATAAAGCTGCTTTTTTATTAATTTATAGAAGGAATTTTATGATGGGAAAGTTCAAAGACGCAATGCAAACTATGGCAGACGGTATTGGCGATTTGTCTAAACTTGATGTCGTGACATTTCAAGGCTCAGTCACACTGAACGCAACGGATACCGCGCCGTTAAAATTTGATGACGTGATGTCCTCTGCCATGGGTAATACCACGGTGGCAGTTAAGGTGCTGGCCAGCACTCAAACCAGTATCGATGGCGACATTGTTGCTTTTTACGATAAGGATATCACCGAAGAACAGCGACTTGCTCATGCTGACTTGGTGCTCGCAGGCGCTGAATCTCGAGCAGCATCTATCGAGTTTGTGAGATCTATTGTTGGGGAAATTGCGGATTTGTAGTGATGGACGACAAATTTGGCACAGTCGATAAGTTGGGGATGGGGCTTGATGCTTCGGTATCTAAGCATTATTTGCCCAACGCAACGTTAGCTTCAGATAACCCAAATGAAATAGATTCTTCTGCCTATATTCGCGCCATTAGATCCCGTTTAATTGAGCTAGGTTACTTAGGTGAAGGGCATAAATTCACGAATCGTCATAACCCTCAGATTGACCGCATACTGATTAAAAAAATAAAGCAGTTTCAACATGATGCTGGTATTACCCAAGACGGTTGGGCCGGAAAGCTAACATGGCAGGCATTGGAGTGCTTAGTAAGCTTTGAAAACCAGCAAAGTCCTGCATTCTGGGGCAATGTTTGGCGAAATGCTTCTAGCGAGGAATGGAGAAGTTCATGGCAGCAATCAACGCCAGAAAATCAACCCCAATTATGGCTATTTAAAGATGGGGTTTTACAAAACAAAGCAGTGATGCGAGCGGTGTATTGTCGTTTGTATACACTCGGCTTTTTTACCGATTGGGATAAACATCGCATTCACACCAAAACTATCATCAACCCTAGCGAAAATGCCGACTTTCAAAATGCGATTGACCAGTTTTGTGTGTTTGCCAAGCAGCTGAGACTAGTGAGAAATTCGTGCTCTGGATTGAATATGGATTTACTCAACGCCATATTTGAATACGACAATATCGTTTCTAGGTTAAGCGACAATGCACACTTTGAACCCGCAATTACGACGTACCCTAAAACTATAGAAGCGATCGCCAGAGTAGAGCTTTGGTTGCTCGGTTATGATATTTCACCGGGGAAAGATCAAACGATTAGAAGAGCTACAAGAAGATTCAAAAAAAGAACGTTTATCAGCGTATCCAAAACTCAACTCGCGATTAAAAAATTTTATTCTGACTACCCCGTGGCGCTCGAACGTGATGAAATAAGTGATAAGGGACACCCAATAAACGCAGCTTTAATGGCGGCATTCTCTGCGCTATCCACCGACATAGAAGTGGACGAAAGTGACAGTGAAAAATTGAACGCTTCGGTAAGTCAACTATGGCAAAGTAAAAGTAAGCAAAGTGCGTTAAGAGCACAATTTAACAGGCTAGCCAATGGTATTTTCGACGGATTAAAGCGAATGGTAAGTTGGCTATTTGGCGCAGTAAAACGCGTGCTTGAAAAAACAAAGGAAGTGATTGCGAATATCGCACGTTACATTAGCAAAAAAGCACGCAAGAATTATTTGAGTGTCGTGAAAGCGTTCGATATTGTTTATTCAGGCATGTCGTATTTAAAAGGTAATGCGTTTCACTATGGTACGCCCTCTAAAGCTTGTTTCGCCCATGACAATGATTTTGATCAGTTTTGCTGCATAGACCCAAAAGCGCTAAACGAGCAGCTTAGTTTTGATAGAACCCAGTATGCTTTTCAAGCCAAACTTTATGTAGCAGGATTAACTATTGTTGGTCATTTATTGCGTATAGCGCAACGAGTCGTACGAACAGTTTCTTCACCTGTAGGTTGGCTTTTAGCTCTACTTTCGTTGGCAAATCTTGCTAACTCTATAAAGGCAATAAGCAAGCAAATCACCCTTGTTCAGAAGTATGAACTTGACGTTACACATCAAAAGTCGTTGTTTAAAACACGAATTTCTTAATGTCAGACTGTGTCTTTACCGCGTATTTTTAACTTCCACTTTTTCTCCACATTGTTTCCCGTACTTATTTAGTAAGGTCGTTGTTCGGTAATTATTTTTTTCCTGAGTATGGCTGTGTGCTGGCTAAGTACTTGTTTACCCAGCTTTGCTCGGGGTTATAGATAGGCGGCGGTAAATTGAATCTGTGCCTTATATTTTACAAAGGAAACAACGTGAATAACGATCTGCTCAAAATTGCTTTTATTTCACTATTTTTGTTTTTAACTGCCTGTGGCGGTTCAAGTGATTCAAGTACTGAAGTAACCGACAGTAGTGCAATCGATGGCTCTGACGATACTTCTGATAATGATGATACCAATGATAGTTCTGATGACGACGCGCAAAATGATGAGGCGGGAATAGATGTCGATGCGACTTTGTTTCTTACCGGAGAAAACGTCAGCATTGATACTGTATCCTGTACCTTGATGAATGGTACGCAAACATTGTGCTACGAAATAACATCAAAACACACCGCAGAAGAGCACGATATGGGCCCTTGGTGCCCCGAAATAATTTACGATACTGCCGAAGAGGGGGGGCTTTGGTTTGACAAAGGTGAAATAAATGATCTAGATGGCGCTTTCATTGAAAACTTGGCCACCTATTATGATGACCCCGGCTTTAAGATGTACGAGGACGACGGTACCGTTCGCAGAATGGAAACCGCAGAGGAGTGCGCAGAGGGTGCAGATCCTAATATTGAAGACAAATACACAAACATGTGTGCTCAATGCTTGCCCGAGTGGGTAAGTACACAAGTGACCTATCTCATCCCTATTACACCCATTAAGCAAGACGAACCGGTTGAGCTGAGCGATGGCCCCACGTTAGAAGTAGCAGGGGTAGAGTATGGACCTTCAGTAAGAGGCTTGGCATTCAATGGTGTTAGGTTCGATCATCCAGCCGACATCGATATTATTCTAGCTGGGTATCAAATTGCGCCGGTAGATGATGCAGGTGGGCACGTAAACAACAGCTTAGGTTATCACTATCATGGCGACACCGGCATGACAACTCGTATTGAGCAATCGGATAGTCATGCGGCAATGATTGGCTATGCCCTTGATGGTTTTGGTTTGTACGCAAAGTTAGATGACAACGGTAACGAAGCAGAAGATTTGGATGAATGTAGAGGGCACAGCGACGACACTCGTGGCTACCATTATCATGTACTGTCGTTAGAGAGCAACGAGTTCTTAGATTGCTTTTATGGCGCGTGGGCAGAGTAATCCAGCGGGTATATTATGAATGTAGTTAAACAGTCGGTGTTAATTGTGACCTTGTTATGGTGGTCTATTAGCGTTCATGCCCACGGATTCGATTATTCTGTTGTCAGGTTAACGGAAACAGAAAACCATATGTGGCGCTTAGCCGTAACCTCATCATTAGATGCTTTTAGAAAAGAAGTGCGTTTGCACTTCTCCAAGACCCCTTATACTACTCCTGAGGAATTTAACGAGCAGCTTCTTAACCATATTAGCGCAACGTTGAGTATCAACGCAGAAAATGAATCTGTTTCACTTGGTGAAGGTACGGTATCTCTTGGGCATGAAACATCGGTTGTTTATACCCAAATCAAGCTTCCCAAAAGCGCGCAAAAAATGGTGCTTACTAACGGCGCAGTAAAAGACATCTACCGTCACACCACTAAGCTAATCGTTACGCCGTGGGCAGCAGATAAACAGTCATTTATTTTAAATAAGTCGAACAACTTTACTGCAACTATTTTGCTTCTCTAACTTGACGGTAGCGACGCTACCATTCTTCGGCATACCTTTTTGTTAAAATTCGTTACCATGGCCTTATAGCATTAGTTTTAGCAATCTGTTTGTTGCACTGTTCATATTGCACCTTCCATATTGCACCTTGCAGATTCCGTTTCTGCGGGTTGTAAAAAGTAGTGATATTTGATTGTGTGAAATTCGGGATTGTTTAAAAGAAAGGATACTTAAATGAGTAAAAACACAAAGCTTGCTGTGGGCGTTTTGGTTGCACTTGGCGTTTGTTATGTAGGAGGAAACGTTTATGCTTCCTCAAAAGCCAAAGACGCAGTAGATGAAATGATCGCTGAACTCCCTGCTACCACTCAGGTTTCTTACCGCGATGTAAGTGCGACTATTTTTGGTGATGTATCTATCGACGACATTCGCATTGGTGATGACAGACAAGGGCATATCGTGGTTAAAAACATTGCCCTTTCAGGTTTCGAAGAAGCATTAGAGAATTCTACTGAAGGAGAGGTGCACTTTTCTGGTGTCTCGTTTTCTGAATATAAAGGTCAAGGTGTTGATGATACGCCAGATGATATTCAAGAAATTTTGGTTCATATGCTGATGAACGAAGGGAAAACCCTCGATCAACGTTTTGCTTTTGAAGTAAATGAAGATGACAACGAATACCGTATTAAAGAGCTGACTTTCGATGTGGAAGACGCTGGCCGTATTTCACTTTCAACAGACCTTTTCACAAAAGCCCCAATTTCAACGGCCCCTGAGCTTATTGCGCAGCACTTAATGGCTGCGATAGAAATTGGTGAGTTTACCCTTTCGTTAGAAGAAGATGGGCTGGTTGATAGGTTATTTGCTTCACAAGTTACCGCCGAGAAAAGCCTTGATGATTTACGCGATGAAGCAATCGATGGTTTGAAAAACGCAATGAAGCAGTCTGAGCCGCAAAGAAAAATGCTTTTAGAAGGAACAATTGCGTTACTTGAAGGAGGGGAAGTTACGCTTTACCGTGAAAGCGATGAACCTTTTTCGATAGTGCCTATGACGATAATGTCAGGCCCTAATGGCGCGCTGGCGACTTTCATACGAGATGGCAAGTTTCAAATAGAGGTAGATTAGGCGTATTCAATTTACCACCTGATTTGGCTGCTCATCACTGGAAGAGCAGCCCTGTTGTCCCCAGTACCTGAATGGTATGCAGTTATTTTTATTCACGCTTGCATTCACCTTAATTTCAGGCAAATCCTTGCGCTTATTCCGCCTTCCTATCTATGCATTACTAGTTCTGCAAAAACCATCTAGCGCTTCACTCATTTGCGTTCGAAGCACATACCTTCCTATAAAATCTTAAAATGAACAAAAAATCTCAATGTTTGCTGCGAGCTTTTCGAGCTTCACCGCACATAAACCTATGGTTGCCTAGATGTCGAAGGCTGTAGACGGGGCACCCATTCATTTGACTTAAAAAATACTTAAGGAAAAAGCACCATGGCCCTTCCAGAAAGACGTTCAGAACAAGAGCAACGCATCATTGATAGCGAGAAAGTTCGAAAAGAAGCTGCCCAAGTGGCTCGGCAAAGAATAGAGTCCGAATACGAAGCGCTCTCGCCTACCGAGACTATCCATAAAACGAACAATGATGAGATGCTTACTTCAAAATCCATGAGTTTTACCAAAGGATTACAGCACAATGAAATCACTGGTTTATTGTATAACGAAGACGACTTTGTGAAATTTGTGAAAGGCATTAATACTGGTGATCCACAAGATATCTTAGACACCCCTATTGGTACGACTGTTAACTATAAATGGCGGGGCTGGGAAAGTTCTGCAGCTGGCCTTACTTATGATTTACAGGGGCCAGATAGTCACTCTGTCACTATGCCAGCCCCTCCAGGTTTGGAAAACAAAGATGAACTTAGTGCTGAGATTGGTGAAGTTTATGCGCAGGCATTGCTTAGAGACGCACATTTTGCTGCTTTCTCAATGAATGAAAATGTTTATAAGGAGTTTGTTGGGCAAGAATGGGGGAGTAAGCGGGTTAGCACAAAATACGCTCACGTTGAATCGGTGGTCGAATGCCTTAACAGAATACCTTTTTTTTCATCTGACAATGTTCGCGGCCCCTTTACGCCAGTGAATGCATTTCGTGGTATTTCAAAGGGGGATTTAGATGGCCCTTATCTATCACAATTCCTACTGACGGGTGATAATGGCCTAAACAATAAGAACGATGGATCACCTGAACATGATGCTAGTGATGGCATAATTTCTTACGGGGCTCAAACCATCAATCAAAAGGTGAGGTTTGCACGTTCAGATGACTACTTGACTGACTGGAGTGAGTGGTTAGATATTCAAAATGGCGGCGATGCTCGCGGTTGTGAAAAATACGTTGGTGACCAAAGACGCTTTATAACCACCCCTAGAGATTTAGCGACATACGTACACTATGATGCGCTATATCAAGCGTATTTGAATGCGTGTTTATTGCTGTTAAATGTAGGAGCCCCCCTTGGAGAAAGGATCCCCTACGCTAAAAAAGAGGGGGAAACAGATACAACTTATAAACAACAGGGCTTCGCGCTGTATGGTGGGCCACATATTCTGTCATTGGTGACAGAGGTTGCCACTAGAGCTCTTAAAGCGGTGCGCTATCAAAAATTTAACCTGCACCGACGTCTGCGCCCAGAAGCACTGGCTGCGAGATTAGACAAATGCCAAGCGTATCCTGCTAGCTTCGAGCCTCAATTTGCAGAGATACGCGAAGTGATAGAAACATCGGGTTTGGCAGATAAGCTTGATAACAATCTGCTATTGCCAATGGCGTTTGCCGAGGGGTCGCCAATGCACCCATCTTATGGCGCTGGACACGCAACGGTTGCAGGTGCATGCGTGACCATTTTAAAAGCGTTTTTTGATGCGAGTTGTTTTTTACATATCACCAATGATGGTGAAAACTTTTCGGTAGATAGGCACTGTCGCCAGCATGATAACGCATTTATTCCTTCGTCGGATGGCCGCCGTCTACGAGTAGTCAAAGTAAGTCAGTCGTTGAGTCTTGAGGGGGAGTTGAATAAGCTGGCGGCTAACATTTCTATCGGGCGAGATTGGGCTGGTGTACATTACTATTCCGACTATGAGCAATCTCTCTTAATGGGGGAGAAAATAGCTATTTCTATGTTGCAAGAGCAAACAATAGGACACAATCCGTTAGAAAGTCTCGCGTTTACGCTTCACCGGTTTGACGGCAGTGAAGTGGTTATTACAGAGGGGCAAGTGCGTTAGCACTGCTTTTTAGGGGGAGATCAAAAGGGGATTAAGGGAGAGATGACATCTCCCTATGATTCCCTCCCTAAGGGCAATCTATGTAGGCTTCCACAGTTCATACTGCGTCATCACTTTATTAAACATAACGCTTTGTATGTAACCGTTTAGCCACTGCTTTAGGTTAGGGTAGGGCGATTCTCGATACCATTTTCGTTCAACTTTAGAAAATTGGCGAATAAAGGGCAGCAAGGCGATATCTGCTAGGCTTTCTTTTGTGCCAAAGATAAATCGGTCCGCTTGCTCATCTTCCATGCCTCCTCTAGTGCTATCAGCACCTAAACGCGCTTCTAAATCTTGCAAGTAAACTTCACAGGCTTGCCTGCACTCGGTGATGTTATTTTCGTGATAGCGTTTGGCTGCCTTGTAAGCATTTAATTGGGTTTTGAATTCATCATCGAATGTTTTAATTAACGCCAGCATGGCAGGCAGTGCATTGGGGTCTTGCTGATGCAATAGGTCTTCTGGATCGTTTTGATGCAGTGCCCACAACATCACATCCAAACTTTCATCTATCACGGTATTAGTGCCGTCTTGATTGAGCAATACGAGGGTGGGCACCGTACCTTTGGCAGACGCTTTAATCATAGCGTCTGGCTTATTGCTTAATACCACTTCACGCACTTCAACGTCCTGCGCCGCTTTAAACAAACCAATTCTTCCACGCATGGCATAAGGGCAATTGCGCAACGAATAGAGTATGGGACACTGACCACGCTGAGGTTCATATTTTGGGGTAATTGCGGGTGCGCTTTTTTGCTCTTGTTGTGGCTTAGCATGTGGTTTTGAAGGTGGCATTGGGGGTTTTATCTCCATTTACCGCGATTAATCTGCCGTTATGATATTCATTGAGCAAATATGCAGGTAAAATCCTCGGCATAAAATTTCCCACAATATAGCATCTACATGAACAGTACTCACATGAATCCGAAAATTGAATTATTAGCCCCAGGTGGCGATGTTGATGCGATTAAAGCCGCCATTATCGCGGGAGCCAATGCGGTGTACTGTGGGTTAGACAATTTTAACGCACGAAATCGTGCGTCTAATATTTCATTTGATGCGCTGGTGGGCGTTATTCGCTTGGCGCACCAATACGACTGCGAAATCTTTTTAACGTTGAATATCGTTATTCTTGAAAAAGAATTTCCCACCCTTGCAAAGCTATTAAGCAAACTGGTTAATACCACGCTTGATGGTGTCATTGTACAAGATATTGGCATGTTCAATCTTATCAAAAAGCATTTTCCTACGTTGGATATCCATGCCTCTACCCAGATGACCACGCACAACATCGGTCAAATCCCATTCCTTAAAAAGCTAGGGGCATCGCGGGTTAATTTGTCTAGAGAATTAAACCTGCGAGAAATTACTGCCATTACTAAAGTGAGCCGTGAACACGACGTGCTAACCGAAGTGTTCGTGCATGGGTCGTTATGTGTGGCGTTCTCAGGGTTATGTTATTCAACTTCTGCGAGTGCGGGGAACTCGGGTAACCGAGGGCGCTGCAGTCAGGCGTGTCGAGAAGAATATGAAACCACCGAATCTGGGCATAACTTTCCGCTAAATATTAAAGATAACTCAGCCTTTTTCGACCTGCCGGCATTGATAGAAGCTGGCGTGTATTCGTTTAAAGTAGAAGGACGGATAAAAGGCGCAAGTTACGTTCATACGGTCATCGACAGTTTTAGAAAGCAAATAGATGGCTTTTTAGAAACTGGCGAATTGTTAGAAGACGGCGAACGCCTTTATAAGGTTTTCAACCGAGATTTTTCTAACGCGTTTTTACGTGGCGATTTGAACCAATCGATGTTTATTGATAACCCACGAGATAACTCAAAAAACCATGCTATCGAAAAAGCGGCACAAACAGAAAGCGTAAGCGATGCGTCTGCGAAAGACGTCAACCGTATTTCAGTGGTGCAGATACAAGAAGTGAAGCAAACCCTTTATCAAGAAAAGAACGAACTACACGACTTAGTAAGAGAGAAAATTCAGTATTTATCTATTGATAAAATACCTACTACGCTGGCTTTTTCAGGTGAAGAGGGAAGTTGTTTAACCCTAACTATTAAAACACATGGCTTAGCCGCGGGTCAGTCGTCTATAACTGAAGATGGCTCTGTTAAAGACAACATCAATTCAATCGCCCCTAAAACTATTATATTACGTTCTGAAGGCGTGTTATCGAAAAGCGAGAAAAATGCACTAGACGAAGTCTTGTTAGAGAAGCGTTTTAGGAATTTAGGCACCGGCGAATACTGCATTGCCGATCTTGATGTTACACAACTAGGTAAGGGCCTTAGTTTGCCGTTTCGCGATGTTACTGCGCTTAAAAATGAAGCCATGAAACAGCTTAATGGTGAACAGTCGCTAATTCCTGAAGTGGTATTACCAAAGCTGACAAGTTACCCCAAAAGCGAAGCCGATAAGCAGCCAGCGCTTTCGTTGTTAATTTGTGATGAAGCAGACGTGCAGTTAGTCGATGAAACGGATGCTGACATTTACTTTAAGTTGCCAGATGCCTATAAGCGCAATTGCACTAAGTATGTGGGTTTCTTAAAAGATAACCCGCGTTTAATTCCGTGGTTCCCCGCGGTGCTGATTGGCAAAGATTACGATGTGGCAGTGAATATACTTGAACAAGTCATGCCGCCATTAATTGTAACCAATAATACCGGTATTGCTTATAAGGCAAATGAATTAGGCATAAAGTGGATTGCAGGGCCGTTCTTAAATACCACCAACTCGTATGCTTTAATGGCGATGAAAGAAGACTTCGATTGTTACGGTGCGTTTATTTCAAACGAGCTTAATCGAATGCAAATGAAGAATATTGCACGGCCTCAAAACTTCAAACTGTTTTACAGTATTTATCATCCTATATTATTGATGACCAGCAGGCAGTGCTTCTTCCAACAAAGTGTGGGTTGCGAGAAACCGCGTATCGATAACGGGTGTATGCTTTCGTGCGACAAATCAACCAGCATTACCAATGTGAAAGGCATGTCGTTCGCCATTGATAAACAAAAGGCCGGATATCCGAGTATTTACAACGAAGATCAGTTTTTAAATATGGAAGTGATGAACGATTTGTCTGACTTGTTCGATGGCTTCATGATCGACTTAACCAACATTGGCGCGGGAGGTAAAGTATCACCCGACAAGGTAGCGCTAATTCGCCAATTCGAACAGCTATTAGCCGGTGATAAACACGTAGAAGGCACACTAAATAATATGGTGCCAGCTTCAACGGTAAGCCAGTACCACGCTGGTTTATAAGCTAACGCACACAAGTGTAAGCATCAATAAAAGCCCTTGGTTGTTGAATAACACCAAGGGCTTTTTTGCATTCTACTCTTGGGTATAAGAGGCATCTTTATCGAAAGTAATGGTGCAGCGTTGGTTATCAAGCAATACAAAATCTGCTTTTGGGATAAAGTCATCGTGCTCTTTTTGTATTCTAGCCTGAGCTTCACGTTTCACTTTGTTACGCTTAATCGTCGTGACAAAATGGCGCATTTCGTGAGGGTTACTGAGTTCAAGCTCGGGCACTTTTACTGGCACACCGTTGTCGTCTTTAGCCACCATCGTGAAAAAGCTGTTATTGGTATGCTTCACTTTATTGGTCTTGATGTTCTCAGACGTGACTTTAATACCCACCACCAATGAAGTGTTTCCGACATAATGCACAGTAGCGTCTAGCGATAATAGCTCGCCCACTTCCACAGGCTGTAAAAACTCAACGCCATCAACCGTAACCGTTACGCAATAGGCGCCGGCATGTTTACTGGCACAGGCGTAGGCAACTTTATCCATTAAAGACAAGATAATACCGCCATGGACTTTTCCGCCAAAGTTGGCAAAAGAAGGAACCATTAGTTCAGTTAAGCGTGTTCTTGAAAATGCGACAGTACGTGGGCTCATAGTTAACCTTTATATTGTTATAGTCGATGTAGTTGTAGGGTAGATAGCTTTTTTAAGGTACAAGTGCCAAAGGATACAAGTGTTTTTAACATAAGTGCGCTTAGTTTTTATCTTTGAGCAATGCGAGCGACTTCTTTTATCGCGTTAATGATGTAATGATTCCACTGTGCTGAGGGAATTGGTGAACTAGCTCGGCTCGTTCGCCCAACTTCATATCAATATATTCGAAACCTGGGGCTACCGCTTCTCCTATTAGGCCGTAACCATACGGGCCTGTAGTCAGTATTTTTGATGCCTTCCATGTACCGCCTTTTACCACCATTTGCATCTTATGACCTTGCGTAGGGTCGGGCCCTAATATATGAGTTTCAAGGCTGCCATCTTGGTTAATTAGATAATACGTGATGGGGTCGCCCATATGGAAGTAATGCATGATGTCAGAACGGTTCATATGAAAATGCCCGATAGGGGATTTGGCACTTAGCAGGTAATAAATAGAGGTCATATTTACTCTATCGCCATTTTCTGTACTTATTAGCGGCCTGTGATCTGCTTTGAACGTTTGGCGAAAAAAGCCCCCTTCAACGTGACCGGTTAAATCAAGTGACTCAATGAGTTGTTCGGCGGTGAGCTTTTTATCGAATGACTTTGCAGATTGAGTAGCGGTAGTAACGTTAGTACAGGCACTTAGCAGGGTACACAGTAAGGTTACTAACATAGCAAAGGAAAGAAGGGAGCCTTTAATTTTTAGCATAATAGCGCCAATATTTAATACGTAGATTTACTTTCTAGCATACCTAGATAAACAAAAGATTATTAGTTTTTTTGCGCCCCAGAGAATTAACCACATGTTATGGCGAGTGTGGGCACAGTGTCGGCCTTGCGAAAAAGAAAAGCACGGAATAGTTAGGCTAGAAAAGAGAAGCTGTGTTTAGTGAATAAGTGAAAAATTCACACCTGTTGATTCTAAAAATTCACCTTGAATACGAGATTGTTGATTTCCACGGGGCACCATGACGTAGCAGGGCGGAGCAGGATCAGTTTCTTGAAGCTCAAACCACAGTGTATCCAGCACATCTCTCCCGTGGAGCAAAAAGGTTTCGCCCCAAGATGTGGTATACAACACCGAGATTTCTTCAACGCTCGCTTTTTGCCTGAGCGTGTTGAAATTCACAATAGCTAGGCAAGTTGTTACGCGGGCGGCGGTGAGCAGATAATCCCTTTGTAGAGAAGAGACTTTAATCGGCGGAAAGTAGCGGCAGATATGTTTCAATAAGTCATTCAAATCCAGCTCGCTCACTTCACCGGTATTGTAATCAAGATAGATGGTGGTTTTTGCGTCGATAATACGATTTGCAACGCACCATACAATTGATTCAACTGCTGAGTATGTTTGCGTTATTTTCTGACTTTGCGCTATTTTTCCCGATTTACTGAGTGAGTCTGTGGCATAGACAGTCCATACATCTTGCCCCGATTTATTTTGCTTTAATGAAACGGTTACCGTTTCACAGTAGAGGTTTTCATCAAATGCGCGGCGTAGAAACTCGATTTTATTAGGCTTTTTGCCATAAAATGTACTGAGACGACGACCTAGCACGGTCATGTCTTTTTTACTCATGGTTTGTTGTTCAGCCCCAAGCTGACTTGAAATACGTCGATAGCATTTCAAAAGAAATCGATGAATTCGTCGGCTTAATTGAACCCGCTCGTGAAATGTCCATTCGTGCTGATTATCCAAATGATAAAGGTCTTGTTTTGTCCATCCCCACTTTTTAGCATAGGCCGCTATAATCTTGCGTTTAAACGTAGAGGTTTCGCCACGTTGCGGTGGTTGGCTGAGCTTGCAATTGCATTTGAGGTATAGACACTGCTGAAGCAACAACATGTCTTCAGGCTGCCCCTCTTTTTCATAATGCTCAATAAGTTGGTCGAACATCAGTGCATAAGGGTCTATTACCGCGACGTGTCCAGGTGCTTCGGCACCACGGTGAACATGCTTTTTAAGCAAGCTACACAAGGGCTGGCCGTGCTCAATATGAGCAAGATAAACTTCTAACTTTGCTATTTTGAGTACCGACTTAAATGGCGAGTCCATGGCTTTGCTTAACTGCCATATTGCGGCACCAAACAATTCGCTGGCGTCGAGTCTTTCGAGGTTTCCAAGATCCATAAACCAGCTTAAATCTGGAGAGCCACCGTCTTCTAGGTGGTTTTTTAATGCTGCATATTGCTGATCATTAGTTTTTTCAGGGGTTAACCACCAAAAAGGTGCCTTTCCAGCCACTACAATATTAGTGGTGTAAAACTCAGCTTTAAGAAACAGGGCTTGAGCAGAGCCAGCGCTTTCCCCATCGGCAATGCCAAAGTCGTTGCGTCGCACATTGTCAATTTCAGATAGGAAAAAGTGCACTTCTATACCGAATTTGCTGTCCGCCCAACTTTCAATGGCAGTTAATTTTTCTTGTAGTTTATTAAGCGATGCTTCTGAGAGTTGTTTGCCATCGACACACACCCAATAGTCGAAATCAGACGAGTCTGTTTGTGCAATGGTACCAATGCTTCCCATAAGGACTAAGGCTTCAATTGCCCGCTGACGGGGCCACAGAGGCTTGATATCAGAGAGTAAATCACGCTTATCAGGGAAGCACTGCAAGAGTGCATTTTCAACAACGTCTCGGAATGAGTAGTTATGGATACCAAAGGGAATATCTTCACCTTCAATATAACCTGGAAGCTCAGGATGATTTACGTGCAGTAAAAACGGCAGAACATGGAACAACGGCTTGTGCTCAGCAGGCATAAGCATAAGTGCACGTTCTACCCTAGCCTTGTTGTACCTAAGTACACGTAACAGGCGTATTGTTAGATTCTTTTTAATTGATAGAGACTGTTGCTCTGTCATTACTGCTCTTTTGTATCGATAGTTATTTCAAAAATAGCGCGATTTTCCATTGTCTGCCTCCTATTTCTATTATGGCAGTGAAAAGTAGACGTTTAGCCTGCGCTTCCATTATCAAAAATTTGTTTAAACTCATTCAACCATTACTGGGCTTATCGTCTTTAGTATAACTCGTTAAACTTCGCAGCATCTAAAGTATTCGCATTAAATATTAGGAATTAGTTATGTCTAATCAAATTATCAGTGATTTAAACCAGCGTTATACCGTTAAAAAGTACGACAGTAGCAAACGTATTTCTTCAGAGGACTTAACCACTATATTGGAAGCATTAAGGTTATCAGCTTCTTCTATAAATTCTCAGCCTTGGAAGTTTGTCGTGGTTGAAAGTGACAGCGCAAAACAGCGTCTACACGACACTTTTGCGAATAAGCACCAGTTCAACCAATTGCATGCAAAAGAAGCATCGCACACGATCTTATTCGCTTACGATCCTAAGTTTACCAAAGAAAAGTTTGTTAAGCGTGTTGATGCTGAAGTGGCGTCTGGTCACTTGCCAGAAGCAATGCGTGACTCATTTATGGGGGCTTACGCTTTTGCAGAAGCTAATACTGACGAGAACGGCTACAACGGCGCATGGACAAAAGCACAGGTTTATCTAGCATTTGGAAACTTGCTTCACACATTAGCCCGTCTTGGTATTGCCTCAACGCCGATGGAAGGCGTGGACGCTGACTTGATTGGTGAATTGTTTAGCGAAGAATTAGACGGACACATTTGTGAAGTGGCGCTAGCACTTGGCTATGCAGACGAAGAACAAGATTGGAACCACGGTTTACCGAAGGCACGTTTGCCAATGGAAGATGTGATCACCGTTGTATAAATACGTTAGTCTTGCACTCTAGCAAGAGCGTCGCTCCATAAGGTTACCTGATTACGACCCAACGATTTCGACTTAAATAACGCGAGATCGGCTTGATCGATAAGTTCAGAAGGCGTTGTCGCATTAAAGCGAATAGAGGTTACGCCCAAGCTACAGGTAATCGCGATATCATCAAAGCGACAAACTTGAATGGTTTCTCGCATGTTTTCAGCTATACGCATGGCTTGGTGAGAGGAGGTATCTGGCAATACAATGCAGAACTCCTCCCCACCAAACCTCGCTACTACATCGTTTTGACGGACGCAGCTCTGCAAGGTATTGGCAACGCCACGAAGCACTGAATCACCCACGGTGTGCCCGTAACTATCATTGATAGATTTGAAATAGTCGATGTCTATCATAATCACACAATAGTCTTCAGACTGTGGATTTCTTGCAAAATCCCGCTTCATCAAATCAAACAAAACACGGCGATTAAAACAGTTTGTTAATGGGTCTCGTGTGGCTAAATAGCCAAGTTCTTGGTTGCGCTGTTTCGACACAATAAAGCGACGATAAATAAGCAGTATCAGTATTAAGCAGACAGCTAATAACAGTGCCAAAGCGACACTGGCATATCTGTTTTTAGTTAGTTCCAATTCTGAAATGGTGGTGGCTTGCTGGGCTATCTCAATTTCATTGTTCTTTCTGGCCAGTTCGAGTTTGTCGAGTTTGTTTTTTTCTCGCAGAGTTTCTAATTCTATTTCCAGTCTTAAGGAGTGTAGCTTGGCTTTCTCAAGCGCGAGTTCGTTATTGTTAATGTCTTCTTGAATAACTTTGCTTAAGGCGATTTCTTGTTCAGCATATTGTAAGGATACCGCTAAATTACCTTTAGTTTTCTCTGCTAGTCTTAAGTAACGATAACTTTCTAACGTATAGGCTTTGTGGCCATTTTCACGTGCTAATGTCAGGGCGCTTTTAAGCAGCCTTACGGCCTCCTCCATGTTAGTATCAATAAGCATAGCTGCTAATGGAATGAGAGTTTTAATTTGATAAACATCACTTTCGATTTCTGTGGCTAAAGCCAGTGATTCTCTATAGTAATTGAGCGCGCTGGAAACGTTATTTTCGTCTCGTTTGATGTTCGCCAATATTCGCTGAGTTTTTGATTGTTTTGCCTTGTCATTACTGTCTCGGTAGATATCATCCGCTTTTTTCGCTAACAATGTTGCCGAAGCATAGTTACCCTTGTTCCAATCGATAATCGCGCTTTCTCTTAGCGCGGTAGCAAGGGTTTTAGGCTCAACCTTTTCCTCCGGCAAACTAATTGACAGCATGTAAAACGAACGAGCTTGGTCGAATTGTTGCAGCCTAAAATATATATGACCTATCTGATTCGACGTTTTAGCTATGCCCGTTGCATTATTGACCTTCTTATAATACTTATGAGCTTGATGCACATGTTTTAAGGACTGTTCATAGCGGCCTATGTGGCGGTAAATAATCCCTGCTCCCATCAACGCTTTAGCGCGGCCTTCAGCATCATCTATTTGGCCGTGAAGGGCTAAACTTTGTAATGCGTAGTCTAGCGCAAGTACTAAATTACCGAGATATCGTTGTGCTTCAGCCAGTGTATTAAAGGTACGCGCCATAGACTTTATTTCATTTAAGTCGGTATATATAGCTAGTGCTTTTTCATAATACTCAGCGGTTTCTTCCCGGTTCTCTAATCGCTTGTAGGCCTCAGCAATTCTGACGAGGGTTCTTGCATTTCGGTTTTTAATGTCGCTTTCGGGGGCGGTGAGATATTCAATGGCCATCAAATATTGTACGACCGCGATAGAGTGCTGGGACAGTGCGAAATGATAATCACCCTTGGCGATTAACGTTGAGGCAATAGGAAAGTCTTCACCGTATTGAAAAGCCAGTGGAACCAGTATCGAAATCGCTTCATCGGCTTGGTTAAGTTGCTTATCTTTCACCAATGCATTGATATAACCCGCATACGACAAGATGTAATTTTCCGTGTCGCTGAGTCTTTCGAATATAGCCGACGCGGTTAAAAAGTGGTGTCGTGAACTTTTGTTTTGACGGGCTTGCCTTGTTAATTTTCCAAGTAGAAAATGCGCCTGTGCAGTCGTGCTAATATCATCTATTTCTTTCGATATTTTCAAGGCTTGATTAGCCCGTTCAATACTGCGCTTTAGTGAGGAATCTTGTGCTAATTGTGCCTGTGAAAGTAGCGTCTCAGCGCGCTGAATTGAAGCTTCATCCCGGGAAGGCAAGGGGCTAACCTGCTGCGAATGGGCAGAAGTAAAAACATTCAGTAACAGGATAAAAGCAAAAAAACGCATTTACTATGAGTTCGGGTTACGACAATAGAGTAAATAAAGTATAAATGCTCACGCTTTGTACTAACAGAGTGAATGTGGTGCTATCAAAGGTCAAATAGTCTAAGTCGTTGTACAATAAAGCATCTATTACTGCTTTCATTGTTGCTTATTGCTTTGATTGCCCCCATTTGAAACACTGACGAAGTCACTTAATTAAGGATACTATTTCAATGAGCCGACATTTTGATAACGCCGAAGGATTGTGTGAAGACAAGGATAAAGCGACAGAAGGTTTTGTTTTCAACCAGACCATGTTACGTATTGCCGACCCCGCACGTTCACTTGATTTTTACACGCGAGTGATGGGCATGACATTGTTAAAACGTCTTGATTTTGAAGAAATGAAATTTAGTCTTTATTTCTTAGCGGCGGGTGATGATTTTTCTGATATTAGCAAAGACGACAGTGAGCGCACCGCCCAAACCTTTGGTCGTCCTGCGATGTTAGAACTCACTCACAATTGGGGTGATACCGCAGACACGGCTCATTATCATAATGGGAATAGTGAGCCAAAAGGCTTTGGTCATATTGGCTTTCACGTACCGAATTTGGAAGCTGCATGCGACAGATTTGAAGCGCTAGATGTCCCTTTCCAAAAACGACCTAATGACGGTTCGATGAAAGGCATTGCATTTATTAAAGATCCAGATGATTACTGGATTGAAATATTCGATGCTAAGCAAACGGCCAAGGTATGCGCCCCGCACTTAATCAAGTAATGCAAGGCGACCCTTTCTCATGGTTATCAATACTATTTAGCGTAGCCCCATGGTGCTGCAGGTACGGGTATAGGTTGGGTTAAATCAAAATCAACCCGGAATTCTCTGCCTTCTCTAATCAATCGGTAGGTAAAGGTTTCCGGGTAAATAAACATTTGCCAAATATTGGAGCTTGATTGGGGGATGCCACTTTTAGCAAACAAAGCTTTAGAGTAGGCGTCAGCGGGGAAAGATTGAACCTGTGGCCAGCCAGCATCAAGCGTATGACCGCCGTACATGGTTGACTCCGAATAGCTACCATCTTCATGGCGATGATCATGTTTAAGCGACAAACCGGAGCCAGTTTTTGTAATGATCCACGTTCGAGATGCATCTTCTCCCACGTGAAAGGGAATATGTAACACGTCGTCTTTACAGCGCCTGACATGCATAACCAAAGGTTTATCAGCCATGCTGCTGGTGGGCTGATTATCAACTGTTATTTTACCTGCAAACGCTTTCCCGCATAGCGCGCGTATACTCTCAAAAAAGCTATCGTGGCTGGCAATAGACACTAAAGGGGCGGGCTGAATGATAGGGTCTGCTGCCATCTCTTCTGTGCTAAAAGCCGTCGCGGGCATTAGTATTGGCGTCATTATTAGCGCTACGGTGCCCTGCGCGACTATTCGGGGTGCTATTTGAAGCAGTTTTAAGCTAATTTTCATGCGTTACCTTAATTATTATTTTTATTATGGCCTAGTTATTCCAGTTTCTTGGTACTAATTGAACGGCACCTTCAACCACGTTCATGTCGAGCGGTACTTTACTCAATAGTGCCACTTTAGGGTTCTTCATATCTAATTTATAAACAGGGTTAACGGCCAGAAAAGCGTTGAGTAAGTTCATCACTTCGTTGTTTAATGGCTTTAGGTTTCCCTTATAGCCTCCTGCTTCTACGCTTGAGTCGAGTAAGTTAAGGTTGCGGAGAAACACCGCTTTTTGCTCACTATCATAGTAGGGGCTACCTTCAATCTTAAAGGTTAAACGTACAGGGTATTTAAACGCGAAAGCATTAATTTCTGCACCTGTGTCTAAGCCAAGGGATATAACATCGCGGCTATCAGGGCCGATGTCTACACTAACGTCGTTCACATTAAGCTTCACGGGTAAGCCCATTAAGTTTACGTTTTCAGTTAAATTCGGTAGTTGTTTATTAAGCAATGACTGGACTTCAGCATTTGAAAAAGAGAAAACCGCTATGCCATTAGTGCTTGCACATCCGGTGAGGAAAAGTGTGATAGCAAAGAGTATAACTTTCATAAAAAACCTTCTGTATAGAGTTTATAGCCTACGATGAAAACAAGAGAGTGTTCTATAACAAGCAAGCTAACCATTCTCATTATGTCATGTGCCTAACATAAGTGACTTTTATTTTGCTGGAAAGGCTTCAAGTAAACTGGTCACTAACTCGCCAAGTTTATTTTGGATAGTGACTGAATCGGTAGATTCTACTTCTACACTTCCCACCGCACTGTAAATAAACGTATCGCCTCTTACCACATCGATTTGCAGGTTTTGATATTGCGTTACGCGCTCACCAATGGGCACGCTGAATATACTGCCAAGAGAGATGCCACCAGAACGGCCAAATACACCCGTACCTAACCCAAGGTTTAACCGAGTGTCATTTTCTTCACTGGCGGTTGAAGGAAGGAAACCTACCAGCACATCTGCACCTTCTTCTGGTGAGGGCTTGAGCCCCTTTGCGATAAGTGCTCTGCTAATCGCCGATGTAAGTTGGCTCTCTATTTCAGGGTTTAAGCTATTCAGTGGTGGTCGAACAAAAAACGTATTAATTTCGGCAAAATTTTGGCTTTCATCAATGTTAATTTGCGGGCCTTTGCTGGCACAGCCAGCTAAGAAGCTTAACGCCAAAAAGGCAAAAAGCACGTAAAAAGGCTTTCTTGCTGTATGTTTACTTTTATTTGTTAGTGTCATAGGTACGCCGAATAAAGGACTGCTGTAATGGTTTAAAGATGAAAACAACCAATTAGGATCGATTTAGTACTGCAAATAACGCAAATTGAACATTAAGCCCCATCAATTCACGCAAACCCGTGGTTTTAATTCGCGGTCTATTAGCCATTGCGATAAACTACGCCATAATAAATGAGCCACTTCTAGATTAAGACTAAAAACCATGATCCACAATGATGTTCTACGACGCCTACGTTTTGCTTTGGCAATTAACGATACCGCCGCTATTGGTATTTTCAAGTTAGTAGACTACGACATGGATGTAGATTACCTTCATTCAATTATGAAAAAAGAAGGGGAAGAAGGGTATTTACCTTGCAGAGACAAAATCATCTCTTTGTTCTTAGACGGCTTAATCGTTAAAAGACGTGGCAAGCAAGAAGGTGTTGAGCCTGTTATTTTAAAAGCCGGTGAGCGTTTGAGTAACAACGAAGTGCTTCGAAAAATCCGTATTGCTATGAGCTACAAAGACGAAGACATGATTAACGCGCTTCAAATGGCTGATTTCAGATTAAGCAAAAACGAACTGTCTGCTTTTTTCAGAAAACCCGATCACAGAAACTATAAAGTGGCTGGCGACCAAGTTGTGCGTAACTTATTACAGGGCATGGTGAAGAAGTATCGCCCTGATGCGAAAAAAACAGCACATACCAAAGAGCAAGTTCGCCAGAATGTAAAAGCGGATATGCAGGCCCAAAAAGTCAAAGGGCAAGTGAAAGAGCAAGCCAGAAATAAGGCGACTAAGCCAAGTTCTGTGTGGGGCAAAACCTCATAATCGTGAGCTGATAACTATCGGGCGTTACGCTTTGCACTGTATCTAAAGTGCAAAATTTTGAAGATTCAAACATACGCGTAGCGCTATCTTCTTTGGCAATAAACCGTATAAATCTGCATGCTACCATCCTCCCCGCTTACCAAATATCAAGCATTAGTCGATTCGGGAAAAATTCACAAAGACCCATCCCAACAACACGCCATTGCATTGCTTCAGCAGCTGTATCGTTCATTTCAGAGTGCTAACGGTGACGCTTTTTATAAAAGCCCGCATCCACACAGTAAAGGCATTTATTTGTGGGGCAAAGTAGGGCGGGGCAAAACCTTTCTGATGGACTTGTTAGACGCGAGCTTACCTAGCACGTTTTGCAAACGACAGCACTTTCATCATTTTATGCAGGACGTTCATAAACGGCTAACTGAACTGTCCGGAAAGGCAGAGCCGCTGCGCCATATTGCGAGGCAACTAAGTAAGCAGTACAAAGTGCTGTGTTTTGATGAGTTCTTTGTGTCTGATATTGGCGATGCAATGTTGTTAGGCAATTTACTGCAATACATGTTTGCACTGAATATGGTAGTGGTGTGTACCAGCAACTGTGCGCCGAACGAGCTTTATCGAAATGGATTGCAGCGGGAACGCTTTTTACCGGCAATCGCTGCAATTGAAACGCATTTAAATGTGCTGCACCTGAATGGCGAACAAGACCATAGAAAGCGTGCACTTAATTACATTCAACGTTATTTCGAACTACCCGAGTCGTTACAAGATCAAGCAACATTGCATCAAACCCTTCTTAGTCAGTTTGGCTTAACACTTAATAGTGCGACTTCAAGCATAACAGTGCTGGGACGAACTATTGAAATCGTCGCCCAACGTGAATTTGATGCACGTAATTCAGAGATGAGTCATAAGGCTGCCTGTTTCAATTTTTCGGCATTGTGTGAAGGGCCGCGAAGCCACTTTGATTATGTAGAATTGGCCAAGCTGTACAAAACAATATTATTGTTCAATGTACCGCCCATGAGCGGGCAAGCGTACGAGCGCATTAAGGCACGGGGCACAGAGGATAATGGGTCGAATATTAACATTGCCTCTGCTGAAACCGGAGAGCGTGAGGTGGTTTTAGCACCCATGGATGATGCATTACGCCGGTTTATTGCATTGGTAGATGAATGTTACGACAGTAAAACTAACTTGATAATGACCTCTTACGTGCCTCAAAATGAGATTTATACTAGTGGCGCGCTTATGTTTGAATTTGAGCGGGCTAGAAGCCGATTGATAGAGATGGCATCAGAAGAGTATTTACAATTAGTGTCGGGCTGATGATGTACACAAATTAGCTAAATTACTGTTTTAGTTGGTTAGGAAGGGAGCAATTATTGACACACGATCATGCAATTTTACAAAGGACTAAAATTTAGTGAAAATGACGATTCAATAGTGTTGATGAGAATGGTTAAAATCTGACATTTACGTGATTTTTATTTAAGCTTTTGATTTAAATGAATTAAAAATGTTGGCATTTAGGTTGCAAAATTAACTTTGACTTAACCTAAAGGATGACAACAATGAACACTTTCACTAAAACACTGGCTACAATTACGCTTTCTTTATCTACTATCGGTATGGCGAGCGCGGCAGATTCATTATTTGCAGCAGACGATTCGGTTACTTCTAAATTATGTGTTGTTGCAGCACAAGGCAGCAAAATTCAACTGCACAAATCGATTAAAGACTCTGGTTTGAGCAAGCGCTATATTGCTGAAAACGTAACCTGTAATGATCAAAACATCTTAGCCTTTGTGCAAGATTATGCAGAAGACCCAGATAAAATGAATAACGTACTAACTAACGGTAAATTTAATACCAACGTTGAAATTATCGATTTGGCTGTAGCGAATACAAAAAAGTAATAATTTGGTAAAATGAAGCCTGAGTATGTAGTTTTACATTTACATTGTTGTTGCTCAGCACATAATTTAAAAAAGGTGGCCATGGCCACCTTTTTGCTGTTTTAACATACCTACCAAGGCCTACTATCTGACTTTCTAGGCGGCAGGTAAAAAAGCTCGCAAGAATGCTTGTAAAAGTACTTATAAGCGCTTTCGCAAATAAGCTTATAAATTTTTGAGCGCATCAACAATATCTTGAGGCTCTGAACGGGTTCGATAATCGACATCCACATAACGCCAGGTTACGTGGCCTTTTTGATTGAGCACAAAGGTTGCTGGAATGGGGAGAATATTGCCATTACCCTTGTTGATGGTTTCTAGGTCGAGTTGCCTATCGTTTTTCATGTGCTCAATTAGAAACTCGGGCACTTCCCATGCTACCCCGAATTGCGCTGCAACTTTAGCACTTTGATCTGACAATACGATAAAATCCATCTTGCTAATTTCATCTTCGCTGAGCGAATCATCGGGCACCTGCGGGCTTATAGCGACAAGCGTTGCGCCGAGTTGTTTAATATCGGCTAATCGAGACTGAAGGGCTCTAAGCTGTAAATTACAATAGGGGCACCAACTCCCGCGATAAAAAGTTACGACAACAGGCCCTTGGTTTAATAGAAAAGTGAGTGAAACCGTATTCGATTTTGCATCTGGCAGCGTGAACTCAGGTGCTTTATCACCAATTGCCAATGCATCACTGCCTTGCTGAAACGATTTAGCTTTTGCTATTTCTGCGTCTACCCCTTTCATGAAGTCTGGGTTGCCTTTACGGCCAGCTTCAACCTTAGCCTGGGTTAGTTCTTTTAGCGTTGCCATATAAGCCTCGTGGTGAGATACATGTTGTGTATCTGGTGAATTGATTAGGGAATGACGGTAACGCCTTCGAGTTCTTTATAAAACTGCTTTGCACTACTTTTACGATAATCCCTTCTATAGAGGGGGGACAACACAAAAATTTGCTCATTGTACTTATTAGTTTGTGGCGGGATTAGTTTAGACAAAGATCAGCCTGAAAAGAGATTAGTCATCAGAGATTACCTGGACAAGCACACCATAATAGTTATTAACTAAACCAGACTTGTCATTTTTTATTTAAGGGTTGTTATGAGCCATCAGCGGGAAAATAGCCATCAGCGGGAAAATAGCCATCAGTGGGATAAGAGCCCTCAGCGGGAAAACAGCCCTCAGCGGGAAAACAGCCCTCAGCTGGAAAGCACAGCCATTCCACAAGAAGCTTTCGACTGGTACGACGCTTATGCCCACGGCGGCATGGACAGACGTACATTCATGACCAAGCTCACAGGGTTGGTCGCCCTCGGTTATTCCATGTCTTTCTTAACCTCGGCATTACTGCCTAATTATGCGCTGGCTGAACAAATATCCTTTAATGATCCTGATATAACCGCGACCTACGAAACTTTCGCTTCACCCAAAGGGCACGGAGAAGGTAAAGGGTATTTAGTCGTACCGAATGCATTAACACAAAACGAAACCACACAAAAGAATGCGCCGGTGGTATTGGTAATACACGAAAACCGAGGGCTAAACCCTTACGTTAAAGATGTGGCCAGAAGACTGGCGAAGGCAGGGTTTATTGCGTTTGCTCCCGATGCCTTGTTTCCAATAGGAGGCTACCCTGGCAACGATGATGAAGGCCGCGCTATGCAGCGAACCCTCGACCGCTTGAAAATAGAACATGATTTTGTGGCCGCCGCTGAATTTATTAAAGCGCATGAATTATCTAGTGGAAAACTGGGCGCTGTAGGTTTTTGCTTTGGTGGTTATATGGTGAATTACCTAGCGGCCATTGATAGCGACCTTATCGATGCAGGTGTGCCTTTTTACGGCACCCCAGCAGCCAAAGAATTACGCAAAAATATAAAGGCACCATTACTTATTCAACTTGGTGAATTAGATGCGCGAGTAAATGCCACTTGGCCAGAATACGAAGAAGATTTGAAAGCGTATGATGTCTCTTACGAAATGCACATGTACAAGAATGCGAATCATGGTTTTCATAATGACTCTACGGGGCGGTTTGACAAAGACAATGCTGAGCTTGCATGGTCTAGAACCATTGCATTTTTTAACGCTAAGTTGGCGTGAGTTACGTACTTCAAAGGGGTTGTCAACGTCTAATGCTTAAGCTAATAACTCATTAAGAATGCAAGGTCTTCAACATAAAGCGCTTTTAGCAAGGTTTTTGGGAGTGGGGGTCTTGCTTATACAATTTGCCTTTTTCCCCTCCATATTGTGCTTTTATGATACGGCACATCGTGTTCGATGGCTTTTTGTCTAATGAAGTTTTCTACCATTGTCCGACTACACTGGAATTTTTGTATATCAATATAGATACGTTTTTCTCTGTTATTTGAATCAAAAGATACGCTGGTATGATATCTGGTTCGGGAGTACTCGATGGACGTAATATCCACCCATACTAACCTGACATCTTGCCCTTTTAAGCAATAAAGCACGCCATCTTCATTTAATATGAAGTGATCCTGAGCGTGAATTTTCCACTTTTTCTTGTAATACCAATATAAAAAAGGGGAAGCGGGTAGCAATAAAGCGCCAACTATATGCCTAAAATCATCTTCGCTTTCTTTAAATAGCATCCAGGCGCATACCGCACCAATTACCGAACTAAATAAAAATAGTATGAGGCTAATATCTTTGTAGTCTCCACGAATAGATGCGCTAGTGCTGTTCTGAGTTAGTGTAGCTAATCTAGCTTTAATGCTATCGACTCGCTCGGGGTATGCGTGACGGTCAATAGTTTCTAATGCTTCTAGTAACTCAGTGTGGGAGTAAAGGGCGTAATTCGGTTCCATGAATTTTAATTTAGTTGGTTACTGCCATTGTTTAAGCAATATAAAAATTGCAAAGGCAATTAGCAAGCTAAGCGCAGTTTTTACACTTATAATGTCTTTCAAAAATAGCGTGTTTACCACTACAGAATTTATGTCTTAGTTATTGAAAATTAAAGAGTGTTTTAATTTTTTAAGGCAAGTAATTCACTGTTGTGGTGCACCTTTCATTACCAGCGGCGATCTCTTGGTGCATTGCCAAAGCGTAAAGGTGGTTAATGTGAATGGTTATCTTCCAAAACGATTGAGAATGAACTCATCAGATGAGTTGCTTAGGCTAGGTGACTGCTCGCCTGATTTAAATAACGCCTGTATCTATACTTAAGTCTAACGTGATTGGTATGTTTATTGTGATGTGTTGATTGAGCTCCCACTTGGTTTTCCTCCGAGTTGGTAAGTAGTTGCAGTCATAGCAGGAAACACACTCATGATAAAAACAAATAAACCGTTCCGTCCCACATTGTTAAGTGTCTCTATTGCGGCATTGTTTGCCGTCAGCCCTGCGTATGCACAAGAAAGTGAAATCGCCAGTGCTGAAGCTGAAGAAGAAAAGATTCAAGTTGTAGGTCGTCGTATCTCTACTACCGAGGTGGCAATTGGTACTGGTGAAGTGACCAATACCCTAGCCGTCACACGGGAAGCGTTATTGTCGGCCCCAGGCGGTATATCTGGGCTCAAAATGTTAGAGAGTTTACCTGGTTTTAATGTGCAAACGGACGGTGCATTAGGGTTATATGAGTTTGGAAACTCTGTGAATGTGCGTGCATTCAACTTAAGCCAAATGGGGTTTGTATTAAACGGCGTGCCCATGGGGCGTTCAGATGCCTTCGGCGGTAGCCCTATTTTTAGATATGTCGATAACGAGAACTTAGCGTCTGTAGTGGCATCTCCAGGTGCAGGCGATGTTTCCGCACCAAGTTATTCTACCCTAGGGCCTATAGCCTCTTACTATTCGGTAGACCCGTCTGACGAAGCCGGTGGCATGATGTCATACACCATTGGCGATGATGATTTAAATCGCTCTTTCGTTAAATTGGAGACCGGAGATATTAATGGTTTCAAGGCTTATGTGAGCCGTTCGAAAACCGATAGCGATTTATGGCGCGGGCCAGGTACTATCGACAGAGAGCACATTGAGGGTAAAGCAATTTATGCCTTTAGTGACGAGACTACATTTACCGTTAGCTATGTGGCGAATGACTTTTTTGACTACGACTCACCCTCCGGTACCGAAGCGACTTTTGATGATAACTATTATTACAGCTACCTAGACGCCATTCCTGAAGGATGTATTGCCCCATTAACGGGTGTTTACGATTTCAACCAAGATGGTGTTGCGGATGAAAGCGATTTTACCCCTGTGTTTACCGGTAGTAATTGTACAAGTTACTACGAAGACCGCGTAAACGTTCGTGACGATAAGCTTTATTCTGCTCAGCTTGAAACCTACTTGTTAGATAACTTGTTATTTACCGGTACTTATTATTTTGAAGATAAAGATGGTTATGGTGTTTCTCCCGATTCTTATAGTAACACCTTAAGTATTTATGAAGATCAGGCTGCAGCAGGGCTAGATGTAGTGCATCCACGTGGCGTGCAATATGGCTTATCGTCTGTAGGGGGTGATAGAAAAGGCTTTGTTGCTGATTTTAGCTTAACACTCGATGCCCATGATATTCAATTTGGTGGCTGGCAAGAAAAAGACACTTACCATCGTACGCAACAGCGTTTAAATAAAACGGGCGGTAGTGCTGATGGTGACGTGATTTGGGATGAGGTGGCATATTATCGTCGAGATTACACCTCGGTACGTGAAACTACGCAGTTGTACGTGAAAGATACCATTAGCTTAATGGACGATAACTTAAAACTTGAATTGGGTATAAAGTCATTAAGTGTGGATTATTCACTAGACGGGTATCGTGATTACGATGATTACGAAATTGATGGTGAAGCAGGTTACGGCCCTCAGTCTGTGGGCGGCAAATTTAGCAACCATTTCTTACCTTCAATAGGTGCGGTATATACCCTAAATGACACCGACCAAGTTTTTGCGTCTTACTCAAAAAACTACGCGCTACCTAATGGTACAGATGACATTTATGACAATGCGGTTAGCTTTGAACCCGATACTCCCGAAGGTGAAGAAGCCGATAATATTGAATTAGGCTACCGTACCAACAAAGAAAACTTTAACGCGGCATTAGCGCTATTCTATACCCGCTTTGATAATCGTTTGTTTGCCAGTAACGTATTAAACCCCGCCACCGGGCAGCCAGAGAGCTTCTATATTAATGGCGGTGCTTCAGAAGCCTACGGCTTTGAATTATCGGGTGTTTATCAGCCTGACGTATTCAAAAAACAGTTATACATGAATGCCAATATCTCGTACAAAAATGCCAGCTTAGTAGATGGCTTTGGTAGTAATCCTGAAGGCAGCGCCTTGGCTGATAGCCCAGACTGGGTGATGACAGGTGGCATTACCTACGAGCCAACAGAATGGCTAGTAGCGAATGTATCGGCAAAATATACCAGCAGTCGTTATACCGATTACGCCGAAACCTATGAAATGGATAGCTACACCACGGTAAGTGCCTATGTGGATTTAGGCGGTGTGAACCCCTTCGGTATGCCTGAAAATGTGAGCTTACGGTTAAACGTAGATAACCTTTTCGATAAAGAAGTGTTGTCGTTTGCGTTTGTAGGATCGGCTTTCTATCGCCCTTTAAGCCCTCGTAACGTGCAAGCATCATTAACGGTAGCTTTCTAACATGACAACTAAAACAAATAAAAAACTGAATCAGTTAAACAAAACAATGATTGGGGTAGTGGTAGCCTTAGGTCTTGGAACCACGATGGCGAGTTCTGTAACACAGGCAGCTGATACCGTATCTCTAGAAGAGGCTGAAGCTATTCAGCGTAAACTAGTGACCTTGGACACCCACCTAGATACGCCCGCGCATTTGGTTAGGCCCGGGTTTGATATTATGGAACGGCATACCTATGGCCACGACTTTTCGCAAGTTGATGTACCGCGTATGCAAGAAGGAGCGTTAGACGGTGGCTTTTGGGTGCTCTACACCCCGCAAGGGCCGCTAACGACAGAAGGTTATCAACAAAGCCGTGATACCGCTTTACTACGGGCGCTTGCTGTTCGCACCATGGTTACCGAACATCCCGAAACCTTTGCATTAGCACTAGAGCCCGATGACGCTAGTGAGATCAAAAAAGCCGGCAAATATATTGTCTATATGAGTATGGAAAATTCCTATCCCCTCGGGACGGATATGAGCCTACTTGAAACATTTTTTAAGTTTGGGCTACGCATGGCGGGGCCGGTACATTTCAAAAACAATCAGCTTGGTGATAGCTCTACCGATCCCGAAGGGGTAAAGTGGGGTGGGCTCTCGCCGTTAGGTGAAACCTTTGTGAGTGAGGCAAATAGATTAGGGATTGTGCTGGACGGCTCACATGCCCATGATGAAACGGTGAAAGACATGATTAAATTGTCCAAAACACCGATTATTTTGTCTCACACTGGTGTGAAAGCGATTTACGATCATCCCCGAAACATTGACGACGACTTGCTCAAACAGCTTGCTGAGTCGGGCGGTGTCATTCAAATGAATGCTTACAGCGACTACCTTACTGCATTGCCTGAAAATCCTAAGCGTAAAGAAGCTTATAAGGGGTTAATGGCAATGGTTAAACAAGGTGTTGACCATGAAAGTTTATTAGAAAAACGCAGGGAAATAGAGCATGAGCACCCCGCGGTTAAAGCGTCGTTTGATGTGTACATGAAACACTTTTTACATGCGTTAGAGGTAGTAGGCCCCAAGCACGTAGGTATTGGCGCTGACTGGGATGGCGGCGGCGGTGTAGACGACATGATGGATGTGGTTAATTTACCCATGATTACACAACGATTGTTGGAAGAGGGCTATACCGAAGAAGACCTAGTAGATATTTGGAGTGGTAATGCGTTACGGCTACTTCAACAAGCCCAAGACTATGCTGCCAGTTTGAAATCAGCGAGCAAATAGTTACACTGAATTGAAAACGTGCCCTATTCATTTGGTGAGTAGGGCGTTTTTTTATCTTTAAATAACAGCTTGGAGTTTGCATGAAATCGTTACCCCTTTTAGCGTCAACAGTCGCCGTTGTATCAGCTTTATCCACTCCTTTGTTTGCCCATGCGGGCAGTGATGATTTTGCAGCAGGCCCCGTATTTGATAACTATGGCAAGCATGCGCCTGTGCCAGGCGTGAGTGTGTCGCCTCAGCAACAATTTAAAGTCGCCTTCGACGTGGCTAAAGGAGCAGATGCGGGCAAGGTAAACCGCAAATTTGATTCACTTGCTCGTTTTATTAATATGCATGTCGCCAACGGCGCTAAGCTTGAAAATGTTCAACTAGCGTTAGTGGTGCACGGATCAGCTACCCTAGATGTTATTAATAACGCGGCCTATCAAAAGCGAAAAGGTGAAGATAACGGTAATTTAAGTTTATTGCGTGAACTTATGGATAAAGGCGTGCGAGTAATTGTGTGCGGCCAATCTTCGGCAGCTAATGATGTGCAAAGTGAGATGTTAATAGAGGGCGTTGAAATGGACTTATCTGCAATGACAGCCCATGCCCGCTTGAGTGAACAGGGTTTCAGTACCAACCCGTTTTAATCTTTAGCACAGCTGAGCACTCCTTTTTTAATAATATCTAGAAAAGGCGTGTTAGCAGGTAGCGTTCCATAAGCTAAACCTTGCTGATTGCCTAACCTTGCTTCACAAAAAGTGTTCGCCATTACGCTATCGGTACCATTTATTAACAAGGCGGCTTGCATGGCAAGGGCGGTTTGCTCTGTAATTAATCGGCTGCGAATTTCTAGGTTGGTAACATCCTCGAATGAATCTAAAAGACGTTGAAAGTGCGTGTCGTAGAAAGCATTTTTCCCTTTTGCACTATGCAATAAATTAAAAAGCGCCGCTTTAGATTCTGGCTCTTTGTGCAAGGCGCGAAGCACATCTAAGCATTGTACATTACCACTACCTTCCCAAATTGAATTAAGCGGGGCTTGGCGATATAACCTAGGCAAAATATTTTCTTCCACATAACCAACTCCCCCCAAGCATTCCTGGGCTTCGTTAATAAATGCAGGCGTGCGCTTACATATCCAGTATTTACCAATCGCCGTAGCGATACGTGCCAGTGCGGCTTCTTTCGGATTGGTTTTACTTGCATCAACGGCGCGGGCCACCCGCATGGTAAGTGCCAGTGATGCGGCACATTCAAGCGTAAGGTCGGCGATGACATTTTGCATTAACGGCTGGTCAATAAGTGTTGCACCAAAAGCTTCTCGGTGACTAACATGATGATAGGCTTGCACTAACGCTTGCCTCATAGAGGCCGAAGAGCCAATCATACAATCGAGGCGAGTAAGCGACACCATGTCTATGATTACGCGCACACCACGACCTTCATCACCTATTAAGTAAGCAGTAGCTCCCTGAAACTCAACTTCTGATGAGGCATTGCTCCAGTCCCCCAGTTTGTCTTTCAAACGTTGTATACGTACTTCGTTTAAGGTGCCATTAGGCATAACTCTAGGTAATAAAAAGCACCCTAGGCCGGCGTCAGTTTGCGCTAGTATTAGGTGCCCATCACACATAGGGGCAGAAAAGAAGAACTTGTGCCCCACAATGCGGTAGCTGCCATCTTGTTGCTTTGTGGCAGTGGTCGTGTTGCGACGAACATCGGAGCCCCCTTGTTTTTCGGTCATCCCCATACCGATAGACAGTCCATTCTTGTGCTCTGCTGGTAAGGTGCGCTCATCGTAGTGGCCATGCACGACCTTATTTACCCAATAATCTGGTAAGCCTTTAGCCTGCCGTAGAGCAGGAATAGCAGCATGGGTCATAGTTAGGGGGCAGGTTGTGCCGGCATCGGCCTGAGAGTGCATGAAAATTAACGCTGCTCTTACGACATGCGCGCCTTGCTGACCTTCATGCTGCCACGAATAATTGTGTACGTTACCCTGCATGGCCACGTTCATAAGCGCGTGGTAGCTTGGATGAAACGCCACATCATCAATTCTGCGACCATAACGGTCGAAAGGATGAAACTCGGGTCTATTTTTATTGGCAAGTTCGCCGTGCTCCATTAGTCGAAAACCTGCGACTTGCCCAAAGGCACTTAGCTGAGTTTCTATTTCATCGTATGGTTGATGGTTTAGGTTAGTGTTTGGCGACGTTACATTAGCCATTACAGCGTGCTTAAGCAGGGTGTCATTCTGCCACAAGTTATACGCGGGCAAAGGGGGTGGTTGATTCTCAACAACATGGGTATTGAACAACGTAGGTGCAGACATAGTAAACTCGCCTTGAAATTTTATTAAACATTACTCTTTTCATCTTTTTGTGTCAAACGGTGTAATTTTGATCGGGTAGTTATATTGAAGAATTTGTTTGAGCGGCTTTATTTAATACGTGTTATTTAAGTGCGTATGTTCAGGTACATATGGCCAAGTAAGAGGGCGGAAAAAGGATATACTTTGTAAATGCAGGGCATTTAGGTAAAGTGCTCACTTGATGTCGTTTTAATTACTAATAGATTGGTAAAGCAATATGTTACCCGAAAAACCTACCGATAAACCCGTAGCCCGCCACTTGCTGATGAAGCTACTTGGTTCACGCCCCGGTATAAAAATGGATGCAGCCAGCGCCGTGCGGGTAGGAGCCTTGTTTGGTATTTCGGAAAATAACATTCGAGTTACCCTTACTCGTCTGCAATCGGCAAAGTTGCTTAAGCTGGTGGAGCGTGGCTATTACCAATTAGGCAAAGAAGGCGAGCAATTTGCTGGGGAGATCAGTAACTGGCATACCGCAGAGTCTAGATTATGTGAATGGCGTGGAGACTGGCTTACCGTGCTGACTACCGCATTAGCAAAAAGTGATCGCAAGGCTACACGGGCACAAGACAGGGCACTTAAACTAATGGGTTTAAAAAAGCTCTCAGCGGACTTTTATGTTAGGCCGAATAATCTTAACGACACGGTAGGTACGACACGAGAGCGTTTGTACCGATTGGGGTTAGATAAAAGCGCTGTGGTGTTTAACGCATCAGACTTCGCAGAGGCGACAGAAAAAAAGGCTGCAGGGTTATGGCAAACCAAAAGCCTTGAAGCTAGCTATGAAGAAGGGTTAATTGAACTCGCGAGGTCGCGTAAGCGTATAGAAGGCCTGACACTAGATGATGCAGCAAAGGAATATTATCTCGTTGGCGATAATGCCCTAAAACGATTGGTCTTCGACCCACTGCTGCCAGCGCCTTTGGTAAATGTTGACCTTCGTAAAGCATTCCGCGCAAAAGTCGAAGAGTACGATAAAGCTGGCGCTGAAGTCTGGTATGCATTTTTAAATATAAATAAGTGAGGAAAGAGGTATGAGCACGGAGGTGCTTGCCTGAAGCTATCTTTGTGGCACACTGTCATTGGAAATACCGAAAAACGGTTGCATAGATACGCACAGATTTTCCAACTTAAATACGTGACATGGAATAAGTAGTATGACGTCAAACCGCCCCCTGTTTAAACATATTCGGAACCACACCGCGCTTTTCAGTGAATTGTCGCGTTATCGTAACATCGCGGTGCAGGGCTTAGGCCTTTCTCAGTACGAATTTCACAAGACCCCCAAGTTTGTCGCAGAAGATGGAAGCCGGCTTACCATTGAGCCGGAGCGAAGTATTGTATTACCTAATGTAGAGCAACTTAAGGGCGTAAAGAGTAAACTTGAAAAAGCCATACCTACACTCACGATGGTTGAACATAGCGAGATTGGTTATCGCTATCCTACCGCAGCCTTAGCAGGGTTAGACGCCCCATTTATCAAGCGAATGCGCTCTGAGTATTTTCATAAAGTTGATGAAGATCGCAGTATTTGCCGGCCTGTAAACTTATCGTACGGTATTAAAAGCCGTGGGAAAGCAGATAATCGCCAAGAGTATGAAGTGTGGATGCCTGATGAGGCACCAGAACAAAATCCTTTACCACTATTAATTGATCTCTATGGTGAAGACTTGCCCAACGATGTGCGTCACTTTGTAGAACAACCTTCGAAAGTGCACGGCTGGATGGGGGTAAAGCGGGCGGCATTTGAAGCCTTGTATCAAAATAAATCACTATGTGGCGATCTTGTGATTTGTGTTGCCATGAGCGTAGACGCATACAATATTGGTGCGCGCCCTGACTTGTCGTTTTCGCCAGAAGCAGAGAGCAGTATAGCGGCCAGTAACGCCGAACTAGAGTGGGAAATAGAGGGCTACTATGCGCCACGTGACTGGGAGTTCGATCACGACATGGTGTGGTCGGCAATTAACCACACACTCGCCGCTATTAATGCACCTTTAACTGATTTATACGGTAGTATCATTTTGCCTGTTGTAGAAAGCAAAACAGAACGTATTTTGTCTACGCTTAAAAGCTTAGGCGTTCAACAGGACGAGATTGATGATATGAACCTACAACCTTGGGAGTTTATGCTTAATGAAAGTTCCCATAGGGTTAAATCTCACGATCCATCCAGGCCCGTTAATCTTTTAGGAAGGCTAAACCGTTTGTTCTACCAGCAAGACCGAAAACTTCCTTCTCTAAATTGGATGCACGATTTAATTACGTAGTAGTGAAAGTATAAAAGCCGTTTCGGCTATTTACTTAATCATTGATGCCTACCGCACAGTCGGTGGGCAATGTTGTCGCAAAACCCTCATTACTTTTCTGACGCAAATTTGTAAATACATACCCACCCTCGCACCACATAGATTAGCTCGTTTGATCGCTTAAGCACTTTAATAACTTCAAATATCTATCTTTAACCTGCTGAATATAGCCGTATCCAATATTAGATAACAATAATGTACGTTACATATATTCGCATTTTGTAACAACGATTGTTAAAAAGGTTAATTTTTGTAAAAAACTTACAGAATTGATGTGAAAAGTACGGTTTTTTGGTCTTTTATGTAATTAAATTACGAAATGGGCTTTCTTTTACGTAATTTTTGGTCATAATATACGCGTTGCTTAAGAAAACTCTAATTTTGTTACACAATAGGAATTACATTATGAAACTGTCAACTTTCGCCATTGCTTTAATCTCTTCAGTAGCGTCTTTAAATGCTTTTGCTCAAGACGTTCGTTTAAACCCAGTTAATCAAAACATTGAAACGCAAGCTTGCTACACAGCTGCGACAGAAGGCTATAGAGCAGCAAAGCGCTTAATTCGTGACAACGGATTAAATGTTGCGTCTTTCAGTGCATCATTGCTTTGTAATGACGTAAGCTTAAGAAAGTTTGCTGATTTATACAGCAATAAAACTACCAGTGAAACTAAAGGTATCGCGCTTGTTGCTAAGAACGAAGATATCGCTTCAAAAGCATGTCTAGATGCCGTTTCAATCGGTACAGAAAAAGCACTAGCTAAGTATGGCTTAGAAGGCGAAACCATTATTTGTAACCACAAAGAAATGTCAGCCTTTGCTCGTGCATACAGCACAGAATCAGTAGTTGTACGTCCATTCTCTGAATAGGACAGCCACACTGATTTAACGTTTGTTCACAGTTTCATGGCCCACTCGGCAACTGGGTGGGCCAGTAACTTATTTTAATCACTGCGCCTTCTGGTGTGAAATAATACCTCTCAAAAGCCCCCTTCTCTTAAACACTAAACCAAACAACCCATTCATTACTGATTAAAAAACGACAACGCTAACTTTCCACAAATGGGTACTAGCCTCAACGGTTTAACTTTTACTTTCTTTTATCTATTCATTTTTCCATCAACAATCTCCATTGAATATGCACATTGTGCACCCAAGCCCCGTGCTATTTTACTGACTATTCACGTTCCTTACGTTTGTTTGCAATATGCGTAAACGTTCGAGTACCGCTGCAGTAAATACCAATAGAGAGAATCATTATGTCGAAAAGTCACTACGCACTAGCTGCATTATTTTGTGTAAGCATTCTGTCGGTATTAGCAGGGTGCGGAGGGGGATCATCTACCGATGAAACCGTAAGCAGCGACACCAGTGTGGATACGGGCACTGGCACAGACTCGGGTAGCGACGGTGATTCGAGTGCAACCACATGCGACTCACCCATGACCGAGCTTTCAAGTGCTTATCTTGAATTTGTTGCGGCGCCTAATGTCACCATTGTGTTGTCTGAAGATGGATGTACGGTCTCGCTAGAGTCGGCAGGCAAACCCGATCACACTTCGTCATACTGGGATTCAGGCAATGCCAGCGGCTTATATGTTGAGCCTGAAGATGAGACCTTATTCAATCAAAAGCGCTCACCGGGTGACATTGAAGATTACATTAATGATTTTGATTTAACTGTACCGGTATCGCCAGAGCTTGCTGCGACGTCATCAGCCACGCCGTTAGGTGCTATTGGCATAGCGCTCAGCGGGGCACCGATTTTCAATGATTCAGAGGGGACGGGAGATGTATCGCTGGGCGTAATACAAGGTTTCGATAGAAATGGTGCGCACACGGGGCCGCAAACCTACCACTATCATCTAGAGCCACAAGCTATCTCTTATGATGATGATTCGCTTGTAGGTATTATGGCAGACGGATTTTTCATTTTTGGAAGACGCTGCTATTCAACCGTAGGCTACCCCACCGACTTGGATGAGTCCAACGGCCACACGTCAATTACCCTTTATACCGGTGGTTCAGAAGAAGATGCTGAATATCACTATCACGTATCGACTGAACAATACCTAAACGGTGAGTACTACCTTATTTTCCCGGGTAACTTTCAAGGTACGCCGAGTGATATTAACTAAATCAATAACCTGTAAGTTGTTGATGTTCTGTGCACTTTGGCTAGCAACAACTTACGCGTCGGTAGCCTACAGTTCTAGACCACCATTAGTGGTGTATCAAAGTGACATATCTTTGAATAAGCAAGGTGTTCGGATTTACAAGAGTACGCCTTTCACCGGTAAAGTGGTGAGTTATCACCCCACAGGAAAACTGGCTACAGAAGACGAATTTATAGAAGGACGCCGAGCTGGAGTCGCCAGAAAGTGGTTTTCCAACGGCATTTTAGGCTACGAGTCGTTTTATACATCTGGTGCGCGAGATGGACGTACACAAACCTGGTGGGTTAACGGTAATCTTCGCTCGGCATTCGTGTATGAAAACGGCAAAGTCGAAGGGGAGGGATGGCGTTGGTACAGAAATGGCGCCAAGTTTAAGAAATTTAACTACCACGAAGGGCAGACAACAGGCTTGCAGCAAGCGTGGCGTAAAAACGGCACCTTATACTCTAATTTTGAATACAAAAATGGGCGGATTTATGGGCTTAGAAAAGCGAACAATTGTGTGGGGCTTGAGGATGAAGTTATCTCTGTTGACTACTACCAAAATCAAGCAAATCTTAGTTTGTAGCACTTTGCTTTTATTGGGTAATGCGTTTGCTTCATTTGCATATGGCACCGCCGAGTTACCCTATTACAACAGTAAAGAATTTACACCGCACTGGATTGAAAGCGGTAGTGAAGCGCTTAATGGTTTTCACCAAATACCGCCGTTTAGTTTTACTAATCAAGACGGTGAAGAGGTCAGCGAAAAAGATTTCGATAATAAAATTTACGT
This sequence comes from Alteromonas lipotrueae, assembly GCF_019249215.1. Classification (GTDB taxonomy): domain Bacteria; phylum Pseudomonadota; class Gammaproteobacteria; order Enterobacterales; family Alteromonadaceae; genus Alteromonas; species Alteromonas lipotrueae. Next base: position 85,805 of record NZ_JAESDI010000003.1, read on the forward strand.
GGCTGGTTTTTTCTTTAGCACTTGCCCTGGTATTTGCCCCATGATCCGCTCTAAGTTAGCGAAGGTACAAGAAGCATTTATTGATGACGATAACGTAAAAATTCTTCAGCACTCGATTAGGCCGCATACCGATACGGTAGAATTGCTAAAAGCTTATGCGGATAAAAATGGGATTGTGAGCGGTAAGTGGTATTTGGCGACAGGAGAGCGAGATGCTATTTATTCATTAGCAAAAAGCGCGTACTTCGCTAGCGACGATCTGGGAAATTTGCAAAATACAGAAGATTTTTTGCATACGGAAAGCCTGCTATTGATAGATCAGAATCGCCATATTCGCGGCATATACAACGGGCTTAATAGTGCTTCTGTCGATTATTTGATAGCGGATATTAAGGTGCTGAACGCTCAGTTAACGTTTAGCATTCCGACTGAATAATAGGCCTAATTATCAGGTTTAGCGCGTTTATCGGTGGAAAGATAACGGTAAATAAACGCGCCGTTAGCACTTGCGGCTACTCCCCTGGTGAAATGAGATGCAGTACATTTTGTCTGCCGTCGAGATACTTAACTTTTTCGCCATCAAAAAATGCATCTTCCTCCAACATGATGCGAATGTCCTTCCCCCATTCTGGAATATAGGTTGCGGCATTGAGCTCAATGGAATAAACCGTGTTTGGATACATGGGATAGTCGCCCTGTATGGGAACACCTTCTTGGGCATCCCACATCCCAATAGTTGGTCCTGCTGCATGGCCATGGAAGCCAAGGGGATGAGTATAAATGGAGGGTGTAAGCCCTTCTTCAATGGCTTGTTCTCGAGACATTTGCAAAATCTCGTTGCCAGTACGTCCCACTTTAAAATTGCTAGTAAGAATATCTTGCAAACGGTTACCTGCAGCAAAGGCCTTCATTATGCTTTCAGGAGGGGCGGTTTCGCCAGCTTTTAACACATAGGCGTGTTGCTGTTGATCGGTATTTAAACGCAAGTAAGTAATGCCAAAATCAACATGAATAAGGTCGCCAGGCTGAATTATGTTATCACCCGAGCGCTTACTAAATGCTTTTATTTGATCAAATTTTTCTTTGTCAGCACGTTGGATAGACACTGAGGGATGAAACCAGTTTTCTAACCCCAATGCTTTGCTTTGGTCTCGCAGCCACCAAATAACATCGTCAGTGGTGGTGGTTCCAGGGGTAATGACGTCGTTTGAAAAAGCCGTACCAATAAGCTTGTGGCCAATTTGAGTCAGGGTTGGGTAGTGTTGCATTTCAAGCTTACTACGGGTTTCTAGCCAAGCAATGGCAAGTTTTTCACCTGATACCACACGGTCTTTAAATGTAGGAGAGAGGGCGGCCAAGAACTTGCGGTTTTCAGTGCTACTCATACCATCAGCAAGCGCAAATGCATCTGAAACATTCACTGCAATTCGTTTAGGGTTGCGCGCCTCTATAACGTCGGCAAGTGCTTTGTACTGATTAGGCTGAGCTTCTTTGTCCCATGCTTTTTCGAATAAATCGGCCACTGCATACCGCGCTACGGCCAAACGTTCAAGAGGCTTTCCTTCGCCAGGGTTATAAATGACTAACATGGTATGCCTGCGGGCCGACAACCATGTTGATGGCAGCATGGTTTTAATCACGGGATCTTCATTGTATTCCCGCGACATAATTACCCACATATCAATATTGGTACGCTGCATAAGGCTGGGTAAAACCTGCTCGAATCGTTGCACTAGTATTTCATCGACCAGCGCGCTCCTAGCCTGCATATCCATGACATCTTTGGCCATACATTGCACACTCACCAACAACAAAACAAGCGTATAAACTGGTCTCATTCCCTTTCCTTATTTGTTTGAATTATAAGCATGTAATCATTAAAACTATCATAAGCTGTTTAGCTTAAGCAACGATGGCTACAATGAAGTAGAGGAAAGAATAGCGTGACTCGCTGTAGCGATCATAGGTCTGCTAGAAGCTACATATAGGCTGGGTTTATAGTGAGTATAAGCGGCTCGATAGGCGCGCATCTCCACTGGTATTGATACGGATCAATACATTAAACTGAAATTCCTTGTTTACTTTACATTAACACGTTGGGCATGTTGTAGAATTTTTTGAATTCAATGTCGGCAATTTTCCTTTAATAGATAAATTAAATTGTGATTGCAGTTTAATCATCATCGATTTAGGTATCACCCTAGCCGGAGACAGTTATGAATGCAGAGATTGATTTGCAGCAAATAATAGAAAATACCATGGTGTTAGTGCTAGCTGGAGGGCAAGGCTCTCGATTAAAAGCGCTTACAGAAACACGGGCTAAACCGGTACTAGAGTTTGGCAGTCACTGTCGGATCATCGATTTTCCCCTTTCAAACTGTGTTAATTCCGGCCTAAATCGAATTGCGGTACTCACTCAATATAAGTCTCAATGTTTAATTCGCCATTTGATGCAACATTGGGGCACGTTGAACAACAGTTTTGGGGGGCGATTAGATATTCTTCCTGCCTCCCAGCAACAGTCTGAAAGCTGGTACCAAGGTACTGCAGATGCGTGTTTTCAGAATATTGACTATATCAAATCCAGAGCGCCTAAATATGTGATGATCTTATCGGGGGATCACGTATATCAAATGGATTATCGCAAACTGCTGGCAGAACATGTGAAAAATGGCGCTGAAATGACAGTATCTTGTATAGAAGTGCCTACTAAGAATGCGGCAAATCAGCTGGGAGTGTTAAGTGCTGATAGCAAAGGTCAGGTAACCGCTTTCGACGAAAAACCAAGTAAACCTCATCCATTGTTAGATGCTCCTGAGTATTGTTTGGCCTCAATGGGCAATTATGTAGTGAATGCTGATGTGCTCTATCGGCTACTTAAAGCAGATGCTAAAACATTGGGATCAGATCACGATTTCGGTAAAAACGTGATCCCCAATATTATTGAACACCACAAAGTGTTTGCGCATCGATTCAGAGGCGCTGATGGTTGCCAAATTCCCTATTGGCGCGATGTAGGTACCATTGATAGTTACTGGCGGGCTCATATGGATTTGCTGAACAACAGCGATGTGTTGAATTTAGCCGACCCCTCTTGGCCCATATGGGGAAGTACCTTGTCTAGCGCGCCAACTCAAATCCGGGGTGGGGCGCAAAAAGGCCAGTGCGATCTCAATCAGATTTTGATTGGCACCGGTTGCCAATTAACTAATTGCCGTATCCATCACACTGTTTTGTCATCCAATTGCGCAATCGGTGATGGCGCATCACTTCAAGGGTGTGTATTGCTGCCTGATGTGACTATCGAGGCCGGAGCCAAATTAAAAAACGTTATCGTCGATAAAGGCGTGACAATCCCTGCTAATTTGTCTATTGATGATACTAATATTGCCAAGCACTTCGGCTTTTCAGTAAGCGAGAAGGGAGTGACGTTAATCACTCAGCAAGTCATTGATAGTTTTGCCGACGTGGAAATATATTTTGACGTACCGCAAAAATCGACGAGTGTAAGCCCAATTAGACCAATACATTCAGAGCTGTCGACTCGAAACATCGCCCGTACTCATGTTTCCACCGCGCTGAACGACCGTTAATATAAAAGCATACTTAACGAGCAAAAAATAGGCGCTTAGTGCGCCTATTTTCATTATAACGTGTGCTTGTCTCAGCGTTTTTACCGTTGATTGTGCATAGCGTGAACTACAAGCTAAAAAGATAAGGCCAGTAGAGGCTTAATCAATTAGCGGCTCATCGTCATCTTCCTCTTCCTGCTTCTCGTATTTCTCTTCCTCTACCGGTATCACTTCCTCAGAAGAATAATAAACGCTGACAGGTGCAGAATAGTTTGGCACGTCGTCGTAGGCAAATACCGAGTAATACTTCTCAACATTCGGGTTACCGAAGTTGTCATAGGTATACTCATCTGAGCCTGCATAAAGCTTAACGCCATCAAGAGGAGAGCGCGGCGAGTGGAAGCGGTTTCTAACCACAAACGCGCCCACTAAATCGGCATGCTTCGGGTTGCTCCAACTTAGCTTAACCTGACGATTTTCTAAGGTTACGCTTAAGTTAGCTGGTGCCGGTAGAGGTTCTTTACGACGCTCAATGTACTTAATCACCAATTTACACACTTGATTACTGTGTAAGTCATGCCAATTGACCAGCATGTTCTTTTCAGCGCTTGAAGATGTTGAACGAACCACGAAATGAAAAGGCGCATGTTTCGCATGCATTTCTTCTAATGCTTCTCGGCAGTAGCTGTCAAAAATAAAGTTGTGCGAGTTTTTGTCTTTAAGTTGAGCGTTACTCACTTCATAACCAATAAACTCTTTTTTCTCTCTATTTTTCACGCTTTGGTAGTCAAGATCTTCAAGACCCGCTAATTCAATGGTGAAACGAATATCTTGAGATGTAGGCAAGGCATTGTCGTTGCTCATCGTTAAGTAGGCTTCGGTGATCACGGTTTTCTTAGGATCAGGCAAGTTTTCGGTTAAGAAGGTCATTTGCCCGTACACCACATCGCCGTTTTCATCAAAACCAGACTGCAGTTCATTTTGATTCACTTGTGCTTTCGATACCGTGCTAAGTGATGATGGGGTTAGCTCTACCTGTTTGCTTGGAAGCGTATAAATAACTTCCAAGTTAGGGCGGTAATGAATACCTGAACCAAACTTTCCGTACCCAATATCAAACTGCATCATTTGCGAGTCTGCGCCAAGAGGCAGTTTTCTAGGACCTTCAACGCGAAGCAACAAGGTACCGTTCTTAATAGATTTGCGAATAATGCGACGCTCAGCCACATTTAAATCCCAATGAGACCAAATACCTTGAGTTAGTTTATCTGAGCGAATCTCATCGCCAAGCGTTTGAATAGGCTTAGCTTGGTGAATTTGATTGAAATCGGTGATGTCAGATATTTCTGATGGGTCGAGAATTGACACTGTCCATTCGCCAAAATTTTCTACTTTGGCGTTAACGCGGTTCATCGGGTACAAAGAGAAACTCGCATTCTTAATACGGGCTTCTTCAGGTAAGTTTTCCATATTAAATGCAATTACCCCGTAACAGATACCACGGCGTTTATTCACACCTACAAACAAGGAGTTGTAGCCGAAATGGTCGCGGTTTTTCTCGAGAGTATATTGGCCTACATAACCAATACCGCGCTTCGATGGGAATAAACCTCTGAAATATTCATCTTCAGATAATTGGGTCTTAAGCTTAATTTCAGGGCTAAACGGCGATTTGGTATCAGTGACCTTATTAACTGCACGTATATTGTAGAAATATTTCTGACCACTTTTAAGCTGTACGTCGGTGAACGAGTGTTTGCCAATAATCGCGATAAGGTTATCTTCACGGCAAGGGCTTTTCACTGTTTCAGAGCGATACAGTTCAAAATAAATATCATCAGATTCTGGATAATCCCAGCATAGAGTCGCTTCGTAAACGCCCACTGATTCAATAGTGAAATTATCTACCCGAGCGGGTGCTTCATTAGAGTAGTTTTTCGCTTCTGATAAGGCGTAAAGCACGGCAGGTACATTCTCGTCTACACTTTGCGACATATTCGTCATGTAATCTGGAATGTTGCGAGTGCCCACTTCTACCACAGCTGAGATAATACCTAACGAGTAGTAATATTCTCGGCCACTACCGTTAATCAAGTTTGTAGGTGGCTTGCCACGGTGAATACCGTATTGGCGACCCGTTACCTTATGGATTTCACGGTTCATATTGGCGCACAATACGTTTAAGTCGGTACCTTCAATTTCAGACTCGTGATTAAACTTATGGGCAGGGAAAAACACATTACCTTGGGAGTGGTAATCTAGGGCAATAGTTATGTTTTTATGATCCAGCACGAAATCGCGAATGGCAGCAGTTTCTGGTTCAGAGAACGCGGCTGGGCCTGAGTAGGTGTTTACCGTAGTATCAGCAGAGCGCTTAAAGCGAACACCAAAGTTACGGTTCAAATCAACACCAAAAGTGCCATCGCCATTATCTCTTCTATTCTTTCGCCAGAAAGAAAAGTGGGTGCGTGAATATTCAAAACCGTCAGGGTTCAAACACGGCACCATGTAAAGCGTATTTCGGCCTAATGCTTGTTGAATAGATGGGTTATGGTCAATGTTGGTTAGCACATAATCAATAAATTTTATGGCTAACTCGTTACCAATCCATTCTCGAGCGTGGATAGTGCCGGTAAATAATAGCGCGGGTTTGCTGTCTGCGGTTTCAATGTTAGCAGATACGGTAGCCATCATAATTGGTCTACCTTCCCATGTGGTTCCGATACTATGCACTCGAATAAGCTCGGGGTATTTTTCCTGAGCCCGTTCCAAAAACGCCATTGTTTCTTGATACGAGGTATATTGTTTTTTCATTGTTTCTTCTTAGCTAAGAGAAATCAGTGGTTACCAGCGTAGTCTTGAAATTATCCCAATGCGCGATAATTGCATCGACTTTCTTTTGCTGAATGTTTTTAACCGTCAGAAACACGCTTGGATCAGCATAAATCGCTTTTGACGTGCCTTCTTCACCCAGAGTACTGATTATCACCTCTGTAAGCTTAGGGCCTATACCTTTTACGCCAGCAAAGAAGCTTTCTAGCTCTGACGTAGTTAAAATGAGTTCGTCTGCATCTGCTTCAACACCGTCTTCAAACTCATCATTGCTATCATTTAAAACACGCTCTAGTCCATCACCAATAACGTCATCTAGGCCATCGTCTTCACTTACATCTTGGTTTTCTAAATGTAAGTCGGTAAAGATTTGCGCTTTGCTTTTTGGGGTGTAATTATCTTGAAAATTCCAAGATTCACTTGGCCATTCTTCGTCAAGCTGCAATTCAACAGGTAGTAAAGGATATAATTCACGATTCGTTACGGCTGCTGCATCGGCGCTGTCATAACTTGGTGTGTATTCACCAAAGGTAATGTTTCTCATGGTGCGTAACAATGGCGTGCGAATTTTACCCAGTTCCTCCCAGTTATACAAAGGAATGTGCGGTTTCTTAAAGCGCTCTGAACACAAGGTCCACATTATGTACTGGCCGATCCAGTCACGAATATAAGGGAACGCAGCAAAAGCGGTAGCGCATTCTAGAATGCGGAATTTACCGTCAACGCCTAACGCGATATCCGACGCCCAGTATTCAGCTTTAGCGGCCTTTGAAGCGTTAACCGCAATTTGTAGCGCTTCTTTAGGTACATTAGCGTAGTCCATAGAGCCGCCTTGGCTAGTATTAGTCAGCCATTCACCTTCCGGCGGACGACGCCAAAATGCGCAAACCGGCTTATGACCTATTAGCATAACGCGTATGTCTGCCTTCATAGGTACAAATTCTTGCACGTATACCGGATGATATTTCTTTTTCTTAAGCAACTCGGCCGCTTCTTTAAAGCTATCTACCTTGTGAACGAAGTAGCCGCCATAATTAGACGGGCCGTAAGATTTCTTAATAATCTTCGGGTAGCTAGCGCTACGCAAAAACGCCATCGCCTCATCTTTTTCATAGAAAATGTCAGTCTTGGGAATAGGAAGGTTGTGCTTTTCACAAAAATGCGTGACGTTTTCTTTCGACTTGTTGGCAAACTGCGTGTCCATTGTTGGCAAAAAGCGAACGTTCGGTAGCTCACGAGCAATTTCTCGAAACGTTTCGTACGCTGTGGCTGGAATGTTGCCAATAAGAATATCAATATTTTTGCTTTTTACTTCACGTACAAAGCGGCCCTTGTCGTTACCCCAGTGGTAACACACAGTTTCAATTTTGTCTGGCCAACCCTTAAAATTCGATTTATCGAAGAAGCGCAGAACGTGATCTAAGTAGAGTAGGCCAATGGTAGGTAGTTTAGTTGTAGACATTTTACTTTCTCGTTTAAAGTTGAGAGGTTAGCGCAGCCTGCATGCTTGCGCGCTTTTCAGTTGCTTTTCGCTCAATCAAATTAACGATCCGCTCTATTTTTCCATCATTGAAGGTTAACCCTGCGGCCTCTTGTTCAGGGGTCGCGAATGCTGGAATTCCGTTTACTTCTAGTACTACATATTCTTCATGTTCTTGGTCGTAAATTACGTCCACTCCCGCGATATCCAGCCCCGTTACTTTTGCGGCTTTAATCGCTAACGCGACCAATTCGTCATTCGGTTCACGGCGTATAACTGAACCACCGCTTGTTACGTTCGTTTTCCAATCATCTTTAGGCGCTTTACGTCCATAGCACCCTACGAATTCACCATCAACGATGTCAATTCGATAGTCTGTCATGTCGTAATTAATAAAACGTTCAACGTAGAAGTGAGGAATGTTGGTCTGATCCAAAAATGGAATAAGCATATCTAAAGAGCGCTCATCTTCTACCTTTACAATACCCATACCGCCCCAGCCATCGGTCGGTTTATACACTAAGCGCCCGCCCCACTCGCGAATAGTGTTTTTAAGCATCGGCTTGTCTTTGGTGTTACAAAGTCGGTAATCGGGCGTGCGTATACCTGCACGAGATAAACGGTGGGAAGTACGAAGTTTATCTTCTGACAACGAGAATGATTCAAAACTGTTAAGGCACGGAATCGATTCGTTTAATACTTGATAAAGAAAAACTTGATAGGGCGTTTGTTGCCCCGCATTGTATGAAAAAAACGCATCTAACTCTTCCATATTTACGTTGTGACACGTGATGGTTCCGTTATGCGCGTTTGCATGGCCTAAGTTAAGATCGGTAATTGCTTCGATATCGCGATCTCGTAATTGATTGACGATTTTAGCCTGTATGGCAGTACCACCGCTGTTGCTGTACATCCACATCCCGACTGTATACTTTGGCACGACTTTTAACCCTATTTTTTAAACCTAAGAATTGACATTCTTTTTGGTTTGCGTAAGAAGACATTTCAACTAAAAGATTTGCACCAAAATGGGTGGTAAATAACTATTTTAGATGAGAAATATGACATATATTAGACTTCAGGGTACGTCTTGGTACGAGGAGTCCCTCCCAAAAGCGGCGCCATTAAACGGCTAAATTGCGAACTATTCAAGTTTATTTTTTGTGCAAATGAAATTAATTTTGAATTTTTTGAGAGTAACGTTTAAAGCGTGTGTTTTGTGTGTGAATAAACCTTGATAATCAAGGGTTTCAGCGTGGTTTGGTTTTAATCAATACTTGGAATAAATATCATGAATAGTAGTCTGGACTTTACCGAACTTGCCACGATTATATCGCTCAACTCTTACACTAAAAATAAAGCGGGTGTAGATCGTAATGCTGACATCTTTAATATGTGGATGGAGCAGCTTGGTTTCTCTGTTGAGACCCATCGCCGAGATGTAATCGGTAATCATGTTCACTATCTGTCTAAAAAGAGTGAAGGGGCAAAATTACTGTTACTTGGTCACCTAGATACCGTATTCCCACCTGATACTTTTACCGAATTTCGTGAAGATGATGAATGGATTTACGGCCCTGGTGTATGTGATATGAAAGGCGGTAATTATATTGCACTCACTGCCCTTAGACACGTATTTGCCGAGCAAGGCCACATTACCAACATAGATATGCTGTTGGTGAGTGACGAAGAAAGTGGCAGCGACGATAGCAAGCTTCTTACCAGTGAAGTAGCCAAAGCCTACGATGCCTGTATGGTTTTTGAAGCGGCAGGGCCTGATCACGACGTGGTCATTTCTCGAAAAGGCATTGCTACCTTTCAGATTGAATTTGAAGGCAAGGGAGCCCACGCAGGTAATCACTATACCGATGGTATCAACGCTAACTTGGCAGCGGCTCATATGTTAATTGCATTGACGAACTTAACCGACCTTGAAAAAGGCACTACGGTTAATGCCGGTAAAATGAAAGGTGGTTTAGGCGCAAACACCATTTCCCCCAGTGCCAGCCTGACGGTAGAAGCACGTTTCACCCAATCAGAAGAGCGGGACAGAGTGTTGGCCGCGTTTGAAGAAGTGGCCCAAAACCCTGCTGTAGAAGGAGTAAAGATAGCTTTGACAGGTGGGTTACAACGAGATGTTATGCAGCCTACAGAAGCACAAGCGCAGTTTATCACTGAGTTAGAAAGTGTTCTGGATGCGCCTTTAAAGCTTGAAAAGCGCGGCGGTGTTAGCGACGCCAATGTAGTATCAGCAGCGGGTGTCCCTACTCTTGATGGTTTTGGACCCTATGGTGATGGCGACCACACCATTCACGAACGTGCCAGTAAAGCCAGCTTTGAACGCCGTATTAATGAGGTGAGTAAAATACTCGCGCATTTTAATGGCGGGAAATAGGGGGCTAGTTCTGGCGAGTGTTTTTTATACGGGCCAGAGATATTTCAAGCATAAATAACTAACTGAAAATATTGATACGAATTATGAAAAGCCTGAAATCTATTCTTCAGGCTTTTTCATATGACCTTGGTCAAACCAGCTTCGAAAAATGCTGTCTATCCGTTTATCTGTTCGTTTACCGCATAAATGCCAAGGGTTAACCCAGCCTTAACCCGTCCTTAAATAGCATGCTCCCATTCTGGATTCGCCGTGCAACTGTGTGAATCTAACCACTTCGGTACTTAACTTAATTAAACGATGGTAGGACTCCTTAATGAAGACGTATGCACTGGTCCCGATTGGCCTCTTAATCATAGTGTCGCTGCTTAGTGGCTGTGAAGAACAATCTAGCACGCCCCCAACTGCGCCTGTTACAGAGGTGTCTTACATTAACGTTACCTCTACCGAGCATAAAATAGATACCAAGCTGCAAGGAAGAGTAACTGCCTCTATGGTGGCCGAGGTACGCCCTCAAGTGAGCGGTATTATTCAAAAGCGCCTATTCACCGAAGGGCAAATGGTAGAGCAAGGACAAACCTTGTATCAGATAGACCCTGAAACCTACGAAGCAGCTTATAACGAAGCAAAAGCTACGTTAAACAGTGCAAAAGCAACAGTGGCGACGGCTAAATTAAAAGATGAGCGGTATGCAAAGTTGTTAAAAATCGAAGGTGTGTCTCAACAAGATGCTGATGATGCCCACGCTGCTCATTTAGAAGCGAAAGCAAATATAGAGATGTACGAAGCCGCATTGGAAACCGCCAGAATCAATCTTGAATATACCAAAGTGCTTGCGCCTATATCGGGGCGTATTGGTATTTCTTCAGTAACCCAAGGCGCGTTAGTGACTGCCCAGCAAGACACTGCATTAGCCACTATTCGAACGTTAGATCCTATTTATGTAGATATGACAAAAAATAGCAAAGCGCTGCTTAAGCTACGCAAACTAATGCGTGAAGATAACATTAAGCAAGGTACAACCGACGTGGCCTTGTCCTTAGAAGATGGAAGCACTTACGACCACCTCGGTGAATTAAAAATGCAAGAAGTGGCAGTTGACGCTTCTACCGGCGCGGTGACGCTACGTGCCCAATTCCCTAACCCTGATGGTTTACTATTACCTGGTATGTTTGTTCGTGCATCGGTCAGCGAAGCGGTTGATGAGAACGCGATTTTGGTGCCTCAACAAGGTATCTACCATGAGGCGACTGGTGAAGCTTACGCTTATGTTATCGACGACAGCAACACGGTAGAAAAACGTATTGTCGAAACCATTAACGCGGTAGGTAACCAATGGCTGCTAGAAAGCGGACTAACTGAAAATGAAAAGTTGTTAGTCGAAGGCGCGGGTAAAGTAGGGCCCGGCAGTGAAGTAAAACCTGTTCAGGTCGAAATGAATAGCAAGGGCACTATGGTGACGGTGACAGATGCTGATAGTTCCACGACATCTTCACTGGGGAGTAAATAGGCCATGTTAGCGCGCTTTTTTATCGACCGCCCCGTTTTTGCGTGGGTAATCTCCATCATCATAATGCTTACAGGTATTGCTTCTATTATGTCACTACCTGTGGCTCAGTACCCTAGTATAGCGCCACCGGTTATTAGTGTAAGTACCACTTATACAGGGGCTGATGCAGAAACCGTAGAAAATAGTGTTACCCAAATATTAGAGCAGCAACTTACCGGCCTTGATGGCTTGTTATACTTTTCATCATCAAGTACTTCAGATGGTGGTGCTTCCGTTAATGTGATCTTCGAGCAAGGTACTGACTCTGATTACGCGCAAGTACAAGTACAAAATAAGGTTGAGCAGGTAAATTCTCGCTTCCCAGAGGCAGTGCAATCTCAGGGTATAACCGTGACGAAATCGAACACTGACTTTTTGTTAGTAACCGCGGTATATGACACCACAGATACAGTATCGGCGTTTGATATCTCAGACTATATCTCTTCAAATATGGAAGACGCTATCGCACGTATAGAAGGGGTAGGTGACACTCGAGTGTTTGGTTCCGAATACGCCATGCGAATTTGGTTAGATCCTACCAAACTGGCTGCTTACGAGCTTATGCCATCTGATATTACAAGTGCACTTGATGCGCAAAATGTGCAAGTACCCGCGGGTAACATTGGTGCTATTCCATCTGCGGGTAGCCAAGAGTTAAATGCCACGGTTACGGCGCAATCAATGATGTCTACACCGGAGCAGTTTCGCAATATTATCGTGAAATATGATTCAACAGGCGCAAATGTATTATTAGGTGATGTAGCGAGAGTAGAAATTGGCAGCGAAAGTTACTCGGCTATTCCTCGTTTGAACGGTCATCCCGCTTCGGGTATTGCGGTGATGTTATCGCCAGGGGCTAACGCACTAGCTACCGCTACGCGGGTGAAGGACAAAGTAGCAGAGCTTGCTGTGAATCTGCCGGACGGCTACGAAGTAACCTTTCCCCGAGATAGTACCGACTTTATCAAAATATCTATCACGGAAGTAGTGCATACCTTGGGTGAAGCGGTAGTGCTGGTGGTGATTGTGATGTGGCTGTTTTTACAAAATTGGCGTGCCACACTTATTCCAGCTATCGCGGTACCTGTAGTGCTATTGGGAACATTTGGGGTGCTCTCGGCATTTGGTTTTTCTATAAATACACTTACGATGTTTGGCATTGTGCTGTCTATAGGATTACTGGTGGATGACGCCATCGTGGTGGTAGAAAACGTCGAACGGTTAATGGAAGAAGAAAACCTCTCGCCACGAGATGCCACCATCAAATCAATGTCAGAAATAACTGGCGCGTTAATCGGTATAGCGGTTGTTTTGTCGGCAGTATTTTTACCTATGGCTTTCTTTGGTGGTTCCACAGGCGTTATTTACAAACAGTTTTCGGTAGCCATCGTGTCGTCAATGATCTTGTCGGTAGTGGTAGCACTAACCCTTAGCCCTACGTTGTGCGCAAGCTTACTGAAGCATAAAAAACCTGCGAATAAACAGGCTGCTACATCAGGTAAAGCGCCCCGTAAAAGCTTCTTTCAGTGGTTCAATGCAAAATTTGATGACCTTACCAACAAGTATGCAGGTCGCGTTTCCCGCATGGTTAATCAAAAAGTTCGCTGGATGGTGGTGTACGCGGTGATTATTGGTGTATTGAGTGTGCTGGTGGTAAGAATGCCAACAGGATTCTTACCCCAAGAAGACCAAGGCAGCATTATGTTTCAGGTGAATTTACCCCCTGGAGCATCTATTAAGCGCACCCGTGCAGTAGGCGAGAAAGTCACTGACTATTTAATGACAGAAGAAAAAGATACTGTCGTAAGAGCTTTCTCTATTTCAGGGTTTAACTTCAGTGGAAGTGGTCAAAATGCGGGAATGGGATTTGTATCTTTATCTCCTTGGGACGATCGCACTGAAGATGATGAAAGTGCCGATGCGCTTATTGCCCGCATGAACAAAAATCTATCGACTATTCGCGATGCCAATGTGTTTGCTATGTCGCAACCGGTTATTCAGGGGCTAGGGCAAAGCAACGGATTTACGTTCGAGCTACAAGCCACGACGGGAACCAGCCGTGCTGAGCTAACTCGTTTAAAGAATGAATTGCTCGCTAAGGCCCGTCAAAGTGAGCTACTCAACAGTATTCGTGATGGCGCGTTAAGTGATACGCCTCAGTTAAAAATTGATATTGATAACGGCAAAGCAAGTGCGTTGGGTGTATCGATGTCAGATGTTTCCGCTACCCTGACTTCAGCGTGGGCTGGCTCATACGTGAATGATTTCATTGACAATGGCCGAGTGAAAAAAGTGTACATAGAAGCGGATGCTGAATATCGCTCAAAACCTGAAGATTTAAATGAATGGTATGTTCGAGGCACCAACGCCGATGGTGAAACGACCATGACCTCGTTTGAGGCGTTTAGCTCGTCGTCTTGGTCAAGCGCTCCGCAAAGTTTATCGAGGTTCAACGGTATAGCGTCGTACCAAATTCAAGGTGCAGCCGCTAGTGGCGTGAGTTCGGGTCAAGCTATGGCTGAAATGGAACGTTTAACTCAAGAAGTCGGGCAAGGTAAACTCACTTACGCGTGGAGCGGTTTGTCTTATCAAGAAAAACTATCTAGCGGACAATCGTCTGCCCTGTACGCTATTTCAATATTAGTTGTGTTCTTGGCACTTGCCGCCTTATATGAAAGTTGGGCGGTACCGTTTTCCGTGATTATGGTTATTCCATTAGGGGTTATAGGGGCGGCGTTGGCATCTAGCATGCGAGGGTTAGACAACGATATTTATTTCCAAGTAGCGCTACTTACCACTATTGGTCTAGCGGCTAAAAATGCCATTTTAATTGTTGAATTTGCTGAAGCATCCTACCAAAAAGGCATGTCGTTAATTGAAGCTGCAGTGACTGCTGCAAAGTTAAGATTGCGCCCTATTATCATGACCTCTCTGGCCTTCATGTTAGGTATTTTACCCTTAGCAATATCTACAGGGGCAGGGGCCAATAGCCGTGTTGCCATTGGTACCGGTATTATCGGTGGTACCTTCACTGCCACTGTACTGGGTATATTCCTTGTGCCTATGTTCTTTGTGTTGGTGCGAGGCCTGTTCCCTAAACGTCGAACAGTTTACTCAGATAATGCTAATGAGCATGCAGTTTCATCAGCTGCTCAAACCGATACGCCTAAGCCGTTGGAGAATGGCCATGATTAAGTTTTCTAAATTGCACAAAGGTAGACTCTTGCCTATCGCAGCGGCGTTAGTTTTAGCTGGATGCAGCTCAATGGCGCCAGACTATTCACGCTCTGACGCTACGGTAACCAATGAATGGCAGCTCGAAAAGGTTGAGCTAACACAAGGTTTATCATCGCAACAAGCGTTAGATATTCCGTGGAAAGACTTTATTAAAGACGAACGGCTAGAGAAGATCATCGATTTGGCGTTAAGCAGTAATCGAAGCCTTCGGGAAACGCTAGCCGATGTCGAGTCGGCGCGAGCGACTTACCGCATTCAAAAGTCAGATTTGTTCCCTGATGTTGATGTGAGCTTAAGTGGCGATCGCACCAAGTACTCAACGGGCGAAATTGATACTACATACGAAGCAGAGGTGGGATTCAGTAGCTACGAGCTAGACTTATTTGGTAAAAATCGTAGTTTATCTGAAGCTGAAATGGAAACTTATTTAGCCAGTAGTGAAACCGCGAAAGCGGCAAAAATTTCACTTATTGGTGAAGTTGCCAACGCTTGGCTAACCTTGGCGGCAGATAGTAACTTGCTGACGTTAGCCGAAGAAACGGCCAGTAACGCTAAACAAGCCATGGATATTACGAATAAACGTTTATCTTATGGCATTGATTCGCGAATAGATGTAGCCAGCGCTGAAACTATTTACCATGCCGCCCGCTCTGATATAGCCAGTTATAAAACTCAAGTGGAGCAAGATAAAAATGCGCTTCGTTTATTAGTAGGTGAGAAATTCGATGACAATCTGCTTGCTTATACCTTGCCTACTGACACCTATGGAGGGAGTGACAGCTTGGTAACTGATGTACCGGTAGGTGTCTCATCAGATGTATTGTTAGTGCGACCTGATGTGTTGACTGCCGAGCATGCGCTTAAATCTGCCAATGCGAATATAGGTGCGGCGCGCGCTGCGTTCTTCCCCAGCATATCGCTTACTGCGACGGGCGGGTTGGCCAGTTCAGTGCTATCGGATATTTTTAGCGGCGGTGCCAGTTCAATTTGGAGCATAGCGCCCAGCATTAGCTTGCCCATATTTGATGGGGGAGAAAACAAGGCAAACTTGGCCTACAGTGAAGCACAGCAGCAGAAGTACTTAGCCGCCTATGAATATGCCATTCAAAGTGCGTTTACCGAAGTTGCTGATGCATTGGCAAGGCGAGCCACAATTCAAGATCAGCTTGAGGCTGAAGGTGCCTTGGTTAAAGCATCTGCCCGAAGTTACGAACTCTCTTTCGCTCGTTATGAAAATGGCATTGATAGCTTCCAAACTGCATTAGAATCGCAGCGTACTATGTATAGCGCTAAACAGTCTCTTATTGCTACGCGACAAGCAGACTTAGTTAACCGCATCACTCTATATAAAGTGTTAGGCGGCGGTTTAGCACCTACCGAGGGCGAAGTAGAATAAAAAATAGGGTCAGAGTAAATTTAAATTAACTCTGACCCCTTTTTTCCACTTTTTACCTCAGCTTCTTAGCTGGTATACGACACCACTTCAGCTTCAATACCCTCTCCAAGCATGAAATAAAAACGCCTTCCAGGCTCGTAGTTACCGTGGTTGTATGTATCAAAACCTAAGGCGAATACTTTTTTCTCGATAGTGTCTAAATGCTTTACCACGATACCTAAATGATTAACGTGGGCTAGGGTGGTGTGATCGAATGAGGCTTTGCTTTCACTAGTTGGGTTGCTAAGCGTTGTATTCACTTCTTTCGGGGCGTACAGCGCAAGATAAGCAGAATCTGACCCAACGTGTACGGTGTAGCCATCATCTTTGGCAGGGCCGCTCCAACGAATATGCCAGTCAAATAGTTCACATAATGTGTTAGCGATGGCATCTGGATCCTTGACCGTAATGTTAGCGTGTTCAAGTATAGCTGGTTGCATAGTGTTTCCTTATTGATTAAATGGGGTTATGGATTAATCGTTAGAAACAGCTTAATATCTCAAGCTAACTTTAGATCAAGTATTAAGTTTAACTTTTTTAAAATGGCCCCTGAACCCCTTGTTAGCATTGGCTTTGTCGCAAAGCGAACTGGCAATGCTGTATCGCTTATACGTTACTACGCGAACGAATCTCTCATACCCTCTGTGCGAACATCTGGAGGAAACAGGATGTTTCCTCGTTCGGTTATACGTAGGGTGTCGTTTATATTAATCGCTCAGAAATTGGGTTATGCATTAGAAGATATTCGGCAACTTCTTAATACGCTGCCCGATAAACGCACGCCGAATAAAGAAGACTGGGCTAAGCTTAGTGAAATATTTAATGCACACATAGCAAGGCGTATATCTGAGCTAACAGCGTTACAATCCTCATTAGAGGGATGCATCGGCTGTGGCTGTTTGTCTTTAGACAAATGCAACCTGTACAATAAAAACGATAACATTGCCGAGAATGGAGCGGGAGCCCGATTCCTTTTAGGTGACAGCCCGAAGTAAATAGACGCTGAATATAGGAACTCACCTTTGGCAATAACAAAACCAGCTAATTCAAACGCTAGTACTAGTATGCACACCCGTAATTTACATAGAAATGGCTACCCGATGGCCGCGCTGTGCCAAGCACATCCTGAATTATCGGGCTATGTGATTAATGCTAAGAGTGGCAAGAAAAGTATCGACTTTGCCAATCAAGACGCCGTTAAAGCGCTAAATGCAGCATTGCTTATTCACTACTATGGACTTAAAACGTGGGACATACCTAATGGGTATTTATGCCCGCCTGTACCTGGTCGAGCTGACTATATTCACGGCATTGCCGATGTATTGGCGCGAGCCAATGGTGGCGTTATCCCTAAAGGCGGTGAGGTAAAAGGGCTGGATGTAGGGATTGGGGCTAATGCCATTTATCCTATCATTGGCAGTCAAAGCTATGGTTGGCAGTTTGTGGGAAGCGACATCGATGCGGTATCAGTGAAATCGGCGAAATCAATTGCTAACAAAAATCCAAAGCTTTCCCCTTTATTGTCGGTACGAAAGCAGCCGAATAAAGCGAAAATCTTTGAGGGCATTATTCAGCCTAACGAGCACTTCACTTTCACCATGTGTAACCCTCCGTTTCACAAATCTGCCGAAGCTGCGGCGCTGGGAAGCGAGCGAAAAGCCATCGGTCTTAAAGGAAATAAGCAAAAACGAAGTGGCAAAAAGCCTCGTGTTGATATTCAAGCTAATACAAACGCACATACCTCTGCTAAAGCGAAACCCGATATCAGTAGCGTAAAGCTAAACTTTGCAGGAACCGGTAATGAATTGTGGTGCGAAGGGGGCGAACTTGCCTTCATTCAGCGCATGATCATTGAAAGTGTGGCGTTTAAAACACAGGTAGATTGGTTCACTTGTTTAGTGTCTAAAAGCGACCACCTAAAACCCATTGAAACCAGCATCAATTACTATGGTGCAAAGAAATTTCTCAAAGTAGACATGGGGCAGGGGCAAAAGCAAAGCCGATTTGTGGCGTGGACGTTTACTGAATAAATGTTAAATAATGGGTCAGAGTACTTTAATCAATGAATAATCATTAAAGTACTCTGAATCCTTTTAAGTTTTCAAAAGTTTGATTAAGGATGTCATGAAAGTATTAAGGAAATTACTACTCAGCTTTGCGGTAATGGTTTGCGGGGCGCAATTATCAGTAGCACAACAACTTGTTATAGAAGAGCAAGTGCTGAACTCAAACGTTCTCGATGAAGAACAAAAGTTTACCGTATACCTTCCTGAGAACTATGATAGTGACGCGGATCATAGGTACCCTGTTTTATACGCTCTGGACGGAAAGTATTATAAAAATATGGTGAGTGCCGTTATTGCTCAATTTTATGCTGATGGGCTAATACCTGACACAATTGTTGTCACAATCGACAATGAGGATCGCATTAGAGATTACACTCCAAGCCCTCACTCTACCGTTGACGTTGAAAGCGGTAAAGCTGATAAATTTCTAGATTATATAGAAAAAGAACTTATTCCCTTTGTCGACTCAAACTATAAAACTTCCGATTTTAAAATACTTCAGGGGCACTCATTAGGCGGGTTATTCTCTTTATATGCCCTTCAAGCTAGGCCAGAACTATTTACTGCTCATTATGCTTTTAGTCCGTCTCTCCATTGGGGAGATAACGCGACAGTTAAAAAAATAAAGGAGTATATTTCGTCACGCAAAACCTTAAACCAGTTCATTTATATGAATTTAGGTGATGAAGTTATTGTAAGTGGATACACAACACGAAATACAATGAGGGATTCTTTTTTAGAGTTAAGCGCCTTTTTTGAGGAAAAATCCATTCCAGGGCTAAGAGTGAAAAGTGAGGTTTTTCCTACATTGCCTCATGTAGCAACCAACATAACTGGGCTAGTGAACGCAACGAATGCGCTATATCGAAACTGGGTATTGTCCTTCCCTGTAATGGAAAAAGGCCCCGAGGAAATATCGGCACACTATAAAAAGTTATCTTCCGACCTATATTATAAGGTAAAGCCCCGTATAGGTTCCCTGAACTTCGCTGCTGACTACATTACGAACGGAGTGAAGCAGCCTGAAAAAGGCATGGCAATACTTCACTACAATGCCTCGCTTTATCCTGATTCAGCACAGGTAAAGTTTAGCCTTGCTAAAGCTTATAAAAGCCGTGGAGATAAAGTTCGTGCTAGAAAGTTTAGTGAAGAAGCATTAGTGTTGATTAAAGACGATGTAGCGCTAAAAGCTTCTATTACCGAATTTTTAGGAACATTATAAGCTGTTCAAAATATGATGGGGCAGAGCACTTTAATCACTATTAAAGTCTTATGCGCCCTTTTTCAGGCTTCTTTTCATTAAAGTACTTTGACCCCATTTCGTTTATTTAGGAGTGTCCAATTGTTTCTCAGACTGGTTCGAAACCTCGTACTTCTTGGCTTAACATTACTCTTTTGTTCTGTTTCTACTGCTGATACTAAAATAGAGAGAAAAATGTATAACCCGTGGGAGGCAGAAATTGGTTACTCCCAAGTTGTTATTGCAGGTAACAACGTTTATTTATCGGGTATCGCAAGTGATAAAGCTACGATGGAAGCGCAAGTAAGGGAAATCTATACCCTTATACAAAATACCCTCAAAGATAATAACCTAGGCATGGAAAGTATCGTAAAGCAGGTAATTTATACCACTGATATTGAGGCGTTCAAAAAGCTGGGCAAGGTGCGAAAAGAAAAGTTTAAAGAGGGCCAGTATCCAAGCTCTACGCTAGTAGAAGTACAACGGCTCTATAGCCCAAACCACATGGTTGAGATAGAGGTGGTTGCGTTTAAAGAATAGATATATCAATGGGTTAATTAAGCCGTCGTTCGTTTTACTAGATGGAATATCAGAATAAATTCAAAGGGCCTTGATGATGTTGTGTAAAAACATCAATGTTTTACAAATAGGTGGTAGTGCTGGTTTAGCAGTAGGGTTAGCATTATTTGCTTTATCTGAGTGGGTTAGTGAGCTTTATCGTTTGCCCCTTAACATTATTTTATTTTTAGAAACGGAAGGTGGCATATGAAAAATGTAAAAGTAGCCTTGGTAACAGGCGGGGCGAAGGGCATTGGCGCAAGCATCGTTGAAAAGTTAGCGGCGAATAATGTTGCCGTGGTAGTTAATTATGCCAGTAGTAGTGATGCTGCAAACGAGCTCGTTGATAAAATTAAAAGTAAAGGTGGGCAAGCCATTGCGGTAAAAGCTGATGTGTCGAAAAACACTCAGGCACAAAGCTTGTTTGAAGCAGCGCTACAAAAATTCGGTAAGGTAGATGTACTGGTGAACAATGCGGGCGTGATGGCGCTTTCACCGCTAGCCGATACCAGCGATGAAGATTTTAACAAACAGTTCGACGTTAACATGAAAGGTGTATTCAACATGCTCCGGTTAGCATCGACCCAACTTCATGTAGGCGGAAGTATCATTAACCTTTCCACCAGTGTAGTGGGGCTTAAATTAGAGCGCTATGGTGTGTATGCCGCGACTAAATCTGCGGTGGAAACCATGTCAGCTATTTTGTCGAAAGAGCTAAGAGGTAAAAATATTTCGGTAAATTGTGTCGCGCCAGGGCCTACGGAAACAGACCTATTCACAGAGGGGAAATCCCAAGAACTCATCGATAAGCTCGCCAATATGAGCCCAATGGAAAGGCTAGGTCAGCCTGAAGACATTGCTAATGTAGTTAGCTTTTTAGCTAGCGACGAAGGACATTGGGTTAATGGACAAGTGTTACGGGCTAATGGTGGGGTTATTTAACTTAACTAGGTAATTTAACCGAAAAACAGCAGGTTAGGTAAAAGGAATTTTTACCTAAAATGAGCATGAGTTTAATAAGCGTAAATTCCTCGCTTTGCAATTGAAAATGATTCTTATTTAGGTTAAGGTGTGCGCCAAATTTTAGTCCTTTATACTTTAGTGGAATACAATAAATGTCGCGCAGCGCTACCTCACTTGGAATTTTTCTTTCTGGCTTATCTGGGTTTGTTTTTCTTGGATTTAACAATGTAGTTCACGCTCAAGAGGCTGAAACTGACTCGGTAGAACATGTTGAAGTTAAAGGTAGAGCGCAGCAGTTTTACTTAGATACCAAAACCAAAATCGGTACTAAAACTGATGCTGATCTCATCGATATTCCCATGTCTGCGCAAGTACTTAGTGCGCAACTTATTGCTGACCAAGCTGCACGTGATATTACCGACTTATATCGTTCTATTGCTGGCGTCAGTGAGTACAGCTATTCCGGCGTGACATTTCGCGGCTTTCGTGACGAAGATAACGTATTTTATGATGGTGTAAGGGGCGATCCTTATTCAGGCTTCAGCGTGCCTGACTTATTCAATGTTGCCCGGGTAGAAGTGCTAAAAGGTCCTGCGGCAGCGTTATATGGCGGCGGAGAACCCGGTGGCATGATTAATTACGTCACTAAAAAACCTACCTTTACCGACAATAAAGAAATTACCATAACAGGTGGCAACTATGATCTGCGCGGTATTTCAGGTGAGGCTACAGGTGGGTTGACCGATGATGTGGCCTATCGGATTGGTGGTTTTTATGAAGCACAAGATAGCTTTAGAAATAACGCGGATATGGAAAATATCGAGCTAGCTGGCGGTATCCTCTATAACGTTAGTGACAATACACAGTTGACCACCACCTTCGATTACATCGTTCAAAACCTCGGCGGCCACCGACTTCGCGGTGTCCCCGTTGACGATGAAGGCAATTTCTTAGTCGATTTAACCTATAACGCGAACGAAGAAAGTGACTTTCAAGATATGGAAGCATTCGTCTTTCAAACCCAGTTAGCACACACCTTCAGCGACACATTCAAGGTTAGTTCTACCCTTCGCTATTTAACCAACGAGCGAGATCAGGCTTATCACGAGTCTCGCAGTTGGGTTGATGTTAACGGTGACGGCGAAGCTAATATTGATGACGAGACTATTCGACGTGAATATCGCAGCCAATACCGTGCCAATGACGAAGTCAGCCTAACTACTGACTTCGTTTACGACTTCAGCACAGCGGGTTTAGAGCACCAATTATTATTTGGTGGTGATTGGCACTACATGGACACGGAATACGATTACCTGCGTGCTAGGTATGAAGCTGATGGCATCGCTAATCTTAATATTTTTACGCTAAATTATGGTGAAACCGATCCTAGTACCTATAACCTTACTGACCAAGAAAGAGATGGTATACGTCGTAACCGTCAAGGGTTGTACGTACAAGATATGGTGAATTTAACAGACAATATTATTGTTATGGCAGGTGCTCGTTTTGATAGGTTTGACGAGCGAGACAAAGAGACTGGAACTGAATACGACGATTCAGATGTTACCTATCGTGCAGGCATTACTTATAAACCGTTTAAAGCAATGTCGGTGTACGCCAACTATTCAGAAAGCTTTAACCCCGTTGATGCCACTGACCAAGCTGATGCCAATGTTACTGCCCTAGAACCTGTTAGCGGTGATGCCATTGAGTTTGGTGTGAAAAACGAGTGGTTGAACGGAAGCATTATGACCACAGTCGCCGTGTATCATATAAGCAAAGAAAACTTGGTTTACAATAATCCTGATTACATTGAAGGTGAAAATGACGATACCGAATCAGCGCTCATTAATTTTGGTGTAGTAGAAAGTGATGGTGCCGAATTTACCTTGGTAGGCGATATTAGCGATACCATCAGCGTGACTGCTAACTACGCGTACAACGATACTATTGTGGTTGACGGTAGCTCAAGCAACACTTTTGGTGAGGGTGATAGATTTGTAAATGCGCCACGTCATCAAGCTGGCTTGTGGACAAGGTTTGCGATTAATAGTATCGACTCATCTATTGCTTTTGGAGTGAATTACGTGAGCGAGCAAATAAGTGCAGATGCGCAAAGGGTAAAGCCTTTCACTGTATTTGATGCAAGCTGGACAACACGATGGGACGCGGTTTTACTTAGTGTAAATGTGAATAATTTATTTGATAAAGAGTATGCAGTAAGCGGCTTTAGCGAAAGAAATGGCCACTTCCCAGGGCAGCCTCGCGAAATTATCGCCCAGCTTCAATATAATTTTTAATAAGTGCTAAGCAAGTCTACATGGTTTTCTATTCACAGCTGGGTGGGCGTTAAGCTTTCCATCCTGCTGTGCTTCATAGTAGCTACCGGCACGCTTGCTGTGGTGTCCCACGAAATTGATTGGTTAGCTAACTCAGCAAAACGGGTATCCCCGTCAAGTGTAAGTGATATGAATTGGCAGGCGGTTTATGCACAAGCTCTTACTAAAACCGCGCAATTAACCCCCCCTGTACGAAAAATAGAGTCTATCCACGCGCCTCTTCATCCTTGGTTCAGTGCAGAAGTTATCTATCGCGATAAGGATAACCAACGGCACCGTTTGTTTTTTCATCCCACAACAGGTGAGCATTTAGGCGATGGACGCTGGTTAAACTGGCAGCGATTTTTGCGAGTAATTCACCGACATCTAATGTTGCCACTAACGCTTGGCATCACCATTGTTAGTGCCTTTTCTATCGCTATATTGGCGGTACTGATTTCTAGCTTGTATATTTATCGGCGCTGGTGGAAGGGCTTCTTTCGCACGCCCCGTTGGCGGCACAGGCAAACCCGTTGGGGCGACTTACATCGGTTAGTTGGTGTTTGGAGCTTATGGTTCTTGATTGTGATAGGACTTACAGGCAGCTGGTATTTAGCAGAACGTTGGGGCGCAGCTGCTCCCAGTCGTGACAAAGGCTACGCAATGACCGAAGCCGCGATGGACGCACCAATAATGCCAACTCAAGCCGCGTTTATCACTATGTTGCATATTGCACGAGCGCAGTTTCAAGCGCTTACCATTCAAGAAGTGCGACTTCCCAACAAGGCCGCTGGGGTAGTGGTGTTCCAAGGCCAAGCCAGTGCAATACTGGTAAGAAGCCGAGCGAATACCATTCAATTCGACCCTGTTTCTGCTGAAGCCGTTTTCAAGCAAGATGGAAATGATTTGTCGTTACATACCCGTATTTCAGAAGCAGCAGATCCGCTGCATTTTGGTGTGTGGGGTGAAGTGCAAGGGAGTACGGGGAAGTTAGCGAGTAAGATTTTGTATTTTTTATTTGGTATTTTTCTTACGGCCCTTTGTATAACTGGCACGTACATGTACGGGTTGCGAGTAGGGCGAAAGGTTGACAGTATTTCTTCTAAAAATACACCGTTTGGGGCCTGGCGAGTCGCCTTAAAAAAGATGGGGTGGGTAGCGTGGCTTTTTGCTACCGGAATTGCTGCTTGTTTAGGATATGGAGCCTATTCTTATTTACCTTTTGGAAGTTAATAAGGGCTTTCTTTCTCTGCAATCTATCAAAACAGATACTATTTTTCCTTAAATTCGATTAACTGAATGTTAATGTTTATCATTTGCGTTTGTGCTAGCATCGCGTTTTTGAAAGCTTTTGTCAGTATTTTGTATAGGAAAACCTTCATGCAGCGCAGTCGTACGTCAGTAAATGTTCGTTTAGGCCTTAAGTTAGGTAAAAGTTTGGGTCTAGGCTTGGGCCTGAGCGTTGGGGGCATTGCATTATCGAATGCGGCCTACGCAGAGGAAACAATGACAAGCGAAAGCGAAGTAGAAGTTATCAATGTAAAAGGTACCTATTTTAACGACTATAAAGTAGGTGATGCATCTGGCGCCATGCGTGCGAATGTTTCATTACTTGAAACGTCTCAAGCGGTAACGGTCATTCCTGAAACTATTATCGATGAGCAACTTGCTACCACGTTAGGTGAAGTACTCAATAACGATGCAAGTTTGTCACCGGGTTCTAAACAACGAAACCGTGAAGTATTTAGCTCACGAGGCTTTGAATTAAGCTCATCTACTGGTTATTTGCGCGATGGGCACCAGCATTGGTCTCACTATCAACAGCCTATCGAAACGCTTTCAAGAGTAGAGGTCATTAAAGGCCCATCTAGTATCTTATATGGTCAGTCTGCACCAGGTGGGCTTATTAATATGGTAACCAAGCAACCTACCGCGTCTCGCTTATTGGAAGTCAGTGCAGACACAGACCAATATGGTTCTACGCGATTTATGCTAGATGCTGGTGGTCAAATTGCTGAAGATACCGGCTATCGCGCGGTATTGGTAAAGCAGGATGTTAATTTTGATCGCGAATATCAAAATGGTGAAACGCGAGAGCGTGATCGTTTCCTTGGTTCATTAGTGCTTGAGCATAAAATTAATGACAGCTTAATAGTGAATGCTTATTACGATCGCACTAACGATAAAGCGGGTTTAGATACCGGCGCATGGTTAGATGAAGATGCTAATGTAATTAGCAATAGAAATACTATTAACGATTTTTCTTGGGCGTTCACAGATATTCATGTTGAAAACAAAGGGGTTAAGTTAACTTATTTCATGAACCCTGAGTGGCAAGTTAAGGTGGGTTACAATGAACAATCATTTGAAAGACAACGATTTGAATCATCCCCTCGACTTCCTTCTGATTATGAAATTGGTAACAGCTATACCTCTAACCCTTACGATCGTTCAGACGATTGGCAGTTTAAAACCGCATTTATAGATATTAATGGTGAAGTATCGTTTGGTGGTATCGAGCACAATATTCTGATTGGTGCGAACGCACTAGATTATTACTACGGTCAGCTTATCGAAAGAGGGGATTCAATCACTTACACCGTAGGGCAACCCGAACCGGCCAAACCTGATTTAAATTTCAATAATGATGACACGTTGAGTACCACTGAATACGATTATTACGGTGTGTATTTTCAAGATTTAATGACGTTTAACGAACAATGGCAAGTTGCCATTGGTGGGCGCTTCGATAAGCAAAGCCGTGAAGGTGCTGACAACGAATCTTTATTACCAAAAGTTGGCGTGTTGTATCACCCAGCTGAAAACAGCACGGTATATGTGAACTACTCAGAAGGGTTTGAGCCTCAATCAAGTGAAACCATTGAAGACGAACTTGATCAAAACTTTGGTATGGAATTAGATGCGACTACGTCTAAGCAAGTAGAGTTAGGGGCAAAGTGGGAAGTATCAGACCGACTACTCGTAAGTGGTGCTCTTTTCAACATTGAAAAGACTGGTACCTTGATTTCTGAGCAGCTGTTAAATGACCCCTTGTATACCACTGTAACTACGCAATCTGGTAAGCAAACTCACCAAGGTTTAGAGCTTGCAGCACAAGGTGCGGTTAGTGATAAGTGGTTTGTGATGACATCAATGATGTACTTAGATGCTGAGTATGAAAAAGACGAGAACTTTGAAGGCAATACGCCAGTTGATGCGCCTAAATGGTCTGCGTCGTTATGGAGCCGCTACGAAGTTACGGAAAAATTAGCATTGAATGCGGGTATCTTTTATCAGGGTGAACGCTATGCAGACAACGCAAATACTGTGTTAAAAGATGCGTATAGTCGTGTTGATATAGGTGCTACATACCGAACTGATATTATGGGTAAACAAGTTGATGTAAGGCTAAATGTAGAGAACGTATTTGATACTGATTACCTTGTTGGTGGCGGCATTAACAACGTCACTATTGGTGATGGGGCTACTGCACGTATAGAGCTTAAAATGTCGCTGTAATAGCGGTTATATAGTCTTTTGTGATTTGATTAAATCAGGGGGATGGGAAACTGTTAAAAAGAAATTTTACAATCTAAACTTTGAAGATGGTAAGTTAAAATTAAGTGTTTTGACTACCTTGTCGTTGGATTTGATATTAACGTTAGCAAATCATTTAGATTAGCTATTGTTTATAATAGTAACTTTAGAGCTAAATTTACCATTTCTTAAGTGGGGGAGGGAAAGCCTTATGGACTATTCAAATTTGATAGCTGGTAAAGTTTAGAGATGTCTTTATTAAAATTTAGAAGCATCGCCGTAATGGCGATTGCTTTTATTACAGTATTCCCCTATATATTTTTAAATTTTTCTATACTCCATGGCAGATCTGACCCTCAACTGGGTATATATATAATAAAAGTCATATTAGTGGCTATTGTGTTGTTTACGGGGATTTTCATTTTTTTAAATGAGATTTCTATAGATGGAATTAGAGAAAATTTTAGGCAATTAATGTTCAGGTTTTTAAAGCTAACGTTATTTTTGTCTCTTACTTTATTATTTTCGTTTACCTCTTTTAATCAATACTCAGCATTCGAAGATGCTGCTAATCCTTTAACTAGTTCAGAGCGACTTCTTGAATTAGAAGGGTTCGAGACTGATATGGGATATGAAATAGATAATCTACTAGCTAAAAACCCATCATCCCCGAGTGAGCTGTTACAATCACTATCGGAAAAGGAAGAGCAATTGGGTACCTTGGTGGCGTTAGTAAGTAATAAAAATGTTTCTATCAATACGTTAAATAGAATAGCTTCGAAAATTTCTTCTCAAGGAGGGGGAAGTAGAGAAATATTAATTACTTCACTGAAAAAAAATCCCCGTATAGTAAGTGGGGAATATAGTTTTAAAGAACTATCATCAGGAAAATTGGTGATTTTTTCAGGTAAAGAAGCACATACACTTACACTAAACCGATAAGATTATTCGCAGATTATCCATTTAACCATTTGAGCAACTCTTACCCTTAAATATCATTGCCTCAGCTCCTAATCCACATTACTGAGTGACAGCACCAGTTCATTAGGCGCATCTACACATAAATAAACTTCAGTAGGGCGTTCACAAATGGTACCCATTAACGTGAACCAATAAACCGGTGTTGAAAAAGTTAGCTTAATATTCGCGGTGCCACGACCCACTTTCAATTGCTCTTTATCGCACTCCCACTCGCCAGCTTCACAGGTTTGAATATGAGTTAAGGGAATAAAAAGCAGGCTGAAAAAACTGGCATTTACGATAAGGTGATTGTTGTGGCAATAAACAGAAAAATGCCTGCTAATTCGATGACTTGCCGTAACACTAATGATGCCGTAGAAAATGACTGACGCGACAATAATGGCGGCAATTTCACTCCATAAAATTAATAAAGAATAAGACCCCCACGTAACAGCAATTAAACCTATCAGTACTAGTGCGAAATGCCACCGTTTGGCGCTTAGCAGCGATAGGTTAGCTAAAGCGGGCGTGTGAGCCTTTGTGAATTTAGGAATGGCGTAATACCAACTTGCGGGTTCGCTAGCCATAATTAGCGTAACTTCTCGTTTCTTATCGTCTTCGTTTATGTTGTTGATTAACGCATTAATGCGAGGATCACCTTTAATTTTTCGAGATTTCCATAGCATAGACACGACGTGAAAAATCACCACGAATTCGATAATAAGCAGTATGGCAATAACCGGATAGCGCACCCAGCTTAAAAATTCAAAGTAGCTAGCAAGAGAAACCGGCATGGAATAGCGAGCGACAACACTGGCGAGACTAAAGGGAATGATGATCTTCCATTTTTTCTGCTCACCGACCTTTATAACGCAGTACCAAAACAGAGCTGGTAGAACAATGAAGTAGGCAAACAGGAAGCCAGCAGAAAGTATCTGGTCGAATGAAGAATTAATAGTCTTTGGTAGTAGTATGAAGCCTAAAGTGTAGGTGGCTATAGCAAACAGTAAATAAAGTACTCTAAAGCGAACGGCCTTGCGCATGAAACATCCTTGTTGAGTTTATAACTTTATGTTTTTATTGTTTAATCACTACCTTAGAAGGTAAGTTATATTGCGCAATAAGGCAATTTTTAGTGGGGTTGGCGTTTAAGGCTATCGCCTATGTGGAACTTCAGCCTACCGGTGCCAACTATGCTGGTACCGGCTATGCCATGCATTATTTCGACATATCCCAAGAAGACACGCAAGACCAAATAAGTGTCATTACCTTCACTCGCCTATCAACACGCTCTTCTAGTTTGGTAGCAAGCAACTGTTTGTTTGAGTTTGGTATACGGCGATAAATAAAGCACACGTATCGGATTCTATTTTTTTCAAACACTACTATCAATTTGAACTAATTGTCGGCTTGGCGACAGTGTGAAGTATTCTTTCTCGCTAATCTCACATGCTCATAAGAAAAAGTTTATAGGTAGTAGAATGAAAACGCTTGAGCAGCATCTAAGTGAGTACGCAAAATATCATAGAGATCAACGTAATATTTTCACCCATTACATTGGTATTCCCCTTATTGTTTTTGCGTTTTTAAGCTTGTTAAGCCGCCCGGCTTTTGAAGTCACTGCGCCTATCGTAGGAGCATTATTACTAAGCCCTGCGTTATTCGTGTGGGTCATCGGTAATGTGTTTTATTTAAAGTTAGATGTAAAGTTAGGTCTTACCATGGTGGTATTAACCGGGGCATTGCTTTACCTCGCACAACCTTTGGCGCAAAGCGCAACATGGGTATGGCTATCTGCCTCAATTGGTATATTCGTAGGCGGTTGGATTTTACAATTTATTGGCCATCATTTTGAAGGTAAAAAACCAGCCTTTGTAGACGATATTATGGGCTTGGCTATTGGACCGTTGTTTGTGGTTGCAGAACTTGGCTTCGAGCTTGGTTTACGAGGAGAGCTTCAAGCTAAGATTGAAGAAAACTCAGGTGTAGTACATTAGTTACCGGTTTGGTATGTAAAACTAGAATGGCACCTCAAGGGTGCCATATACTATTCACTACTTTAACCTAAATGGATTTTTAGGTGTATTCTAAGCACTTCTCTACGCATCAGTTACGATGAATGCCTAAGTTTTGATACCTAAGTTGCAAGGCGAGACTAACCACGCATTTTAGATAGGGTTTCTTTGCGAAGTTGTAGCTTAGATTCAGCAAACGCTTTGGCAGGCAACATTTTGAGTTTTTCAGCATAGCCCATAGCGGTAGCGAGTACTTGCTCTTGCGGAACTGCAGCATCTAAATAGCCCACTTTTACCGCATCCTTCCCTTGGTATACCCGTGAAAAGAGTAACGCTTCTGTTAATGAAGTAGGGGCTAAACGTGATTTAGCCAACTCCATCCCAAACGCAGGTAATACCATGCCAATAGCGGTCTCAGTTAAGCCATATTTGGTGTCGCCGTCTTTGCCAATACGTAGGTCAGCGGCCATCAAGAATATTGCGCCTAATGCGATACTATGGCCTTCAGCAGCAACAATAAGGGGTTTGGGATAGCCGTACAGCCTTACAATTAAATCTGCGCCTGCCTGAACCAGTTTTATCTGTTCGGTCTTATCTTCGGCTTTCATCACTGAAAGGTCGAAGCCGCCGCAAAACTTATCGGCACCGCCATACATCACCACGGCATCAGCGTTTTGCTCAGCTTCATCTAACGCGGCATTCAATGCGTCAATAAGAGAAAAGCCTACTGCGTTTACTTTTCCGTCATCAAAGGTAATCAGAGCTACCTTGTTTTCAATTTTTAATTCGAAAGCCATTATTGCCTCTTTGTTCTAAATACTATTTTGTGGAGTTTGTTTACAGTGGCGCTAAGAAGCAAGTTTTTTTACGTAATGCGAGGGAGTAGTCATTGCTTATAAACGCAAAAACAGCAGTATTCTGCCGCCCGCCATATCGGCGATAAGCTTAGCCTAAATACTCTTGAAAGCTTACTAACCAGGCATTTATGAGGGGGAACTCTATGCCCCAAGCCGTAAGGGATGAATGTAAGTGATTGTTAGTAATAATAAATGATTATACTGCAGGTGGGTTTAGCCTTTTTGAATTATTAATTAAGGTAAAGTGCATTTAAGCGTTGACTAATCGCCATATTATTTCTATGTTGGTTATTAAAGTGATTAGCCGATGCGCTAGGCAGCAGTATGGAAGATGTTCATTTGAGGGATACAAGCGGCGAATTTACCGAAGTGCTAAACGCTTGGGTAATCAATAACGATTTAAAAAGTGCTAATCAGCTTCGTAGTATTGTTTACTATCATTTAAAGGGCATGGTGAAAAAACAGATCAGCAAAAAAGCGGAGTCTGACAATGCGCTAAGCCTGCTCGACAAGCTCCCCAATACCACCTCACTACTTCACGATGTCATTATCAAACTAACCGCGCCTGATGAAATCTTTGAAAACAGACAGCAGTTTTACGCTTCCTTAGCCGTCTTTGTTCGCTGGATGTTGCAAGATGAAATTAAAAAGCGTTCTGCGAAAAAGCGTAATAGCGATTTAGAGGACGCGGTACAGATAACCGATGCTTCTATCGACTCGGGTTTATACCTTAGTTTCGACAATGCGTTATCCTCACTCGAAAATGTTTCTAAGCGTTGTTATCAAATTGCGCTTCTTCACTATTATCTCGGGCAAAATGTAGGGGAAATAACCTCTCAACTCAATTTAAGCGAGTCTACGGTTTACAACGAATTGTCGGCGGCAAAAGCTTACCTTAGGGTTCAGTGCGAAGCCGCCTAGTTCATCCCTCCATATTGTTGTTCAGATAAATCAAAAGAGCTATTCATGAAGTTTGAAAATGCCTTACTCTTTTTTCAGCACCTTATTGGGTTGGACGAAGCTAAAATGCGAGAAAATTTGTCGCAGTTATGTTCAAAAGAAGATCCGCTATTTGGTGAAACCCTGGCATTAATCAATGCCCATTATGCGAATAAAAAACAAAGTGGTTTCACTCAGTTAGTGGGGGCTCAAGCCGATTTGCTGTGCGACGATAATCACTCGAAATCCCTAGAAGGTAAACAAGTGGGGCCTTATCTGCTGAAGCAAAAGCTTGGCGAAGGCGGAATGGGCGCGGTGTATTTAGGTCAGCGAAATGATGGGTTGATAGAACAAAAAGTCGCGGTTAAGTTTGTTTTCGCATCAATTGCAGATTTAGCGGGTGATAACTTTATACAAAAAGAAGCGCAGCATTTAGCCAATTTAAACCACCCTAACATCGCTAAAATTTATACCGTCGATGTCACTGAAGAAGACGTACCTTATTTGGTGATGGAATACATTGATGGTGCTCCATTGTCTGAAGCAACGTTATCAAATAGACAGAATTTATCGCACACTACTCACGCCTACCTTTCAGTATTAATGAAACTTTGTAGTGCGCTGTTTGAAGCACATCAGTGCGGTATTATTCACGCTGACATTAAGCCGTCGAATATTATTGTAGATGAACACAACCAACCAAAGTTACTCGATTTTGGTATTTCACACTCGTTAAGCCATCCAGATAATCAACAACTAACCGCCGTCAGCAACGATTATGCTAGTCCACAACAACAAAGTGGCAACCAGGCAAAAGTTACCGATGACATATATGCGCTGGGTAAAGTAATGGCGTTTATGTTTCAACATCATATGCTCAATGCTGAATTTGAGGCAGTAATTGAAAAAGCCACATCTGCCGACCCAAGGGATCGCTTTCAAAGTGCTGAGCAATTTAACGATGCACTTGAATGTTTATTCGCTAATAGGCCACTTAAGTGGTTCAAAAGTAGCAAGTCTTATTATTACAAAAAATGGTTTCAACGTTCGCCCACTACTGCAATATCGGCCGTCATTATCCCTTGTGTGCTAGCGATAGGGGCTGCTGCGCTATTCATGCAAAATAAGTCGCTAATTCAAGAATCGAGGAAAACACAGCAGACGCTTTCCTTTTACGACGAGTTATTTTTAGCGCACTCACCACAATCAGAAGGCGGCGGTGCATTGAGTGCCGCTGACTTTATTAATCATGGTGTTGATATCGCATTTTCGACCTCATTGAGTGATAGTGAAACCCGTGCATCAATTGTTGCCACCTTATCTCAAACGCTATTGAACTTAGGATATATAGAGAAAGCAAAGTACGTTATTGAGCGATTGGATACGGATGGTGCCAGCGGTGCATTGATGCAGGCAAAAATAGCCTATTACCGTGGTGATTTAAGCAGCGCCACCCACTGGCTTACGAAACATAATAACGATTTACCAAGTACGTTTGAAAGCGAATTCCTTAACGCTAAGGTCGACTACGCTGGCACACAAAGGCCGCAAGTGTTAGATGCTTTAGCGCGTCTTCTCAATAAATTCGACAAACAAATGTTGCCGGAAGACAAGTTTAGATTGCAAAAATTTCAGTGGGAAGTTTTGCTTAAGCATGCGCCTGCCAAGTTACTTGATAGGGTTGAGCAGCCCTTACCAGCAGATATGCCGGCTCACCAAAAAGCATGGTTTGAAGGTATGAAATCATTAGTGCTAGCCAAAGCCGGTGATAGGAATGGCGCCGCATCACGAATGAAATCATCGTTGGCGTTGGGTGAGCAAGCCTATAATGCAACCAATCCAGAGCTCGCGCAATTATATGGATATTTATTAGAAACCGCATCGCTAATAGACGACCCTCTTTTGGTAGAGTTTCTATTGAGTAAGCAGCAAAGTATTTACCTTGCACTTGCTCCCTTATTTGAGGAGCAATTAATAAAAGTTTATGAGCAGCAACACAACTATTATGCCTACGGCAAAATGTATGCTCAAAGTGTGTCTTTTATTGAATCTGCGGTTGCGTTGTGCGCGCAAGGCCCCCGTTGTTCTCGGTTAAAGGTGAAACAAGCGATAGCCCTGTATCTTGTTAATGATTTCACAAGCGCGCTATCGGTTATCAAGCCAGCAGAAATAAAAACATTGAAAAATAATGATGGCGTATCCGACGAGAATTCAACAGCCTCTCTTTCATTTTTCTCGTCGTTAGTGGCAGTGAATAGTGGGATTGGTTTGGGCCTATCTGTGAAGCAAGCCGATATTCATGCACTGGCGGCAAAAGATACCCTGGGCGAGTATACCGCTTATATTATTCATACTGCTCTACGCGCCGGCTTTACTGATTTAGCGATTAAATATGGGCTCACTCATACTCAGAACGATGATATTGAAAGACATTTAGCGTTGGCCTCCGCGTATGCGGTTAAAGGCGAGGCCCTAAAAGCGGAAGAAATGTTAGCAACGTCTACTTCGCTTCCCATACGCAAAGAGTATGGCGAAACGCTTGCCAGTATATTGTCTCCAGAGGTGTTAATAACACCTGATTTTAAGACGCTTCATATGATGATGTTAGAGGGGCAAAATCGCGTGGTGAGTAATCGAAGAGTTACTGGGGTAACCGCGCCAACCCACGGGGATAACCTTAAAATGGGTACACCTTTTACCTTCAAGTGGAATAAAGATGCCCTTAAAGGCGAAAGCATTTCTTTGTATATCAATCATAAGTTAAATTTTGAAGCCAAAGCATTTGATTCATTTGAAAATATACAAGGGTTGCGCTGGCAGATGTTTGCTAAGCAGGTGCCTAATACGGGTGAAGTAGAAATCGATCCCTTCTTTCTTATGGCAAATGGTGGTCAGGGCTTTAAGGTAATGATGGTGTCAGATGAAGGCTACTGGTCACTAAGCGACGGTTCATTTGGTGTACAAAATGGCACGGCGATAGACAACGGCATTACCCATACTATCAATCCCCGTTTATTAGTTGATGCTGTGAGTAAACCTGAAGCTTCTGAGGTTTATAATGTGGGTGAGCGCAATACCATAGAGTGGGACAATGCGGCGTTAAAAGGCGATGCCGTGGCGATATATGTACTTCACGACAATCCTATAAATATTGGTAGCGGGCGTAACGCGCAGATGACTACTGTGCTGAAACGACGTTGGTATTTAGTGGCGAGTAGGGCACCGAACATAGGTAATTACGGGCTCGATCCAGCGCAATTTAATGGTCAAGGGAATGCCTACAAAATACTTATTATAAGTGATTCAGGTTATTGGGCTGTGTCTGATGAACGGTTTACGGTGGTTAATCCTCATTAAGATCATCGATAAACACCTAAGAGTAAGCTTGCTTTTAAGCCTTGCGAAGGCGCAGCGACAACTGGTTAACGGTATGTCGCAAAGGCCTTTGCATTATCGTTTTGGGTAAAAATTACGGGGCTCACACCTTCATATTTTTTGAACAAGGTAGAGAAGGTTTTGTGTTCATAGAAACCGAGCTTATCGGCTATGGTGGAAGGCCTTTCACCCACTAAGAGCAACTTCCTAGCTTCTGCAATACGCAACGTATCTATGCAAACCTTAGGCGATTTACCGTAGTGTTTCTGGCATAAACGCCTAAGGGTCGACACGTCCATATTCAGGGCGTTGGCCATATCACTTACCCGTATATCACATATGTCGTGGCTTACCGCTCTTCTATCTATTTCACAGTTAAGCTGCTGTTCAAATTTCACCATGAACCGTATTTTTCGTTCTGACTCATTGGCCCCACTCGCCTTCATTGCCCTTCACCTTGTCGAAATTGGCTGTGGCGGTATTGTGTTTCTTTCCCACTTATCGAGGTAGAAAGAAAATGCGCAGGCATTTTCCAAAAAAATTAAAATTTTTCTCGCTTTAACTATTCACATTATGTTTTGGGTTCTGCGCGGCTTCGCTTTATGAATTTTGAGCTGTTTAGCGGTCAAGTTGCGCGATTTAAGGAAGGAAAGGAGCGGGGGATTAGGTTTATGCTTTTTTAGTTTAATGTTTAACCAATAAAAGTATAAGGAAGTGTTTTATGTTTATCAGAGCAAA
The DNA here is from genome assembly GCF_019249215.1 of Alteromonas lipotrueae. GTDB lineage: Bacteria > Pseudomonadota > Gammaproteobacteria > Enterobacterales > Alteromonadaceae > Alteromonas > Alteromonas lipotrueae. Next base: position 121,868 of record NZ_JAESDI010000003.1, read on the forward strand.
TTATAAGAAAAGCATTATTGCTGCATCACTGGTATTAGCCTTGTCGGGTTGTAATGACGATGACAAAGAAGATGTTGTTGTTAACGAAGAAGAGGCGGTCAATGAAGAAGTGGTTAATAGTCTTCCCGTCGCCCAAGCTGGCGAGGATGCCACCGTTGACGAAAATACCCAGGTTACACTTGTCGGCAGTGGTGTAGATGAAGACGGCAGTATTGCATCCTACAGCTGGGTGCAAACCGAAGGCGTAGAGGTCACATTAACGAATGCAGACCAAGCTTCGGCTGAATTTACCGCTCCAGATGTTAAACCTTCCGAAACACTCACGTTCGAACTTAACGTTACTGATGATGCTGGGGCAACTGCCACAGATAGTGTGTCTGTTACAGTCACTCATATCAACGCATCGCCGACAATTACAATATCAGCCCAGGAAGTGGAAGAAAAAGAGGCGCATTCTATTGCTGCGGTAGTTGAAGACGACGGTGAAATTGCCAACTATTTGTGGGGGCAAACGGGCGGTACAGAAGTTGAGCTAAGTGGCACAACAACCGCAACGCTCTCTTTTACTGCGCCTTCTGTAGATAGCGATGAAACGTTATCGTTTGCCCTTACCGTAGAAGATGATGAAGGTGAGACGACTACCGAAACGGTTAGCGTTAATGTACTTCAGAAAAGTGAATCGTTAACCTTAGTAGGGCTAGTGACTGATTCGCCTATTATTGATGCAAACCTTGTGATTAATGTAGGCAATGAGCAACAAGAAGTGACGGCCGGTAGCGATGGAAGTTATTCCGTTACATTGAGTGTGGATGATGATGTAACGGATAAAATGGTGTCTATTATAGCGAGTGGCGTAGGGTCGCAAACGCAAGCGAAACTTATGTCAGTGCTAGGTTCGTTTGAAGCGCTCAATGAAGCCTCTAACGGTGACGGCGAGGTAACCAAAGATGATTTTTTCGGCGTGAATGTGACCAACGTTACCACTGCAAACGCCGGTTTAATGCAGCGAGAAAACCTGGGCGATCCCATCGTTGATGACGCAACGTTAGCGGCATTGAATCTTCGGGTTTCACAGCAAGAGAAGTTCGCGTTGGCAACCGCGATAAAAGTGGCGATAGACAAAGCGGGCGACGATGCTAGTTTAGCGTTGCCTGACGGTATAGCTGACACGTTAGCACTGGTCCAAAACCCAGAAGCTTCCGCTGCCTATATCGAGACTGTTGAAAATACCGAAGCGTATGAGTCAGCCTACGAAGAAATTATTGCAGACCCAGAGTTGGTAGAGAGTGATTTAGACGCATCGGTTACTACCTATTTCCTGCTTGATTACTATAACCCACTCATTTCAGATCCAGGTAAAAAGCTCACCTTAACCAGTGACACGACAGCAACTTACAGTACTTATTTAGGCACGTTTGAAGCTGAGAAATTTAGTGATGATAATGAAATAACATTGGAGTTTGAATATGGAGAGTATCATTTTAATCAAAATGAATATCTAAACGTTGATGGGATTACTCAGCAGGTTGAAGTTGAATATGCTTACCATGAAATGACATTTTTGCCGCTAAATGAGCAAGATGGGGTAGTGACATTTGAAATGAAGCTGCTTTACTCAAAGTATTACCTCAATGGTGAATTGGAAGATATTCACAATATTCTTGACGCTCCTACGCAAGTTACTGCGATTGCGTTAAATAATGCTATTGAAATTGCCATTGATAGTGCCGATAACAAAGCGCTATCACTGCCTATCACCTCTTCGCTATTTGATACTGATGACAGTAATTTATTTACCTACAATTGGGCCTCAGACACGTTCAAATTCAACCAAGACGGAACGGGTAGTACACGTGTTGTAGATAATGATTTTACATGGATGAAGCAACCTTACGCGTTGAACCCTGACATTAACGAACTCGTCATTACATTTGATGATGGAACCACACTGTCTTATGTACAGCTATCCGACTCAAGCGACAATAACCTTTATGCAGTTAGCGGGATCTCCTCAGATGGGCAGAATGAGTCATTTAAGGTCGACGCAGGCGGTGCGGTAACCGCTGAAGATAAGTTCGACGTGGCGTCAGTGCCAGGTATATACACTTACGCCTTTGATGGCGATAGTCTCAATGAATTTTGGTGGGAGCTTTGGCCAAACGGAAAGGCGTATACTATTGAAGTTGCTGATAATAACGGCGACGGTAACATTACCACGGAAGAAATTTTGGTAATGTTTGGGAATTGGTCAGTGGAAGCGAATGGAGAATTACAAATAAATCGCTACCGTTCAACTGATTATAGTTGGCCCGGTTGTTTTAATGAATCAGCCGATTGCTATTTATATAACAGTCGTACATGGTCGATATTTGCTCAAGTTGGCGATGCTTACCATATCACTAATCTGCACGAGTTCGACTTCAATCAGCAAGATGGAAGAGGCGGCTTCGATGGCATAGTCGACTACTTTGTTCAGGATAATCGCCGCGTGTCGAAACAGGCGAATCGTCCTGTAACCGCAACGCTGCCTGAGCACCCACATTTACCCGCGCTGCCGCCTCAAGCGTTTGTCAATTTAGTGACGCCCTCAGATTACTTAGGTACAACGTTATATGGTGTCGAACAAAACGGCTTGTACACAGTAGACGATGCATCAATAGCATTGAGCTTAGAAGCAGATGATACTTATGTTCGTACCTTCGAAGGATTGCCGCAGGGCAGTGAAAGTGGGAGCTATCTAGTTGCCGCAGACAACAGTATTCTATTACAAGCAAGTGATGTTGCAGCGCCCAACGGGCTTCAAGCATTTCTGCTGTCCTCTGATGGCATCACGATAGGCGCTCATTTAGGCGCGCCAGTTCCGTTTTTCGAAACCCAGCAAGCGGCTGATGATTATGAGACTGTATTAAGAGAAGGCACATCTGTTGCTTCGTTTGATTCGTTGAAAGATAAGAGCTTAATATTGGTAGACACGTCGCAAAGCGGTGAATGGAACGCCACTTATCTACAATTTGACGGCAGTAATGTGGTTATCTACACCGATAGCACTTACTCAGAAGTAAACAATAGTTTCGGTTATGCATTAAACGATGATGGGAGCATAGATATTGACGGTAGATTGTATCTTTCTTTGAGTACTACTGAATTCTCGGTCTTCGTTTCTGACGAAGGAGAGGGCGATTATATCGACTTTAATTACCTCTTTGATGATACGACCGTAGCAGCTCAGTTCGTTGAAAATGCCAACAATTTGCGAGCGACCGCAGAACAGTTGGGTGACAATTGATTGCTTAATCAAAGCAGATAATTGAAAGGGCCTAATGGCCCTTTTTGGTATTAATGGTTAAAACTGCTCGATAACTAAGCCGAAGATCAGTATTTTACTTTCTCTCCTGTTAGTAAGCTTTCCTTGCTAGACAACACTAGCGAATTAATTGAATACTTAAAAAGGAAAGCAAAGATATGAAACAACTTACTGAATTAGAGTTAAATCAAGTGGCTGGTGGCTATGAATGGGAGCAAATCGGCGTTGGAATTGCTATGGTAGGGCTTGGAATTGCAATAGTATCTACCGCTGGATTAGCAACCGTTCCTATTGCCTTAGCGGGTGCAGCAACGATTGGTGAAATTGGATTAGGAGCAGCAGGTATAGGCTTAGCTGGTATGGGGGGGCTTGCCATTGGAGGAGGCGCCAGCGGTAGCTCGAGCAGCTCAAGCAGTACTAAAATGCTAGAATCTGAAACCGAAGACGAATAGAGCCAACTATGTATAAAGTCATTGTAAGTGGGAACAATATTGATACGGTATCTGCACTCAAAGTGCTGCGCACACTGGTTGATTTACCGCTATCGAAAGTGATTCAAATGGCTAAAGCCATTAGTTCATTAGAGCGTTTTACCTTGGTAAGTGGTGTAGATGAAGTATATGCCCAGCAGTTAGCGCTTGAACTTAACAATGTTCAGGTGGATGCCAAAATCGAGCCTTGCGATACTGGCGAGCGGGTAGTAAGAATTCCGCTGGCTCAGTATCGAAAGAAATGGCGTTTATTTGGCTTGCTTAAATGACTCCCTAACGGTCAGCAATAAAAACTGACCGTATTTGGCTCCCTATTAACAACGCTGGGGACTGGGTGCTAGTTAGTAGAATCGGAGGGCACCAATGCCAGTGCTACCGCTTCTGCCACGCGAATTCCATCAATACCTGCAGACCAAATACCACCAGCATAGCCGGCTCCTTCACCAGCAGGGTATAAGCCTTCAATATTGATGCTTTCGTATTGTTTATCACGTTTAATACATACAGGTGATGAAGTACGTGTTTCAACGCCTGTGAGCATACCGTCAGCTTTAGCAAAGCCTTTGATTTGACGATTGAATGCGGGAATGGCTTCGCGGATAGATTCGATAACAAAGTCGGGAACAACCTTACTTAAATCAGTCAGGGTAATACCTGGGGTATAAGAGGGCTTAACGTCGCCTAATTCTTTACTTGGCTTGCCTTCTAGAAAGTCGCCAATAAGCTGAGCCGGAGCATGATAATTCTCACCGCCCACTTTAAATGCCAACTCTTCCAATTTGCGCTGAAGATCTATGCCTGCCAAGGGGTGTTCTGGATAATCTTTTTCAGGCGTAATACCTACCACAATAGCGCTGTTGGCATTTCGTTCATGACGAGAGTATTGGCTCATACCATTGGTGACTACACGGCCAGGCTCTGATGCAGCTGCCACAACAGTACCTCCAGGGCACATACAAAAGCTGTATACGGTACGGCCATTTCTACAGTGGTGAACGAGCTTGTAATCGGCTGCGCCCAAAATAGGATTGCCAGCGTTCTCACCAAATCGACAGCTGTCGATCATGCTTTGCTCGTGTTCAATTCTAAAGCCAATGGAAAAAGGCTTGGCCTCTATGTATACACCTTGGTCATAAAGCGACTGAAAAGTATCTCGAGCGCTATGGCCTATTGCCATAATGACTTTGGTGCAGGGTAGGTAGCTGCCATCGGATAAGAATAGCCCTTTAATTTTATGGCTTTTTGATTCTGTGCTTGCTGCATCGGCCGGTTTTGAATTCGCGCTGTCTAAATCTAAGCTTTCAACACGTGTGCTGAAACGAATTTCACCACCTAGTGAAATGATTTGCTCACGCATTTTCTCTACCATGCTCACCAGTTTGAATGTACCGATATGAGGCTTACTCACATACATTATTTCTTCAGGTGCGCCAGCAGCAACAAATTCGTTCAATACCTTACGGCCATAGTGCTTGCGATCTTTCACCTGACTATATAGCTTGCCGTCAGAAAATGTACCCGCACCGCCTTCACCAAATTGTACATTCGACTCTGGGTTCAATGGTTGTTTACGCCAAAAACCAAAGGTGTCTTTGGTGCGCTCACGAACGGCTTTGCCTCGCTCAAGCACAATAGGTTTGAAACCCATTTGGGCTAAAATAAGCGCAGCGAATAATCCACAAGGCCCAAGGCCAACTACCACTGGGCGGTCGGTTACTTCTTCAGGAGCGGTAGCCACAAACTTGTAGCACATATCAGGGGTTACCCGCACGCTCGAATCTTTGGCAAATTTTTCGAGCAGCGACGCTTCGTTTTCTACCTTTACATCAAGGGTGTAAATAAGTTGGATGTCTCTATTATTGCGCGCATCGTAACCGCGTTTAAATACCGTGGTTTCAAGAAGCATCGATTTTGTGATTTGAAGCTTATGCAAAATTGCGTTTTCTATCGCAACTTCATCGTGATCTAGCGGTAATTTAATATCGGTTAAACGCAACATAATAATAGGTACTCTTGGCTTTGCCGGACGGCCTCTCCGTCAGGGCGCGCGTATGGTAAATCAGCAACAAGACTAATACTAGCCGCAATAACGGGTAAGCAGTGGGTTAATTAGCTTATTTACCCTAGAATAATAGAGTAAAAAGAAATTTGAGTTTTACACAGGCTAATTTAAACTTGGCACCCTGAAATAATAACCCAAGCATGTAGGTGCAAATGACCTTTGTAGTGACAGACAATTGCATAAACTGTAAATACACCGACTGTGTAGCAGTATGCCCAGTGGATGCATTCTTTGAAGGACCTAATTTTTTAGCCATAGATCCTGCTATATGTATCGATTGTGCGCTTTGTGTGCCTGAATGTCCTGCCGACGCCATTGTTCAAGATACGCACCTCACTGATGCGCAAAAGCCTTATTTGGCCATTAACGAAGAGCTTGCAGCGAAGTGGCCTAATATTATTGAGCTAAAAGCACCGCCTGAAGACGCCGATGTATGGAATGGTGTACCAGATAAACTCGCCTTGCTTGAGCACGAATAGCGTCCACGATAAATAAACAATAATTCACCTGTGCGCTTCGCCTCCTAAAACGGAAAAAATAATATGATGAAACTTGATGATGTTAAAAAGCTACATCAGAAAAAATACCGTGGGCAATTTGGCTTTTATTTGGTGGAAGGCGAACACCTAGTTTTAGAATTAGTAAAAGCTGTGAGGGCCAATGCATACAGTAGTGCTCCATCAGCTGAATCTATCACGCTTTATATTACCGATGACTTTGAGCAAAAGGCGAGGGCGCTTGACTCAGGGTTTACCCTAGTAAACGTCACCCAAAAGCAAATGTCACAGCTAAGTGATACTAAAACACCGCAAGGTATTATTGCCTGTGTGCCATTACCTAGTTCTACCGCTGGCGCGACCAATACTCTAGAGCAAGTGTCGGATAAACATTCGAATCAAGCGCTTGGACATAAAGATAAGCAGCGCTATGTGTATCTGCACGAAGTGCAAGATCCGGGAAATTTGGGCACCATATTAAGAACACTAGCCTGGTTTGATAATTTCTCCTTGCTACTAAGCCCCAATAGTGTGGACCCCTTTAATTCTAAAGTGGTGCGTTCAAGTATGGGGGCAATCTTTCACGTACCTATTGAATTAGACGTGAGCCTAGATGCATTGCAAACTCGCTTTAGCCGGTTCGCCTATTTAGATATGGCAGGCGAAGCCGTTACCGCCCCGTCGTTTTCAGATTTCGACTGCTACTTATTTGGTAATGAAGCCCGCGGCGTTCCTAAAACGGCACTTTCTGCATTTAATGCGAAGGCATACACCATAGCCGGTAGCGGTAAAATAGATTCGCTTAACTTGGCCAGTGCCGTGAATATGTGTGTTTATGAGTTGTCCCGTTAGCCTGTTGCTAATGCTATTCAGATGCACACATTAGCGCTGCTATTTGCAGTTTATATATTATTGAAATATTAATGCGGTTAAGCGCTATGCGCTTGCTTCTCATTAGCTTGATAACACACCAGGCATTGGCAAAGTGCTAATAGCGTGGTATCACACCCGAAAAGGATAATAACAGTGGCCTTACAATGGTTTCCTGGGCACATGCACAAAGCCCTTAAAGAGATTAAGGAATCGCTTAGTCAGGTAGATGTGCTGATTGAGGTGCTTGATGCACGCATACCGTTTTCAAGCGAAAACCCAGAGATTGCAAAATTACGAGGCGATAAGCCGTGCATCAAAATTTTGAACAAGTACGACTTGGCTGACCCTGAAATAACAGCGCAGTGGCAAGCGCATTTAGAGTCTGAGCGCGGGGTTAAAACCCTTACTACCTCTAGCGACAACCCCGCTAGCAGTAAACAAGTCATGGGGCTGATTAAAACTATTTGTGCACACAAAGACGTGCAGCACAAAGTGATAAAAGCCATGATCACGGGCATTCCAAATGTAGGGAAGTCTACCCTCATCAATATTTTGGCCGACCGTATTATTGCTAAAACCGGTAACGAGCCAGCGGTAACAAAAAGTCAGCAACGTATTAATTTAGGTGATGGTATTGTGCTTTTCGACACGCCTGGGGTGTTATGGCCAAAACTGGAAAATCCTAATTCCATATATCGTTTAGCCTCTTCAGGTGCAGTGAAGAACACGGCCATGGAATATGATGACGTAGGGTTTTACGCTGCCGATTATCTTATTAAAGCTTACCCAGATGTGTTAAAAGCGAATTATAAACTTGAAGACATTCCCGATACTGAAATTGAGTTTTTAGAAGCCGCGGCGAAAAAACGCGGCGCCATTATGACCGGCGGCCGTGTTAATCTTCATAAGATATGTGAAGTGTTATTGAACGAACTACAATCGGGTAAATTAGGCAGAATAACCCTAGAAACCCCAGAGATGATTGAAGTCGAAAAACGTGAAATAGCTGAAGCGGCAGCAAAGAAAGCCGCTGATAACGCCAAGCGAAAGCAACGGTTTAAAGATGGTTCGCTCACGCCCGATAAGCACGATAGAAAAGAAAAGCGAAATGAAAAACGTGAAGCGCAAAGTAAAAGAATGAAGAAAAACGCGAAGTAGAACGCACAAAAGAATATAGAAATATTCGCATAAAAAACGTATTGTCGATGGTATGAGCAGCCAGTGCGCTTTTTTAATCAGTGACAAATATCAAGGAACGACTATTTATGAAGTTAGGCAGTATTGTTACCTCTTTATCTTTCTCAAGTTTACTAGCGTTTAACGTAAGTGCTGTTGAATTAGTTAACATTAACGATTTCCCAGACTGGTTCAAAGAGGCAATGGCCAGAGATATCAAGGTGACTAACACTTCACCTATTGAAATAGCTGATTTTCAGGTAAATAGTTCGGTGTTGGGGCAAGCGACTGCACAAGACGCTTCTGACGGTACTTGGTACTACACCATCGATATAGGTACTGATTCACCAGTAGAGTGCTACGCATTTAATGAATTCGATGGCCCGGCTAACTCACTATATTCAATTGCAGAATATAGCTTGTCGGGTGTGGAAGCTTTAAATGAAAAAAAACTATCTGGTCAATTTAACTATGCCATAGATGTGGGTGCGGTAGACGCAACGCCTTACCTCTCACTCGATACGTTGTATACGGTGGGTGAGGGCGATGAAAAGGTTTCTGGCCTTTTAAAAGGCTTATCTGCTGAAACTGATAATAGTTTGCAAGTCTGCATCCATAATGAAATGGGTTATCAAAGCGCCTTTGTCGCCGTTTTTAAGTCGTTCGTACGCGCATTTACTGCCGCTCAACCTTCCCCAGAGTTTTACCGTTCTACCTATCAGGTTCTTATTAACGATATCCCTATGGGTTTCACTCGTGAAAAATATATAGAAGATAGCGATGGTGATATTGAAATTGTGGTAGGGACAGCATTTATGATCCCCGTAGATGAAACCTCTATTGCTCGTTCAGATTCTGTCGCTTTTTCGTGGAGTAACCCAGACGGTTCTTTGATTAACGCAAGCGAATACACCATTGAAAACAGCACGATGACATCAAGCTTTGATATTAGTTACGTTGAAGACGCTTGGCAGGTTAAAGGGGAGTTGCAAGGTAAAGCTTTAGAAATAGAACTGGCTCATAAAGACTGGTTACTATCCAGCTACGGCAGCTATTTAGAATCGGTCAATCTGCTTAACTCAGACAATAACTCAGGTAGTTTTTATATGTGGACGGCAGATGCCGACCCAACGGCAGCCATCGAGGTTGTGATAAGCGAAGTTGCAGACAATCCTAGTGGCAACCTTAAAATAGATATGGGGCCATTGATAATGACCATGCAGTCTGACAAAAAGGGCGTCATTAGCAAGGGGATTATGCAACAAGGCGGACTTAAGATGGACTTGGTATTAATGCATTCCCACGGAGCCCCCACACTGTAATGCGGTCTTCAACTCGGTTATCTATTGGGTTTAGCCTACTATTTGGTTTTGCGTTTACTTATACAGCAAGTGCGCAGTCTGTGCCGTCTATGGCTGAAATAGGTATCGAGCTTGCTGAAGGTCAGGTTTTACCACTTTCAAAACAGATTAATTTTGAGTTGGTATCATCAAACTCAAATAAGCTGGCTATCAACTTAGCAAATTGGGACGGTGTGACTGCTGAGCAGGTGAGTGATAATCGCTTATCGATTACCTTATCTTCAATGCCTCGTTTTATGAAACCAGTTCAAGATAAACACAGCGCAGATAGCTTTGTTGTGGATTTAAGTGAGCCCAGTACAAAAGCATTTGTTGCTAGCTATCAACAAGCTTACGCAGATGCCCCCTTTGAGCTAGAACATCTTACCGCCTTTGTTGATAGCTATATTGTTGATCCAAATTATATTCACGGTTTTAATATTGCGTCGGTTGTTGCCAGCCAGCGCAGTGGTGATTGTACCGAATATGCGGTGCTTACGGCAGCGTTAGCCCGCGCGTTAGGCATGTCAGCCAAGGTTATAATTGGTACGGTGATAGTAGAGCAAAACGATAGCGTAAATGCGTTTGGGCATGCATGGACTGAAGTTTGGCATGACGGGCAATGGCACATTGTAGATTCAGCCTTATACCGCTTAGAAGCGACACAGCATTTTTACTTACCAGCCTCAGAACTTGATAATGAAGGGCCCGGCTACGGGATGGGCCTTGTTAGGGCTTTTGTACTTATGCCCGAGCAACTTCTTTCACTTCGTAGTAAGCCCTAAGTCCTAAGCACGTAAGCACCTTCCTAAAATAACGACTCAGCCCTGTACGAATAAGTGCCAGGGCGTAGTTTTATCCTTTTGCCTAATTGTGATAATTACAAATACTTATAGAATTATGTTTCTTGAAATCACTAAGGATGGATTGTCGGCAGTGCTATGTGCACCTTGCTAACAATAAAAATAATGATGAAAAAAATTTACGCTCTTGTTTTAGTATCAGGTCTGACCGTTGCCCCACAAAGCCATGCTGAAGGATGGTTGGATTCCTTAAAAGGCTTGTTTGGTATGACCGAAGAAGTTGAAGCAGTGCCGAATATTTCTGATATGACGCGCTCAGTTAGTGACGCGGTAGGCATTACTGAATCTCAAGCGACAGGCGGATTAGCATCTATCTTTAACTACGCAAAAGACAATATTTCAACCAGCCAGTTCAGTGAACTAAGCAACGCGCTGCCAGGGCTTGAGTCTCTACTAGGTTCAGTACCCGATATCAGTAACGTAACGTCTGAAGGTGGGTTAAGCAGCATTCTCGATAAAGCTGCAAGTTATAGCGATAGCTTTAAGTCAGTGAATGAATTAAACAAGCAATTTGAAGCGCTAGGCCTAGAACCGGAGCAGATTATGCAAATTGTGAATAGTGCTAAAGCTTACCTTGATACCGAACAAGGGCAAGAGATTAAAGCTCTTTTGGTTGAAGGTTTAGGCAAGTTTAGTGGCTAAGCTAAAAGGCTAATTCAAAACGCTAAGCCGAGGGCTCAGACTGTTATTGAATGAAAAAGGCGAGCGATATGCTCGTCTTTTTGCTTTTTCAACACCGTCAATGCTAACGTACAGGTTACGCCAAAATACAAGTCCCCTCGCAACACAGGCTTGCGCGTTAAGTTAAATGTTCAGCACTTTAGGGTAGTCAAATACAGGCAAACCCTTAATAAAGCAAAACAAGGAGAGTGTCATGCTTACCGATATTCAGCTTTTTAATCACGCGCAGCGCAATGCACTTAAAGAAAGTGCCAAAGCAAGTCCAAGACGAAGAGCCAATCACAACGTCCATAAAAGCTATGAAGATTTAGTCCAGCGCCTATTTATTGCAATGGAGCCCGACTCTTATGTTCGTCCGCATCGCCATACCCAACAGCATAAATGGGAATTTTTTATGGCGGTAGAAGGGAGTATCGATTTACTGTTCTTTGACGACAATGCTGTGTTAACTAAGCGTATAACCTTAAGTGCCGGTGGTGATTGTGTAGGGGTAGAGATTCCACCTAACGTATGGCATGCCACGGTTTGTTTTGAACCTGTGGTATTTATGGAAGTAAAGCAAGGCCCGTATGAAGTCATGGACGACAAAGGTTTTGCAAGTTGGGCGCCTGAAGAAGGCGACGTAGCAGTTGCGCCTTTTTTAGAGAAATTAAAAGAGGCTGAATTAGGTACGCAGTTTTAATGTTTTTTTGTGCTTGGCACGAACACTTGCAACTTATAAGAAAAGCGTAAAATTCTATCCAAAATGCGTTAGCACTTTTCCTATCTATCAAGCATAAAAAGTGATCGCCCACACTGCTATACAAAACAATATGGGCGATGATTTACCAATTAATAAGGATTTGCGAACTTGAGTTTATCTTCCTCTGACGCCGATTCTTGGCATTCGCCGAGTAGGTGATAACGGCCTTCAGTTTCATGGGTATCAATTTCAATATAGCCATTTCGGCAATATTGCGTTTCAAATAACTTTTCACTCAAAGTATCGTAAAAAGCGTCCATACGTTCGGCCTCGCGATCGTTACCGCCCCTTGCTTCTCCACCGCCGTTTTGGCCGCTATTTCTGCCGCCTCTACCGCCACCATCACCACCTCGAGAAGGGCGTTGCCCCCTGCCTTCATCTCGATCTCCTCGGCTAGGCATACCAATACTAAAGGCAAATAATTTAGTGCCATCGGGATTAATTTTGGTTTCGAAGAACACTTCACCTTGATCTTGATGGTCTGGTTTTCCGGCGCAGCCTGCTAACACGGCAGTAGCAACTAAAAAGGGAACAAGTAATTTCATAATTATAATTTTTGAGGTAGCTAAAGGTAACCTTAAGAGTGATTTTAGACGCTAAAGTTGCCAAGTAAAGTGTAAGTTTCTAGTAAAGGGCGCTTGTGAAAATGAGATAAGCAGCCGTTGTTTTGCTTCTCCTTGGCCTTAGCCAAACCGGCATGTTTCCACTAAATAATCAATAAGTGCTCGCGTTCTTGATGGCACATGCATTCGAGACGGATAAACCAATGTGAATAAAAGCGGTGCGCTAGAAACGCGAGGGAAAATACGCACAAGACTGCCTTCTGCCACTTCATTTTTTACCGTTGAAGGAAGCAAAGTACTAATACCTAAACCCGCCTTTACCATCTCCTGAATAAAATGGGGGGAGTTGCTAATTTCGTATTGAGTAGGGGTTACTTCAAATGGTATTTCATCTAACATTAAATGCTGAGATGCCCCAACATTCAATTGTTGAAGTAGAATCCAGCGGTGGTTCTGTAACTCATTGATGCTTGATGGCTCTGTGTGTTTTTCAATATATTCCTTACTCGCATAAAGTGAAAACCTCTCTTGGTACAAAACCCGCCCTATCAACGCGTCGTCCCGTGGAAGGCCAATGCGAATACCTAGGTCAATATTTTCCGCAATAAGGTCAAGACGTTGATCACTTGTGATGACATTCAAACTAATCTCAGGGTACTTTGCCTTGAAGTTGGGTAGCAGAGGCAAAAGAAACTTATGAGCAATGTCATTTGTAACCGTAATTGAAACTCGACCAGACGGTATAGGTTCCACTAAACTCTGATCGATACTCTGAATAATATCATGCAGTTTTTTCGCTTCTGCGTACACCATTTTTCCTTCATCAGTAATGGTAAGCTGTCTAGTAGAACGCTGGAGTAATCGTACGCCTAACTGAGATTCTAGTTGACTGATTTGCTCACTCACGCGAGAACGGCTGGATTGAACCCGTCTTGCCGCTTCTGCGAAACTTCCGCAATCTACAACCAACGCGTAGGTGGCAAGCAGCCGCAGATGAGAAATGTTTATTGTACTCATATTCGGAACTATCCATTCTAAATTAATGGCCTTATCGATACGTATAGTTTTACGCATAATGTACCTGTATTCAACCACTCCACACATTAAGGATTTACACGATGATTGCTATTACGGGTGCAAACGGTCAGCTAGGCCAGAAAGTTATTGGTTCACTTCTTCACACTATCGCGCCTCAAGACGTCGTTGCTTTGGTGCGAAGCCCTGAAAAGGCTAACGCTTTACGTGAACAGGGTGTTCAAATTCGTCAAGCTGACTACAACCAACCTGAAACACTGACTGCCGCATTGAAAGGTGTGGACAAAGTGTTGCTTATTTCTGGTACCGAGTTCGGCAAGCGCTTCGAACAGCACAAAGCGGTAATTGATGCAGCTGTTTCTGCGGGGGTCTCATTACTGGCATACACAAGCTTGCTGAAAGCCACTACGTCGCCACTTTTAATTGCAGCAGAGCACAAACAAACAGAAGTCTATATCCAAAAATCGGGTATACCCGCTGTGATATTGCGCAATGGTTGGTACAGTGAAAACTACACCGATGCGGTGCAAGGTGCGATTGATATGGGGGCGGTTGCTGGAGCAGCTAAAACAGGCAAGCTACACACCGCTTCACGTCAAGACTATGCCGACGCCGCTGCGTCGGTGCTTGTTGCCAAAAAATCTCAAGCCGGCAAGATTTATGAGCTTGCTGGCGATGAAGGTTTTACGCTGGCTGAGTATGCTGATGCTATCGGAAACCTATCTGGCAAGGCAATAGGCTATGTTGAAATGGAACAAAATGAATATCAATCTGCGCTGCTTGATGCTGGGCTGCCGGAAGGGTTGGCTGCGATGTTGGCGGACACGGAACATTATGCTGCTGAAGGATGGTTACAAGATAATAGTCATGCACTTTCAACCTTGATTGGTCGCGCAACAACACCTATTACTGATACTCTTAAAGCTAAGTTAGCCTAGTGTCTGTCATCAATTATTGAAAAGGAGCCAAGTGGCTCTTTTTCATTTTTGAGGTCGCGGAAAATAATCGGGGGAGATAGTGTTTACGTTGTATGGCACCAGTTGATGAGCGCTACGTTCATGTGCCTATATTTCAAAATATTCCAAAATGGAAAGTCGTTGTTATTGCCAATAATAATGGTATGGTTAAGGATAAGTGAGCAGCGCAAGTGCGCATTTCAACCACCGAAGAGAATTCATCATGCAAAACGTTACTTTTAATTACTTTTACAATTATATCCAATAATAGCGCCTGACGCTGAGTGTTCAGGGGCAAGTATTCGCTTCTGGGCATAAAAGTAAGAACGTTTTGCAAAAGCCCAGAAAGGTTAAACTATCTGGGTTTTTTTATGCCCAAAATATATCGGCGACAAAACAATGAGAGAAATAACGTTAGGTGATATTAGAAAGCAACACAGGGTTAAACAAGAAGTCGTAGCGATGGCGCTTTGCGTGACTGCTTCGGGGGTAAGTAAGCTAGAGTCGAAACGTATACAGGATGTTCCTCTTCATAGAGCGTCGGCTTACCTAGCCGCGGTAGGGGGAAGCATCAAAATTGAAATGACATTACCTGACGGTAGCACCGTGAAAGTAGGAGAAAATACGTTAGGTTAATTTTGCCTAAATGGAATGAGCGGTTAAACTGAGTAAAACAGATACTTAAGGAAGTAAAATGGCCGTTCATGAAATAACTCACCCTTTAATTGCACACAAATTAGGGTTAATGCGTTATGCCAAAATTAGCAGTAAAGACTTTCGAGAGTTGGCATCAGAAGTAGGCAACTTGCTGACATACGAAGCTACACGAACGCTACCCACAGAGCGTGCGGTTATAAAAAGCTGGTCAGGCGATGATGTTGAAGTTAAGCAAATAAAAGGCAAAAAAATTACGGTAGTACCTATCCTTCGTGCTGGATTAGGTATGTTGGAAGGAGTGTTAGAACTTATTCCTAATGCCAAAATCAGTGTAGTTGGTCTATACCGCGATGAAGAGACACTTCAACCAGTGGCATACTTCGACAAAGTCGTCAAAAATATAGATGAACGTACGGCGTTAATTGTCGACCCCATGCTAGCGACTGGGGGGACGTTAATTGCCACTATTGACCTGCTGAAGAAAAAGGGCTGTAAAAAAATTATGGGGCTTTTTTTAGTGGCTGCGCCAGAAGGGATTAAAGCTGTGGTTGATGCCCACCCTGATATAGAAATTTTCACTGCTGCTATTGACGAACGACTAGATGAAAAGGGCTACATACTGCCTGGTTTGGGTGATGCAGGCGATAAAATATTCGGAACACGATAAAAAACGATTAAGTTAACTTAGCCTAACCAGCCCTCTATCCACTTTAGCTTAAAAATCTTTCAGTCATAGGTATTCGATAAGAGGTGTGAATTAATCGTTTAAGTGGTGATATAGTTTAGGTTATCTTTACTGTTAATAGCGGGTAGCCTACAAGTATGTATGCATGAAGCGAGTTATAACGCGTTAATGCTTACTGAAAGTCGTCTTTGCGCACGCAGGGAACTGTACAAAACACACGCAAGGAATAGTACAAATAAAAATGACCAAAACAAAACTGACACTGAAAGATGTTGCTTTGCAGTTGGGTGTGTCGACCGCCACTATTTCAAATGCATTTAATAGGCCGGATCAGCTTTCTAAAGCGCGTCGAGAGCATATCCTTGCCGAGTGCGATCGCATTGGCTACGCCGGGCCTAACAAAGCCGCGCAAATATTAAGGAAAGGGCGTTCTAATATTGTTGCTCTAGTACTGGCTGATAGTATTCCCTATACCGTCAGTGACCCAGTGGCCAGCACCTTCATTAAAGGGGTTTCAAGTATATTGCAGCAGCAAGGTAAGCACCTCCTCCTTTATGCGGGCGACTCAGAGAGTATCCTCGATGTGGTGGATTTCGTTGATGGTTTCATTTGTTACGGTGCACCACGAAATTACAAGTTGGCAGAAGAACTAGCCAGACAAAGTAAACCTGCTATTACGGTAGATTTTGATATTGAGGGGCTGCCGTCAGTTAACATCGATAATTACAACGCCGCGTATCAAATCGCTAAAAAAGCGATTTCTCCTGGTGATCATGTCGCCATTTTAGGGCTGCGCTTAATCGAGTCTCCAAGTACCTGCCGCATTTATGACAGCCCGCTTATAGAAGTACAAACCTCCATTTCTCATCGCCGATTAGACGGTTATATGAAAGCAATTGATGAAAGTGGAGCAACAATCACAAACGATTGGATTTGGCATATTCCAGAAAGTGAGAGGAACTTCGCAAAGCAAGCTGCGAAAGAGGTGTTAAACAGTAACCCTCGACCTAATACCGTTTTATGTATGAGTGATATTATAGCCCTAGAACTGCTGCAATCAGCGCTTTCGATGGGCATTAAAGTGCCTGAAGAACTAAAAATTACAGGTTTTGACGGGATTGAAGAAGCAGACAGAACTCGCCCTAATTTAACAACAGTCTGTCAATCAAGTGCGCTTAAGGGCGAAATGGCCGCAAAAGCCTTACTCAGTGAATCACTGAAAAGCACTGTGCTACCTTTTGATTTAAAAATGGGGGAAACCGTTAGCGCTTAGTAGTAAGTACTATATTGAATGTCTAACTGTCGTAAAACATTGATGTTATCTGCGCCACACGCTTTAAGTTATCTATATCATCTTGTGACCATTGGACTGGACTGTGTGTCTTTTCGCAACAAATAACACCAATTGGGTTGAATTGGTGATGAAAGGTAAAGTCTAGCAATGAGTAAATATCATTGGGCTTGAAGTAACTGTCGTTAAAGCATTTGGTGGCAGGATGATGACGGGCATCAGAGGCTACTAACACGCTTTGTTTTAGTATGTCGTCAAAATAATCGGGAATCGCTTCCTTAGACAGCGATAAATCATTGGTTGGCAAATTTTGGCCATCTTGATTTAACGTTAGGCACCGAATTCGGGTTTTGTTTTCTTCAAATCGCCATAAGCTAATTCGGTTCGCGGAAGGGATCCCTAACCGAAGACATGACACTATCGCAGTGAGTTTATCTTGCTCATCCAATCCGCGCTTTGATAATGAAATGACGAGTGTTGTATAGCGGTCTATATCCAAAGCGACACTCTTTGAGGTAATTCAAACATAATAGTTGAAGTATATACTTACTTTCAAAGAGTGAAGTTTAAGAAACATTAAATTTTGTCTTTATCCCAGACCAACTCTTTGAAATGCTTTCTGCACATAGATTCGTAGCGATCGTTGCCACCAATTTGTACTTGGTCTCCGTCGGTGACCGCATTGCCATCTTCATCCAGCCTTACCACGAAATTTGCTTTGCGCCCGCAATGACAAACCGTTTTAAGTTCGAACAACTTATCAGCCCAAGCGAGAAGGTAGTGGCTACCTTCAAAAGTGCCTCCCAAAAAGTCAGTACGTAATCCGTAAGCCAAAACGGGGATATCTAATTCGTCTACCACTTCTATTAACTGACGAACTTGAACTTGCGTTAGAAACTGCGCTTCATCAATGAAAATGCAATCTAAACGCTTTTCTTTGTTGTCTTGTTTTATGGATTCATAGAGATCGTCATCATTTCGATAAAGTTTTGCGTCGGCTTGTAATCCAATCCTAGAGGTCACTTTTCCTACGCCATAGCGGTCATCAAAGGCAGCGGTATAAATTAGAGAGTGCATGCCTCTCTCGCGATAGTTATAAGCTGATTGTAAAAGAGAGGTCGATTTTCCTGCGTTCATTGCAGAGTAATAAAAATAAAGTTGAGCCATGAATATTATTTGTTTTCGTTATACCAGGTTTTAAGGTCGCTCAATGGCATTGGTTTAGCGTAAAGAAAGCCTTGGATAAAATCCACACCAAGGGTTTTGATGTGGTTCATTTGGTCTAAGGTTTCAATGCCCTCAGCAATGGTCTTGCAACCAAATTCGTTTGCTATAAGCATGGTTGCGCGCATAATAGTATCACTACCTTCATTGGTATTCTGTACAAATGAGCGATCAATTTTTATAAAATCACAAGGCATTGACTGTAATCTGCTCAATGAAGAGTACCCTGTGCCAAAGTCATCGATTGATATTTTTACACCACGTTGTTTAACATTGTGTATTTGGTTTGCCACCGCATTAACATTATTAGCAAACACACTCTCTGTTATTTCTAAGTAAAGGCGGGCTGGGTCGATGTTTGTAGACGCTAGCACCTTATCAAGTGCATTTACAAAAGTTTCATCGAGCAGCTGACTAATAGATACATTCACCGATAATGCAATATCTTCGTTGAATGGCCATTCTGTCGCATCTATACACGCACGATTTAATACCCAAGAGCCTATTTCTGGCATTAAGCCCGTTCGCTCGGCAAGGGGGATAAAGCGCGCTGGTGACACGATATTACCGTTACAGTTCCAGCGTAGTAGGGCTTCAACCGATTTTAGCTTTTGTGTGTCGGCGCAAATAATGGGCTGGTAGTGTACAGAAAACTCTTTTTTTTCTATGGCATACCGTAATTGTTCACAAAGACGCTGTTCATTTTTTATTTTTTCATGCAAGGTTTCACTAAAAACACCAATAGTGCCTCGTTGTTTGCGCTTTTGATCGTACATGGTCAAGTCAGCTTGTTGAATAAGCGTCATGGTGTCATTGCCATGCTCGGGATAAATCGCAATACCAATCGTGGCATCTAATGTGATTTGGTTTTCTAACGCTATAATAGGCTTTGTAACCCCACTGCGCATAGCATGAGCAACCGCCACTGCGGTATGAACGGTGGCATAGGGAGTTACTGCGACAAATTCATCGCCTCCCCACCTAGCGAGATGATCTTTTTCGCAGTATTGGGCGAGTCGGTTAGCAATTTCAGCAAGTACAATATCGCCGACCTTGTGTCCTAAACTATCGTTTACCTGCTTAAAGCCGTCTAAATCAATAAACAAAACGGCTAGGTTATTATCAAGCGCTTTGGTGCTTTCAATGAGGGTATTTAACTGTTTAAACAGTCCGTTTCTATTGAGTAAATTAGTCAGCGGATCTCTATTAGATAACCTAAAAATATCGGCGGTACGTTTCTCAACTTCATCTTCTAAATTGGCATTAGCATCATCTAACTGCTCGTTAGATTTACGCAGCATGGCGTTAATCTTCGCGGTTTCTTGTCTATCTGTGCGCATTTGCTCTATCAGGCGAGCGTTCTTGTTTTTAAGTGATACAGTATCAAAAAAGAATCGGTGGTAACGAAAAGAGCTAGCAAGAATACCTACCCAAAAAATAAGCCCCAAGATCCCCAAAACAACAAAATTTCTGTCATCGTCAAGCAACGCTCTACTCGACATGGGCACAAGCAATGAGGTGGTGTAGACAAAGACGAAAATTTTACTTGGCGCTAATACTGAAGCCGCGCCGCCAGCCATTGCCCCAAGGATAACCATGGTTGTCGCTAACTCAACTGCATTCATTGTGGTGTAGAGCAAGATTGAATAAAGTGCCCACACTGTAGATGTTGAATATACCCCAATCGCAAACCTAAACTTTACAGGGCGCGCATCATACTGCGTGCCTTTTAATCTGGTTAACCAATAAAGGCCATCTGCAAAACGGAGAACTATAACCGTGTTCATTGCGATAAAGAGCAACACCTTCGAGCTTTGGTCTTTTTCGGTATCGAATCCGAAGCCGAATGTTAACCCTAAGAAAGCAACGAAAGTCATGGCTAAGCCAGTAAACATATTACGGTTTAGCATATCCGCCAAGTCACGCTGCATTTGCGGCGTGATGGGAAGAGAGGAGGTTAAATCTCTATTTTCATCAAAACTTTTCACTATAAATTTACTTTCCAACTCAATATGCTTACGGCTATATATGGTGTGAAGTTTTTTGTGTAGTTAACAATAACAGCGAATTAGCTTTTGTCGCTTTAAATTTACACACTCATTTTGATTAAATTACACGCATATTACAAAAATTGCTATGCGACGTAAGAAGTAGCCGGTGCTTGACAGTAAGTGTATTACCTCACAGCCATTAGCGTTAATTGCTGGCTTCAATCGCGTTTACTTCCTTTAGTACGCTGCTCAGAGCCTCTGATAAATCTTCTCGTAAGTGAAGGTATTTGTTGTTAACCACATGAACGATATTGTGCTCTACAATAACAATGTGTCGTGCACCTAGCTTTTTGAAGGTAGCCTCATCGGAAAAGTCTGTCGGCAATAACGCGTAGTTGTATCGGCCTGAAACAAGCAAATTCACAACTTGGTCGAAGCGGTCGTATTCACGGAGATTTGCAGCAATGTCGATGTCACTTTCTTCAATATTGATGTGAAACCGCTTAGTGGCTGCAATGACGATGTTTGGGTTTGAAAGCACGCTGTTTTCACACAGACTATTGCGCATACACAATAGAATTGTTGCGCCTTTTACAATAACGGGTCGCACGACGAAAAAGTTGCTAAAATCGTTGGTAGCTAATTCATAGCGAACAGTATCAGCATCTGTAACGCCTGCATCTAACAACCGAAGGCCTCTCTCACCACCTACCTCGATAAATTCAACGGTTATTCCAAGCTTGCTATAAGTTCTGGCAATAATATTGTTGTAATGAGTCACCACTCTAGGGTGCCCCACATAACCGATGAGCATGGGGGCATTATCATCCCCGTTAGCCAGGCAATTAGCTGAGCAAATAAAAGAAACCGTTAAAGCAGTGCCAAGAAGCTTTATTATTTGCATAACTTTCTATGATTCAAAATTGATATATAAAGCGTAGATGTTTAAGGGGGAATTTTCATCCTTTAGTGCAAGGCGTGAAGGCATGTATACATAAAGCGAGCTTGGGGCGCCTTAATGTGCTGACCAATGTTATTTTTTACATACAAAAAAGCTCCAGCCAAGGGCCAGAGCTTTCTATTAATAGCGTGCTAATTAATTAATATTAAGCCGCGTTTTTTCCGCCATCAATTGCGCGCAACGTCTCAGTTGCTGGCAATAACTCCATATCGAAAGTATACTCATCAACACGAACCGCCAATTGACGCTTTTCGTTGTAGTCATGCAACTGTGCAGCTTCTTCGGCATTAATAACACCTTTTTCTTGAAGCTTGTTCAGCGCGTGCTCAAACGAGATAAACGGCACTACAGGCTCTTTACGCAGTGCTTTTTGCACTTTACCTAATAGGTGTGCAACCGCATGCTTCGCTTTAAATGCTTGTTCGTTAATATCGTTACCATCGCCCGGGCTTACACGAACTAAATGAGTAAGCTGCGCTTTCACACTGTTGTCCTGCATTGACGCCATAGACAATTCGCGTACTAGGTCATCGCTGATTCCCGCCACACTGTTTGAGTAAGTGTTAGTAAGTAAGCGCATTAGGCCACGAGTCGGTGTGTTCGGGAAATTGTTGATGAAGTTAACAATTGCCTGATCAGCTTGTTGTAATGACCACTGCATAGCGTATTCGAAATACGGTAGTGCAAGTTTACGGTCTTCAATGCGCTGCTCGTAAAAACGAATTGCTGCCATTGCACCGTAAAGGTAGCTCATCACATCACCAAGGCGTGCTGAAAGTAATTCTGCCTTCTTAAGGTCACCACCAAGTACTGCTAGTGATAAGTCAGCAAGTGGTGCTAATTTAGCTGAGATGCTGTTTACACGCTTTTCGTACTTACGTACTTCAGGCAATGCAGACTCTGAACCGCGTAGGAAAGGTAAGTAACCTTTACCAAAACTACGGAATGCATTCTTAACACTAAAGCCAACAGTTTTACGTAATACTTTGTTGAATTCTTTATCAGCAGAACTTTCGTTGCTGTGAATAAGGTCAACCATATCTTTCAGGTAAGGGTGACAACGCATTGCACCTTGACCGAAAATCATTAGGTTACGAGTAAGGATGTTTGCACCTTCAACCGTAATGGCAATTGGAAGTGCTGCATAACCACCTGCTAAGGTATTTTGCGGGCCACGTTGAATTGCTTTACCTGCTTGAATATCCATCGCTGAGTTCATTACATCACGGCCAAGCTCGGTCATGTGATATTTAGCAATCGCAGTAACAACCGATGGTTTAACACCTAAGCCTAAGCCTTCTGTTGTTAAAACACGCATTGCTTCAAGTAAGAAAGTCTTACCAGCAATGTCTGCCATCTTCTCTTGAATACCTTCGAAGCGACCAATCGGAACACCGAATTGTTCACGAACGAATGAATACTCAACCGTACCTTTAAATGCTGATTGTGCTGTCGCAACGCCCATCGCTGGAAGTGAAATACCACGACCTGCGCCAAGACACGCTACTAGCATCTGCCAACCGCGACCGATATTTTTCTGACCACCGATGATAAATTCCATAGGAATAAATACATCTTGGCCGCGAGTTGTACCGTTATAGAAGCGCACACCCATAGGGTCGTGACGGTTACCAAGCTCAACACCAGGGTGAGACTTAGGTAATAGCGCACAGGTAATACCTAGCTCTAGTTTGTCACCAAGCAATTGCTCAGGGTCGAATACTTTAAATGCTAAACCGAGCACGGTAGCAATTGGCGCAAGCGTGATATAACGCTTGTCCCAACTGATACGAAGGCCAAGCACTTCTTCGCCGTTGTACTCGCCTTTAGTTACGATCGCTGCGTCAGGAATAGCACCCGCATCTGAACCGGCTTCTGGGCTAGTTAGGGCAAAACAAGGGATATCACGACCATCTGAAAGGCGTGGTAACCAGTAATCTTGTTGGGCAGTAGTACCATAATGCATAAGTAACTCACCTGGGCCTAACGAGTTAGGTACCATAACGGTTACAGCGATTGCACCAGATTTTGCTGCGATAGTGGCTACTATGGTTGAGTTAGCGTAAGGGCTAAACTCAAGACCACCAAACTTCTTAGGGATGATCATTGAGAAGAAACGGTTTTTACCCAAGAAGTCTAAAACGTCTTGAGGAATGTGCTCGCCGTTATTTAACTCGAAATCATCAATCATACCCAGTAATTCTGATACTGGGCCGTCCATAAATGCTTGCTCTTCCGCGCTCAATTTAGCTTGAGGAATATCACGAAGTGCCTGCATATCAGGTTTACCCTGATAAATAGAAGATTCAATCCAAACGTCACCAGCATCTAACGCTTCCTGTTCTGTTACAGAAATTGGTGGTAACACTTTTTTTAAGCTAGTTCTAATACTCATATTTGACTCATCCGCTCATCTGACCAGTTGTATGGTGTTAATACTACATCAGTTTCAGAAAAGATCAAAAAAATTGCTCATAAATAAATTGGAATATGTAAAATTCAATAAAAATAAGCTCTTACGATAACGCTATAAATGTTGATGGTGAGGATATGTTACAAAATGGGGCCGCATTCAAAAATATTCTGGTAACTGAGTTATGTTTATTAACCGTTTACGGGTAGACTTTCGATAACAGAGCGAGTTACAGGAAGTTGTAATGCAAGATACATCATCGGTCACATCAAGGTGGTTTGCTTCACCAAAGTTAACTATCTGTGTGGTTATTGTTGCGATGTTAGTGGCAGTAGTCGGCGCAAAAAATTTATACTTTCGAGGCGACTACAAAGTATTTTTTGAGCCTGATAATCCGCAGCGTCTTGCCTTTGAAGAAATGCAGAACATATTTAATAAAAGCGAAAATGTCGCTTTTATGGTAGTGCCAGACGACGACAATGTGTTTAAACCGTCTACCTTATCTTTAGTTGTTGAGCTTACAGAAACTGCATGGCAACTCCCTCTTTCCACCCGCGTTGAATCCATCGCTAACTTCCAATATACCTACGCCGAAGATGACGATCTTATTGTCGAGGACTTAATTACCACAGGTTCGCTCTCGAATCCTGAAATAACAGATATTAAGGATGTACTAGATAACACCCCTGAGCTAACCGGGCGGCTAGTATCGTACCCAGGTGACGTATTGGTTGTGAATACGACTATTCAGTTACCTGACGGCGACCAAACGAAAGAAGTCATTGAAATCACAACGGTTGCCACTGCGTTAAAACAGCAGTTAGAAGAAAAGTACCCCGGTCACACTATCTATCTCACCGGTATGGTTGTGATGAACGATGCCTTTGCGGTGGCTGCGCAGCAAGACGCCAGTACGCTTATTCCGCTCATGTTTTTCCTTATCATTGTGATGATAGGCGTGATTGTTCGTTCGGTGTTAGCGGCTCTCGCTACACTATTAGTGGTAATTGTATCCATCGCCACTTCCATTGGTGTATCTGGCTGGCTCGGCATGTTTTTAAGTACCGCTACTGTGAACGCTCCCACCATGATAACGACACTGGCAGTGGCTGACTGTATCCACATCATTGTGGGTGTACAGTACTTTCTTGGTCGCGGCCTCACCAACGAGAATGCGATTAGTGAAAGTTTAAGAATCAATACCAAGCCTATTATTATCACCAGTGTTACCACGGCGATTGGCTTTTTGATGCTGAACTTTTCTGCCGTTCCCGTTTTGTCCGATTTAGGTAACATGACCGCATTTGGCGTAATGCTCGCCTGTGTATTGTCGCTTTGGTTACTACCCGCTTTATTGCTGCTAAAGCCACTGAAAGTGAAGGCGACAAAAAGTAACAAGGTCTTCGACCGATTGGGAAATAAAGTCACGTCGAATTATCGAGCTCTGTTACCTATTTGTGCGTTAGTGATTGTGGGAGTCAGTGTTTTTGCAACGAATAACGAGTTAAATGATGTGGCGGTGAAGTACTTCGACGATAGAAGTACGTTTGGCCAAGCGGTGGAAATCAATGAAGAGAAGCTTGGTGGTATGTCTAATATCGACTTCGTTATTTATTCAGATACCCCTTATGGTGCCACGGAACCTGAATTTTTAGCGCGAGTAGAATTACTTACGACATGGCTGCGCGAAAAAGAAGAAGTTCATCATGTGTTGTCATTTGCCGATACATTAAAACGGTTAAATAAAAATATGCATGGTGATGAAGATGCTTATTATCGGTTACCTGAAGATGGGGAGCTGGCCTCTCAGTATGTATTGCTGTATGAAATGTCGCTACCATTTGGTCTAGACTTAAGCAATCAGTTAGATATTGATAAATCGGCAATGAGAATTATCGCTGTTATCGATAATTTAGGCAGCAGAGATTTAACCGCATTGGAGTCTGATGCAAAAGCATATTTCAAAAGTCTTGGTAGCGACAACCGGTTAGAAGCCGCCAGTCCGCCTTTAATGTTCGCGCATATTGGCGATCGAAATATGGAGAGTATGGTAGTGGGCTCTCTATATGCCCTAGTGCTTATTTCTGTTTTGATTTTATTTGCACTGCGTTCATGGCGACTCGGGTTAGTTAGCCTGTTTACTAATTTGCTACCCGCCGCTATCGGGTTTGGCGTTTGGGGGGTAATCTCTGGCCAAATTAACATGGCACTGTCGGTGGTGATCAGTATGACCATGGGTATTATTGTTGACGATACTGTGCACTTCTTGTCGAAGTATCAGTCGGCGAGGCTGACGCGTAAATCGGTTAAAGAGAGTGTGCTTTATGCATTTAATACGGTTGGAATGGCACTGACCACTACCACAATAGTGCTGACAGTCGGCTTTGGTGTGTTAGCGTCTTCAAGCTTTATGCTGAACGCGCACATGGGCATTTTGACCATTATTATTATCGTCGCGGCTTTGGCTGTTGACCTTATTTTCCTACCCGCGTTATTAATGTGGTTGGATAAAGATGAAACCCCGTTACCGGAGAAGAATAGTGAGATACATTAGCCTTGTTTTACTGGCGTCGTTCATATCTATCAGCGCATTCAATGGCGTTGCCGCTGAGCCTAGTGCAAAAGGACTAGAAATAGCGCAGGAGCGAAAAGCGAGAGATCGCGGGTGGAATAACTCAGAGGCGAAAATCTTAATGGTCCTGCGTAATGCACAAGGCCAAGAAGCAACACGCAAACTCAACGTGAAATCGATGGAGTTGACCGATGATGGTGATAAAGCACTAACGGTTTTCCAATCCCCTCGGGATGTAAAAGGAACAGCATTCCTGAGCTTCTCACATGTTTTCGATGCCGATGAACAGTGGATATTTCTTCCTGCTTTAAAACGGGTAAAGCGTATAGCGTCAAAAAATAAAAGTGGGCCTTTTGTCGGCAGTGAATTTGCTTTTGAAGACATGACATCGTTCGAAGTAGAGAAATTTTCCTACTCCTATGTGGGGGATGAGACGATTAATGGCGAAGCGTGCTTTGTATTGGAGCAAATTCCTCAATACGACTATTCGGGTTATACGTTGCAAAAAGTATGGATTGATAAGTCTCACTACCGCGTACACAAAGTTCAATTTTACGATAAGAAAGGGGCGCTACTTAAGGTGCTTGAACTAAAAGATTATGAGCTTTACAAAGAGAAATACTGGCGACCTATTCGCAGCGAGATGACGAACGTACAAACCCGTAAGTCTACGTCGCTAATTACAGAAAGCTTAATATTTGATACCGATTTGTCAGAATCGGATTTTGATAAGAATAGCTTAAAAAGAGCGCGGTAATTCGTGACTAAATCCATCGCTTTATTGGTAACAAGTATTACGGCTTCATTTTCTTTGTTGGCCAATACGGAAGTGACAGGCTCCGCAGGCGGAGAGTTGCGTTATTTCTTGCAAGACGCCCTTTACGAAGCACAAGAAAGAGCTTACGGCTCTGTTTTTTTTAGCCCTGAAACCTATACCGAGTGGAATGATGGGGAAGACAGCTTGCTGTTTAAGCCCTTTTTCAGGGCTGATCAACACGACGAGGATAGAACGCATTTCGATGTTCGGGAACTGCAGTGGATGCACGTGGCAGACACATGGGAAACCAAAATAGGGATTGGAAAAGTATTCTGGGGGCAAACAGAGTCCATTCACCTCGTCGATATTGTGAATCAAACCGATGCAATTGAAGCGGTAGACGGCGAAGATAAGCTTGGTCAGCCCATGGTCAATGTTTCTTACTTTAGTGATTTTGGTACGTTTTCAGCATTTGTGTTGCCCTATTTTAGAGAGCGTACCTTCGAAAGTGTTGATGGACGTCTGCGACCGCCCATTGCTGTGGGAGATGCCTTGTATGAGTCGGATGGTGAGCAAAGTCATGTTGATTATGCGCTGAGGTGGCAAGCCAGTATCAGTGACTGGGAAGTGGGGCTGTCTTACTTTTCAGGTACAAGCAGAGAGCCTGAACTTGTTACCACCGTGAATGATGAAGGTCAGCCAGAAATTCTTCCCTATTACGCGCAAATCAATCAGGTAGGCGTAGATTTACTGAATGTATACGGGGCATGGTTACTTAAATTTGAGTCGATATATCGTGAAGGGCAATCGGAAGATTTTGCTGCGGTTGTCACAGGTTTCGAGTACACCACACAAGGCATATTCGACACCCAATATGGCCTAGGTGTACTGAGTGAGTACCAGTTCGATGAACGCGAAGATAACTTTTTTGCTTTAGGTCAAAACGACCTGATGGTGGGCTTACGGTTTATCTTCAATGACATTGACGGAACAGAAGTGCTAATGGGATACGTGCAAGATTTAGATAAATCGAGTACTTCTAGTGCATTTATTGAAGCGTCTAGTCGTATTTCATCTCATTGGCGCTGGAAATTGGATGGCTATTTCTTTTCAAGTGATGATACTGACGATACCTTTTATTTCCTAAGAAGAGATGATCATCTCCAATTTACCCTTGAGTACTTTTTTTAGTACGAGGCTTTATTTCTGATATAAATTTAACGTTTACACTCGTCACCCTAGATAGTTAATAATAGGGTTGTTCTTTGGTGGTTTTAACCTGAGGTTTTAATGAAGCAGTTTGTAGTTGGTTTTATTGCGCTTTTTTTAACGTTCAACGCACATAGTGCTTCTACCAATTATGGTATTGCGTCAGTTGGGTTTAGTGATTTTGAGTTCACAAATGTCGAGAATAGCGGGCTAGCTTACAGTGTTGCTTTTGGGCGCCAAATCCATAGGCAGTGGTATGCAGAAGTGGGTTACCTTAATCTCACTAACGATAGCGAGGATGATACCGATCTTTCGGGGGATGCGCTTTACCTTGCTGTACTTGGAAAGGCGAAAAGCGAGTACGGTGAACTGTATTACAAATTAGGTATTGCTAACGCTGATATTGCAAGTACGCGCGACTGTGGCAACTCAGAGTTATCGGGTGATGCATGCTCGTTTGATGAAGGTGTGGTTGCAGGTATTGCTGGTCTTGGATTTGATTATTATGTTGGTCTAAAATCTATGGTGCGACTTGAATATACATACCTAGGAGGGGAAGATGACCTCTCAACGCATTTAGTATCTTTGGGCTTTCGCTACAATTTTTAATGGCTAATAGTGGCAAGTGACTAAATTCATATCAGTATGAGCGGTGTAATCCAAACGCTATCATTCAGCGTAAAAAGAGTGGCTAGTCAAAAACTAAGGAGCCATTTATGAAAAATGAATTAGACAGTAAATTTCTATTGCAGGTGTTTGAAAAAATCCGAACTAATGGTGATAAGAAAGAAGATCAATACCACCTAAATGGTATTGTTGCGTACACCGACCTAGATGGCTACACGTTATTTATCGAAGACATGAACTGTAAATTGCAGTTTGGTTTCCATAACCAGTATCACTTCGATTATGAAACAAACGATCACTTTCAAACTTTTGAGAAAAAGCTGAAGCAGATTGATAAAGAGTATGGCGCTCACTAAATTTATAGAGTGAGAGGGCTAACGTCCTGTGAACATTTTTGCTAACCGAGCTAGGTAAAACAATGCTTGGCGTATTGAGTTCAAAATACCACGACAGTAGTGTCGAATTATTCCACCAACGCACTTTCGACTTTAATTTGGTCTGCTACAATAGCGCTCCTCTTAATTTGTTAGGAATAGAGTGCGTTGGCTGCGGCAATTAAGGCTCCTAAATTCAAACTGTCTTTTCTTACTCCAAAATTTTGGCCTGTATGGCTAGGAGTATTCCTTCTTTACATCATCACTTGGCTCCCTCTGCCTGTTATACGATTTATTGGCGGTGGCGCAGGTAAACTGATTGCGAAAATTGTTCCTAAACGCGTGCGCGTAGCAAAGCGAAACCTTGAACTTTGGAACCCGTCGTTGTCGGAGTCAGAAGTGCAAACGCTATTAAATGAGAATGTGCGCAGAACCGGAATGGCCTTATTTGAAACGGCGATGGGGTGGTGGTGGCCTGATTGGCGAGTGAAAAAGGCCATAGAAATTGAAGGTGCGGAGCATGTTGAGGCAGCCATAGCCAGCGGCAAAGGTGTGTTTGGCATGGCACTGCACAACATGAACCTTGAATTTGCATGCAGGGGTATTGGTTACTTCCACCCTAGCATCGCCTTCTATAGAAAACATAATAATCCGCTGGTCGACTATTTACAGTACCATGGTCGTAATCGCTCCAATAAGTATATGATTGACAAGCGAAATGCCAAAGCGTTGTTAATGGCATTGGAAGAAAACGAGCTGTGCTTATACCTTCCCGATCAAGATTACGGGCCAAAGCAAAGCGTATTCGTACCTTTTGGTGGGGTTGCTGAAACCGCGACCACCACAGCTACGTTGATGTTTATTCGTCGTTCTACCAGTGTGCCTATGATGATTACGTCTCAGTACACTGCGAAGGGTTATAAAATAAAGATATACCCCCCATTGACGCATTTAGGGGATATGGACGATGTTGCGGCATTAACAGAATTGAACACGCATATTGATAAGGCAATTAAAGAACAGCCTGAAAGTTACTTGTGGATGCATAAACGGTTCAAAACCAGACCCAGTAAAGACACCCCGTCATTGTACTAACGAAGCAGTTACCTATTGTGCCGTTAGGTGTACAATTATTACTGTAGCGCGCTTTTTGTGCGTAAGGTAAAAGCGAGTTAAGCTGTACCTTGAGTTTAAGTTATTGGAAGCATTGAAAAAGTCATGGCTAAAAAAGGTTATTCAAATACATTTTTTTGGGCGCGTCACATAGCGCTGGCATTCGTATTGATAGTGATTGCGGGTGTGATGATTTATTTGCAACAAAATAGCAGTGATGAAGAACCTTCCGGTAAACCAGCTGAAGAAAAATCGGTGGCAAAGGGATTGAGCGAGTTTTACCGCGAATTTAGAATGTCCTCTACCGATCCAGTTAAGGAAGAGCAGGGTACTTTTGTGATAGAAACTGGCGGCGTTGATCCACAGCTCGATAGCAGACTAGAAAGCATGTCGAGTATAAATACAACGGTAGATACCAGTTGGACCGGAGAGCAAAAATTCCGCACTTTCAAAGAGGGCAGTACACTCCGAGAGGCTATCTCTACTTTTGCGCAAGCGGAAGGCATGCAGCTGATATGGAATTTAGAGCAAGACTTCATTATCAAACATCAGTTTCAGTTAGATAATACGGTAGCCGGTTCATTGGCTAAAATTGCCAGCGCTATCGACAGTAGCTTTGAAGGGCGGGTAAACGCCTATCTATGCCCCGAGCAACGCTCTCTGGTAGTGACTGCTGAAGAGACCGAGTTTTTATCTACCCGATGTACCCTCGTTCGTTGATCATCAGTTAAAGCAAAGGTGAGCTACTGCTCACCTTCGTTATCATTAATACTACTGCCATCAATGTCGGTACTACTATCGGCAGCATGACCAGCAGTACTATCAAATAACGCCTGCCAATATTCACTTACCGTTTCTCTCATTTGGCTCAAATGCTCGGTTTGTTCTGCATATTTCGTGTCTGCAAGGGTCAGGTGATGATATTGTTCTCTTAGCGCAAGATAAGCTTGTTGTAGCGCGTGAGATTGTTTTCCATCAATAATGCCTGCGTTACGGGTTGCATCTAGTAAACGCAAATTATCTGAAAATTCAGTCAAGCTCTCAATCTTATTCGCATGTGCTAATACCCAATATTGAGTCATAAATTCAATATCTGCTATGCCTCCCACACATTGTTTCAAATCGACTTTTTGATTACTCGTAGAGAGCAAATGTTTGCGCATTTTTACGCGCATTTCGCTCACTTCAGTAGATAGTGTAGCCTGGTCTCTCTGAATAGATAGAATGTTGTGACGCACAGTATTAAACGCACTTAGCAGCGATATATCACCACAGATACCGCGGGCTCTCACTAGCGCTTGATGTTCCCATGTCCACGCCTCTTCTTGTTGATAGCGCTCAAATCCGTCTATATGGCAACAAAGCAAGCCCGCGTTACCAGATGGCCGCAAGCGTAAGTCGGTTTCATACAACTGACCAAACAAGGTTTTGGTATTCAGTAAGTGCATAATACGCTGAGCAAGTTTGATGTAAAACTGCTGGGCTTCAATAGACTTAGCCCCATTGGTAGCTGACTGGCGAGGCGCGTTGTGCAAAAACACAAGGTCAAGATCAGAGCCATAACCAAGCTCGTAGCCACCAAGCTTGCCATAGCCAATAACTGCAAACCCGAGCTCGCCATCGTTCAAATGACTCGGCACGCCAAAGCGAGCTGAAACTTGGTGCCACGCTGCTTCAATAACTTGCTCGAGCAAGACTTCCGCTAATACGGTAAGTTTATCGCTTACATTCGCTATGGGTAGCGAGCCACTAATATCGCTGGCTGCAATGCGCAGCTGCTGACAAAGCTTAAACTGTCGCCATGTGTCCATAGCAAGCTCAACATCGTCGTGTTCAACGCGCAGCATGGTTTGTCGCAACTCTTGCGCGTATTCATATTTACTAGTGGTGATATCTGAATTTTGCTGCTGCAAATAGAGCGGGGTAAGCAGTTCATCTAACAGCAGCGGGAAGCGCTTAATTTCATTCGCTATCCACTCACTCCTGTCACACAGCTTTACCAACTGTTGCAGAACATTGGGGTTTTCCAGCAATAAATCTAAATAGGTTGTTCTGCCGGTAATCGCATCTATCACGCCGAAGATTCGTTTTAGTACATTGTTTGCTTTACTGGGGTCGAATTTAATCAGTACATACAGTATTTCCGGGATCAGTTTATTAAGCGTATCCTCGCCTTTTTGACCCATTCGATACCCGCGCTGATTCGTTTTAAATTCTTGTAGCTGGGTACAAATCCCTTGCGCTTCCTCTAAACTAATAAAAGGGGTTAGCGTGGTGCTAAACTCTTCTTTATCAAGGGAAAGTTGCCAGGCATCACGGCATGCTTCAAATAAGGTATCTTCGCTGTTGTGAGTATCTTGTGCTTCTTCAACTAATTCATTGAAATGCCCATGTATTCTAGACATGGTTTCATGCAGTGCTAGCGTAAATGCGTGGTATGACGAGAACCCTAAAACCGAAATAAGTGCATTTTTCTCCCACTCACTATCTGGCAGTGTTTGGGTTTGTCGGTCTTGGCATTGCTGAAGCGTATGCTCAATTTTACGAAGGAATAAATAGTCTGTCCGTAATTGTTCAGTCACATCGGTTTCAACCATTTCAAATTCAGCAAGATTATCCAGGGTAGTAAGTAGTGACTTACTTTGTAACTCAGGCTCTCTACCACCATGAATAAGCTGAAAGCTTTGTGCGAAAAATTCAACCTCACGAATGCCACCGGCACCAAGCTTAATATTATTGCTCAAACGCCTACGTCTAATTTCCGTAGCAATAAGGTGCTTCATGCCTCTAAGGGCATCAATAGTGGTGAAGTCTAGGTAGCGCCTGAAGGTAAAAGGCGTGAGGATGGCGTTTAGTGAAGCTACGTCTTCTGAATTATCATTATTGATCACGCGCGCTTTCACCATAGCAAAACGTTCCCAATGACGGCCTTGCTCTTGGTAATAATCTTCCATGGCGTCGAAGTGCATCACCAAAGGCCCTGACTCACCGAATGGCCGTAAGCGCATGTCTACTCGGTATACCTGGCCGTCGGTGGTTACCTTGTTAAGTGCTTGAATCAATTTTTGCGCTAGGCGGGTAAAAAATTGCTGATTTTCTATCGGTTTCTTTTCACCGTTTGTCATGCCTTTTTCGGGATAGGCAAAAATCAAATCGATATCTGAAGAAAAGTTAAGTTCGCGACCGCCTAATTTCCCCATACCCAAAATGTACATATGGATAGGCCCATTTTCACCACAAGGAACACCGTGTTTGTCACTTAGCATGGTGTAAAGCCATTGGTAAGCTGACGTAATTAATACATCAGCTAACGCAGAAACCTGCCCTAATGATTGCGTAATAGTTTGCTTATTAAGCCCGTCACGTAGCGTAATAGCAGCCATATGAAAGTGGCGACAGTGGCGAAGTGCGCTAAGCAGCCCATCTTCTGACTTAACATTTTCCAATTTTTGCGTAACTGCATGGTTGTAAAAGGTATGCGGCTCGTCAGGAACCGATTCAACCAGCATAGCGCCAACCCAGTCAGGGTGCTGCAGGCAGGTCTCTGCAAAAAACAGCGAGCGACCAAATACGGTAGTGAGATCATTTCGATGATGCGCTAAATCACTATTAACGCGATCACTATCTGAAAGTTTTTCCCAGGTTTCGTTGGCTTGTGGTGCATTGCTCATGGTAATTGTGTTGTCTGTTGGCATAATACTGGCTTCGACAATAATAAATATTTCAAAACGTTGAGATAAAAAAGAGTCTGTCACAGTTTTTGGGGCGTAACCACCCTAAGGTTGTGTTTAGGTAAAAGGAGTAACAATACGTGGATGCTTTAATAAAACTCGTGCCGCTAGGTTCTGACTTATGGATTTACCTTGCTATCGATGTAAGTATCGCCCTAGCACTGTTGGTGGTTATGAAGTGGTTGACTGGGCTGATGAGAAAGAACTCAGTGACCGAAGAGCTTGGTATTAAAGACAATTTTGCTTTTGGTATTAGTATAGCCGGTGGCATGTTGTCGCTTTGTATCGTGCTGAGTTCGGTGGTAGGTCGTCATATCGGGCAGGGCTACAGTGAAGCGGCTACTGGCATGGTGACGTTCGGTATTGTCGGTATTCTGTTGGTGAAGTTTGGTCGATTCGCCCATGACAAGCTGGTACTCAATCGCGTAGATACTCACGCCATGATTTCAGAGCGCAGTGTAAGTATTGCACTGGTAGATGCTGCAAGCTTAGTGGCAAGTGCCATCGTGTTGAGAAATATTATGGTGTGGGTGAATGGCAGTGATATGAATGCCATTATTGCTATCGTGACAGGATTCTCTGTCGTGCTCACCATGTTATTGGTGATGACCCGTATTTTAGAAGTGCGCTATGCAAAAGATAACCAAAACGACTCATTTCAGGGGGCGCTTCGAAAAGGTCAGTTAGCGTTAGCCATAGAACATTCGGGTAATTTACTGGGCACCGCTATGATTGTTTCGGCGGCGAAAAACCTACTTATCTATAACCCGTCAGGTTATGTAAGTAACGTAACCGGCTGGTTGGTGGTAAGTGTAGCGTTAGCTATCGCACTGCATATATTAGTGCTTATCAATAAAAAAGTGATTCTGTTTGGTATGAACTTTAGGCAAGAAGTCGATCAACAACACAACGTTGGTGTAGCTTCACTAGGCTTTACGTTAAGCATAGGTACTGCCATGGTGATTAATGGCGTACTCGGTGGTTAAGGTAGCTTGTCAGCAGACAAGTATATTGTTTAAAACCTTGAGGCGTTTGCTCTGTAGCCGCAAGTACGCATGGCGTAACGTAGAAAGCTGCTATCACAATTAATATTACTGATAATCGGAAGGAGAAATATACTGGCTGTTTTTGCATAGGTTTTCAGGCAAAACCTTCTGTTTAACGATAGCCCGTTTTTTCTCTTTAGAAAGTTGCTTTACCTTGTATTCAATTTGCGAGGCTGTCGACCTATCTCCAATTAAGAAAATGGCCCTAAATTGAAGTGGGCCTTTTCCCTTTAATGCCCGCGCTCCACCTGCAATATCTCCTCTGTGCTGGGAAATTCTGCGTTCAGGGGAGGTAGTGATACCCGTGTACAATTGACCCAGTTTATTTTCGATAAGATAAAGGTACCAAGTTGAAGGCTGCTGGTGGGTATTCACGTTGTTGGCTGTTATACTCATTGGCAATTTGAAATACATCGATAAAGTTGTCTCATCAATGATTTTACCAGATTTTAGTAAAGCAAAAGTGCTTATTGTAGGTGACCTAATGCTAGACCGCTATTGGAGCGGTGGAACAGGTCGTATTTCCCCTGAAGCCCCTGTACCTGTAGTGAATGTTCAGTCATCTGAAGATCGCCCAGGCGGCGCTGCAAATGTGGCCGTGAACGTGGCTACTCTTGGGGCTAAAGTCAGCTTACTAGGCATGTGCGGTAACGATGAAAATGCCAAACTACTGCGTGAGCGCTTAGAGTCGTTTGATATTGATTGCCAGTTTTTCGCCGTCGAAGGTCAAGACACAATAACCAAGCTTCGGGTGATGAGCCGTAATCAGCAATTGCTTCGGTTAGATTTTGAAAAGAGCTTTGCTGATTCAGATAAATTTGAACTAGAAAGCGCGTTCGATAGCGCCCTTGATGATGTTGATATTGTTATATTATCTGACTACGCCAAAGGATGCTTAAGCCACCCCCAAGCACTAATTCAAGCAGCTAAAGCAAAAGGTAAGCGCGTTATTGTCGACCCTAAAGGCAGTGACTTTAAAAAGTACGCTAACGCTATGCTTATTACACCTAACATGGAAGAGCTAAACCATGTGGTAGGTGAGTCTACTTCTGAGAAATCATTAGTAGCAAATGCGCAGCAGGTTAAAACTGACCTTAATTTGGATGCGTTACTGCTAACGCGTTCTGAACAGGGGATGACCTTGTTCGAAGGAAACAATGCAGAGTTTCATTTACCTGCAAAAGCCAAAGAAGTTTATGACGTTACTGGTGCCGGCGATACTGTGGTATCAACGCTAGCCGTGGCGCTAGCAAGCAAACTACCTCTGCAAGCTGCTTGTGTATTGGCCAACTTAGCGGCCAGTGTGGTGGTTGGGAAATTAGGTACGTCTACCGTTACCAATACCGAATTAGCGCTAGCTTTAGGTGAACAATCTGTGCATCTCGACGGCGGCGTGATGACCGAAGAGCAACTAGAAATGGCAATGGCTGCTGCGAAAGCGCGAGGCGAACGTATTGTAATGACGAACGGCTGTTTCGATATTCTACATTCTGGGCATGTGGCTTATTTAGAAGAAGCCGCGCAGTTAGGTGACCGGCTTATTGTAGCAGTAAACACCGATGCATCGGTGACGAAGCTTAAAGGCCCAGGGCGGCCAGTGAACAACACTAATCGCCGTATGGCAGTACTAGCTGGCTTAAGTGCGGTTGATTGGGTTGTGCCCTTCACTGAAGATACACCACAGCGATTAATTGCCTCGTTATTACCAGATATATTGGTGAAAGGTGGTGATTATCAAATTGAAGAAATTGCTGGTGGAAAAGAAGTGATTGCCAACGGCGGTGAGGTGCAAGTGTTAACGTTTGAGGATGGCGTTTCTACCACCGGAATCATTGAGCGTATAACACGAAACAAGTTAACCTAGCATTTTTGTGGTTACCTCAATTTTTATTTCAGTAAATGTAAAATGTAGTCGTTTGCTAGCCCCATGAGTTAATCGGTAGGCTAGCAAAGCGAGCAGTTTTTTCAAACGGATACCAGCATGTACGAAAGTTACTACGGACTTAACGCTAAACCTTTTCAGTTAACACCAGACCCCGGCTTCTTTTTTGCCAGTAAGTGGCACAAACGCGCCATGTCGTACCTTCAATATGGGCTGTCGCAGGCTGAAGGGTTTATTGTTATCACAGGTGATATTGGTACAGGGAAAACCACCGTCGCGAATAGTTTGCTGGCTGAAATTCAAGACGATATTTTCGCGGCCCAAATAGTCACCCCCAAACTGTCGCCTGATGAGCTGGTAAAAATGGTGGCCTCAAAGTTTGATATCAACACGGACGGAAGAAGCAAAGCTGAAATCTTAAAGATGCTTGAGGTGTTCTTATACGACCTAAGCACCCAAGGCCGCCGCGCATTACTGCTTGTTGATGAAGCGCAGAACTTACCGTTAGAGTCTATTGAAGAGCTGCGCATGCTGTCTAACTTTCAGCTTAATGGTAAGCCGTTAATACAAAGCTTTTTATTAGGGCAAGAAGAGCTGCAGCCTATTCTACGAGCGCCCAATATGGAGCAGTTCAGACAGCGTATTGTGGCTTCATGTCATTTAGCGCCCCTCACATTAGATGAGTGCAAAGAGTATATTGAATATCGCTTGCATCATGCAGGCTGGAATGGGGAAGATTTGTTTTCAGAAGGGGCGTACGAGCGCATTTATCAGTTTACCCGTGGTGTGCCCCGTAAAATAAATACGCTTATGGATCGCATCATGCTGTTTGGCTTTTTGGAGGAGCTTAATAGCTTTGATGAAGAGGCGGTAAGTGAGGTAATAGATGAAGTTAAAGCTGAAATGTTTGAGCCTGAGAGTGGGTTGGGCCATTCAACGTCCCAAACTCATGACTTTGCAGAGCACCCTGAAAACAAAACGATTATGACTCCCGGTGGGAATATCATACGAGATAGTAAGTACTATCTTGATATGTTGGCGGAGTTAGTAGATGCGTTAGACGATGCAATATCGCATAAGGTTAAAATGACGCAGTATGTAGATAAACTAATGAAGAAGAAGTTTAAAACGTACGTAAGACTGAAGAGTACTGATAAAAGTGAGTAGAGGTGCTAGAAAAATGCGTTTCCACTCATTGTCGATAAGGATTAGTCGAAGGTATAAGTTAAAGATGCTGTAATTCTTCTATCTTTATAGTTATTTCCGAACTGGGCAATGCCAGAGTTCAAATCACCTGATTGGTCCAGAACCGTCACTTGCAAGCTTGTAACTAGGTGCCGCCCCAACTCTCTTTGTATGCTAACACTACTGTTCCAATTGTCTGTTTCTCCTCTGGCGCTTATATCTCCCGAACGTTGTTCGATATTGGCAAAGGTTATATTTGTGCTTAATGTTGTGTAGCTGCCAAGGCTATAAGCTAGGCTAGTACCAAATGAATATGTTCTTCTTAATCTGTCTTGGTCAAGGTAATCATCTTCAGCATACCGCCAAGACAATCCTAACGTTAGCCTAGAAAAGCTATAACCAGCCTGAGCATTTGCCCCTTTGCGAAGAATTATGCTGTCGTCGAATTCCAAATTTTGGGAAGTGATTTCTACAAGCTGTTCAGACGCAGTTGGACTATAGCTCAAGCTGTTAGGCTGAAAGCATTCTGAAATAGACGCTGATGATATAGGACAGACAAAAACGCCTAGACTTTCCGGATCTGAAAGCAAACGTGACGTATTCGTCACTTCTTCTGAATAAGCAAATGATGATCTAAAGTGTTTAGAGTTATAATCGATATTGGCAGAAGCTGAGTCACCGTAAAATCGTCTTCCGAACGTCGCGCCTATCGAAGTTCTGGAGCTGAGTGCCCAAGAAAATTCTGCACCAACAAAGTCCTCATCGTCTTCTTCTATGCTCGAGTTACTCCGATTAAACGTGACGGCAATGTATCGAGTTTCGCTTTGTCGATAGACTAGGCCTGCGCCATAGCTTGTATACTCACGGACTGTGCTAGACGTATCATCTCTATTAGAAATTTGGTTTGCTTCATGTTGGGCAGCAAATCTTAATCCAAAATCGTTGTACAGAAGTGCATCTAAAAAGGCGTCACCCTCGCGAGTTATAAAACTACCAGAGCTATTCTGCGCACGGTCGGTATTTTGGTAGGCACCTTCTACATTCCACACTACGCTTTTGACTCTATCGCCATTTGATGCGCTTCCTGAGAGGCTTATCGTATCATTATCCAAAGCCTGGCCATCGACCAATGATGAGCGCTCTGAAGCCACGTCGGAGTAGCTGGCCACACCGTTTAATGCAACCCAATCGCCTTGTTGAATATTTAATTGTGCTAAAACTCTATTCGAGCGTGTTTTGCTAAGAGAATCAGAATTACTTAGAAAATCAGATACTAGATAGTTTGCAGAGCTGGTATTCCTATAAGCAAGAGCACCTGACGCCGAGATGACAAGTAAACGTTCTAGCGGTGCCCATTGTCCCCCATAGGAATACTCCGTATAGCTTTGCTCTCCATCCGATATGTCATTACTACGCTGTAAGTACGTCAATTTACTAGACCAAGCTCCTGAAAGAGTAGGTGACTGATAAGTAGCGTTTAATGTTGGGACTATTTTAAGTGTATCAATTGAAAAATTACCCAGAGACTCAGAGCTAACGTTTTGATGAATATAATCCGCATTTGTAGAGCCGCTCAATTCAACATTAGCGTAAAGTGAGCAGCTAAAAAGTGCCGAAAAGATAGCGGCTATTGGTTTAAGGTTCCTTGTAAGAGATATAGCCAAATGTGCTCTAATCTTCCCGCTCAGAATAATAGTATCCATAATATCCGCTTCCATCGGTGTCATAATGCACTGATTTGTTAACTACAAATCCAATTGCCATATCAGGGTTCAATCGTTCTACAGACATTTTAACGTCACTAAGTTTCGCTTTACCTTCCTCTACTACAACCACTGCTTGACCTGCGAAATTAGCTAAAATAGCGCTTTCATTAATACCGATAAGAGGAGGCGTGTCGAAAATAACGATTCGATCAGGGTATCGGTTAGCAAATTCATCAACTGTTTCATGCATTTTATGACTAGCAAGCATCTCCGTAGAAAGGTGATGCGAGCGACCAGCAGGAATAATTTTCAATTTGTCGATATTGGTAGAGTAAAGTACCTCAGAAATATCGTCGACCTCACCGACAAGATACTCCATTAACCCTTTGCGCCTTTCCAAACCTAATGTGTTTAGCACATTAGGTTTAAGAACGTCTGCGTCAACTAACAGGACGGTTTTATCTTGTTCTGCTGCAATACTCAATGCGAGGTTTGTCGCAGTGAATGTTTTACCTTCAGAAGGGCGACTGCTTGTAACCATTATTATATTAGGGTTATGAAGGGTTTTAGCGAGTGGGCCAAAAGCGTTAGCGAGTAACTTTCGCTTAATTTCTCGGTACTCTTCGTTAATTTGCCTACGCTCACCAGAAAGAGAGATGTGACCATTACCGCTTAGCCTCTGGAGATTAATTTTAAAACTACTTTTGGGGGATGTAGTCTCTGGCTTAGCAGCGTCAGTGGCTTCAAGTTGAGGTTCGGGAACGTTATTACTTGCGCTTTCCTCATTCGAGTTATTTGCTAAAGCGTTTTTCTGTTTTTGTTTTAACAATGCTTTTTCAATTGTATTAGACATTAGAAAAACCTCTCGATTAAATTAATATTCATCATCTCTGCGGCCACTAATATACCATATTGCAGCAGAATCATCCCGCAGGACAAGGCGAAGATTAATAATCTAAATTTGTTTTTTTTCTGAATGTTCACAATATTCAAATGGCTGACCGTTCCCCAAATTGGATAATCAGATAGGCTGTTTAATTGTTTAGGTCTAATTAATATAGGGGAAAGTTGACTCACTAGAAACGCTACGCCTACACCAGAGCCAAAACCAGCAAGTAATACTGCGGTGTATAGGATGAGTCTATTTGGGCCTGACGGCGAACTGGCGGCAAGAGGCGGCTCTATAATACGAAACTGGAGTTCTTCAGCAGAAACCTCTGCCCGTCTTGAAAGCCCAGCGGCTTCTCGGCGTGACAATAATTCTTCGTATTTCTTCTTCGTTATTCCATAGTCTCTATTTAGCGCTGAAGACTCGGCTTCAATCTGTGGGATTAAGTCGACTTTAGATTCAAGCTCAGCAATTTTATTTTGTAAATCTGTCTCTTTTACCTCTAATGAAGCAACCTCGCTTTGAAGTTTACTCATTTCAAGCCGGATTTCCTGAGTTAGATCATTAAGGGGTAATTGGTCTTCTTCGTCAACACTTGAAAGGAATGCATCAATTTCTCGTTGGCGGGATTTTTCCAGACTAGATAAAAGCAAGTTAGCTTCAACCACATCGGGATGTTTTTCAGTAAATCTTAATTGAAGGCGGTCTAATTCTTCCTCCAGTTTTCGGATACGGTCATCATACCGTGTTTTTAAGCCTGAATTTTCTTGGTTAGATACAGCAAAGCTATCCGTTGCAGATGTTTTCTTGATTTGTGATCTAAGAGAATCTACCTGTTGCTTAGTCTGTTTTATATTCAAGCGAGTAAGCTCAAGTTCTGCATTGAGGCTTTGAAGACTGCTATAATATGTACCAGAAAGGGGAAGTATATTGTTGTACTGCCGTTTGAATTGGGCGAGTCGCTGTTCAGCTTCACTTAGTCGGCTTTCATATTCAGCTATTTGTTCTTCTAAGAAACGCCCCGCAGTATCAGTGTCTCGGCGGTTGTTTCCTAACGAGCCTTCTACAAAAAGGTCTAACGTTTCTTGCACAACCCGCTGAGCTGTAATCGCGTTAGCATTAGCAAATGAGATGTTATAGATATTGTCCCTGCCAGCTGAACGCAAAACAATTGATGAAGATAGTTGGGTTACTAAGTCTTCAAACTCTCGTTCTGAATTAGTGGTGATATCTAAATCACTCTCTCTGGCAATCGTTTCAACATTGGTTCTGCTTAAAAGCGTCCTAGCCATCATTTTGACTTCTTGATCGGGGTTGGACTGAATAGCAAGACCTTTCAAAAGTGGCTGGAGCACCGAACGGGTATCAACGTAAACCTTTGCTGTAGAGGTGTATTGATCGGGCAAGTTGGCAACCATGAAGAAGCCAATCGGGCAAATCATCCATGACATAATAATGACATGACGTTTCTTAATCCAAATCCCTTTTAGTAAATCTAAAAATTGGAGTAAGGTTTGTTGTAAATCCTGCATTTAAATGTTCCGTTTACTACTTAGAACTAAAACCAAGCTTCTGGAATAATAATTATATCGCCAGGGAGAATGTCTACATTTTGTTGAATGTCGCCGCTTCGAATTAAGTCGTCAATACTTAAGGAAAATGTGGATTGCTGACCATTGATCACGCGTACTAATTTTGCGTTATTACCGTCGGCAAACTCAGTTAATCCGCCAACAGCTATCATTAAATCGAGTAATGTCATGTGTTCAGTATAACTGACCGCGCTTGGGTTAGTGGCTTCCCCAATAACTCTTACTTGCTCACTTAACGGGCCAGAAAAGTTATTAACACTCACGGTAACGCGAGGGTTATTAATATAAATTGATAACTGTTCTTCAATTTCGCGAGCCAGCATAGAGGGCGTGCGTCCTGCCACATCGATATCTTCGACCAATGACGTGGTTACTTTCCCATCAGGTCTAACAATAAACTGACCGGATACTTCAGGGTTTCGCCAAACGAAAATGGTTAGCGAGTCGCCAGGGCCGATTAGGTATTGATATTCATTTACATCGGTTGTTAATGATGCTCTGGTGGTAGCTTGGGGGAGAGTTGAAGTATTCGAGCACCCAACAAGTATTGAAACTAGTAAAAATGCAAAGCTTAAATGCATGTTTTTTAAACGAAACATAAGAGATCATCCTACACTCATTATGGTTAAATTGTAGCTTTCGGTGTTTACCCTACGGCAAATCTCACTATAATGCCAATAACAATTCTAGTCTATTAGAATAAATCCCTCTATGATGGGGATTAGTTCGTAGTATTAAGGGGCCAGGGGTGGCAGTAAATAAGCGAAATCAAAATAAGCGCTCTAATATTCTTGTAGTAACAGAAGCGCTACTTATAGCTTATATGGGATACATTACGTACTTTATCCTCACACAGGTTGGGCTTGTTTCGAAAGTTCCACCGGAAAAGCTGATCATTAACGTAGGTTTACTTACTGTATCGATTCTTCTTTGCTCACTGTCTGTGGGTCTGTATGAAGCAAAACTTAGGGAAACTTTTCGCGGCATTATAAGACGGATTTTTGTCAGTGTGGGGCTAAGTTACTTCCTTGTTGAAATCGTCAGTAGGGCGTTGTTCGATAATCTGGTGATGGATGCCTATTTCCTGCCGGCTGCCGTATTTTCGATTATCATCACACTGGTCATTTTTCGCTACTTTACGAACCGCTTAGGGCTTTTAGGTTTAGGTAAAGTTCGTATAGTGGTGCTA
The DNA here is from genome assembly GCF_019249215.1 of Alteromonas lipotrueae. GTDB lineage: Bacteria > Pseudomonadota > Gammaproteobacteria > Enterobacterales > Alteromonadaceae > Alteromonas > Alteromonas lipotrueae. The sequence continues at coordinate 165,545 of NZ_JAESDI010000003.1, forward strand.
GGGGCGGGTGAAAGAGCATCAATTATTGAAAAGCGGATGCGTCGCGATGTGGATAGAATCGGATTCGAAATGGTTGGGTTTGTGCCTATCCCTGGTGATAACCGAGAAGACGGTATTCGCAGAGAAAAAATCGTTCACATAAAGGTGGATGAGAACTTTCAGCAGTTTATAAACGACAATGATATTGAAGAAATTGTCATTGCGTGTGATCAACGTCGTGGCACCTTGCCCGTTGAAGTCCTTTTTGAATGTCGCCTGCGTGGTATTGAGGTTACCGAATTACTCGACTTCATGGAAAGGGAGACGGGGCAAATTGTAGTAAACTTGATGTATCCAAGTTGGGTTATCTACTCAAATGGTTTCCAGAGCCAAAATTACCTCAGAGATGCGCTTGACTACAGCCTTAACGCTTTACTGGCACTTTTTGTGTTTATATTTGTATGGCCAATCATGCTCACTACTGCACTCATCATCTATCTTGATGACGGTCGACGCACCGGGGTATCGGTGTTTTATGCTCAAGAGCGAGTTGGTTTAAATGGGCAGCTGTTCAAAATACTGAAGTTTCGAAGCATGCGACCTGATGCCGAAAAAGACGGTGCTAAATGGGCAAGTAAAAATGACGATCGAGTAACGCGAATTGGGCATTTCATTAGAAAGTATCGTATCGACGAACTACCTCAATTACTTAATGTGTTTAAAGGTGAAATGTCTTTCATTGGTCCTCGCCCTGAAAGGCCTCAGTTTGTTGAGCAGTTAGTAAAAGAAGTACCTTATTATAACCAGCGCCATAATGTTAAACCCGGGTTGGCTGGTTGGGCGCAACTCAATTACCCCTATGGGGCAAGTGTGGAAGACTCCATGGAAAAGCTTAAGTTCGACCTTTATTACGTTAAGCATCAAAGTCTTCTACTAGATATTCTTATACTTATCAGAACTGTTGAAGTGGTGTTATTTGGAAAAGGCAGATAGCCTTCAAATATTCAAATAGGGATTAAGAGTATGCTAGCAAGGAATGGCCTAATTGCGTTTGTTACAATGGCTACGGTCATATTGGGTTGGGCGTTATTAAACTTTCCCGTTATGAAGACATTGTGGGATAACGGCTTTGACGACGGCACGTACTCTCACGCTTACTTAATACCCGTTATTATTTTATATCTGATATACACTGCAGCTGAACAGCAAAAACTGATTTTTAGAACAAAAATTAGTTATGGATGGTTAGCTGCAGGCATTGTTATTGGTGGTTTATTTTGGATAAGTGTCTGGTCTCAAATTAGCCTTCTGTATTGGTCATTGTCCCTTTCGCTGCTTATTCTTTTGAGTTTACAAATTTTTAGATTGAGTTGGTCGCTCATATTTCCCCTCTCGTACTTAATTTTCATCTATCCCTTTTGGGGGGCATTCGCCGGCTTTTTTCAAGAACTTTCTGTATTTATGGTGACATTTATCATGTCATTTACGGATATTCCCGTTTTTGTAGAAAATGAATTTGTTACTATTCCAGCAGGTGTATTTGAAATCGCAAGGGGGTGTAGTGGTTTGCGGTATATCATTGTATCGCTTGCGATAAGTTCACTTTACGTATTTCTTTACCTTAGAACATTTAAAAGCGCTTTTATCTTCATATTGTTTGCAATCGTAGGCGCATTAGTAACTAACTGGCTAAGAATAGTTTTCCTTATTCTTATTGGAGATTATACCAATATGGAAAGCTCTCTAATGACTGACCACAACAACTTTGGTTGGTATATCTATGTTCCCGTGGCACTAATTCAGTTTTATCTGGGGGGAAAATTAGAACAGGCAGACGAAAGAATGCGTGTAATCAATCCCGTCACCGAGGTATCACCTGAAGCAGCAGAAAAAAATTCGCCACTAACGGCAACAGTAGTAATAGCAACAGTAATGATTCTCTGTTTTTCATCATATGCAGCGCAAATGTCTATTCAAAATAGTACCGTCCTACCTGAAAATTGTGAGGCTGAGTTTGATACCCGAAATCATATCAATTTAGACGTACTCAATTACTCTTTTGTCTGCAGCGTTGCCAGTGATGTTAATAACGAGCAAAAGCGTGTCTTTTATTTCAATGCCGAAGAATTAGATAACAAAGCATCATTCTACTTAAATACCATTATACCTAGCGACCACACGTCAATATCGAAAGTGATTTCTGACGGGGAAAATCAGGTAGTAAGTCGTGACAAGGTGGGGGATTTTTGGCTTATTAAGTATGTTTATATCATTGACGGCCAAACGTTTTCTTCTGTACGGAATTTTAAACTTGCTCGAATTAAAAGCGCATTGAAAGGGGTTAATACTCATCGTTTGGTGGTGACCGTGACTAAATGCCCCGATGATTGCTCTTCATCGAGCGCTACATCCTCAAAGAACTCCCCACATGCCGGTTTTTAAGTGATGGAAGTGCGCATTTTAGACTCAGAACAACAAATAGTAGAGAGCAAGGAGTCTTGGCAGAAGCTTTATGCTAGTGCAAGTAACAGCAATGTTTTTCTTAGTTATGAATGGATAACGACATGGATAAGTGTATTTAAAAACTGTGTGTCGGTATTGGCGGTAGTGACAGTCTGGGATCTTGATGAGCTAGTATGCTTATTGCCTCTTTATAAACGAGCAGGGGACCGCGCTGGCGTATTCTGGTTTGTAGGTAGCGGAGAACCAGAAGCTGCAGAAGTATGTAGTGAAGGCCTGGATATGCTGTCAGCTCGGTTAATTAGTACCGAGATTAACCAACTACTCAAAAAGGCGATTGACACTATTGGCCTTAAGAAATTAGTTGTTTCAAACTCAACAGAAAAAAATCAAGTTAGCATGATGTTTGAATATTTAGGGTATAAAAACCTTAAGGAGTTCAAAGGGAATCGGTATTTTATTAATACCGGAGATAGTAAAACCAAGCTCGAAAAAAGAACTTTCCGCTATCTTAAGGCTGCTGAAAAGCGTGGTATTACCTATCATGTTGTAGAAAATGTTTCGGATTTAGAGCTTGCCTTTGATGAATTGAAGCGTCTTCACAATACAAAATGGCGTCGACCTGGACACCCTTCTATTTTTGACCACCCGTTATTTGACGCCTTTCACAATAGTGTTTTGCAAAAGCTTTTAGCAGTTGAAAAGTTGTCTTTAATCGCTATAAAAAAAAATGAACAAACGATAGCGGTTAATTATTCAATGATATCCGGTGATGACCTAGTGTTTTACCAAAGTGGAGTAGACACCTCTTTTAAACCCAATATTTCTCCAGGTATGCTTCTGCATTGCGCTCAACTTCGACAGGCCCGCATATTAAACCTAAATAATTATGACTTTTTACTATCAATGCCTCCTAGCTACAAAGAAGACATTACGGAATATAAACAACCCATTTACAGCTTCACTTTTCATAAGTACAGCACTACATTTTTCTTCGAGTGTTGGCGAACCGCTATTATGAAAGCATTAAGTTACCTAAGAGTTCGAATCTTAGGGAGAGTGTCATGGTAAATAACAAAAGTATGCAAATGAATAGTAATTCTGCCAATCATGCCTCTTTCGGGTTCTTCCTACTTGCGATTTATACTTTTTTACTGCTCGCTCGTCCTCACGAATGGCCGTTATTTGATATTGAATTTCCATTATTGAGAACGTTTCTGATACTGACGTTTTTCTCCTATTTAGTGAGCTTCAGGCCGAAGATTTGGAATGTCCAATGTACGTTATTAATTCTACTGCTTTTCTCTATGTTGCTATCAGAAATTCGTGCTTTTCGCTATTTTAGCGACCTGAGTAAGTTAATAGAATGGGTTAACGCCAACATTATTCCGTTTATTCTCTACTTCAGTTTACTGAGCACGGTCAAACGCCAGAATGTGATTTTTTTCATATTTTTAAGCTCGTCATTAATTATGGTTCAGCACGCCTACAGCCAAATACAAAGCCCGACAGGCCAAGGATGGGCTGAGTCAGTGGTTTACCGTTATGATGGTGGTGGGGAGGCTGTTCAGGCACGATTCGTAGGAAGCTTTAATGACCCAAATGACATGGGTATGTTCCTTGTCATGAATATTCCTGTTGCTGTGTATTTCCTCTTAACAGGCAAAGGCGTGGTGACTAAAGTGGGGGCGCTGGCCTCAGTCTTAATGCTATGTATGGGAGTATATTGGAGTGGCAGCAGGGGCTCACTTCTAGGGCTTTTGAGTGTTTTCTTTTGCTTGTTCTACATAAAATTTGGAAAAATTAAAGCCATAATTTTAGCGTCAATTAGTATACCGGGTGTTCTCCTTGCCATGGGCGCGTTCCGTAAAATCAGTAAGGATGACGAGAGCGCCAGTCAACGTTTAACCGCATGGTACGAAGGTATTCAAATGCTTAAACATAGACCCTTATTTGGCTTCGGGAAAGAACGGTTTTTAGAATATCATTCGAAGGTTGCACATAATACTTATGTCACGGTAATGGCGGAGCTTGGAATATTTGGATATGTCATGTGGGCAATGTTTATGATTACAGCCGTTTATATGCTTTTGAGTGTTATGAAATGCAATGATGTTAGCCCTGGTCATGAAGAGGCGCTTAAAAAAGAGCAAGTCTTAAGCCAGTACTTGTTGGTTGCTTTAATTGGGTACGCTGTTACTGCGTTTTTCATCAGCCGCAGTTATATTATGGTCGTGTACATTTTTGTCGCCATGGTGGCAGCCATGTATTATCGAGTTGGAAAAATCACCCCACTTGCTATGTCCGCAGCCATAATAAAAAAAATATGTGCATTGGCAATAGCAAGTTTAGCAGCGTTGTATGTAGTCATTAGAATATTGCTATCACTGTAACTGTAGATGAGAACAATCAATTGAATCAACTAAAAGCTAGTGTCATTGTTGCTATGTACAACGGTGAAGCAACAGTAGAAAAGACGCTTAACAGTCTCTTAGCTCAAACCTATGAAAGCTATGAAATTATTATAGTGGATGATGGCTCCACAGACTCATCCAAACATGTTGTAGAAAAATACCTTGATAGCCACAAAGTTCGATATGTCTTCAAAGAGAATGGCGGAGTAGCAGCCGCGAGAAATGTAGGCATTGAGTACGCGGAAGGGGATATCGTTGGCTTTTGTGATCAGGACGATCTATGGAAGCCAAACAAGCTTGAAAAGCAAATGGAAGCGTTTGAGCAGCACCCTGATGTTGGCGTTGTTTACAGTTGGATTGAAGTTGATAGAAACGGTGATTTTAGTATTAGTAAGCCGCGCTTTGAGGGTGAATGTTTTAAAGCCTTATTAATGCAAAATTTTATTTCATGTTGTACTGGAATGGCGAGGCGAAATTTACTTCTAGAAATAGGAGGCTTCGACGAAAGTCGAGAATTGCATGGTGTTGACGATCGGCATGTGTGGCTTCGGTTAGCAAGAATTACGCGCTTCGGCGTAGTGAGTGAACCCTTGGCAACTTACGTAATCCATGGTGCCAACTACTCACTCAATGAGGCAAAAATGCTTACAGCAGATTTAATTTGCATAAGTAAAATATCCTCAATTAGCGGTTTAACTGAACAAGAAAGAGCATGGTGTAAAGAAGCTAAGTACCGGGTTTATCGTCACTATGCGAGCAACTTTTTCTATATCAATGAGCTTAAAGAATGTTCCTCTTGCTATTCAAATGCATGGATGCTCAAAAGATACCGAATAGATTTATTAATCACATCCTTGATTCTAAAAGTGACGCCTCGCTCATTATTGGTGTCTATTAAGAAAATGAGAAAAAGAATCAAAGGGGAGGTGGCATGAAGCCAAATGCGATTGTAGTGGTCGGTATGCACAGAAGCGGGACTTCTGCCGTTTCGGGTCTTCTTTCCGAACTGGGTGTTTTTATGGGAAGTTCTTTGTTTGCACCCCAAAAAGGGGTCAACGAAAAAGGCTTCTTCGAAAACTCCTTACTTGTGGATCTTAATGACAGGCTTTTGGACGAGCAATTATTATCTTGGGATCACCCGTTAGCGCTTTGCATCACCCCTGAAGTCGCGGATTCTTTGGCAGGTTATAAAGCTCAAGCTCAACATCTTTTAGATAAAGATTATGCAAAAAAAAACCTTTGGGGTATGAAAGACCCAAGAACTACCTTGCTATTGCCTTTCTGGAGAGAGGTACTCGACAGTAAAGGAATCAAAATTAATTTTGTTTTGATGTTACGTTCACCAATGGAAGTTCATGGTTCGCTTAAAAAGCGAGATGGATTTTCTATTAATAAATCGATGCACCTTTGGCTAAATTATACGCTTTCTGGTTACATCGGAGCTAAAGGGCTGAACCCTTTCATCCTTAAGTATCAAAATTTGTTAAATACTCCAGATGATTCAGCAAGAAAAATATTTGAACATTTCGAAATATCTACTGGGAAAAATACCCCAAAGCAAAGTTTTATAGATAAAAAGTTAAAGAATCAAAAGGCAGTAGAGGTACCTAATGAGCCTCTTGTTCACCTTGCAATGGAAGTCTTTGAAATACTCAGTAGTGACGTGGTGGATGAAGCCCGCCTAGCCGAGTCAGTTAATGAATATAAAGTTTATTTAGCGTCTTTGTCGGGTGTGCTTTCCGAGCATTTGAATGCGGTCAAAACAGAAGAGGTTTATTTCAAACGTCACTTTTTAGATGCCTATGAATCTATTTGGTGGAAGCTAAGTTGGCCGCTCAAAAGAATTGAATCGTTTTTAAGAACCAAATATTGAGAAAGCCAGCCATGGAAAAAGTCACTATTGCTATTATCACTTGTAAAAGGCCTATTTGGTTAGCTCGGTTACTCGACGCTCTACAGGAGCAGGTATTTTCAGAAGATCTAACGCTTTCTATTTTAGTTGTCGATAACGCATGTGATAAAGAAACAAAGGACATTGTAGATAAGCGTCGTTCTGGCCGTATACCAATCCATTATGACGTTGAAGGACAGGCGGGCATTGTATACGCCCGTAATAAATGCGTTTCTATTACAACATCCATGAATAGCGATTATTTAATATTCATTGACGACGACGAATGGCCTAAAGAGAAAACTTGGGCTTCGGATTTGGTTTTAAGTGCCAAAAAGTACGCTGCAGATATCGTCACAAGCCATGTTATCTCGGTTGACGAAGCTGGAAAACAGAACTGGGCTACTGAAATTCTTTACCCAGCACCCGTTCAAAGCGAAGGACAGGAGTTAAGTGTTTTCTACACCAATAACTTACTGTTGAGTAAACACGTACTGGCTAAGATGTCACCCTGTTTTGATGAACGTTTCGCGATGACAGGGGCAAGTGATTATCATTTTGCGCTTAAATGTACCCATGCTGGGTTTAGGTGTATCTACACCGATGCCCCAGTTGTTGAAGAAATGCCTTCAAGCAGAAAAAATATAAAGTGGTTTTGTCGTCGCGGATTTCGTTCGGGGATCGGCTTTACACGTTCGCATATTTTTGAGGAATCGCTTTTAAAAGCTGTGTTAAAGAGCAGTATTTTGTCTATTGTCCGCGTGATACGTGGTGTTTTGCTAATAGTTAAAGCGTTATTTTTGCGCAGTAAAGGTACGCTTGTTGATGGGTTGTTCAGGGTGTGTTCTGGCGTTGGTACCTTTATGGGGCTATTTGGCGTTAAGCACGAAGAATATAAAAAGATTCATGGAAAATGACCCGTGTACTGCGTCGTTACGCGACTAGCTATTAAGCCCAAACACCATTAAAAATAGCCACTAAAAATATATCGGGACCGAAAATAATGATTCTTGCTTTATGTCGCGTAGTTAGCATACTCCTACTTTGTATAGTATTCGTGGTCAGTGGAGCTTTTATCCTTAATATAGAGCTATTTGATATTTTTTATTTTCTCGACTTTCTACCAGACTATGTTTTGCTTCTACTGTGTGTTCCTGCGTTAATATTTCTCGGAAAGTCAAAACGATACCTGGTCCCCTTAGCATTACTTGCCATATTCTTTGCTTCACCTTTTAAGTTCTCTTTTTTCAGTAAAAAAGCTACTGCAGCGATAGATTATGAAAGCCAACTCTCAATCGCATCATACAATGTCGCTCAACGTGTCGAAAAAGCAGAATTGTACAATTGGTTCATAGAACAAGATTTAGATATTCTTTTTATTCAAGAGGCATCGCGTCTAGGTCAGTTCAATGTAGGTGAATATGCCGGTGTTTATACTAATTGCGTTCAGCGCCTATGTATCTTATCGCGCTTTGAACTTGAGGAATTGGATAGTCTGGATAGAAAACCCTTGGGCGGATGGGGTCGGTTTGTTTCATTGCACAGTGCAAAAATCAGGGGGGATTCAGTCCTGTTAGCCAATGTTCATTTTGCCTCGATATCTAATTTTGGGTATAGGTTCAACACGTTGAAAGGATTTGAATCAAAATTATCCTTATTTAAGGATGCAAAAGCTGTTGAGTTTGGTCTAGTTCGCGCTTTATTAGATAAATGGACCGATAACGACGCAGTGATCATCGCTGGGGATTTTAACATCACTGATAGAAACTACCAATATGAACAGTATTGGGGGGATCTATACAATCTTTTCGCCGTTGGCGGCAGTGGATATGGCTCAACGCGTAAAAATAGGTTGGTGAGCCCACGTATAGACCATCTACTCGTAAGCAAAGCGTTTACGCCTATTCATTCCGAGGTGGGGGAAGATATGGGTAGTGATCACTTACCAATCCAAGGGATTGTAGTCTTGAAGGGAGTCGAGAGTGAATAAGCTGAAATGTACTGTCTATGCTGATAATAACTCAAATCATTTGCAGCAAATCTATACGGGCTTAACCATGCTGCATCGCCAGGGTAGGCTCAAGGTATCCATGCGAGTTGGGAAAGAAGCACGTAAAAGCACTGTGCCGTTCAGCGTTCAGCCCAACATCCTGCATATCGAGCTGGCGGGTAAGAAGTTGTGCTTTGATACGTCTGATAGTGCCGCAATAGACCTTGAAGCGTACGCACTGACTAACCATTATTTTAAGCGTAGTTTTAACCCATCTTTAGAGCCTGAAAATTATCAAAAGAACGTATATCCGTATGGATTAAATTACTTAGTGTATCCAGATGGGTTTGACCCATTTGGATTTAAACGTTGTGCGCTTTTTTACAGCACCAAAGAGTGGAAAAAAGAGTTAATAAAACAAGCGGATTTTCTAGGGAAACTACATTTTAAAGCATCAGTTTCTAATATTAGTTCTACCCCTGTTTTAAGAGAACAGGCTAAAGTACTTTTTTTAGCTCGCCTTTGGGACACTGAGATCGACAGTTATTTCCAAATTAGCGACCAGCAAAAAACGCAAAGAGAAGAAATCAATGTCCAGCGTGCTAAGTGTATTGAGCTTTTAAGAGATGAATTTGGGAGTCGATTTACCGGAGGGTTAATTGCAACGGATTTCGCAGTCAAGCAACACCCTCAATTAGTGGTTGATAACGCTGGTCTAACGACAAAAAGTAATTACCTGCATACCGTAAAGTCTCATGATATATGTATTGCGTCCACGGGTCTTCACGGCTCTATAGGATGGAAATTTGGTGAGTATATCGCTATGTCTAAATCAATTGTTGCAGAAAAAAACTTAAATTATGTTCCTAATTTAGCTGAAGGAAGTCACTACCTAGCGTTTACTACAGCACAAGAGTGTGTAGACCAAGCCATTAGGTTAGATGAAAGTACTGACACTAGGTTTTCTATGATGAAAGAGAATCATCGCTACTATGAGTCTAATTTGAGACCAGATGCCCTTTTAATGAAATGTTTTGAACAAGTGCTTTAGAAGTTGAGATAGTTATGGCAATTAAAGTAGCAGTTTGTTTTTTTGGAATAACCAGAGGTGTTTCTACTACATATAGACACATTGAAGCGAATATATATTCTTCTATAGCGACGCTCAATTTTGAACATAAAGTGTTTGCGCACTTCTTTGAGCAAACACGTGTTGAAAACAGTAGAAGCGGAGAGAAGGGCGCTATCGACCCTAACGATGCTTATTTACTTTCTCCTGATGATATATGCTTTGAGCCGCCAGAACTATTTCTAGCCGATTCTACTTACAAGAATGTAATAAAGTTTGGTGACTTCTGGGAAGATGAGAACAAGTCTATTAAAAATCTATACCATCAGCTTTATTCAATGGCCTCAGTGACTGATAAATGCCTTAAATGGCAGCCTGATATCGTATTGTTTTTACGTCCCGATTTGCATTACCACGATGACTTCAGGACCATCATCGAGCAAGCAAGTAAACGAATTCATAAAAACTCTCTTGCCCTACCTAATTGGCAGCATTGTGGTGGTTATAACGACAGGTTTGCTGTGGTCACTGGTGATGAGGCCATAGCTGCCTATGGGAAACGATTTAATAAGATACTTAAATTTTGTGAGGAAACTAAAAGTCCAATCCACAGCGAAAGATTGGTGAAGTTTTCTACATCCGCTTTTGATGTGTCTTTTATTCCTTTAAGAGCATCAAGGGTAAGATCCGATGGTAGCGAAGTTCAAGAGCTATTTTTACATTATAAGACCATGCTATTTTCGAGGTGGTTAGAAAACGTTAGTAGTGTAAGTCAGCACTATAGAAGAAAAATAGTATGGCTCTACCAGAAATTAAGATTCGGTGACCCTTATAAAGGTCTAGATTGAATACGCGATTATTTGGCGTTAGATAAGGTCTTTATATATGTATAAAACGAACGTAACATTGTGTAAATTTAATTTTACGAAACCTAGGGGATTGGATTCGTGAACAATATCCCAAGAACGAATCATTTTATATGGCTGCGATATTTAGCCGCATTTTCAATTGTGTTTTCGCATTCTAAGCAATTTGATACTGCGCCACAGAGCTATATTGACGTAGTCGCAACCCTGACGTGGTTTGTTCCAGGAGTGCCTATTCTTTTTTTTATCAGTGGCTTTCTCATTACGCTAAGTTCTTCAAATAGTGACTCACTCACAGCGTTTTTTGTCAAAAGGGTGTTGAGGGTTTACCCCCCATTATGGGCAGCCTTTAGTGTTAGTCTTGTATTGATTTTTACGCTGGGTATGGTCGATTTGCATGGTCAAGATTGGCTGAAATTCCTGCTTTGGAGTCTAGGACAACTGACCGTAGTGTTTTTCTATCATCCCGACTTTTTGAGTCATGTAGGAACTGGGGTGCTCAACGGTAGTTTGTGGGTTATTCCCGTTATCCTTCAATTTTATTTGGGGCTGCCGTTACTAAAAAGGCTAGATGCTTATTGGGTGCAAAGAGGAAAGACACAATATATCTATGTAGTGCTGATACTATGCGGGTTATTTAATATGGTATTTCACTATTTCAATAATTTTTACCCCAACAATGTGACCAAGGTCATACATTTTTTAACTTTTTTACCATGGTTGTTCTTCTTTATATTAGGGTATGTGTTTAGTCGAGACTTTGTTCGATTTAGACGGCTGACCCAATATGCGACCCCTTGGATTTTGCTGCATGTGATGTTGTTTATATCACTTGCTTGGTTAGGGTTCAGGTGGGGACGAAACGATATAAATCCAATATTATTTACTGTACTCGCTTTCTTTATTGTCAGTATTGCGTTTAAGGCGCCGTCAACAAGTACTTTGTTCAATAAGATTGAGAAGGCTATTGCTAAAAATGATGTATCCTTTGGTTTATTCGTGTATCAAATGGTTGTTCTAAATACGATGATGTTCTTGGGTGTTTTCGAAGACAATTGGGCGGCAAGATTAGTCACCTTTTTGATTGCTACCATTATGATTTCCTCAGCCAGCTTGATTTTATTAGAAAAACCTCTTCGCCATAGAAGAGACTGGTTCATCAAAGTTTTATCAAGTCGTAATAAGCTGTCAAAGGGTGTGGAGAGTAAATAAAATTAACGCCACATAGATTAAATAATTTTGTATGCACAATAATTAACATATAGCGCAGTAAAAAGGACTGGTCAGTGAAAAAGATAGTTTTATATGGTGCCTTCGATAGATATAATTATGGCGATAATTTAATGCCTATTTTGTTAGAAAGTTTTGTAGAACAGTATTTACCAAACTTAAAGCAGACATATGAATTTGAATACGCGTCGATTACTCGCTCGAATCTGACCAATTATAAATGCCTTCCCACGACGCCAATCGATAAAGTGTTAAAAAATTTGCAGTCGGGCTCGGTAGTCATTGTGGTTGGCGGTGAGGTAATTGGTGCAAGTAGAGATATTCTTTTCCTTCATAGTTTTGAAAATAAAGCCACATACTCCATTTTTAGGTCGCTAAAGTGGAGGTTCCCGCGCTTATATAAGGCCCTAGCAAAATTCTCTTTTAATAATGTGAGTTCGCTTCCATATGTTTTAATTACCGATGATTTCCAGGTGTTTTTTAATACCGTTGGTGGCCGGGTGCAGGTTCAGAGTGAAGAACTAAAAGATAAAAGTGTGAAAAGCCTTACGCAATCAGGACATCTTGCGGTAAGGGATAAAAGAACAATGAATGCAATGAACGCTTTTGTCGAGCCGTTGTTGGTTCCAGATTCAGTGCATATTATTACTAAGTTAATTACGGATGACTTCCTAGCAACGCACCTCAGTCAACGTATTGCCGAATTTAAAAACAATAGTTATGTTGCGTTTCAAGCGTCCCCGATAAAATTATCATGTGATGAAGATACCATCATTGCGGCAGTTAAAAAATTAAATAGTCACAGTAGTGCTAAGGTTGTTCTTTTGCCAATAGGCTACGCATCTGGTCACGATGATTTTGAGTTACTAAGTCAAATACACAGCAAACTGCCTCAGGAAACGGTTTTACTAACTGATTTAAATGTCTGGGAAATCATGTACGTTATCAAAAATGCATCGGCGTTTTATGGTACTAGTTTGCATGGGGTGATTACGGCATTTGCTTTCGGAAAACCACATTATTGTATCAATAAGAACATCGACAAGGTTAATGCGTATATCAAAGATTGGTCCGTCGCACCATACAACGAGTCAATTGACTTAGTATCAATTGAGACAACGTTTACTCAAATCCCGGATCCTGTGAAGCTACAAGACAAAGCTGAAGAGCTTGCGGAACGTGTGGTTATTAATAACAAAAGCATGTTTTCTAAACTACTGCCGTAACGCAATCACTCAGTATTATTACTTTTACAGTTTTAATTGTACTTTTTGCTTTATCAAGGCAATAAAATCAGGTGGTAAAAAGAAATAAGCGATTAACGGCACTAACGTGCCGTTAATCAAGGCTGCGGCTCCAATTAACCCAAGCCAACTGTTTACAAACTGCGAAACATAGCTCGAGCTAGCTAGCGCCAATAGACACAAGGTAAAAGAAACGATAAAGCAGATGTCCATTTGCTTTAAAGATATAGCATTGTATTTCAAAAACGCTAGCCTGTAGAGAAAAAATTGCGTGAGATACGAAACAAGGGTGAAGCTGATAGCAACACCTATCGTGCCATATTCGGCTCCTAAAGTGACGATTAGGGTTATTGTGAATATCGAACCTATTAGGGATACGTACATTAAATTTTTGTGGTTCGCTTGCGCGACCAAGATATTCCTAAATATCATCGCATAGGGTCTAACAAGCAGTGAAAATGCCATAATGGATATTAGTAATGAGGCTTCTGCAAAAGTGTCTCCCAACCATACCTCGATAAATGATTGAGAGAAAATGAGAATGTTAATCGCTAGCACCAAACAGGTTAAAAAGCATAAGCGAGCAGTTTTAATGATGTACTCACTCATGTTCCCGCCCCGCGCTACCAACTTGGTAAAATAAGCAGAAAATGCATGAAAAATAGAGTTGTTAAGCGTGTCTGCATGATTTATTAGGTTTTGGGCAACACCAAATATGGCGACGGCCTTAACGGACATAATATTGCTAATGAGTATGGGGGCAGAGCGCTGATTTATCATTCGGGCAAAAGCCATGATGATAATATATTTGGAAAAGTTAAAGAGCTCTAATACGCGACTGAGGCTAATATTACTAACATTTAAACTCCAATAAGGATAAATTTTTCTCGCCACGCCAATCTTCAATAGGTTAATCGATACATCCGTTAAAACGGCACAATAAGCCATGGCTACAACACCATGGTGTCTTCCTATATAAAATATGAGTAATGACTTCACAATGACATTCAGTGTCGATAGGGCCGCATCAGCATCCACTCTCAAATGTGCAGAATAGATTGCATGGATTGGGTTCATGCTAAAGTCCATTACAATCTTCAGCGCGAAAATTAAAGCGACTTGCATTAAAGTATCTTGATAGTCATTTTCTAACCCCAATACATGGGGGTAATTAAACACACAAATAGCAGACAGTGCTGATACGGTTCCCAAACTGAGAAACAGCAACAAAGACGTGGTAAGAAAGGCGTTTGCCGTATCTTTGTCACCTTTCTCTAAGTGTAGGGTAACAAATCGTTGAACCGCTGCGGGGAAACCGAGTTCAATAATGTTAAAAAAGGCCATTACAGAAAGTATTAAAAGCCATAAACCATAGCCGTCGCTGCCAATACTGGTAATAATACTGGGGGTCAGTATTAGCATGGCGGCAACAGTGACTATTTTTTCAATAAGAGAAAAGAAGCCAGAGGAAAGAAGACGTTTTTTACTCAATGTAGTCAGTACCTATCGATTCAAATTCAGTTCGGTGTGAATTATTTTCTGGTATTGCGGAATAGTTCACGCAGCCGTTTAGCATTTTCAGTTGTCATTTTGAGCTCTTCCGGCAGCTTTTTCTTGCCCATTAAGGTCTTTTTAACATTGAATTTTGATTCTATGACTTTGGGTCTGCTATATCGGCCATCCCAACAGTCAATCAATGCGCCGATATCCAAAGCAATACCACCTTGCCTTTGTATTTCGGCACAATAACCTTTTCCAATCAAACCTGCTGCAACTAAATAGGGCATTCCAGGATATTTCACGTTTATCTCATTTTTTATTCTATTGAAATGATCTGGGTAATGTGGAATGAGAGTTCCTACTTGCCTAGCTGATTTATCGGGAGTGATGTGTTCAATAACATTGATGCTTAATGCTTTTCTGAGTTTTTCAGGAATATTGACACGAGCAGTAACCACACCAATTTCACCTGCTCGTTCAAGCAAGTTGGTCAGCGCGCCTGAAAGAAAGTAGTCGAAAGGGATCCACTGCGTACATAGCTTCTGGTGAGAGTAAGCATTGTATTTGATTGCTTTATACAGTTTGGCAATACGCCTAGCGTCTGAATAGCAAATATTTAACTCGGTGGCGCGTAGCGTAAAGGCTTGTTTAAATGCCTCTAAGAAAACTTGCTCATCGTTTTGTTTAAGTAAACCTTCTTCAAATGAGACGCCCAGTACATCATCTCTAATACCAACTATATTCGTATTATCGATGGCTTTTTCCAAGTTATTTTTCAATGTGGAAAGCTGTTCGATGGTCGCTTTTTTGCCCACATGTTCTGACAAATATTCAATATCTTCGAGTGAGCACTGCTCATCAAAATCTAATAAAGCACCTTCTCCATCACCGAGACGAATAAAGCTGAAAGGTTGCTTGCTTTCGAAAGCTTCGTTAACCGCAAATTCAAAGTCAGAGTAAGGTACTTGAACCAAAGAGTTGTATGCTGTCATTGTTTTATTTCTAATAAAGATTGGATATGTTGCGCTGTGTTCGCCCAAGTAAGGTGAGAAATGGAAGCGCGTATTGCATTGCACTGCCATTCGGTATTCTTTGCCTTCAAGATGGCTTCCTTAACCCCTTCACCACTCAGGGCGTTGATGAAGACTCCGTTCGTGTTTTCTTGCACAACCTCTGGTATTCCTCCCACCTTTGTAACAATCACAGGTGTGCCAGTTGATAGAGACTCCATAACGACATTCGGGACACCTTCTCGATAGCTTGGCAGAATTAAAGCGTCTGAATCATGTATGAAACTCATTAAGCTATCGTGGGGGATAGGGCCGACTAGGTTTACGCTGTCGGCAACACCTAACTGGCTTATTCTTTCTTCAAGATCCTTCATCTGTGCGCCGGCGCCCAATAAGTTCAAATTTATGGTGCAGTTCTGTTTTTTCAATAATGCGATGGCGTCAATCAATTCAAAAATGCCTTTTGTCTTTATGACTGAACCTATAAATACGAGTTTAATTTCAGCTGATGTGAAGACGGGGGAGGATCTTAAGGTAAATGACTCGAAATCGACGCCATTGTAGACGACTTCTGCATTTACTCGCGATGTATGGCTGTGAATGGCGGTGACCAAAGCCTGGCTTTTACCCGTTACAAAGGTGGCTTTTTTAAACGCCCATTTCATCTGACGTTTATGAAGCGGTTTCGTCATTAACGCATTAATGTCGCTCCCTAAACTCTCAATGATAAGTTTATTACCTACCAAGCCTTTAAAGAAAGCCGCACAAACACCTTCGGCATAAGCCCAACTTGCTATCACTCGATTAGCACTTAATATCCAAAGTAATGGCTTAACAGAGATAACTATGGAGATTCCAAGAAAGAGGGGGTGTAGCGAGGTCATCACCTTTGGAACGTAAAAAAAGGGGAATAAGCATGTGTTTTTATCAGTGCGATATCCATTAACCAATACTTGCTTTAACCATGTAAACCAAGGTACAGGAATGAGTTTTTTTATGTCGTAATGCTCGCTTAGATGTTTAGTTTCTTCCAGGTTGTAAGTTGCTCTTGTCTCTTGCCACGGGAGAGGGTGCAAATTGGTGAAGAAAAGTAGAGGTTTCTTTTTGCTCATGAGTAGTAGCTCTCATATAGCATAGATACACTGTCAATCGAGTAGTTATTTGCGATAAAACGGTAAGCTTTTTCGCCCATTTCTTTCAATTCTTTTCGTTCACCATTTAAGTTGTTCAAATGTTTAAGCCAGGTGTTCATATCATTCCTGTCATAAATATATCCATTCTCTCCACTATTAATAACAGCACTAATATCACCTACATCGGTAGATAACGCGGGTATCCCTCTAGCCATTGCCTCGAGTAAGGACATGGGGAGACCTTCTGTAGTGGAGTTAATTAACAATAAGTCCTTATCATCGTAAATTGATTTTTCGTCCAAGACTGCGCCATGGAATGTCACAAATTGCGACATTGCCAACCTCTCTGTAAGTGTGGTTAGCTTTTCAAGCTCTGGACCATTTCCGTAGACATGTAAATGGCTAAATTCGTGTACCTTTTTGGCAGCAAAGTTCACGATAAGTTGTTCAATGTTTTTTAATGGCACTAGGCGAGAAACAGTACAAAGATTAAGTTTGTCACTGTGTCCTACCCTAAGAGGGGCCTCTGCCACTTCTACACCATTTTTAACAACCTCGACAATGCTTGAGTGCCAGCCGTAGCGTTGAAAAATCCCAGCCTTTATAGGCTCAGAAACCGCAAATATTTTATCTAGATATATAGATGCAATTTTGTGAGAACCACGTAAAAAGCTTATAGGGGGTTCGACCTCCCCATGAATAGTGTAAATAGTATTTTTAAAAAGTAGTAAGGGAAAAATGGGGGCGAATGCTTTAATAACAGCAGGTGAATGTATATGTATTGATGAGTATTTTAATAAAACGATTATCAGTTTGAATAGACGTAGGATGATATTCCCATTCACATTGACCACATCAACGTTTTCCGATTCGATACTTTGCTGGAATGCATCATCTTTGTTTCCAAATGATAATACTGAAACGTCTAGCCCTTTATCTTTTTGTCTCGACACTAAATTTTTCACGCATTTTTCAGCACCGCCAACTTGCAGACTACTTACGCAATGGATAATTCTCATTTTTAAAATTTCCTGGCATAACCGAACATCTGCATCAAATCGGCTTCACTCATTCCAGGTGCGATTGGGAAACGATGTAAATCATAAGGTGAAGAAGAAGGGAGTTGATTTATGCCTGGTTGAAAATTAAAAGCTAATTCATAACCATTGTTTTTAAGACCGTCGACAACATTATCATCATACGTAGAGCGGTTTCCTACGGGGTATGAAAACGCTGAAATCTTGCATTGTAAATTGGATTCTAAAAGCGCTTTTGAATGACTAAGTTCGTAAAATAGCTCATCAGTGGTTAGCTTGGTAAGAATATCATGGTTGTGGGAGTGAGCACCTAGTTCCATACCATTATCTATAAGTGCTTGTAAGTGACTCCAGTCCATAAACTCAGCGGCAGGGTACAAACCTGAATGGTTGAGATATGCTTCTAATTCCTTGATTTGTTCTTCCGCGGTGCTTTTACAGTGCTTAATAGATGCCAACACAGCACGGATAAAGTGATCACCATCATGCTGGTTAATGACCTTTTCAGACCACCCAGAGAGTTTGATTGCTTTTGGGTCATAGGTTTTAAGTAAATACGCTGCTTTGTCCCACCAAGGAGCAACGGTATTTCCTATTAATCCTGTTGCTATGAAAAAGCTAGCAGTGACATTAAGGCTTTTGAGAATTGGGAGAGCATTGCTGTAATTATCTATATAACCATCGTCAAACGTAATGCACATCACTCTTTCATTGATGGTTTCGTTAATACGAAGGTACTCGCGAAGGGCGCTCAAACTAATTATTCTAAAGTGTTTCTTAAAAAATGCGAGATGCTGCTCTAACTCCTTCGTGGAACAAGAGTAAACACAAGGGTCGAATTGCGTATCTGCACTGTCTCCAATTCGATGGAAATTAACACTGTATAAGCCATTTGGTCTAGATGACCAAAAATACTTGTTCAGCCCTAACAAGTTTCCGAATTTTTTCTTAATACGAGACATCGTCAAACTTAAAGCCGCTTAAATGATGGGGAGGGTAAAATATAATCTCTATAAGCATTGGGGGTCCCCTCTTCGCCTGCTTCTGCAGCTTTGATTATATTGTACATTTCTCGAGCAGAAACATAATGAAGTAAGTAGTTTTCGCCATCATTGTATTTCTCATTAAGGTGACGATGCATTGCCTCGACAGGCTTCCCTAACAGCGTATCCATATCCCCATCTTGCGCACCGTGAGTGTGAATTTTTATAAATACCCACTCAGGCTTCCCTTTTACATGTATACCTTCGTCAACCCACAAATCGACGCGGTTCGGGGTCGGGGGGAAGGTATGTCTGACATCAGAATTTTCAATTTGTGGGAAAATCCCTTTTTTTCTAACCTTCCAATTCAGTCCTAAAATGCCTTGGATAAGAAGTAGGTCGCCCCACGCTCGTCCGCCTTTTTCAATTGGCTTGCCGGTTTCGTACGATTTCGGTTTTTCAGGGTCATCTTTTGCGTAATAAATAGTATTGAGCATGGCAGGCTGAGATGTATCGGGAGAAGGGAAAGTAAAATCCGCGTAGCAACCTGTTTCATTTAGTACAATTAGTTCGTCATTGACACCACACCAATGACCTTCAGGGTGTGAGTTGTCCAGTACCCAGTTGCCGTGGATGAATGCGTAGGTGGGTTTTCCTGTTTGGGGATCAATACTTAATGCGTTGTGTTCTTCATGAAGGCATTGCGCAAATCCCGATAGGGTTTTCCTTAAATTGTCACTGGTATCATTTTCATGATGTAGATGGATTTCAATTTCGCCAAAGCCTTTGGCACAAAGGTCTGAGATTTTATCTAGATGTTCTTTTCTATATTCTTCTTCTGGGTAAAAAAAACTATGTTTGGGATGGCAACCATCTGAATCAGTGAATTTCGACGCCATCAATGGATAATCAGTCATCCAGCGGTCTACACGTTTCCTTTCTAATTCTATGTTGTCTTTATTAAGCCATTGGGGTTCATAATGGTCAACGAAGCAAAACATGACATGCTTCGTTCCTGACGGCTCTGGCGATGATGTAAATTGACTCTTGGTATAGTTCCATAGCCAACTTTGCATTTTTTTCTTTTTAATAATGAAAATAAAGGCTGCTATGAAGAGTGTGAGTAAAATTAGTGAAACAACTGCAATCATCGAGATGTCCTTTGCCAAGTAGCAGATAAATTGCTTGTTAGATATCTAATGTAGCCGCGAAATAGCGAAATATTCATGGATACAAAAAACGTTATTAATGATACTAAACCACTAACAATAGGTATGTTTTTTAAAAGCTTAAGGCTTCCAAGTAGCCATAGGCAATAGAATGCAACCTGGGCGCTAAAAAGGTAAGTGTAAATCGAATGGCTATGCCAAAGCAAAGCGAAATTTGTAGATAAAGAGATGATCATAAAGTGCGGTACAAACCAACGCATGACTTTATGGCTTATATAAGAAAACCATCGCCATTTATATTTAGGGTTGAGTAACCAAGTAAGTCTGGCAAAAGCTTGGTAATTGCCTGCACCAATACGTATACGACGATTCGCTTCTTCCTGCATGCTCGGGGCTATCTCTTCTATCGCTTTTGCTTCTGGCGTGTAAACCACGGATTGGTTTTGGCGTGCGACATTCATAACAATACAAAAGTCATCGATAATCGTGTTACTTGGCAGTGGAATATAAAATTTAGTTTTGATGGCATAGATACCGCCATTCGCTCCCAGTAGAGCATCTAATCTTGATTCATGGAATTTAAGCACTTGTTCATACTTCCAATAAAGATTATCTTTATTGTCTCCTGAATGTGCATCAACGAGTACCAACTCTCCACACACCGCACCAACCCCTCTTTGGTTTATAGACATAACAAGTTGAGTTACCGCGTCTTTTTCAAAAGCGGTATTCGCATCTGAAAAAATAGTTACTTCTGATGTAACCCGTTCCATCAAATCATTTAATACGTTAATTTTGCCTCTGTTCTCATCGAAGAAAAAAGTACTCAGCCGTGGATCGTCAAAAGATGCCAATATGGAATTGGTATTGTCCGTACTTCCGTCAGATGCAATGAATATATTGATTTTTTCTGCTGGGTAATCCAGTGAGAGTAAGTTTTCTACTCGTTCTTTTATACATGATTCTTCATTGAATGCAGATATAACGATGGTAACTGAAGAGTTGTCAGATACGTCAATACGACGTTCTTTTTTAATCAGCGTGTAGCGTGTGTCTCTAACACATTGAACCAAGGCGCTGACCAAAATTAATATAAAAGGATAGATAACATAGCTATAGATAATAGCCAAAGAGACAACCCAGAATAAAATTTCAATATACTTCATTTATGCTTACTTTGATTTCGCGGGAATGCCAAGTGCAGTCTTGTTAGACTCTACGTCTTTTACTACTACTGCATTAGCGCCTACTTTTACATTATTACCCACAGTGATTGGGCCAAAAACTTTAGCGCCAGCACCAATAAATATATGGCTTCCAAGAGTGGGAGACTTTCCTTTTTCATCACCCATTACTACACCGCTTTCTAAAGTAATATTGATACCACCCTTTACTTTAGAATTTATGACTACGCCGATAGGATGCATAATGACAAAACCTTCGCCGAAATCTGCATTTACGCCGATAACACAGCCATTATAAACTCTATTTATATGTTGAATTATCAACGCGACAGGTGCCAAAAATTTCGTCTGTGCGCACCTTGCAGCCAAGCGGAAAAGGATATTAGCACTAGTTCCATCAGTAAGACACGTCCTAAATAATGAAATTTCAGCGCCATCTTGATGAAAAATTTCCTGTTTTCTTTTTAAGTCGGATTTTATGAGTTGCAATGTAGATGGCATGATTACGTGTCTTTACTTTCTTCTAAGATCTGTTTTACTTTCTTAAACATGTACTTTTGCAGAGGGTTTCTGTTTCCCCAAGGTCTCCATGTCTTTATCAAGTTATTTCGGTATGCATCAAAGTGAAGACCTCGTGGAGCGCAGACAACCTCACCTCTATCTAATAGTAGTTTCAGTACATTGGTACACAAAACCCCAGCAGCTAACGAAATACCCATACACGTTGAAGGCACCTTCTTTTTCATAAAGTTCACGGATGAATTTTGAACGAGATAATGCCTTTGCTGTACTGATGGAGAAACGCCTATTACAAAACGAACGATGTTATCTTCGAAGTAGTTTTCCTTAGTCGTTTCGTCAGCATCATGGGGGGCGTCAACCATGGCAAAGTATTCGTCAAACGACATACCGCCGGGTTTGAAACATAACATTGCGGTCCCCATCCCCATTGGGGCGGCAGTAATGGTTGGTATTCCTAATTCATAGCAGCGGCGGAAGACTTGCCTTCTTATTTCTAAAGCGAAGATATCCAAACTGTCTATGTATACATCAACACCATCTAGGAAGGCCTCAAGGTTTTCGGGCGAAATCCCTCTATCAAAATTCTTAATATGAGCGTCGGGATTAATGTCTCGTAACGTTTTTTCCATCACAACTGATTTTTCTTCACCAATTGTAGATACAAAAGCACCGGCCTGACGATTGAAGTTGGCGTAATCATATTCGTCTAAATCAGAAATGTGAAAGTTTGAAATGCCCATTCGAGCACATACAATGGCGTGATCGCCTCCAACACCACCTAGTCCGCCGATGGCTACTTTTGTATTCTTAATCTTTTCCTGCTCAGCTTCTGTTACCCAGCCGATATTTCTCGAGAACGCTTCGTTATAATTGAACATGAGATATCTCGTCTTATTAATTATTAAAGATTTGTCTGAACCTTCAGTTCGTCAATCCTACGTTCGTGCTCTTGAGTTTTTGGCTTTAATTGCGTTAATACCTTTCGGGCTTCGCTGTCATTTTTAGCTTTCAAAAGTGCAACAACGTAATCGATACCAATATCGGGGGAATTAGCGCTAGTGTTAAACGCATTTTCAAGTAAGGCTAACGATTCATCTATTCGGTCTAGTTGCAGTAAAATTTTACCACGGGTTGCCATTATAGAAGGGTTCTCTGGAAGTATAGCTTGAGCTGTATCTGCGTACACTAAAGCGTCTTCATATTTTTGTGCTTCACTCAAAAGCCACGCTAAATTGTTTAGCACAAGTGGGCTCTGTACTGTTTCATTTTCTACAAGGTATTTATAGTGAACAATCGCCTTTTCTGGGGCGGAATAAATCTGTTGATTGGCGGCAAATAAACGAATTTTATTGTGGTTTGGCACCATTGAAAGATGTTTTTCGCTGAATGCTAGCGCTTCAGCTTCTTTATCAGCCCTAAATAGTGCGGTATACAGAATAGACGCGACTTCTTGGCTTTTTACGTTCTGATAAACTCTCTCGATAACATCAATGGCTTCGTTGTACTTGCGCTGTGCGATTAATAGTTTGCTTTGAACTGTTAGCCCTAGTTCTGAGCTTTTAATCGCTGGGCTGAGTGAGTCGAAAACGGTAGCGGCTTTTTCAATATTACTATCTAAAATTAAAATTCGAGCTTTAATCAGTTTAAGTTGTGTTTGTTCAGGGAATAGTGAGATGCCTTCTTCCACGAGTTTAAGCGCGCCTTTGTAGTCTCTTGTGATTTCAGCCAATTCAATAGACTTCAAAAAGGGTTTTGTGCTTTTCTCAAGTGCCCGCCATTTTGCAAGCGCCTGTTCGGCATTTGCAAAATCTTTTTTCTCCCAATAAGCATCCGCTAGCATCATCCAGAACTTAGGTTCGCTTTCCGCCTCTGACTGAATATTTGTTAAGACAGTAAACTGTTCATCTGTTTTATTTAGCTCTGCCAGAGCACCCGCGTAAAGCAATGCATACTTTATTTCATCTGATGAGTTGCTCGCTTCTTTAAACGGCTTGAGCGCAGCGTCGTAGTTTCCAAGTTCGTTTTGAATTTGAAAGTGCCGCATGAGGACTACCATATCAAGAGGGTGGTATCCCACTAACGATTCAATCTTAGCTTTAGCTGAGCCTTGGTTGTTATCGCGAATGTCTTTCTCAACGAAAAATAAGTTTGCAGAAATGTGTTCAGGTTCTAATTCAAGAATTTTGTTATAGATGCCAGCTACCTTATAGGCGTTGCTTGTATGTGAGCTAGCTTGCGCTTGAATGTGTAGTGCCGATACAGTGTCGGGGTGAGCATCTAACCAATCTACTGCCAATTGTTCTGCGTTATCGAATTGCCCTGCGTTAAGATAGGCGAACGCTAGTACAAGAAAAGATTTCTCGGAATTGGGATCCTGCTGAAAACTGTTCTCTAACTCATCTATTCCAGTATCCGAAGTGAGTATTTTTAAAAGGCCAATACTTCTTAGAAGTTCAGCGTCTTGTACATCATCTGTGTTTATCTGTTCTATCAGGCTTTTGGCTTGCGCAATTTCACCTTCTTGAATAAGTAAAGATGAAGACTTTGCTAAATAGAGTGCTTCGTTGACAGGAATAGACCTAATATCATCCAAAGAACCATCGCTGTCATTGCTATACCCTAATTTAATCTGAATGATGGAATATAGCTTATGAGAAAAATGCTCAGGTGGTAAGGTTTCTACTATTACCTTTAAGTTTTGATATGCCTGCTCTAAATTGTTTTCGTAGTAATTTGCTAACGCAGCTAAAAGTCGGGTGACGGAATTTGAACGACCATTTTTAATTGCGGTATCAAGGTAAATAAGCGAATTCTCAAAATCGTTTTTAGAAAACTCAATCGTTCCTTTCAATTGATTAAAATAAGGATGATTAGCAGAAAGTGACAAGAGCTGA
This sequence comes from Alteromonas lipotrueae, assembly GCF_019249215.1. Taxonomy (GTDB): domain Bacteria; phylum Pseudomonadota; class Gammaproteobacteria; order Enterobacterales; family Alteromonadaceae; genus Alteromonas; species Alteromonas lipotrueae. The sequence continues at coordinate 190,120 of NZ_JAESDI010000003.1, forward strand.
TTAACTAAAGGTTCAGCTCTATCATATTCTTTGTTATTTATTAATGCGTCTGCTAACTTTAACTTAATTTTGTAGTCGTTAGCTCTTTTTTTAAGCAAATCTTCTAAGGTTTCAATAGCAAGGTTCCAATTTCCATCGACTGCTTCCAAAATAGCTTTAAACTGAAGTGCTGCGATAAAGTCTGGTTGAGCTTCCACACTTTTATTAGTGTATTCAATTGCATCACCAATTCTATTGTTTTGAACGGCTAAGTAGCCTTTTGCCAGTTGGGAGATTTTTAACGATTCATTGTCAGTAAGACGAGAAAAGCTAGCTGACGCTCTGAATTTTCCGCCACTGTTGTACGTTGCAATTGCCTTATAAATTTCTAATTCAAAAAAGCTTTCAGTATTCTCTTCAGTGTTTTGGATAGATAATCTTTGTAGTTCGTCGAATGATTCAAGCCATAAGAATGTTTCAGCAAGGGATACGACACCATTAGGAGACAGAGAGGTGCCAGCGCGCACAAGCTCTTTTCTCGCCGCAGAATAAAGGCCTTGCTCCAAATAAACTAAACCTAAGGACTCCCTAGCCGTCAAGTTATTTGGTTCTTCTTTAATAACGTTTTTTAAGGCTATTGACGCTTCTTGATACTTGCCTTCTTGTTTTAGTTGTTCAGCATCTAGAAGTACTTCATTAGTCGATTTAGGGCTGCACGCAGTAAGATTCAAGAGTAGGAGGGAGGTTAAAACCGCTAATTTAACTGAAGTATCCACATTAATTTCCTTATTATTTCTTTACACTAAACTAACGCATCAGAATAAATATACAAGATAATATGAATAATTAAATCGCTATAGTGTGAGTATATCATTTGTTAAATGATTAAAAAAAAACCGCTCTAGCTAGAGCGGTCTTTAAATAGATTACAATGTAATCAGAGTTTTACTTTTGACGACGTCTGCGTGCAAAACCGAACATGCTCATAAGGCCAAGACCAAATACAGCAACGGTTGATGGCTCAGCTACCTGGAAAGTAACTGCTGCAGTGTGGTCATCAGATACTAAAACGGTAGTGCCGTCAGCGCTAACTGCTATAGGAGCAAGAATGTTAGCTTCTAATTCAGCGATAGAAACTGTTTGCGCAGCGCTCAACACGATATCAGTCATCGTATCTTCAATGTACTCTTGGAAAGAAGTGAACACTGTGCCAGCAAGGTTAGAAAAGTAAAATACTTCTTCGCCTGCAGCAGTTAAGCTTGTGTCTGTCACTAAGCTTTCAACCACTTGCTCACCAACATTAATGCTGCTAAAGCTAAACATGGTGCTCATTAACAAAACAGGGCCGCTTAAAAAAGCAGTACCTGAATCTTGGTTGAATGGGTCAGATACATCGTAAGCGTAAATATCAAGTGAACCGCCAGTGTAATCAACACCAACACCAGAAACTAAATCACCATCGAGGGCAAGGTCAAACGATAAACGTGTTTGAGAAAAAGGGAAGGTGCTGAAATCAACGCCTAAGCCACCTGGTGAAGGCGTGTAAGTGAAAGTGTTCTGGATAGCTGTACCATCTAAAACCATGTCAGCGAAATCGTCATAAACTGGAGACGATAATTGACCGCCAAAATCATAACCGATTAAAGATATACCAGCACGTGTAGTCACTTGACCAGCATCTACGCCAGAAGTAACAACTTCAGTGTAAGAATCATAAGAAAGGTCAAGCTGCTCGATAGGACCTAAAGGATTAACAGTCGCATCGTCAGACAAATCAAGATAAAAAGGGGTAGCTGCGGCTTGTCCACTAAGCACTAAACCCGCAGCTGTAATCGTTGTAAGTAGTAACTTTTTCATTTCTGCTCTCCGTAAGTATGCAGCGATCTAAATATTGCATTTCTACAAAGCAGTTAGCATGCCACTATTTAAGTTGTTGATTTTGTTGGGTAATAAGTTTTGTCGAAAAAGATCTGTAAATAAACTCGACAATTCTATCTGTGTTCCTAGCCGATAGGTCATTATTCGCAACATCATGTCCAAGTGAGGCTTGAATATGCTTAAACATAGCCGCAAAGCCTTTAGGTAGGTTCTTATGTAACATCTCTGGTGTTATATAATAAGCGGCACGCTTTCCATGATAATCAACTACTGGACCAATTTGTTCGAATTTTATCCCAATGAAACGCATTGAACGAGCTAGTCGCGGCTCCATCATTACGTAGGTATGCTTAATCCCCGAATTGATTGAAATAGATGCAGCTGCCAAATACAACCCGATAGCAATAAAGGGGAAGCATCGAAGTTCAGTTTCCGAGTACGTCGAGGTATTGATTACACCTGTAGATGCACCATCAAACTTATCGCTTTTACGACGGCGAAATTCTTCCGGTACCGCTAATCTAGATACTTCACAAATTTCGTGGCGCTTAAAATTTGCTGGGTTAAGCTCAGGGTGAGTTATCGAAGAGGGACAATATTTTTCAATAGGTAATAACTCATCTTCTTTTTGCGGACGAACGAGTCGAACCGTACCAGCAAAACGATGTGTCTTTTTATGTTCAATCATGCAAGCCGTAGAGTAAGCATCAAACTCATCAATTTCTAGTTTTGATTCTCTTTCCGGTTCAAAGCCTTCTTCTACGCAGTAAACTTGATGTCTAATGCCGTAAGAGTGTTCCTTTAAATCCTTATTGTTTGCAACAAGTGGTGTCAAATACGCAGAAAAGTGCGAAGAAATTTCTCTGACCTCTTGTAATTTTTGATATCCACTTAATGCTTTTGATATTCTACTTTTTTTCCCAAAGATAGTTTGGATCGTAGAAAGTAATTTCCTTTTTTGCATGTTTATTCGTACCTATTTATAAAGACCATACATCCAGAAAGGCTATAAAGGTATCTGCAACCTAAGCAGTGCAACATCTAAGCAGTATAGATTGTATTCCTAATATTATGAACGTATTATTTTTGTAGTTGTATTTATTAGTAAATATAAGTGAAACTGTTAGTTATATCTTTCCCGATGTCTACATTGATATCGATTAACCCAAAGGTGCATCGTGAAAACAGACTCGAAAAGTAGAGGCTTAATGCTATGCGTACTCACAATTGCTTGTATTTTATCGACACAAGCGCTAGCAAAAAACCTCGTTGAGCTGACGAAAAGCTCGGTAAAATCTACAGTGGCTATTGCACTCCATAGCCCTTTGAAACACACAACACCTCAAATTAAAGGGACAGGTTTTATTGTCGGCGATGGTAAACACGTTGTGACAAACTATCACGTTGTTGACGAAGAGCTAGACCCTACTATAGTCGAACATTTCGTTGTAATGTTGCCAGATGGCAAACAAGTACGCTTCGATAAAGTAGAAATCCTGGCCATTGATGACAAGCATGATTTAGCGTTGCTAAAGGTGAATAATCCTTTCCCCTCGTTTAAATTAGCCAACAACTCCTTGGTTGATGCAGGTACGGAACTAGCCATTTTTGGCTATCCATTGGGAGGAGCATTAGGATTGTTTCCTGCTGTACATAAAGGCATAGTGGCAACCATTACGCCTGATTATATGCCTTCTAATAATGCGAGATCGCTTACCGCGAAAAGTCTTGATAGACTTAAGAATCCAGATCTAATTTATCAATTAGATGTGACCGCTTATCCAGGTAATTCAGGAAGCCCGGTTGTTAATGTTGAAACAGGGGAGGTGTTTGCGGTCATCAATAAAGTTTACGTTAGAGACAGTAAAGAAAGTGCGTTAACGCATCCTTCAGGCATTTCTTATGCCATTCCAATCGAGCACGTTCATGCACTGTTAAAGCGTGAAATGGAAAAATAGAAAATAGGACTTTTATGAAAATTCTCGTTACCGGCGCTGCAGGCTTCATTGGTGCAGCCGTTTCTCAATATTTAATTAATCGCGGTGACGATGTTGTTGGGATTGACAACATTAACGATTATTACGATGTCGCGCTTAAACATGCAAGGCTTGAGCAAGTTCAAAATTCAGCGGCAGGCCAACGCTTTACGTTTATTAAGATGGGTGTTGAAGAACGCCCTGAAATGGCTGCCTTATTCGAAGATCAAAAGTTCGACAAGGTGGTGCACTTAGCGGCTCAAGCAGGGGTACGGTATTCAATTGAAAACCCTAATGCTTATGTAGACGCCAACTTAGTTGGCTTTATGAACATACTAGAGGGATGCCGCCATAACAAGGTCGGTCATTTGGTTTATGCATCATCAAGTTCTGTTTATGGTGCGAATGAAACAATGCCGTTCTCAGAACAGCATAATGTTGATCACCAAGTAAGCCTATATGCTGCCTCTAAGAAAGCGAACGAATTGATGGCGCACACGTACAGCCACCTCTATAATCTGCCTACCACTGGATTACGTTTCTTTACGGTTTATGGCCCTTGGGGGCGCCCTGATATGGCGCTATTTAAATTTACTAAAGCCATACTGGAAGGTAAAACCATTCAGGTATACAACTTCGGCAACCACAGACGAGACTTCACCTACATTGATGATATTGTTGAAGGGGTTATTCGCTCGCTTGATAACGTAGCCAAGCCAAATGAAAGTTGGGATGCAAGCGCCCCAGATCCTAGTTCTAGTAAAGCGCCTTACAAGGTTTATAACATTGGCGCACAAACACCCGTGCATTTGCTTAAATTTATCGAAACCTTAGAAGCCTCACTGGGTGTTGAAGCGAAAAAAGAGCTTTTACCATTACAACCTGGTGATGTTCCAGATACCTATGCGGATGTATCATCATTGGTTAATGACACAGGCTATAAACCGTCGACGTCTATCGATGTCGGTGTTAAGAACTTTGTAGATTGGTACAAAGACTTTTACAACATCTAAAAATCCAGACTAAAGCAATTCCTAGCCAGTAGATGCCACTTTGAATGATTGAAAAGCGGCGCACTTTTTGGGAAGAAATTCTTTAGTGGTTTCGTAACCAAGTTCAAATAGATGGTTCTTCATTTCAGCGGTTAACGCAAAGTCTACCGCTGAGATTTCCCCTGTGTTGATAACCACCGTGTTATGCCAATATTTAGCGTTAATATATTCTCTTGATATGGCAGTCATAAAGGTGCGTATCAACATCGATAGATACTGCGGTAGCAATAGCACACCTTTCTTTATTATCTTACGTTTTTGAATGGCACTTTGAAGTCGAAAGCACACTGTCGGCGTGCCATCATGTTGCCAATCCTCAAACAAGGCATCTTCAGATAATATTGCGCCGTCTACTAACAAGTGTTCTTTGAAAGGTTTAAATGAAAAGAGCAGAGGGATAGACATGGAATAACGTACGGCCTCTGAAACCTTCATGTCCGGCGTATTCTCTTTTCCAAATAATACAGGGCCGCCACCGTTTACATCTGTGGCTAATATAGTGAGTGCGATGGGAAGCTCGGCAAAAGTCATACCTTCAAGCTTATCATCGATCCAGCGTTCAAAATGATCTCCCGACGACAATCCGCCTTCTCGCAATAATCGCCACACAGAAAAAGCGGTAAATTGTTTAAAGTCGGTGGCTATTACTAACTCACGCATATCTTCAATACTATGACCTTTGGCGTACATCGCTGCAATGATTGAGCCTCCAGATACACCCACAAGGGTTTTGATTTCGACATTTAAGTCTTTGAGTGCTTTAAGTATGCCTATATGGGCACTAAGCCGAGTGCCTCCGCCAGACAAAATAGGCACGATGGAAGTGGGTATCTTAGCAACGGGTACCGATGAAGTTACCTGCATGTTTTTTAACTCCAGTGATTATAGTAAAAGCGTAGTAGAGTTAGCCGAGCCCGCCACTTTATTGGCGTGCTGGTAGAGGTACTAGTTAAATGCTTAAGCACTAATGTTGGCATTACTGTACGAGCAAGAAACGCGTGCCTAGAGTGTATTTGTAGCGGTAAAAGCGAGGTGATAAACGCCGGTAAAAATGTCTGTAACAAGTGGTTGAAAAAATAGCAGTGGAAAAGGCTAGAAAAAGAACCAAGACAATGACTGAAAGCGTTAATGAATGATGAGTTTTTCCAGGAGAGCACCAGCAAAAATGCCGAACTTATCTTATTATTAATACTCAGTAAGATAAGCTCGGCAAGGCGTTTTTACTGGCGTAGCCATAGAAATAACCACGCCGAATACACCATTTATTCACCCTGACTAATTTCGTGAGGCTAGTTTCGCTTTCATCTCGCGGCGTCTAGCGTGCAATAAAGGCTCGGTATAACCACTTGGCTGTTCTTTTCCTTTAAAGATAAGGTCGCTTGCGGCCAAGAAACCAACTGAGCTATCTAAATCAGGCATCATAGGAATATACTCTGCGTCGCCAGCATTTTGCTCATCCACTAACTTTGCCATACGGCGAAGTGATTCATCAACTTGCGCTGCACTTACAATGCCGTGCTCAAGCCAATTCGCAATGTGCTGTGATGAAATGCGTAGTGTGGCTCTGTCTTCCATTAGCCCAACATTATTAATGTCAGGCACTTTGGAGCAGCCTACACCTTGATGCACCCAACGAACCACATAACCTAATATTCCTTGCACATTATTGTCTATTTCGCGCTGTATCGTATCGGCTGATAGCGAATCTCTACTTTCTAGCAGTGGAATAGTTAGAATATCGTTAAGACCTGAGAAACCCTCGTCTAGTCCCTTCTGAATGTCGAAAACATTGACATCATGATAATGCAGAGCGTGCAAGGTGGCAGCGGTAGGTGAGGGTACCCATGCGGTATTCGCGCCCGACTTGGGATGTCCAATCTTGGCATCCATCATATTTTGCATTTCATCGGGAATAGGCCACATGCCCTTACCAATTTGAGCCTTACCTGAAAGGCCGCATCGAAGGCCGACGGCTACATTAGCGGTTTCATAGGCTTTAATCCACGCCATGGTTTTAAGGGTCGCTTTTTCGGCGAAAGCGCCCGCAAGCATAGACGTATGAATTTCATCGCCTGTTCTGTCTAAGAAGCCTGTATTAATAAATACAACGCGAGACTTCGCTGCATTGATGCAGGCGTCTAAATTAACACTGGTGCGGCGTTCTTCATCCATAATACCCATTTTCAACGTGTTTTTAGGTACATTGATGACGGTTTCTATTTTGGCGAATAGCGCATCAGAAAAGGCCACTTCTTCAGGGCCATGCATTTTGGGTTTAACAATATATATGCTGCCATGACGCGAGTTTTGGAATGGGCTGTTATTCAGCAAGTCATGCTTAGCGATGAGCGAAGTCACTAAACCGTCCATAATACCTTCTGGTACTGGCTCGCCATCGAATAGCATGGCGTCGTTTGTCATTAGATGACCTACGTTACGCACAAACATAAGGCTGCGGGCTGATAAAGATAATTGCTCTTGATTCGTTACATGTTTTGAAGGCGAGTACACTCTATCTTCATGCATAGCACGAACGATGTTTTTGCCACCTTTATTCATTTCAATGCTTAAAGCGCCTTTCATCAGCCCTAGCCAGTTGCTGTAAACCAAGGTTTTGTCTTCGGCATCAACAGCGGCAACGGAGTCTTCGCAATCCATAATGGTAGTGAGCGCAGCTTCAATTAACACATCTTTCACGCCAGCTGCGTCAGTTTTACCAATAGGGCTGGTGGCATCAATCTGAATTTCAAAATGCAGACCATTGTGAATAAACAACAATGCAGTAGGGGCTGAAATATCACCTTGATAACCTTGCCATTGCTCGGTGTTCGCAAGCGTGGTGATGTCGCCATCAGTTAAGGATATCGCTAATTTACCTGTTTCTATTTTATAACCGGTAACATCAGCGTGACTTCCTTTTGCAAGTGGAAGCATATTGTCTAAATAGGCTTTCGCTTTCGCTACCACTTTCTCGCCACGGACAGGGTTATAGGTTTTTCCGGGTTCAGCCCCATTGTCATTACTAATAACATCAGTGCCGTATAAAGCATCGTACAAACTACCCCAGCGCGCATTAACAGCATTCAATGCATAGCGGGCGTTGTTGATTGGTACAACTAATTGAGGGCCTGCCATGCTAGCAATTTCTGCATCCACGTTTGTGGTATCGGCTTGTACCTTTGTAGGCTGTTCTACTAGGTAGCCAATTTTTTTTAAGAAAGCAATGTATTGCTCACCGAAAGCGGGGTTTCCAGCCTTGTGATAGTCATCGATAGCGAGTTGGAGTTGCTCTCTTTTTTCTAGCAGGGCACGATTTTGAGGAACGAATTCTGAAAAGAGGGCTTCTGCACCTTGCCAAAATGCGTCTGGTTGAACACCAGTGCCTGGCATTGCCTGTTGGTTGATGAAATCATCGAGTTGCTCAGCAACCTGTAAACGGCCTCGTGTAATATAATTTTGCATAACTACCTCTATACATTTTCTGTAGCTCTAGTGTAGAGAGTATAGAGGCAGTTTTTTAATTTATGGTTCCTATCTTTGCCATTTTTTCAGTGAATGTTTGTGTGTATTTAGTATTCACATGTGAAATCTTAATGGCGTGAAGCAACATGGTGCTCTAGTGGTCACTCATTTCGTTGGCTACATCGCTAATTAAACGGCGTAACCAGATATGCCCTGCATCATGATGGAGTAGCGCACTCCACGCCATTTTTAACGCAATAGGGGGAATATCGAACGGTGGTTCTTTCACTACAACGCTTGGGTCGTCTTTGAATAACTTCGCCGCTTTGCTTGGTAAGGTGGCGATAAGCTTTTGCGTTTTAGCTATCTGTAATGCGGCGTGGTAATGACGTGTAAATACTCGAATAGCCCGTTGCTTGCCTATTTTAGTTAGCTCAGCGTCTACCCAACCTAGCTTCTGTACTTCTGTTGGGTCGATACCCACGCCAACACCAAAGCCGGTTTTACTCACCCAAATATGTTGAGCGCTTAAATAGCTGTCTAAGTCACACTTAGCAACAAGCGGATGATCTGAACTCATTACACAACTGAAGGTATCGTACCAAATCACTTTTTGATGAAACGACAGCGGCAGTTCTTCAAAGCGGTTAATGGCCATGTCAACCTTGCCTTGCTCTACATCGTGGAAGGTAACATCACTAGGGGTAATTAAATCTAATGTGATATTCGGCGCAAGGTCGGCTAACCGGCCTACTAACTCAAGCAGCAACGTACTTTCTGCATAGTCGCTGGTCATGATGCGAAAGGTGCGTTCGCTGGTTAGCGGATCAAAATCGGTTTCAGGCTGAATTGAGCTTTCAAGTCGGCTGAGTACATCACGAATGGTGGGTTGAAGTTCAAGTGCCCGTTTTGTTGGGGTCATTCCGTCGCTGGTGCGCACCAATAAAGGGTCTTTAAATAAGTCACGTAAACGCTTTAGCCCGTTGCTCATTGCAGGTTGCGTAATACTTAGCTGATTGGCCGCTTTTGTTACACTGCCTTCGCGCAGTAAAACATCTAAATATACCAGTAAATTTAAGTCGACCTTCGCTATATTCATTATTGTAATGCTCTTAATAAACTCAATTAGACAGGACTATTATAAAGCCTTTTTTATCTGCTGTCAGATACGCTTTTGGTCTTACTCTTAAAAAGCGTGAAAATCCCAAGTTGCTGAAAAATATGTTTAATTATTTTTTAGTGCTGGTAATGCCATTGTTTCTTGAATTTGGACATATGGCAAATTCAGATAAATTCGCTGAATAATAAAAAAAGGCACCCGAAGGTGCCTTTGAACAAAGTTGGGATACTTTGTGTTTAAACGTCGAACTGGTTCATGGTGTTATCATCACCTGATGCTTTAAGTGCACCTTCACCAGAGAAGTACTCTTTGTGGGTATCACCTAAATCTGAACCAGCCATTGCTTGGTGTTTAACACAAGCAAGGCCTTGGCGAATTTCTTGGCGCTGAACACCGCGAACATAAGCCAACATACCTTCTTCACCAAAGTACCCTTTAGCCAAGTTGTCGGTAGACAAGGCGGTAGTGTGATACGTAGGTAGTGTAATAAGGTGATGGAAAATACCCGCTTCACGAGCAGCGTCTGCTTGGAAACTCTTAATTTTTTCATCAGCAGTGGTCGCTAATTCAGTCGCATCGTACTCTTCGCTCATTAACTTAGCGCGGTCGTATGCAGAAACATCTTTCCCTTCTTCAGCCCAAGTATCAAATACTTGCTGACGGAAGTTCAGTGTCCAGTTGAAAGAAGGAGAGTTGTTATAAACCAGTTTTGCGTTTGGCACTTCCTTACGAATGGCGTTAACCATTTCAGCAATCTGACCAACATGAGGCTTTTCAGTTTCAATCCACAATAAGTCTGCGCCGTGTTTAAGCGATGTTACGCAATCTAGTACGACGCGATCGAAGCCAGAGTTGTCTTTAAAGCGGAATAAGCCATTAGGTAAGCGCTCAGGTTTCACTAATTGTCCACCTTGCTTCAATACAAGGTCGCCTTCAGATAAATCATCAGCACCGTTAACGGGGGTTGTTTTTAAGAATGCATTGTACTGAGCCGCAAGGTCGCTTTCAGAGGTTGATACCGGAATTTTCTGCGTTAGGCCAGCACCCAGTGAATCGGTACGAGCTACAATAACGCCGTCATCTACGCCAAGCTCTAAGAATGCATAACGAACGGCATTAATTTTAGCGAGGAAGTCTTCATGTGGAACCGTTACTTTTCCATCTTGGTGACCACACTGCTTTGCATCAGAAACTTGGTTTTCAATCTGAATACAACATGCTCCGGCCTCAATCATCTGCTTAGCTAATAAGTAGGTCGCTTCTTCGTTACCGAAGCCTGCGTCGATATCTGCAATGATAGGTACTACATGGGTTTCATAGTTATCAATTTGACTTTGAATAGCTGCCGTATCTCCGCCATTCGCTTTCGCGTCGTCTAGCTTGTGGAACAAGTCGCCTAATTCACGAGCGTCGGCTTGGCGCAAGAAAGTGTATAGCTCTTCGATTAGTGAAGAAACGGTAGTCTTTTCATGCATTGATTGATCTGGAAGTGGTCCGAATTCAGAGCGAAGCGCGGCTACCATCCAGCCTGAAAGGTATAAGTAGCTTTTATCGGTAGTACCTTGGTGTTTTTTCACTGCCAACATTTTCTGTTGACCTACAAAACCGTGCCAGCAACCTAAAGACTGAGTGTATTGCGCTGTGTCAGCATCATAATCTGCCATGTCTTTTCGCATGATTGCAGCGGTGTAACGCGCAATATCTAGTCCAGTCTTGAACCGGTTTTGAATCTTCATTCTAGCAGCGTACTCAGGGCTAATGCCTTCCCAAGCACCTTTTTGTGCTGCTTTTAACGTGGCGAAGTTATCAATATCTTGTTGATACTGCGACATGAGCGTATCTCCCTACTATAATTAGTTTCAATGTTGTTTTGAGATTTCGCATTGGTGCGTTCTCTTAAGCTTCCATTTAATCCTAGTGCGGCAGCTAAAATAATAAAAGTGTATATTTTGGATTGCCATCATTCATGTGGTGAATGCCGCGGGTGTTGGGAGTGGTTTCGTATCATGTATCAAAGCTCACCAATATTCGTAAGAACGTAATTTGTGAACTAACTTTTACCTTGGAGAACAAAAATTAGGCGGGTTATTAGCATAATTGATAATAGGTTTCTGAGTGCATGACGTGTAAATTCTTTTGACACTTAGCTGCATTTCAGTAAATGACAGCAGGCATTCCGAACAATTGATTTTGAGAATTAAAGTGAGTAACGATGAGTAACGGCGTCCTTTCCTCGGTTGACCAGCGCACTAAGTTAGTGGGTGAAAACAGGCTTGAATTGCTGATGTTTCAGTTGGGCTCTCGTCACATATTTGCTATGAATGTTTTCAAAATTAAAGAAGTCATTAATATTCCTAAATTCAATAGTATGCCTGGTTCTCACCAAAACCTAAAAGGCGTGATGAATTATCGAGGCAGTGCCATTCCCATCATAGATATACGCCAAGCCATTAAAATGCGCGGCGGTTCAATTGGTAGCGATGCCCACAATGTTATCATCACTGAGTATAATCGATCTGTTCAAGGCTTCATTATTGGTAAAGTTATGAACATCGTGAATACATCTTGGGATACTATTCAGCCACCGCCCAGTGGGATGGGGAAAACTAATTATCTTACTGCCATCACGCAAGTTGATGTGCAAGGTAAAAAAGAAATTGTTGAAATTATCGATGTGGAAAAGGTGCTAGCTGAAATCATTGATTATGACATCTCTATTTCTGACAAAGTGCTCGATAAAGAAATCGTTAATCATTTCAAGGACAAAAAAGTATTGATTGTTGATGATTCAAGCACGGCAAGAAAACAAGTTAGAGACACGTTAGAGCAATTAGGAATAACCATCATTGAGAGAAAAAATGGGGCTGAGGCTTTAGCCTTACTTCAACAGTGGGCGGATGCAGGTAAGCGCCCCAGCGATGAAATTCTAATGATGTTTACCGATGCTGAAATGCCAGAAATGGACGGGTATATGTTGACCTCCGAAGTTCGAAACGATCCTAGGATGCAAGATCTCTTTATTACGCTAAACACTTCTTTAAGTGGCAGTTTCAATGATGCCATGGTAGAAAAAGTAGGATGTGACCGGTTTATATCCAAATTCCAACCCGATATGCTTGTAGAAGTTGCTCAACAACGACTTCGAGACTTTCTCTCAGAAAACTAGCTACCTCTTATAATTATTCACCCTCGTGGCAGTGCTATTTCTCCTTAATACTTTGAGAAATGGGTAGGTCTGCCTTACACTAACGCCTTCAATAATAAGCATGTTCAACATTCTCGCCATCATCTGGTGAATATTTTGTGCAATGTGTGAAATGACACAATTCTTAAATGCGACCCATTTAGGATGAGGGTCGCCCGCGCCCACGTTTTTATATATGGCGCTTTTTCAGTTCTCAGGGAAGTTTCATGATTTATAGTAAACGCAAACTATTAACCACCTTAACGCTATGCGGTTCGCTTTCCGTAATGTCTGGGTGTGGCTCTACCTCAAATGAAAGTGCACAAAAGACGGATGCTCATAACTCAGCACCTAACAATATAATCATGGTGGTAGCTGATGGGATGGGGCCTGCTTTCACTACGGCTTACCGTAATTATGTTGATGATAAAAATACCCCTGAGGTTGATGCGGTAATATTCGATGATATTTTGATGGGGAATGCATCTACTTATCCAGCACAAGTTTCTGGTTTTGTAACTGATTCAGCTGCCGCAGCTACCGCATTAGCGTCTGGTGTGAAATCTTATAACGGTGCTATTGGTGTTGATGTAGATAAGCAACCTGTTAAATCAGTCATGTATTACGCGAAATTGAAAGGTATGCGAACAGGCCTAGCGGTCACCTCACAAATTGTTCACGCTACCCCAGCGGCTTATATTGCTCACAACGAAAGTCGCCAGAACTACAATGCTATCGCTGATGACTTTTTTGATGTTCGCGTAAATGGTGAGCTTGTCGCCGATGTGATGTTAGGTGGTGGTACTGATTTTTTTGAGCGGGAAGATCGTAACATTATTGGTGAATTTATTGATGCCGGTTATGAATATACCGACACTTACAACCGTTTAGCGACAGTGCCAAAAGGCAGCAACGTACTGGGTTTATTTGCACCTGTAGCCCTACCTGCCATGCTAGACGACAGCCGCGATAATCGCCTTAAATACCTAACAGAACATGCTATTAAGCACTTAGAAAACGACAACGGGTATTTCTTACTGGTTGAAGCCAGCCAAGTAGACTGGGCGGGGCATGCCAATGATATCGCGTCGGCGATGGCTGAAATGCAAGACCTCGCCTACACCATAGAATTCTTAAAGACCTACGTGCAAGCGCACCCAGATACCTTGGTTATTCTAACGGCCGATCATAGTACTGGCGGTTTAACGATAGGTGCTCGAGGTGACTATAGCTGGAGCCCCGAGTATTTACATAACCTGAAAGCGTCACTGAGTACCATAGCGAAAGATATGGTTGAACAGGATAATCCAGGTGACTATGTTGCAACGACTTTTGGTTTTGATGTTACCGATGAAGAAATTGCTACTTTCGACAGCATTGCACAGCAAGATGTGAAAGCGCGATTTAACGCCTTAAAAGTATTTTTAGACAATAAAACTAACACAGGTTGGACAACATCGGGACATACTGGTGTCGATGTAGAGGTATTTTCGTTCGGTGCTGGTCATCATGTGTTCATGGGTCAAATTGATAATACAGATATCGCTAAGAAAATTTTTAACTTTATTGATAAGCGCGACATGCCTGCCCAAGGTATTTCAACGAACGTCGAATTGATAAAAGCAAGTGATAAAAACGACGCGACCAACACGAGCTGTGACTTTAAAGATAATTGGCGTTGTAACTAAAAGTATAGGAACACTGCGCTAATGCTTGAATTGTTAGAAGCCATTTTTGATGAAGTGAAACCTATGCTAGGGGAGGGGGAAGTCGCAGACTATATTCCTGCGCTAGCCAGTGTCGATCCTCATCAATTTGGCATTGCCATATGTGATATTGAAGGGCGTATTACGTCAATTGGTGATGCCGATGTGCCTTTTTCTATTCAAAGCATATCCAAAGTTTTCAACTTAGTGCTGGCTATGAATCACTATGGCGAAGGTATGTGGGAACGAGTAGGCTGTGAACCTTCAGGTCTGCCATTTAATTCGCTAGTACAGTTGGAATACGAAGACGGTATACCAAGGAACCCGTTTATTAATGCGGGGGCATTAGTGGTTAGTGACATGACACAGTCTCGTTTCGCCTCGCCTCATATCGGTATGCGAGATTTTGTTAGGCGCCTATCCTGCAACGATAATATTTTTGCTAATAAAGCGGTTGCTGACTCTGAATTTGATCACCGTGCTAGAAATGCAGCGATGGCATATTTAATGAAAGCCTACAACAACTTCGAAAATGAAGTTGAGGATGTATTGTATAGCTACTTTAACAACTGTGCCCTGGAAATGAGTTGTGTTGATTTAGCGCGAGCCACAAACTTTTTAGCAAATAGAGGCTATTCTAATTGTGCCGACGAACAGGTACTAAGCCCAGACCAAAATCGTCAAGTGAATGCATTGTTAGCCACAAGTGGTATGTACGACGAGGCGGGTAGCTTTGCCTTTAAGGTTGGTTTGCCGGGAAAAAGCGGGGTTGGTGGGGGAGTTATTGCCGTGGTGCCGGGACGCTTTTCTATATGTGTTTTTTCTCCCGCGCTAAACGCGGTAGGGAACTCTCATTTAGGTGTAGCTGCGCTTACTTCATTGAGCAAGCGCATTAATTGGTCGGTTTACTGATTAATAAAATCATCGAGCTCTTCGCCAGTTATCTTCTTAATCTGGCTGAATAAATACCATAGTGCGGTAATAAGCAATATCATGCTAGGAATAACAATGACTGGGTAGCTCAATGCAGTCATTCGTCCTAATTCCTCGGTGTACGCCGTGGTGCCAGGGGCGCTTACCAATATCACTTTTGCCAGAATATAGTTTAACGCAGAAGATAGAAAGAATGAGCTTGCTACAATATAAGAACTTACTGCGACTTTGCGTTTAAACAATGCTTGTTTATTTTGTTCATCGAGTACGCGATTTAAGTGTGGCCAGTTTATAATTTGGTCGTTTAAGATCAGCATTTTGACCAGCGGCTTTTCAGTAAATTGTGTTATTAATACTGCCAAACCAATGGCTGCAGGGATCGCGGCCTCTTTAATGGCAATATACTCGGCAGGCAGTTTTAGCAAACTAAAGCCGCCAGTTAGTAATACGCTGATAATCCCTAAAACTGAAAATCCGTTAACTTTGCCTGATGCTTTTAAATCCCAAAGTCCATAACCTATGGGAAAAGCCAGCGCGGCGACGATACTCCATTCTGGGCCTAAATAATCTTCAGAGCTTGCATAGCTCATTAACACCACGGGTATAATAATATTGAAAGCAAGGTTGCCGAAAAAACCCTGATTTTTTTGCTGCGATTGTACTTCTGCCATAACGCTTTTGTCTTTCTCTTAATAGCCGCACTGTTTAATTAACTGCAATTATACGGCATCCATTCATCGTGCCCAGTGCCAAGCGGCAAATAACCCACCTAAAAAGCCAAATAGATGATATTCAAATGAAATAAACCTAGAGGTTGGCAATATACCTACCAGCATTCCGCCGTAAACGATGGCAACAATAATAGAAATCAGCAGGTATTTAACTTTTTTACTTTTAAAGCCAGCTAAAACTAAGAAGCCGAAGTAGCCGTAAACCATACCACTTGCGCCAATATGCATAGCACTACGACCAAAAATCCACACCCCCAGTCCGCCAATAATCAATGCACTTGCGGTGGCGATGAGAAAGGTGCGCTTTCCCCACTGCATAGAAAGCCACATAAACAATAACAGGGGGATAAAGTTAGCCATTAAATGCGACGGCGTACCGTGTAAAAAAGGGGCTATGAAGATATAGGGCAAATGGGACAAGGAGCGGGGATAGACACCAAACTGATTTAAGCTATTTCCCGTTATAAGGTTCACTATCTCAATGACAATGAGAAATGCGCCTAGGGTAAGTAACACGCGAAGTTGAAAAGACAGTGGCTTCATAAACAGTATTCTATTCCTTCGTTATAACACTTTGCCTAGCGCGTTAGTTTTATTGGCTGCTAAGCTCATCAAGCGGCAGACGCTAGGGCTTGATTACAAGATGATATGGGGTAAATATCGAGACAAGTCTTGCGTAATCGCATTGCTGTCTTCACGCACCGAAATGCCTGCTGGCATGTCATCTACCAACCAGCTACCAATGAGTGTATGGTTTCCATCAAACACAGGAAGGGGGTGAAAAGCTTGTACAATGAACCCTTCTTCTCCATACGGACCTGGGCTTAATTCCGATTCCTTTCCATTTTCAATTAATGAAATATTCGCGCCTTCTCTTGAAAATAATGGCTTTTTGACCCACTTGCCGCCGTGCATGGCATTATGAGGGGCTTTATGATGGATGTTATGAGGGATATCGTCGGCGAAATAGGCAGGTAGTAAATTAGGGTGGCCTTTAAATTTCTGCCATAACAAAGGCAGTAATGCTTTGTTTGAAATAATAGACTTCCACGCAGGTTCTAACCAATTTACCTTTGCATCAGCGAGTGAGTCACCAAACTCTTCGCGCAGGATAAACTCCCAAGGATATAGCTTGAAACAATCGGTAATGGGGGCATCAGCAAGGTCGGTAAATACGCCAGTATCTGCCAAACCAATGTCTTCAATAAAAACGAAATCGCTTTGAATACCAGCTTCTCTTGCGCAGTCTTGAAGGTATTGCACCGTACCGCGGTCTTCTTCGGTATCTTTGCAGCAAGAGAAGTGCATTTGATTTAATTGATAATGCTGGGCTATTTCACCGAAGCGAAACACCAGCTTTTCCTGCAAGCTATTAAACTGATCAGCATTTCGCGCCAGTACACCCGCATTCACTTGTTGTTCTAACCATAGCCATTGCCAAAAACCTGATTCGTACAAGCTGGTGGGCGTATCTGCATTGTTTTCAAGCAGTTTTGCGGGGCCTTTGCCGGAATAAACTAAATCTAAGCGGGAATACAAACTAGGATCGCGGTTGCGCCAACTGTCTTTAACTAATCCCCAGTGGGCTTTGGGAATAGAAAAGCGGGTGAGTAACTGCTCACTATTAACCACATCGTCAACTACAGCTAAGCACATCTGATGAAGCTCGGCGGTGGGGTCTTCAATGTCTTTTTCAATCTGGGCGAGCGTAAATTGATAGTAGGCGCGCTCATCCCAATAGGGTTCGCCATACATGGTATGAAAGTGAAACCCAAATTCGCCGGCCAGTTGCTGCCAACCCTTGCGTGGCTGGCATGGCATTCTAAACATGGCTTATCCGCCCCAACTGCCTTTGCGTGAGCTACTTCCCCACGATGATTTTGCCCTAACACTACTACCGAAACCGCCGCGCTTCATTGTGCGGTTTACCGTAGGTTTGGGTTTCAGTGTATCTGAGCCCACTTTGTAATTGCGCTTGCGAATATCACCGCTAAACACATTTCCATCAGCCGTAACCCAACGAGAGCGATATGAAGAGTAGGGTGAATACGAGGTATAGAGAGGCTGTGAGTAATAGCGATTTGGCGATAACAACTGACTTACCATGAAGCCGGCCATAAAGGGCATAAATACACTACCAGAATTGGTATTCACCGTGCGACATTGGTTGGCACCAAATTCGTATTCACAATCGTATTCGCTATTAAAGCGAGGGCTGGTACGCATCGCTTCTTCTGTCGCGGTTTTGTAAGCCGCATCACAGCGTTCAACTGCATCGGGGAAGTCTCGCTTACAGTCTTCCAGTGAAGTGTAGATTTGCGCGTCTTGTTTCTCTTCACCACAAGCACTAAGGAAAACACTGGCAATACCAATAGCTAGAGGCTTTAACGCGTAGCTTTTGCGCATACGAGAAAGGTTAATACCTGAGCTACGTTTTCGGCTGGTGGCAGAACCACTTGACTGATTATCTGTCATAGCATCTTGTGCTGCGTGTGATTTATTAGAGTTTGTCATGGGTCCCCCTTAATAGGTCATGCATGCCGCATTTAATAAACCCACTGCAATAGACATACTGGCTAGCATCACGCCTGCAGAAACTTCATTTTCGTTAATACGCTGAGCAATTTTAGGCATAAAGGTAAAACGTAATAACGCAAAGGCTAGTGATTGCGCGACAATAGCGACAACAGCCCAAATAATGAAATCGACAATCGCAACTGAGTGAGTCGCTGCGCTAGCAAGTGCAATAGCAAAACCAACAATCGCGCCGCCAAAGCCAATTGCAGCTGCTACATTTTTCTCTTCTTTAACTAGTTTCCACTCATCGTGTGGGGTCACTAGTGCATACACAAGTTTGAAGACGAATAAGAAAACAATTGATAGGCCGAAATACAGCGCAAAGTTATCTAATCCTGTCAATGAATCCATAATAGTGTCCATAGAACGTCCTTACCTTTATATGTCGATTAACCGTTTATCGTAATGTCTGCGGGCTCTACGTCAAACCCCGTGGAAATAACTAAGCAGCGGTCAAAATTGCTACCCACTACCTTTTCTTCGCCCGCAACCAGTAATGACTCCACTCTATCATTTTCTATCTCTCGTTCGTAGAGCATCATAAACTGATCGGTGGTGCTGATATCTTCATCTTCTTCGTAGGTGGTTTCTGTCACTGCTACGGGCGGTGATTCTGCCCCTACGGCCTCCCAGACTCGCTTAAATACTTTGCCGTCAAGAGTATAAGTAGGTTGGCTAATCAGGGTATTTACACACGATTTCCATTGCTGTTCACTGCCAATGGTTTCAGTGCTATAAAAATGCCAAAGCTTAACATCAGTAATGTGATTTTCACTAAGCCCACCATCAAGCACCACTTGCAAAAAGCCATCATCGTCTGTGTAAAAGCGCAGCAAAGTACCGCCGGTATCAAGTGGCGCTTCGCCAACGGCTTGAATCAGTTGTGAACGTGCAGCGCCTTCTATAGTAAGCGATGGCTCGAGTAACGACAGCTTTAAATTATCTAGCTCGAATGAACCACCTAGATACAAGCCCATCACTTCAGGCGCTTTGGGTTTTTCTGGCGCTTTTTTCTTAAATAATTTACTAAACACAATACACTCCTGTGCTATTCGGCGTCTAACGATGGCCAATTGATGGCATTAATGCGCCTGTCGGCAATGTAAAATAAGGTGTCGCCTGGTGCTAGGGTTGATTCTAACGGCGGATTCACCACCATGTCTTTCACTTGACCGTGTGGGGCATAACCAATAAATATGGCATCGTGTCGGCGCTTTAAGTTCATAAATAATTTGGCAACTGAAATAGATGGGCTGTCGTTGGGAATTTTCACGGAGAATTGCGCTTGCCCTTCACCAATGCTTAATAAGTCATGGTGCAGCATACTCGAACCTGGGTCGAATGCCGCTTTCGCCAGCATTTCAACAGCGACACTAGGTGTACATTCCACTTTTGGGCAGTGTTCTTGTAGCAAGCCCACTAGGCTATCATCATTGAAATAAGCAACTTGATGGGCTTGCGGATTTCGTTTCGAACAATATAGCGCAGTGGTCATAGTGACATCGTCTTGTGGATTATCGATCAGAATTGTTTGAGCCGCGTTAATACATGCTCGGTCCATATCGTCATCTTTGTTAAACGAGTCTACTTTTACGAATTCGATAATACCTGGCATGGGGTTGGTGATATCTGCTTTTACACACAGAACAATGTCGGGCCGCTCAGTCATGGCCTCGCGTTCTTGCAATAACAAATTTAACAACAACATAGTGCGTTGCTCATTCCATCCAATCACCAAAATATGTTTACTAACATTTAGGCTTGTCATGCCCATTACCCCTTTTTTCCATTGTTCAGATACCCAGGCCGCAATTCGTCCAATCACCATGGCAAAAATACTTAGTCCTAAGGGAATAACGTAAAATGCTACAATGAGCTTGCCGGCGGAGGTCGTGGGCGATAAATCGCCATAACCCACCGTCGATGCGGTAACGGCTAACCAGTAGATAAAATCGGCTTGTGCAATTAATGCATTTTCGTTGGCGGCATAGAGTAGCCAATAACTACTCACACCATAGAAGGCGGTGGCGCCTAGAATCGTGTACCAACGAGATTCGGCGAAATACTGCAACATGATTTTGCGCAGTTTTGTCCATTGCGACATAGCGAGAAACAACCTTTGTTTGTCTTTCTTTAACTGTGCCTTTAAGCGGGGAATATGTCTATAAAAGACGAAGCGGGAGCCTAAGCCCCCGTTGAATATTACTTTATTTGCCTAAAATGCGAGCAAGTTCATCATCGGCAGAGGTTTTGCCCCCTTTTATACCGGCTTCAGAAAGGCGCTTTTCTAGATCGCTGCTCGACTCTTCAGTAGCCAGTTCTTCGGCCGCCTGAAGCTCAGCGTTGCGCATCTTCTGCTTATCTTGAATGCGTGAAAGCGATTCCGTTGCAGTTTTCATTTTGCTGTTCGCGCCCATGTGGCGAGATGAAACAGCAACTTGCGCTTTTTGTACACTTTCAGTGGCTTTCACCATATCGACTTGCTGCTCTAAGCGACGTAAGTTCGCTTTGGCTTGCTGGATATTCTGTGCTAATTGTTTTTCTGATTGTTGGAACTGATCAAGATACGCCTGTTCTTGCGCTTGCTCTTCTTTCAATTCAGATACTTTGTGAGCACAATCAAGGGCCAACTGACGATCGTTATCAATCGCTTTGCGCGCGTGCGCTTCGTATTCAGCAATGGATGAGTTAAAGCTATCTACTTTTTGCTGAGACAACTTACATTTCGCTAAAATCTGCGTTCTTGCATGATCAGATTTACGTAATTCTTCTTTAGCTTCTCTAATTTCCTGCTCCAGAATACGGATAGCTTGGCTATCTACTACCGACTGTGCCGCTTCGTTGGCACCACCCTTTACTGCAGTAACTAATTTTTTCCAAACTGACATTCGCTTCTCCTTCGAAGTAAATATTAAATAAGGTGTGTTTCGTAGGCATCTAAAAATGATGCAACGTTCTGAAACAGTGTTTCTACTTCAATCACAATACTTTCTGATTTCGATTGTGCACTAAGCGCACCAAAGGCAACGTAGTATTCTTCATCGCCAACAGTCGAAATGCCGACCGTGGTTAATGGGAACAACATATGGGTAGATAAAATCTCGTGATCTAAAGCCGCTTTGTCTTTAACTTCTGATGAAGCAAATAATAAGGTTTCCACTAAGATTTGCTCGCCGCTAATAGCCAGCCACGCGTCTATACCGTCTTGATTCGCAATGAGTAAACAATTTTCCTCACGCGTCACCACAAAGTCATCGTGCCCTTTAAACAAAGTTTCGATGCTTTCTAGATCCCAACTCATACAGTTCTCCTTTTCGATTGAAGCGATAATGTCGAGTGCCACTGTAACCACAATTTACGCACTCGCCAATATTCTTGACTTGCAGTGTA
This sequence comes from Alteromonas lipotrueae, assembly GCF_019249215.1. GTDB lineage: Bacteria > Pseudomonadota > Gammaproteobacteria > Enterobacterales > Alteromonadaceae > Alteromonas > Alteromonas lipotrueae. The sequence goes on from NZ_JAESDI010000003.1 coordinate 212,108, forward strand.
GACGTATTATGCCATAATCGTCAATAACGAATACGCTTTTAATGTGTAAAAAAGTGTGTTTTTGTAAAATATACGTCACAAGTGGGGTGTTTAATTGAGTGCTAAAAATGCATGGCGACAAACCGTAGCGCGACTCGTTAAGTCTGAAATGTCTGTGCGCGGAGTGAAATATCAAGCGCTCAGTCAGCGTTTAGCCGACATTGGTGTGGAGCAAAGCGCTGATAATTTAAGAAACAAAGTGAATAAGGGCATTATGGGCGCAGATTTGTTAGTACAAATATTATACGTCCTTAAAGCGCGAGCAGTAGATGCGGCGTTAATCGAAGAAATCTTAACTGATCTTGACGATACAAACAGGTAAAATGCTTTATCGCAAAAAGATATGAAGTGAAAAATTCGCTTAGGGAGTCGATAGTAATCGACGAGCGAAAAAAAACCCGACAAGTGTCGGGTCTAAGATAAGGAATGTTAAGGGAGAACATCATCACTATCTGGGTGTATCTTAACCGTTTAAGGTTTTTGCTTCTATTGTTGTTTGATATTTAACCGTATTGAGTTCTATAAGTAGGTATAACAAATTATACATGGCTACTTTAGGCTAATAAAAATAATAGGTTGGATGAGTTTTTGAAATTTCATTTTGCTTAAAATCACTAAAGTATATGAAACTTAAACCTACTTAATATTCAACTTTTGTCTTAATTCTTTCGTTTAATTTTGGCGTCTTTAAATAGTAATATGAAATTATCAGATTATCGCTTCACACTTCCAGAACACCTTATTGCCAAGTACCCAACTGAAAATAGAACGGCAAGCCGTTTACTTCAGTTAAACGGTAAGTCTGGCACGGTTACCCACTCTATGTTTAACGACATGTTGTCGTTAGTAGAAAAAGGTGACTTACTGGTATTTAATAACACGCGGGTTATTCCTGCACGCTTATTAGGCAAGAAAGAAACCGGTGGGCAAGTTGAAGTGCTTATTGAACGTATTTTAACCGAGCACACAGCGCTTGCACATGTTCGAGCCAGTAAAGCACCAAAGCCTGGTACCCGTTTGTTGCTAGAAGAGCATGTAAATATCACGGTTGAAGGGCGTGATGATGCCTTGTTTTTACTGCGCTTCGACCATGAAGAGACGGCGCTTTCTTTGTTAGAGCAATTTGGCCATATGCCATTGCCTCCTTATATTGACCGCCCGGATGAATCTACCGACAAAGAGCGCTATCAAACGGTTTACAATCAAACGCCTGGAGCAGTTGCGGCGCCAACGGCGGGCTTACACTTTGATGACAATATGCTAGCGGCGTTAAAAGCAAAAGGCGTTAATTTGGCCTTTGTTACTCTGCATGTTGGTGCGGGTACTTTTCAACCTGTAAGGGTGGAAAATATTGAAGAGCATAAAATGCATGCTGAGTATGCCGAGGTACCCCAAGAGGTGGTAGATGCTGTATTGGCGACTAAAGCCCAAGGTAAGCGGGTGATTGCGGTAGGGACGACGTCGGTACGTTCATTAGAATCTGCGGCAAAAGCTAGTGCAGTGCAGTCAATAGAAAATAATACGGGTGAAAGGCCTGTGATTACGCCGTTTTACTCCGATACTGAAATTTTTATCTATCCGGGTTTTACCTTCAAAGTGGTCGATGCCATGTTCACTAATTTTCATTTGCCTGAATCGACGCTTATGATGCTCATAAGTGCTTTTGCTGGCAGAGAAAATGTAATGAATGCTTATCAAGATGCTATCGAGAACGAGTATCGATTCTTCAGTTACGGCGACAGTATGTTTATCGAAAAAGCCTAATTGAAAGCGATATTTTAGGGAATAAGGCAGGGGATGACCGTCCTATTTCCTTCTCTCAACGATAAACATGCGTATTGGGCATGATCTCAGAAGAATAACTGGTATAATCGCCCACAATTTCGTTTGACCCAGCGCCAGAGCGCGCACCTGATTGGGAACGCTTTACATGCAATTTGAGTTGTTGAAAACCGATGGTAAAGCCAGACGCGGACGTCTGGTTTTTGATCGTGGTGTGGTAGAAACCCCAGCATTTATGCCGGTGGGAACCTACGGCACAGTAAAAGGGATGACCCCTGAAGAATTAGAAGACAGTGGTGCACATATTTGCCTTGGCAATACATTCCACTTGATGTTGCGTCCAGGTACGGGCGTTATCCGCCAGCATGGCGACCTGCATGACTTTATGCATTGGGACAAGCCAATCCTTACCGATTCAGGTGGTTTCCAAGTATTTAGCTTAGGTGATTTACGTAAAATTACCGAAGAAGGGGTAACCTTCCGCTCGCCAATTAATGGTGAGAAGATTTTACTTACGCCAGAAAAGTCGATGGAAGTGCAACGTGACCTAGGCTCTGACATCGTGATGATTTTCGATGAGTGCACGCCTTATCCTGCCACTGAGCAAGAAGCACGAGTATCCATGGAAATGTCTCTGCGCTGGGCGAAGCGAAGTAAGGAATCTCATGGCGACAGCCCTGCCGCGTTGTTTGGTATCATTCAAGGCGGCATGTACGAAGGCTTGCGTGATGTATCTTTAGCTGGGCTTGAAGCCATAGGCTTCGACGGTTATGCCATTGGCGGTTTATCGGTTGGAGAGCCTAAAGAAGATATGATCCGTATTATCGACCATACGGCGCCGCAAATTCCAGAAGACAAGCCTCGCTATTTAATGGGGGTAGGTAAGCCAGAAGATATCGTAGAAGCGGTACGCCGTGGAATCGATATGTTCGATTGTGTTATGCCAACCCGTAATGCTAGAAATGGTCACTTGTTTGTAACCGATGGCGTAGTAAAAATTCGTAACGCGAAACATCGTAACGATACGTCGCCTCTTGATGAAAATTGTGACTGTTACACTTGTAAAAACTATTCTCGCTCTTATCTACATCATTTAGATAAGTGTAATGAGATTTTGGGTGCGCGTTTAAACACCATCCACAACCTTCGTTACTACCAACGTGTTATGCAAGGCCTTCGCGATGCTATTGAAGCAGATTCGTTGGACGATTTCGTACACACTTTTTATGAACAAAAAAATATGCCGGTTCCGGCACTATAACAACGAAAATAATTGGGGAATTTTATGAGCCTATTTATCTCAAGCGCACACGCGCAAGCTTCTGGTGGCGCTGCACAAGGCGGTGGCATGGAAATGATCATCATGTTGGCCGTATTCGGTTTAATATTTTACTTCCTACTTTATCGCCCACAAGCGAAGCGTGTAAAAGAGCATAAAAACTTAGTTACCTCACTGGGTAAAGGCGACGAAGTGCTAACGCAAGGTGGCATTGTTGGTCGTATTACTAAAGTGTCTGACGACAAAGATTTCATTGAAATTTCTCTTAACGACACGAACAACATCGTTGTGCAGAAGTCGTCTGTAACAGCTGTGTTGCCAAAAGGCACGATGAAGTCGCTGTAATTGACAAACGCCGGGGCCGGGACCTTCCCGGTACTGGCACGAAAGGAACTATCCAGTGCTAAATAAAAATTCAATCTGGAAAGTGCTAAGTACGCTTATCGTCATTGGACTATGCGCACTTTATGCACTTCCCAATATCTACGGTGAAGATCACGCAGTGCAGATTTCTGCAGGCCGTGACGCTGTCGTAACCGAGTCAATGATAGGCCAAGTTGAGTCTACGTTGGCGGCAAAAGGTATCACCCCTAAGCGCATCGAATTCGAAGATGAGCAAATTCTCGTTCGCATCTCAGATTCAGATACTCAATTAGTTGCCCGTGAAGCATTAGAAGATGCATTAGGTGACGATTACTTTGTGGCAATGAACCTTGCACCTGATACGCCAGAATGGCTTGAAGGGTTAGGTGGCACGCCAATGAAACTTGGTTTGGACTTACGCGGCGGCGTCCATTTCTTAATGGAAGTGGATATGACCGAAGTCATCACTAAGTCATTAGAAGATGCTGAAAGTGGATTTCGTACCTCTTTGCGTGAAGAAGGCATTCGCTATCGTGGTGTTACACAGAAAGAAGACTACGTAGAAATTACGTTCCGTGATGAAGAAACGCTTGATAAAGCAGAGTTTTTCTTACGTAACCAAAATCGCGACCTTACGCTAAACCAAACTGACGACCTAGTACTTCGAGCGGTTTTCTCTGAAGCTAAACTTCAAGAGATTCGCGAGAACGCGGTTAAGCAAAATATTACCATTATTCGTAACCGTGTTAACCAATTAGGTGTTGCTGAGCCTTTGGTTCAAAAACAAGGTGCTGACCGTATTGTTGTGCAACTTCCTGGTATTCAAGATACGGCCCGTGCTAAAGAAATTCTAAATGCTACCGCAACCTTAGAATTTAGAATGGTTGATCAGAAAAACGACGTGCGTGACGCTATTAGCGGTCGTGTACCAGCGGGTTCTCAAGTTATTGAAGACCAGCAAGGTATTCCTCAGTTGCTTGAAAAACGCATTATGCTTACCGGAAGTCATATCATTGATGCCAATAGTGGTGTAGATGAATACGGTTTGCCTAACGTTAATATTTCTCTTGATTCAGAGGGCGGCAATAAAATGTCTCGCTCGACCCGTGGCAACATTGGCAAACCAATGGCTACGGTATTTATTGAATACAAGTCGAACGGCGAGCGTAATAAAGACGACAAGCTAATCTTCGAAAAGCACGAACAGGTTATTTCCGTAGCCACTATTCGTGCACAGTTAGGCAGTAAGTTTCAAATTACTGGCCTTGATTCTCCAAAAGAAGCCCGTGATTTAGCCTTGTTACTTCGCGCTGGTGCATTGATTGCGCCTATTCAAATTGTTGAAGAGCGCACGGTAGGGCCAAGCTTAGGTAAAGAGAATATCGAGCTTGGAACGCAAGCTATTGTGTACGGTTTATTAGCGGTACTTGTGTTTATGCTCATTTACTACAAAGCCTTTGGTATTGTGGCAAACATTGCACTTATCACCAACTTGGTGATGATTGTGGGTATTATGTCTATGATCCCTGGTGCGACGCTAACCTTACCGGGTATGGCGGGTATTGTTCTTACCGTTGGTATGGCGGTAGATGCTAACGTACTTATATTCGAGCGTATTCGCGAAGAGATACGTGATGGAAGAAGCCCTCAACAGGCCATTCATCATGGCTATGACAGCGCGTTCTCTACCATTTTAGATGCTAACATCACAACGTTCATTGCGGGTCTTATTCTGTTCGCTGTAGGAACCGGTCCAATTAAAGGCTTCTCTATTACGCTAATGATTGGTATTGCTACCTCTATGTTTACTGCCATTTTACTAACACGCGTTATCGTTAACGCTGTGTGGGGCGGTCGACGTAATGTACAGAAATTAGCGATATAGGAGCAGGACATGCAATTATTAAAGTTATCTGAAACCATTAATTTCATGCGTCTGCGTGTGCCAGCGATGGTGCTATCTACCATTCTTATTTTAGGCTCGTTCGTCTCTTTGGGCGTTAACAGTCTTAATTGGGGATTAGATTTCACTGGCGGAACGCTAATTGAAGTGGGTTACGAAGACGCGGCAAACCTAGAATCGATTCGTGCGTTACTTAACAACGCGGAATTCGAAGACGCTATTGTACAAAACTTTGGCAGCAGCCAAGAGGTGCTAATTCGTATTGCCCCTCGTGACGGTGTTAAAGCGGCCACCATTGGTGAGCAAGTATTAGCAGCGTTACGTGCCGACGGCACTACGGTTGATATGCGTCGTATTGAATTCGTAGGGCCAAATGTGGGTGAAGAGCTTACTGAGCAGGGTGGTTTGGCCATGCTAGTGGCGCTCATCTGTATATTGGTTTACGTCGCCATGCGTTTTGAATGGCGTTTCGCGCTAGGTTCGGTATCGGCCCTTGCTCATGATGTTATTCTAACCTTGGGGTTATTTTCGACACTTCAAATTGAATTTGATCTAACGGTACTCGCAGCGGTATTAGCGGTAATTGGTTACTCGCTTAACGATACCATTGTTGTCTCTGATCGTATTCGAGAGAATTTCCGCAAGATTCGTAAGGGCGAGCCCATTGATATTATCAATATTTCGCTTACGCAAACCTTGAATCGTACAATCATTACATCACTCACCACGGTATTAGTGTTGATTGCCTTGTTCTATAAAGGCGGCGCACTCATTCATGGTTTTGCTACTGCATTGTTGTTTGGTGTTGTTGTTGGTACGTATTCTTCCGTTTATATTGCAAGCTCAGTTGCACTAGCACTGGGTATTAGTAAAGAAGATTTGATGCCACCTCAGGTAGAAAAAGAAGGCGCTGATTTAGACCCAATGCCCTAATTTTTGACGCTAGGTTCACAAGATACAAAAAGCTAGTCAGCAATTGACTAGCTTTTTTTTGCTTTCAATTTACGCTGCAGGAGTTAGGCGGGCTTTTAAGGCGTCTTTGTAACGCCTAGAGACGGGAACTTCAGTGCCATTTAACAATGTTAAAGTGCCATCTCCGCTGTCTTCAAATCGTATGTTGTCTATAAGTGTGCTTTGCACCACATAGGAACGATGTACACGAATAAAGCCTTTTTCACTAGCGTGTTCACAGAAATGTTTCATGGTATACCGTAATGGAAAGGTCGACTTCACCGTGTGCAGATTAATATAATTGCCTGACGCTTCTACCCAATAGACGTCACTAAGTTTTACTAAAAATTCTCTGTTTAGCTTCTTTACCAACAAATTGTCAGGCATGCCCGAGGTGGGGGTATCCCCTCTAGCGCCACTCACTTCCCCAGGCGCATCATGCTCCCGAATGACAGAAGCCTCTCCTATAAGCCTTCTATAACTGAACATCATGATGTAATAAAAGGTGATAAGAGTGATATAACCCCATAAATCCTTACGGTATTCATAGAAAAATTCGCTGGCTATAGGCCCGAAATTATATTCTTTGTCCGATAGTAAATAGCACAGCTCTCTAAAGGCCACCATCAAAGTGACATGTGCAATTGAAAAAAGGCTCGCAAACGCAAAATGCCAAAGTAGCCATGTTCTAAACCCAAATGCGTAAGTATCAAGTTTGCGGATGAAATAAATAAGGGGGACGACTAATAATGCAGTGGCTAATGCGCTGCTATATTCCCACAGATAAGGCTCCCACAACGAAGTGCTGTTATTTGAATCTCTCGAGAGCTCTGTCCAATCTGATGCAGCATTAATCGAGTTATTCAAAAATAGATAAATCACCAGCAGTACAAAGGCTGCCCATTTATGATATCGCTCTGTATCGCGAAAAAACTGACTGAGTTTTTCGTCACTGCTACCCACCGCTCACCCCCAATTACTCATTCTCTCGTCACTCTACGCTAGTGTAAGTAAGAAAATCTACGTTATATCAAACCCTATTACTACATTATTGAATAGGACAGACAGTAATGACACAAGCAATAAGTCGCAACGAATCAACCCGGTTTCATGAACTCGATGCACTAAGAGTTATCGCGTTTGGTGTGTTAATTCTCTATCACATTGGAATGTACTACGTTTTGGAATGGGGGTGGCATATCAAAAGTGAACAGCCTCAAGCGTGGCTGCAAGACGTGATGATTTTAACTAATCAGTGGCGAATGTCGCTGTTATTTCTAATTTCTTCGATGGTACTGACGGTATTGTTGACGCGCGTAGAGCCTAAACCGCTTCTATTCCTAAAACGGGCAGGGGAGTTGATAATTCAGCGAACCCAACGTTTAATGATTCCGTTATTATTTGGCATGTTTGTGATAGTTGCCCCACAAGTTTATATTGAATGGACGGTTAATGGGGTGATAGACACCACTTTTACGCAGTTTTATTTAGAATACATTAACCCTAATACACAGTGGCTTGCCGAGCGCCATTCTGACATTGGCTTACTCACGTGGAATCACCTTTGGTTTCTCCCTTACTTGTGGGTGTATTCGTTATTGTTAATTTTGCTGTTTCCGATAATGGCTCAGTTGGCAAAACTCCAGATTGGAATAATAAGCTTTTCTTTTGCATCCTCTACAGCAATGGTCGCAATATGGCTAATGCTGCGAAATGCGTACCCCACTACACACGATTTGCTAAATGACTGGTACAGCCATGCTAAATACTTCCTTGTTATGGTGGTAGGTGCCGTTATCATTTTGCAGCCCAAGCTATGGGAAGCACTAGAGCGTGCTCGTTATGTAAGCGCGGTGGTGGCGTTGTGCATGTATTCACTTATTATCGCAGATAGGCATGACATGTTTGGGCCTGTTGGCGATTGGATGACTGAGTTCTGGTGGTTCAGAGTGATGGTAGGCTACATTGTAGTGCTGAATCATTGGGCTTGGTTGGCGGCAATACTAGGCTTTGGTAAGCGTTACTTAAATAAACCCATGGACTGGGTTAAATACCTTAATAGCGGTGTGCTTCCTTACTACATGATGCACCAAACACTGATTGTGGTGGCCGCGTATAGCCTTCATTCAATAGGCTTTCCAGTAGGCATTCAGTTTGTGCTCATTTTACTCTTTACGTTAGTTGGTTGTGCGCTAACTTATGAACTTGCCAAAAGAAACATGGTTACACGAGTACTATTTGGGTTGAAGGCTAGGTCGCAACGACCTAACCAAGACATTGATACAACCATTACGCTCTCTTCTGCATCGGCTTATTCAAAGACAGGGTCTAAGCCGCCTACAAAAGCCAGCTTATAAACAGGCACAAAAAAAGCGGTGTATGAACACCGCTTTTTTTCATTTTATATAAGACGCTAATTCAATGAGCTGCCTTCTAAAATGCAAAGGCTATTTTAAATGCTTAACTAAGCCTTGAACTACCTTGGCGCTACCAGCAACAATTTCACCGCTATAAAGTGGATCGTTACCGCCTTTAAAGTCGGTGACTAGGCCACCAGCTTCACGAACAATAAGTTCGCCTGCTGCGATATCCCACGTTTTAATACCACGTTCCCAGTAGCCATCATGACGGCCAGCAGCAACGTAGGCTAAATCTAACGCTGCACTACCTGCACGGCGAATGTCGCCACACTCATGGAAAATTTTGTTTAGGCTTAGCGCATACTCGCCAAACTTAGCTTTGTTTTTGAACGGCATGCCAGTAGCGAGAATAGTCTCATTTAAATCACGAGGCTTAGACGCACGAATACGGTAACCATTTAGCTGAGCGCCTTGTCCACGGCTAGCTGTGAATAACTCGCTTCGAATAGGATCGAATACAACAGCTTGGTCTAGACGACCTTTGTGAAGTAATGCAATAGATACGGCAAAATGAGGAATGCCTTTAATGAAATTGGTGGTGCCATCTAATGGGTCAATAATCCACTGAAAATCAGTATCTGCGCCGGCGGTTTCGCCAGACTCTTCGCCCATAAAGCAGTGATTTGGGAATGATTGCTGAATTTTAGCAATAATAGCTTGTTCAGCATCTTTATCGATTTGCGTAACGAAATCGTTAGCGCCTTTTGATTCAGTTGCTACTTCGTTGTGTTTTTCGAAACCACGAACAATAATTGTGCCAGCCGCACGCGCTGCGCGCACCGCAATATTCAGCATAGGATGCATAGATAAACCACCAATTGTAAAAGACCAAAGAACAGACCTTGACCATAGGTTAGCCCAACATGCGTTTTACGCAAGTGACCCACAAGGTAAGGTGTTCAAAACGCGCGCATCTTAACCAGAATGGTCGTGTGATGCAAATGAAATGTGGGTAGGTCGCACAACTACGGATGATGCCGACTGGTTTGAGGCATCAATGTAGGCCTTCAGATAGCCATCTATACCGCCATTGTGCTACTATTCGCTCAATATTGACGAGGCTACAGGTAATAAAAAGCATGCTCGAGAACATCCGTATTATTTTGGTGAGTACATCACACACTGGCAACATTGGCTCTACAGCGAGAGCAATGAAAACCATGGGCTTGAGTAGCCTTTATTTAGTTAATCCTGTTCATGAGCCTGATGGCCAAGCAAGTGCTTTGGCAGCAGGCGCTGGAGACGTCCTCGCCAATGCTAAAATAGTGAGTACATTAGAAGAAGCCGTGTCTGATTGTGGTTTGGTGGTAGGTACCTCGGCCCGTTCTAGAACCCATTCATGGCCTATGCTTGGGCCTCGTGAATGCGGCGAAAAACTAGTACAGGAAGTCAGTAATTTCCCCGTAGCACTGGTATTTGGTCGTGAAAATAGTGGATTAAGCAACGAAGAGTTGCAGCAGTGTCACTTCCATATGTGTATTCCAGCAAATCCTGAATATAGCTCGCTTAACTTAGCCGCCGCGGTACAAACCTTATGTTATGAAATTCGTATGGCCTATCTTAATCGCGAAACTTACCCCAGCGTTGAAGAAGAGTACCCACTAAACGAAGATTTAGAGCGTTTCTATACCCATCTGGAAACGACTTTGGAAAGCACCTCTTTCATTCGTAAAAGCCATCCTGGCGTGGTGATGACTAAACTTCGACGTTTGTTTAATCGCGCTCGTCCTGAGTCTCAAGAACTGAACATACTACGTGGTATATTGGCGTCTATCGATAAATCGGTGAAAGCGCCTGAACCTGAGCCTGAAATTGATAACGATAATGAATCACCTAACTAGACGAGGCACTCGTGTTCTCTAGAATTAAAGATGACATTCAAGGGGTATTTCATCGCGATCCTGCGGCACGAAATACCTTTGAGGTTTTAACCAACTATCCAGGTTTACATGCGGTGTGGCTGCATCGTGTTAGCCACAAATTGTGGAAAGCCAACTGGAAATGGTTGGCACGCAGTCTCTCCACATTCAACCGTTGGCTAACGGGGATTGAAATTCACCCAGGTGCTACGTTAGGTCGCCGAGTATTTATCGACCATGGCATGGGCGTAGTGATTGGTGAAACTGCAGAAGTGGGCGACGATGTTACTTTGTATCACGGGGTAACATTAGGCGGTACAAGTTGGACGCCGGGGAAACGTCACCCTACCTTAGAAAAAGGCGCGGTAGTGGGCGCGGGTGCTAAAGTGCTTGGCCCTATTACCATAGGTGAAAATGCCAAAGTAGGTTCAAACTCTGTGGTGGTGAAAGATATACCTGCGGGGGCTACTGCAGTAGGGATTCCTGGGCGTATAATTATCTCTAAGCAACAAAGTGATGCAGCGCAGGTTAACCCCAACCGCAATAAAATTGCCGAAAAATATGGGTTCGATGCTTATGCAGTTGCGCCTGATAATCCAGATCCTGTCGCTAATGCCATGGGAATTATGCTTGAGCATATGCATCAAATGGATACCAAGGTGGAAGAGATGTGTAAGGTTATTCAATCACTCGGCGGTGACGTGTGTACTGATAACTTGCATAACATATCAGCGCAAGATTTCGCCGATACGGGTATTGAGTTTGCAGATGAGAGTAAAGCTAAAGCTGGCCAAGAGGCGTTCGACCCTGCTATTTAGCCGACGCTTGGGTAGCCGAAATGAAAAAGTAAGCGCGTAACTCACTGGTGTAAGTTACTAATTTTAAAGTTTATTTTTTGCGAAGCTAAAAGCGATTACCTCAATCAATAATACTTGACTAAATTACTAGGTCTTATACTTGACCAATTTAGTCAGGTATGTGAAAATTCCTGCTATATTAATAGCGGGAGGATTCTATGAAATTAACATCTAAAGGGCGCTACGCAGTAACGGCAATGCTTGATGTAGCATTGCATTCGACACGCGGTCCTGTGCCTCTCGCTGATATCTCTGAACGCCAAGCTATTTCGCTATCTTATTTAGAGCAGCTTTTCTCTCGATTACGTAAAGATCAGCTAGTCGATAGTGTTCGCGGGCCAGGTGGTGGCTATTTACTAGGGCGCGATGCTGCCAATATATCAATTGGTGAAGTTATTCGTGCGGTAGATGAATCTGTAGATGCCACCCGTTGCCAAGGTCAAGCGGATTGTCAAAGTGGCGACCGTTGCCTAACTCATAGTTTATGGCAAGACTTGAGCGATCGGATAAGTTCCTTTTTGAACGATATTACCCTTGGCGAATTAATGGCCAAGCGCGACGTTCAAGAAGTGGCTGGGCGCCAAGATAAAAGCGCCTCCCTTCGTAATGTTGCCAACGATATCGAAGTTAGCTTTCAGTTATAACAACAGTTTTAGAGAATGTTTTAGTCGCTTATGTCTCGTTCAACACCTATTTATTTAGATTACGCCGCTACCACGCCTGTCGACCCAAAGGTTGCAGAAAAAATGGTGCAGTGCCTGACTATGGATGGCAATTTTGGCAACCCAGCTTCCCGTTCGTATCGTTTTGGTTGGATGGCGGAAGAAGCGGTAGACGTCGCCCGCAATCAAATAAGTGATGCACTGAACTGCGACCCACGAGAAATTGTATTTACCTCGGGTGCGACAGAATCGAATAATTTAGCTATTAAAGGTGTAGCAGAAGGCTATGCGAATAACGGTAAACATATCATTACCGTTAATACCGAACACAAAGCTGTTTTAGATACGTGTGAATACCTTGAAAAGCAAGGTTTTAAAGTGACTTACCTAGATGTGGATACGTCAGGTCTTGTTTCACTTTCACAGCTTGAAGCAGCAATAACTACCGACACCATTTTAGTGTCAGTAATGCACGTAAATAACGAATTAGGTGTTGTTCAAGATATTAGTGCTATTGGTGAGCTTTGCCGTGCTAAGAACATCCTGTTTCACGTCGATGCGGCGCAGAGCGTAGGTAAGCTTCCTATTGACTTGCAAGCATTGCCAGTCGACCTGTTATCTATTTCAGCGCATAAAATTTATGGTCCGAAAGGGATGGGGGCGTTATACGTTCGCCGTCGACCAAAAATCAACTTAGCGGCACAGATTCACGGTGGCGGTCACGAACGAGGAATGCGTTCAGGCACACTAGCAACCCACCAAATTGTAGGTATGGGGGAAGCGATACACCTTGCCTATCAGCAGTTAGAGAATGATACCGCCCTTATTAGCAAGTTGAAAACTGCGTTGTGGGAAGGGCTAAGCCAGTTAGATGATATTCACCTTAATGGTCATGAAACTCAGCGTATAGCGAACATTTTAAATGTGAGTTTTGGTGGTGTGGATGGGGAAAGTATGATGATGGCGATGAATGATATTGCGGTATCTTCAGGTTCTGCCTGTACATCGGCAAGCTTAGAACCCTCATATGTATTACGCGCCATAGGAAGAAGTAGTGAACTGGCTCACGCTGGAATACGTTTTAGTATAGGTAGGTTCACCACATTAGATGACATTACCTACGTCATCAATAAAGTCATCGATATTGTTACCCGTTTACGTGAGGCGACAGTATTGGCCGCAAGCCGATAGCGTCTTTTGTCGCACGGCATCGCAATTACCGATTGCTACGATATTTAATTTTTATTTAACAGGGCTATTGAATATTTGAGTGAAATACTCAGGTATTATATAATACGGCACCAAAATTTTAGGCTGTCTAGATATTCGATAAGAATATCGCAAATGCGTTTTGGCAAATACGTGAATAGCTAAAACGGCAACGTGACTTACTGGCAAGACCGAGAGGCCAGTAGTGAAGGCAGCAAACGCAGGCAAACAAGTGAGATCCCAACATGAGTGAACAGATCGAACAGGCGTTAGAAAGAAAGTACGATGCTGGATTTTATTCAGAGATCGAATCTGAGACTTTTGAAAGTGGCCTCGACGAGTCAGTAATTCGCCGTATTTCAGCAATGAAAAACGAGCCAGAGTGGATGCTAGAGTGGCGCTTAAAAGCGTATCATTCGTGGCTTGAAATGGAAGAGCCTGATTGGGCCCATGTCGACTACCCTAAAATTGACTATCAAGCCATTTCTTATTACTCGGCACCAAAGAGTATGAAAGATAAGCCTCAGTCACTTGATGAAGTCGATCCGGAACTACTGCGTACCTACGAAAAGCTAGGTATTCCGTTGCATGAACAAGAAATGCTAGCGGGTGTTGCTGTAGATGCGGTATTTGACTCAGTTTCAGTGGTAACAACCTTTCGCAGCAAGTTAGAAGAAGCGGGCGTTATCTTTTGCCCTATCTCTGAAGCGCTGGTGAAATACCCAGATTTAGTGAAAAAGTACATCGGCTCAGTAGTACCGCGCACCGATAACTACTTTGCCGCATTAAACAGTGCCGTATTTACCGATGGATCATTTGTTTATATCCCCAAAGGCACACGCTGTCCTATGGAGCTTTCTACCTATTTCCGTATAAACGAAATGAACACTGGTCAGTTTGAACGTACGTTAATTGTTGCCGAAGAAGGGAGTTACGTAAGCTACCTAGAAGGCTGTACTGCCCCCCAGCGTGACGAGAATCAATTACACGCCGCAGTGGTTGAATTGGTTGCTATGGATGATGCCACTATTAAGTACTCAACAGTACAAAACTGGTACCCAGGTGACGAAAACGGTAAAGGCGGTATTTACAACTTCGTGACCAAGCGTGGTATTTGCCATAAAAACGCAAAAATCTCGTGGACTCAGGTTGAAACCGGTTCAGCGGTGACGTGGAAATACCCAAGCTGTGTGCTGAAAGGCGATAACAGTGTAGGTGAGTTTTATTCAGTGGCGTTAACCCGTGGAAGGCAGCAAGCCGACACCGGTACTAAGATGATTCACCTTGGTAAGAACACGCGCTCTACCATTATCTCTAAAGGTATTTCAGCGGGTAACAGTAACAACGCCTATCGTGGATTAGTGCAGATGGGCCCTCGTGCCGATGGCGCGCGTAACTTCACAGAGTGTGACTCGCTGTTAATCGGCGATAAATGCGGCGCGCATACGTTCCCGTATATCGAAAGTAGAAATCCAAGTGCCATTGTTGAGCACGAAGCAACAACGTCGAAAGTAAGCGACGAGCAGTTGTTCTTGTGCCAGCAACGTGGTTTAGACACAGAAAAATCCGTTTCCATGATTGTTAACGGTTTCTGTAAAGAAGTATTCAAAGAGCTGCCGATGGAATTTGCCGTAGAAGCCGGCAAGCTGCTCGAAATTAGTCTTGAAGGTTCAGTGGGGTAATCAATGCTTAGTATCAAGAATTTACATGCCAGCGTAGAAGAGAAAAACATCATTAAAGGGCTTAACCTAGAAGTTAAGCCAGGTGAAGTACACGCTATCATGGGCCCTAACGGCGCCGGTAAGAGTACCCTTGGTTATGTGCTTTCTGGCCGTGATGGTTATGAAGTTAGCGAAGGTGAAGTGACACTGAACGGTAAAGATTTACTCGATTTAGAAGTGGAAGAACGTGCCCGTGAAGGTTTGTTCTTAGCGTTTCAATATCCAGTAGAAATTCCAGGCGTAAGCAACATGGAATTTATGAAAGAGTCTGTAAACGCCATGCGTGAACAGCGCGGCGAAGACCCGCTTACTGCTGCAGAATTTTTAAAGAAAGCCAAAGATGCGTGTAAGCAAGTGCAATTGCCGCTAGATTTCTTAAAGCGCGGTGTTAATGAAGGCTTCTCTGGTGGTGAGAAAAAACGTAACGAAATCATGCAAATGATTTTGTTAGAGCCAAAGCTTTGTATTCTTGATGAATCTGACTCAGGTCTAGATGTTGATGCACTTCAAGTGGTTGCCGACGGTGTAAACAGCCAGCGTGACGGTGAGCGCAGTTTTATCGTAGTGACTCACTACCAACGTTTGCTTGATTACATCAAACCTGACTTTGTGCACATTCTTGCCGACGGCAAAATTGTGAAAAGTGGTGATGCATCTCTGGCACTAGAAGTAGAGAAAAGTGGTTATGCCTTCTTAGGTAAAGCCTACGAGGAGGCTGAAGCATGAGTCAATGGCTAGAACAGGTCATTGATGGGGCAGCGCTAGATGATTATCTGGCGCCCGTGCGTCAGCAGGCCTTAACACAATTAAAAAACGATGGTTGGCCGAAACGCCGTAACGAAAGCTGGATCAATACGCCACTTACGCCTGTAGAAAAGCGTAACGTTGCAATTGCCACGCAAGCAGACAGCGTACCTGTGCCAAACATCGATAACTTAAACGCGTTAGATATCGTGTTTGTCGATGGTGTGTTAGTTACGCAAATTAACACGCTAGACGTGCCTGAAGGCATGGTGATTAAATCGCTAAACGTTGACGATGCGGCTACACAGCAAGCGATTGCGAGTGTGTTCGGACAAGTGAAGCCAACACGCCATTTATTTGGTCGCGTTAACGATGCACTTTGTCAGCACGGTGTTTTCATTAATGTGGCAGATGGCGCAAAAGTAACTAAGCCTATTCGCATAGTGAATTTAGCGACTAAGAACGTAGATGCCCATACTCGCGTATTGGTTAAGCTAGGTAACGCATCAAGCGCGATTATCATTGAACAAGGTTCAGGTGATACCGATAGCCTTACAACAGCATTCGCAGAATACGATATTGCTGACGATGCGCACTTGGAGCATTACCGCTTTGCTATGTTCACAGGCAGCGCCAAACAACTTGGTGGTAGTCACTTTATGTTGCACGACCGCTCAACCTTAAATAGCACCCTAGTGGGCTATGGCAGTGAGTTGTCTCGCTTAGATGTAGATATGCATCATGCCGGTGAATTTGCTAACGCCAAAATGAACGCGATTTATTTGTTGGCTGAAGGTGAGTTATTCGACTTACATTCAACCATTGAGCACGCCATGCCTAACGGCACCACAGAAGAAAATGCGCGTGGGATTGTGGGTGATAAAGCCCGTGCTGTGTTCAATGGCCGTATTCACATTCACCGTGACGCACAAAAGACCTTGGCAGAGCTTAACAACCGTAACTTATTGTTGTCTCGTCGCGGTGTTATCAACACCAAACCTGAACTTGAAATTTATGCTGACGACGTGCGCTGTGCTCACGGTGCAACGGTGGCAGAAATTGAAGGTGAAGCGCTTTATTACATGCTGACTCGCGGTGTACCGCGCAGTAAAGCCTTGGTGATGTTGAACTTTGGTTTCATACAAGAGCTAATTAACGATATGCCTAATGCGGCTATTCGCGATTGGTTACTTCCTGTGCTAAGCGAGCGCTTTGCACACATGGAGGTTAAATGAGCTTAGACGTTGCTGCGCTTCGCGCCCAGTTTCCAATCCTTGCTAAAACGGTAGACGGTAAGCCACTGGTTTACCTCGACAACGCGGCTACAACACAAAAGCCACAAGTGGTGATTGATGCCATTGTCGATTTCTACACGAACACCAATGCTAACGTGCATCGCGGCGCCCATCATTTATCTGATGAAGCAACCCGACGTTATGAAAATGCGCGCACGAGTGTAGCGGGCTTCATTAACGCCAATGTGCGAGAAGAAGTGATTTGGACCAGCGGTACCACTGAAGCCATTAATATTGTGGCTAACGGGTTGGGGCAGTTGCTTCGCGAAGGCGACCAAGTCATGGTGACAGAGCTAGAGCACCACGCGAACTTGGTTACGTGGCAGCAAGCGTGTCGACGTTCTGGCGCAACATTAAATATTGTGCCGGTGTTCGATAACGGTGAGCTCGATATCCACGCTTTCGATAGACTCTTAACACCTAGCACTAAAATGGTGGCGTTTCCGCATGTATCAAATGCATTAGGTACGGTTAACCCTATTAAACTGCTAACGGAAAAAGCGAAAGCATTAGGTGCATGGGTGTTAGTGGACGGCGCGCAGGGCATTGCTCACGGCGGCGTTGACGTACAAGACATAGGTTGCGATTTTTACGCTTTCTCTGGGCACAAGCTATTCGGACCGACTGGCATTGGCGTTTTATGGGGCCGCAAATCGGTGCTAGAAGACTGGCCAGTATGGCAAACCGGCGGCGAAATGATTAAAGACGTGTCTTATCATGAAGCCACATGGGGCGAGTTACCTAATCGGCTAGAAGCGGGTACACCTAATATTGCAGGTGCTATTGGTTTAGGTGCTGCAGTTGATTGGTTTAAAAATCTTGATATGGCCGCATTACATAACCATGAACAAGCACTATTAAACTACGCCACTGAACAAGCACTTGCCTTTGAAGGTATGCGTTTAATTGGCACAGCGCCTAATAAAGTCGGTGTTTTAAGCTTTTTATTAGACGGTGCGCACCCTGGTGATATTGGATTTATTCTTGATAGGCAAGGCGTAGCAATAAGAACGGGCGATAACTGTGCTCAGCCGCTGATGAAGCGCTTTGGTATTCCAGGCACTGCTCGTGCATCGTTCTCAATTTACAACACGCTTGAAGAAGTGGACAGCTTATTTGCTGCACTTAAGAAAGCGAAAATGATGTTGGCCTAAGGAGGCACTATGAGTGTTGAAACATTTGTTCCTAGCACAAAGCTTATTACCTTGAGCGACAGCGCCATTAAGCATTTTGAAAGCAAGCTTAAAGACAAGCCGGGTCAGTTAATTCGCTTATCTACCCGTGTAAGTGGCTGTACCGGTTATGCATACGAACTTGATTTTGCCGATAGCGCTAAAGACGGCGACGAAATTGTAGAAATTTCACCAACCCTTCGTGTTGCGGTTTCAGAAGATGCAGCAGACCTAGTACGTAGTACGGAAATTGACTATGTAACTGAAGGTGTGAACGGCATTATTAAGTACAACAACCCAAATGTGGTTGATGAGTGTGGTTGTGGCGAAAGCTTCAACGTTGGCTAACTGCAATATTAAGAAGTTATAGCATGAAGCAGAAGATGGTGGTGACAGAACGAGAGTGTAAAGCACGTCTTGTTCCGGCAGGAAACCCTGCAACCATACCAGAGGGTGAGTTTGTTACGATCACGCAAGATTTAGGTGGCAATTACACGGTTACGTGGCGTGGCAATATGTACCGTATTGACGGCACCGATGCCGATGCGATTGGCCGTAAAGCCCAAGTACTTAACTTCGCCGAGCCTGAAGATGGCAAAGTGAGTGAGCAGCAGGTCTGGGATGCGCTTGAAACTATCTTCGACCCTGAAATACCGATTAACTTAGTATCGCTAGGGCTTATCTATAAGGTTAACGTTGATCAAGATAGTGGCGAAGTTGATATTGATATGACGCTAACCGCGCCAGGTTGCGGCATGGGGCCAGTATTGGTAGGCGATGTAGAATATCGTGTAGCACTTGTTCCCTTTGTTACTGCCGTCAACGTTGAGTTGGTATTCGATCCAGCGTGGTCACGAGAAATGATGAGTGAAGAAGCGCAGCTAGAAGCGGGCCTTTTCTTTTAATAACACAGGATTATTCATGGCATTACCCTCTACTGAAGAAATAATTGATGATTTAGCGTTTTTCGATGATTGGGAACAACGCTATCAATATATTATCGATTTAGGTAAATCTGTGCCAGGCTTGCCAGAAGACAAGCGCACGGCAGACAGGCTGGTAAAAGGTTGCCAAAGCAGTGTGTGGCTGGTTGAGTCTTACGACAATAACCAAATTACCTTCGAAGTAGACAGTGACGCAGTGATTGTTCAAGGCTTATTGGCGTTAGTTTTAGCGGCTTATAATAATAAATCGCCGAAAGATATTCTTGAATTTGACATTGATGGCTATTTCGAAGCGCTAGATTTGGAGCGCCATATTACGCCGACTCGGGGAAATGGCCTTCGTGCAATCGTGGCGAAAATTCAACATCTTGCTAAAGAAAACAGTTAGTTATATAAATTTTGGTGCCGGGCGTTAGGTAAAATTAAGTGTAATATGCGTCCAAAGCCGAGTGCGTCATAAACGCTGTCATAATAGTGTCACTTTTATCACGTGTAGTAGAGCGCCATGGGGTGTTGAAATCGCCGCTGGTCAAGCCGTTAATAATTGCCTATAATTCGCGGCCAAAAATTCATAAGACTTAAATTTGTTTGGAGAAAACAATGGCTCTAGAGCGTACTTTTTCGATTATCAAGCCTGATGCGGTAGCTAAAAACGTTATCGGTGCAATTTACAACCGTTTCGAATCTGCTGGTCTTCGCATCGTGGCATCTAAGATGATCCACATGAGCAAAGAACAAGCTGAAGGTTTCTACGCAGAACATAAAGAACGTCCTTTTTTCGGCGCTCTAGTTGATTTCATGACATCTGGCCCAGTAATGGTTCAGGTTCTTGAAGGCGAAAACGCTGTTGTTAAAAACCGTGAAATCATGGGTGCTACTAACCCAGCTGATGCCGCTGCTGGAACACTTCGTTCTGACTACGCTGCTTCAATTGATGAAAACGCATGTCACGGTTCTGATGCACCTGAATCAGCTGCACGTGAAATTGCTTACTTCTTCTCTGAAGAAGAGATTTGTCCTCGTACGCGTTAATCGCAAACGACCGAATCTAAAAAACGAGGCTTCGGCCTCGTTTTTTGTTTCTGCAAGTCTGTTTTTTTAGCTTTATTGTTCAGCTACTGGCTTTGATTTATTCCGTCAAGATGGGGCAACAATATTGCAAGTTACACCCTATATTTAGTCTGTGGGTTACGCTTTTTCTACTTGAACAAGTATGGTAAAATCCGCGCAAATTTTGAACGGCTTTGGTCTATGACTTTTGTCCGTTTTGGGCGTAAGGTTTTTCTTAGCAGCATTTCTTCTGCTTACGTCCTACAAGTGAACGGCTTTTCACTACTTATGCTTTAAGAGTAACTCGTTATTTAGAGGCTTCCGATAGAGGCTCCCGAGGCTTCATCTTAATAACTCAAGTAGATTTAGAGCAACGTGGATTCGAACTTCCTAACGTCCGTTCGCGTCATCATATTAGCAGTACAAGGCAATAGCTTTGAATAGGTAAAAGGGTCATCATTTTATGGCAAAGACAAATTTGTTAAATCTTAATCGCGAAGGCTTGCGTAATTTCTTCAAAGACAAAGGAGAAAAACCATTTCGTGCCGATCAGGTAATGAAATGGATTTATCAGCAGGGCGAAAGCGATTTTGAGAAAATGAGCAACCTGAATAAAAACCTGCGTGCAATGTTGATAGAACACTGTGAAGTGAAAGCACCAGAGATTGCCTATTTCCAAGAAGCTAGCGATGGCACCATTAAGTTTGCGTTAGCGCTTGAGGGCGGTCAGGAAGTGGAGACGGTATGGATCCCAGAAGCTGACCGTGCAACGCTTTGTGTATCGTCACAAGTAGGCTGCGCCCTTGAATGTACGTTCTGCTCTACCGCTCAACAAGGTTTTAACCGTAATTTGAGCGTCAGTGAAATTATTGGTCAAGTATGGCGAGTAGCGACTTTCCTTGGTTTATCGAAAGATACCAGTAAACGTCCTATTACTAACGTAGTCATGATGGGCATGGGTGAGCCTTTGCTTAACCTTAAAAACGTGGTGCCAGCTATGAACATCATGTTAGATGACTTCGGATTTGGTTTATCGAAGCGCCGCGTGACCTTGAGTACCTCAGGTGTTGTGCCTGCACTTGATATGCTTGGTGATCAAATCGACGTGGCTTTAGCGATTTCATTGCATGCGCCAAACGATGAGCTACGTAATGAAATTGTGCCGGTGAATAAAAAATACAATATTGAAGCCTTTTTGGCTGGTGTGCGCCGTTACCTTGAAAAATCGAAAGCTAACCAAGGCCGAGTGACGGTTGAATACGTTATGCTTTCACACATTAACGACAGTACCGACCAAGCGCATGAATTAGCGAAAGTATTGAAAGATACACCGAGTAAAATTAACTTAATTCCGTTTAACCCTTATCCGGGTTCACCGTACCTTTGTTCAAGCAATTCGCGTATCGATAGATTCTCAAAAGTTCTTATGGATTATGGGTTTACCACCGTTGTACGCAAAACTCGTGGTGATGATATAGATGCTGCTTGTGGGCAATTAGTGGGTGATGTTGTAGACAGAACCAAACGATTGTTAAAAAAACAGGTGAAGGGCGAAGCGATTTCGGTAAAAATGGCCCAATAATCATTAAGATATTAGGGTAATAACATGCGAATAGGATTGATAGCAGCTGTCGTCTTTTTAGCGGGATGCGTAAGCAACTCGCAACCAGGCAGTTACAATAGTAACTTTGATCGCCAGGAAGCTGCTAAAACTCGTATGTCTTTAGGGTTAACCTACCTTAAAAACAATAATTATAAACAAGCCAAAGTGAATTTAGATCAAGCGCTTGAATACGATCCGCGCTCAGCTGAGGTCAACTATGCTATCGCGTATTATTACCAACTGGTGGGGGACGCAAAGCGAGCCGATGATCTATATCAAAAAGCAATGTCCTTAGCACCAAACAACGGTGATATCGCAAACAGCTACGGTGCATTCAAGTGCCAAGACGGTGATTACGACGGCGCTAAAGAGTACTTTCTTAAGGCCGTGAGTAATCAACAATACGCTAATTCAGCAGAAACCTACGAAAATCTCGCCCTATGTGCACAAAGCCAAGGTAATACTGATGATGCTATTACCTATTTTCAAAGTGCACTCAAACACCAGCCGTTGCGTGCTAAAAGTTTATATTTACTGACAGAGCTTTATGTTGCCACCGAGCAGTGGACATCAGCGAAGTACACGTTAGACAAATACCAACGGGTTGCTAAACCTTCTCCCGATTCCTTATGGCTGTCATTTGAAATACACCAAGGGACAGGCGATTGGGAAGGGGCAAAAGAAGTGGGGTATAACTTATCAACCTTATTTCCTGACAGCCCGTATACAGCGGAATATAAGAATATTCTTGCGCAGCATGCCCCACAGGTTGAACGAAAAGTAAAAGGGGAAGATACTAACGCTGACAAAGTATCTCACTCAGCACACGCAGAAACAGAAACAAAATCAGGGTTGCCTTCTCAGCAAGCGCAATTCCACATAGTAAAGGCTAACGAAAACCTTTATCGTATTTCTCTAAAGCATAACATTAAAATTACCTCGCTGAAGGAGTGGAACAACATTGAAAATGCTGGCGCGATTTTTGCCGGTATGAAGATTTGGTTAGTACCACACAACATGCAAGGGGAATAGGAAGTCGAATGGTGTCAGAACAACAAACGACTGAGGAAGCAGGTTTAGCACAAGAGTCTACCGTGCCAAGCCCAGGTAAAATGCTTCAGGAGCGACGGGAATCGCTAGGGCTAACGCAGCAACAAATCGCTGATAAGCTTTTCTTGAAAGTCTCTCAAATCAATGCCTTGGAAGAAGATGCTGTGGATAAAACCACCTCTATTACTTTTACAAAAGGCTACGTAAGAAACTACGCGAAACAACTAGGATTAAATGCCGAACACGTTGTTGCTGCCTTTGAGCAATATCATACAAGTGTTGAACCACCGGCAAAACTACAAAGTTTCTCTCGTCGTGTCGCAAAACAGACACACGACGATCGCTGGATGATGGTTACCTATATTATTTTGTTACTGATAATCGGTGGCATTGTTGTGTGGTGGGTTCAGCAACCAAGTGATGAAGCTATCGTTGAAGCGCCTAATCTTGACGAAATTAAAGAAGAAGCTGCTAACACCCCCATCCCCGAAGCAACTAACCACACCAGTTCAGGTGCGTTAAACAGCGCAAATACTAATACAGCTACTGATACTGGTAGTGCTGCGCTTCCTCAATCTGGTAATGGTAACTTCACCAGTAACGGAAACAGCAGCTTTGAACCTTCACCAACCAATAGCCAACCTAATAGCGGTAATACAGATGATGAAAGCTTGCCGTCGTCAGCAGGTATTAACGAAAGTAATAACCTGACCGCATTGGTGAGCAATTCAGATTCCGGCGAAATCCGTTTAGGTAGCCAAGTTACTAACAATTCTTCGGACACCGGCAGTCAAAGTGGGGCAGTGCCCATATCGATGACATTTACCTTCGATGATGATTGTTGGGTGAACATAAAAGACGCAACCGGTGAGGCAATTGCTTACGGTGTTAAGCAATCTGGCCGTGTTATGGAAATTCAAGGTGTGCCTCCTGTTGCAGTTACACTCGGCAAACCGGATAATGTACGTATATCAGTTAATGGCGACCCCGTGGATATCACGGCCTTTCAAAATGGCCAGATAGCGCGATTCTCGCTTCCTATGTAGGTAATTAGATGTTTGCAGAAAGTCCTATCAAACGCAGAAAGTCCACGCGTATTAATGTAGGTAATATTCCTATTGGCGATGGTGCGCCCATTGCCGTTCAATCTATGACGAATACGCGTACCACTGACGTGGCTGCCACGGTCGATCAAATTAATCGTATTGTCGCTGTAGGAGGTGAGATTGTTCGTGTTTCCGTACCTACCATGGACGCTGCTGAAGCATTCAAAGAGATTCGTAAACAAGTTAGCACGCCCTTAGTGGCCGATATTCATTTCGACTATCGTATTGCGCTTAAAGTGGCGGAGTACGGTGTTGATTGCTTGCGAATAAACCCAGGTAATATCGGCAATATGGAGCGTGTACGTTCTGTGGTTGATTGTGCCAAAGACAAGAATATCCCCATTCGTATTGGCGTAAATGGCGGGTCGCTGGAAAAAGACTTACAAGAAAAGTATGGCGAACCTACGCCTGAAGCCTTGGTTGAGTCGGCCATGCGACATGTAGATATACTCGATAAGCTTAACTTCGACCAATTCAAAGTGAGTGTTAAAGCCTCTGATGTGTTTCTGGCGGTGGGGGCTTATCGACTATTAGCTCAGCAAATCGATCAGCCACTTCATTTGGGTATTACTGAAGCGGGCGGTCAACGTGCCGGTGCAGTAAAAAGCTCTGTTGGTCTAGGTATGCTTTTGGCAGAGGGTATCGGTGATACTATTCGTATTTCACTGGCTGCCGATCCGGTCGAAGAAATTAAAGTGGGTTTCGACATTTTAAAGTCGCTCCGAATCCGGTCTCGTGGCATTAACTTCATCGCGTGCCCAAGTTGTTCAAGACAAGAGTTCGATGTTATCGGTACGGTAAATGCGTTAGAGCAACGCCTTGAAGATATTCTTACGCCTATGGATGTCTCTATTATCGGCTGTGTCGTGAATGGTCCTGGAGAAGCTGAGGTATCAGACTTAGGCTTAACGGGCGCCAGAAACATGAGCGGGTTATACGAAGATGGTAAACGCGTGAAAGAGCGATTGGCCAATGATGACCTTATCGATAAGCTTGAAGCAAGAATTCGTGCCAAGGCAACCCGCATGAGCGAAGCTAACAAAATACAGGTATCGGTGAAAGACTAAGCCTGTACGATTGTTGTTTATCTTCAAAGCCCCTATAATGCGGGGCTTTTCACTATTTAGCAGTATGAGAATTTCACGTGGCTAAGACTATTCAGGCAATTCGCGGAATGAATGATTGCCTGCCGGAAGTATCCGGTACATGGCAGAAAGTAGAATCTGTACTCCGTCAAGTGGTGGCCAGCTATGGCTATCAAGAAATTCGCACGCCTATTGTAGAGAGTACCGACTTGTTCAAACGCTCTATTGGCGAAGTGACCGACATTGTCGAAAAGGAAATGTATACCTTTGAAGACAGAAACGGCGACAGTTTAACACTTCGCCCTGAAGGTACTGCCAGCACGGTGCGTGCCGGTAATGAGCATGGCTTGTTGTATAACCAACAGCAGCGCTTGTGGTATATGGGGCCAATGTTCCGCCACGAACGTCCGCAAAAAGGGCGTTATCGCCAATTCCACCAGTTCGGTGTTGAAACCTACGGCCTAGATGGGCCTGATATCGACTTGGAAGTGATTTTATTAAGCGCTCGACTATGGAAAGCGTTTGGTATTGAAAAGCACGTTACCTTGCAAATTAACTCATTAGGTTCAAACGAAGCCCGTCAGGCCTACCGTGAAACTTTAATTAGCTATTTGAAAGAACGCGCAGATAAGCTTGATGAAGAATCGCTTCGCCGGTTAGAGTCAAATCCACTTCGTGTACTTGATAGCAAGAACCCGAATGTGCAAGCAGCCATTGCTGATGCGCCATCATTGCTAGATCACTTAGATGAAGAATCTAAAACCCATTTCGATAACTTATGCGAACGCTTAACACAAGCAGGTATTGCATTTGAAATCAACCCACGCTTAGTGCGCGGGCTAGATTATTATAATCGCACCGTTTTTGAGTGGGTAACCGAAAGCTTAGGTTCACAAGGTACAGTCTGTGCGGGCGGCCGATATGATGGTTTGGTAGAACAGCTAGGCGGAAAAGCTACACCTGCGGTAGGTTTTGCCATGGGTATGGAACGTTTAGTACTTTTACTTACCACGTTAAGTGAAGATGCACTAGATTCTAGCAGTGCTGATGTGTATGTTACCGCGATGGGCGATGATGCTCAGGCTTATGCCTTAGAAGTATCAGAACACCTTCGTGATACATTGCCTAGTGTGCGGGTGATGATGCACTGTGGCGGCGGAAACTTTAAAAAACAATTAAAACGCGCTGACAAAACAGGGGCAAGTTTTGCCTTGTTGTTAGGGTCACAAGAAATGCAATCACGTGAAGTGGCAGTAAAGCCGTTACGTGATGGTCAAGAGCAACAGACAATCGCTTTTGATGCGTTGTCGAGCACCATTGCCGACCTGCTGAACGCATAATAAGAGGAAATCATGGAACAATTCGCAACAGAAGACCAACAAGTAGAAGCGATTAAACGCTTTTGGAAAGAGCACGGTACCGCCATTATTGTAGGTGCAGCATTGGGGTTAGGTGGACTTTGGGGCTGGCGTTACTACTCTGATACGCAGATGGCAACCAAAGAAGCGGCATCAGTAGAATACCAAAATGCAGTGGAAACCTATGGTGAAGAAGGTAGCGCAGATAAAATTACCGCCTTTATTAATGCAAACGAAGACTCAGGCTACGCCAGTATTGCTAGCCTCTTGGCAGCCAAACAAGCAGTAGATGCTGGTGAGTTTGACGCTGCAGCATCACACCTAAACCGTGTGGTTACCTTTGCTGAAAATGAAGAATTAAAAGCGCTAGCCGCTATTCGTTTAACTCGAGTTCAAATTGAAATGAACCAGCTAGACGCAGCGTTGTCTACGCTAGGCAATATTACGAACGAAGCATTTGCTGCTGAAGTATCTGAACTGAAAGGTGATGTATATCAGCAACAAAGCAAATTTGATGATGCTCGTTTAGCCTACTCAGGTGCGCTAGAAAAAAATGCCAACAACCCGTTATTGCAAATGAAGTTAGACAACTTAGCCGTTGCTGCGGGCCAATAAGCTGGTACATAAAAATAAAGAGGTAAGCAATTTGTTTCACAATACGTGTGGCCGTAAGGGCCGATTTGCTCGGGCGATGGGCATGGCATTGGCCATCTCTGTAACGCTTTCCGGTTGTTCTACCGTCTCTGATTGGTTTGCAGATGAAGAAGAGCTAGAAATTCGCCGTTTGAAACCAATCGAAGCGAAGTTTACGCCGTCAGTAAAATGGGACAGAGACATCGGCGACGGTGTCGATCATTACTTCTCTCGCCTTCGCCCAGTGTATGCTTACGAAAACCTTTATGCCGCTGATCGCCATGGCAGCGTTGTCGCTATGAACCCAGAGAACGGTGATGTTTTATGGGAACGTGACTTCGCCGTATTTGAAGGTGACGGCTGGTGGGACTCCATTGCTCGCCTTTGGCGTAGTGGAGCAAGTGCGCGTATTGGCGGAATATCCGTTGCCGACAGATTGTTGTTTGTAGGCACAGAAAATGGCGTTGTAATGGCACTTGACTACGAAACAGGCGAAACCAAGTGGGAAGCGTCTATTCCTGGCGAAGTCTTAGCAGCGCCTTCTGCAGACGAAGGTATTTTAGTTGTTAACACGGGTGCGGGCACCTTGTTTGGTTTTGATACTCGTACTGGCGAGCAACTATGGAGACATGAAGGTGATACACCTCCATTAACCCTTCGTGGTATTTCGGGCCCAGTGGCGGCAAACGGCGGCGCCTTAATTGGAACGCCTACCGGTAAGTTGCAAGTTAACCTACTCGATTCAGGTATTCTTGCTTGGGAAACGGTCATTGCCACGCCAACGGGCGCGACAGAGTTAGAACGTATTGTTGACCTTGATACCACACCTGTGCTTTTTGGTGGCACCATTTACACGGTTTCCTACAATGGCACACTGGCAGCAGTAGAGTTGCGCAGTGGTCGTATTATTTGGAAGCGTGAGTACGGCTCGTATCGCAACCTGAGTATAGAAGGTAACAGTATTTTTGTTGTAGATAACAACTCCAATATTTACGCACTAGACAGACGAAACGGTGTAGAACTTTGGTCACAAGGTGGCTTGAAGTCTCGTTCTGTTACTGCGGCAACGCCAGTGGGTGAACATATTGTTGTGGGTGACAACTGGGGCTTCGTTCATTGGATTGAACAAGAAACTGGCCAAATAGTGGCTCGCGTCGATGTAGGCGGCGATGATGAAGACGATGCTATATACGATGCACCATTAAACGTTGACGGTGTGGTAGTAACCATGACCCGTAACGGCGTAGTGGCAGCCATTTCTACGTTATAGCCTGTTCAACAACATAATTTGTTGGATTGTTGGCCTAATATCTTCTGTTAGGCTGACGCATCATACCTAAACAGGTATAATGCCCAATCACACTCTGACCGCAAGTAAGCTATGCTTACTTGCGGTTTGTGTTTTTTAGCTTTTTTCCTTTAGGATTTGATACATGTTGCCCGTTGTTGCTTTGGTAGGCCGCCCTAATGTGGGTAAGTCCACCTTGTTTAATCGTTTAACTAATACACGTGATGCGCTGGTCGCTGATTATCCAGGGCTTACCCGTGACCGCAAGTACGGTCAGGCTAAGTTTGAGCAGCGCCAATTCATCGTGGTGGATACCGGTGGTATCACGGGTGACGAAGAAGGTATTGATGCTGAAATGGCGCAGCAGTCTCTTTTAGCCATTGAAGAAGCCGATGTAGTATTACTACTTGTTGATGCCAGAGCAGGTTTATTGCCGGCAGACCAAGGTATTGCTGAACACATTCGCCGCCTTAACAAGCAAGTTTTTGTCGTCGCGAATAAAGTTGACGGCATTGATGGCGATAGCGAAAGCGCAGACTTTTACGCGCTGGGTTTAGGCACCGTTAAACAAATCGCCGCGGCCCACGGGCGTGGCGTAAGCCAATTACTGCAAGATGCGTTAGTGCCACTTGAAGCCTCTTTTCCTGACATGCGCATTGTTGAGGAAACGCAAGAAGAAGAGCTTGATGCGGAAGCGCAACTTAAGCGCCTTCAAGACCAGCCTATTAAACTGGCCATAGTTGGAAAGCCTAACGTGGGTAAATCTACGTTAACTAATCGAATTTTGGGTGAAGAACGGGTTGTAGTTTATGACCTTCCAGGCACGACCCGCGATAGCGTTTTCATTCCGATGGAACGTGACGAGCGTGAATATATTCTTATCGATACCGCAGGAGTTCGTAAACGCAGAAAAGTGAATGAGGCGGTTGAAAAGTTCTCTATTGTTAAAACTTTGCAAGCGATTGACGAAGCAAACGTCGTGCTGATGGTTATTGATGCTCGTGAGGGTATAACCGATCAAGACTTAAGCTTACTGGGCTTTGTGTTAAATTCCGGCCGCTCACTGGTGATTGCTGTGAATAAGTGGGACGGATTGAGCACAGATATTAAAAACGATATAAAACGCGAACTCGATCGCCGTCTTGGTTTTATTGACTTTGCACGTTTACACTTTATATCTGCAACGCACGGTACCGGTGTAGGTAATTTATTTGAGTCAGTACAAGAAGCTTACCTAAGCGCCACTAAGCGTATTAATACCTCCATGCTTACGCAGATTATGGAAATGGCTCAAGATGACCATCAACCGCCGCTAGTGCGCGGTCGTCGGGTCAAAATGAAATATGCCCATGCTGGAGGTTATAACCCGCCGGTGATTGTTATTCACGGTAACCAAGTTGACGATTTACCTACGTCGTACAAGCGCTTCTTGATGAACTACTTCCGTAAAGCGCTTCAGGTGATGGGCACGCCTATACGCATCGAATTTAGGGAAGGGGCGAACCCGTTTGAAGGCAAAAAGAATAAGCTCACTCTTACTCAAGAACGTAAACGTAAGCGTTTACTGTCTTATCATAGTAAGAAGAAGTAGCCGAACGTTGATACAAGTTCGGTAACTAAGCGTTTTGGATAATGGCGACATGCGGGTTTTGAAACGTTACTATTCCAAACATATAAAAAAGGTCGGCGCTATTATTAGCACCGACCTTTTTTGTTTTAAGTGAAGGTAGAGTGCATTTATTTATGTTTCGCTAAGCGCTTTTAAAGGGCTGATCACAACAGTCTGTCTATAAGGTGCTTTGCATAATGAAGGCTTCACGCTGCACTATTGCTGGTGTTTTCTACTTCAGCATGGCGCGAACTTGCTGCATAAGCATAGATTCTTCTGGCACTGAGATATGCGCAATGAGTTCATTTGCTAAGTCGTCGGAGAAGTCACTAGGGAAGGTGGTAGCCACTTTCACTATTTTATCATTGCGCGTAAACACATAGGTGGTCGCGAAGATAGGATCGTCTACTGGCGAGTCAGCTTTAAGGGCTAGTCGCCATCCATTAGCAAGCCCCTTCACATTAAAAGGCGATATTGGTTGGGGTTGAGATAAGGTTAAATTGCGCGCGCTGGCAACGTGGTCAGCTTTATTCCAGTCTTCATCTAATTGTTGATGAAGTAAAGCGTCTGTGCGGGCTGAGTTTTCAGTATTGATAGTGTTCACCGTATTCGCTTTATTACTTTGCGCGTTCGTGTCTAGTTTCGCCAAAATGGGATAAACCGTTACATCAACTAACGCATCTTCAAAAGAAGGATGGGTATACCTTGTAATTGAGCCTTTGAAGGGGTCTGGGTACAGCTGAGTATCAAGTCTGGTGAAATCACCCAAAGACTCCGGCACACTTAGATGGTTGCCGTAATCGCTCGCGTTTAACGCATGATATAAAAACTTTGGGGTGAACAGTTCGCTTTCGATAACATGCTTATACCACGATAGTAGCGGTTCTATGGCTTTCTCTGTTGGCGTTTCATTGCTATTCACTTGACTGGTAATAACCAAAGAATCAATCTCTATTCCTCGCCATTGCAGCGTTAATTCAGTGAAGTGCCTTTCTTCGCTAGGTTTTTCACTTAGCGCTTCACTTATACTGGAAGTTTCATCTTGTTTAGCCACGTTAGCAATCAGCAGTTCATAGTCTGAGTCATTACCGAAAGGTTTAATCTCAGTGAACCAAGATGTTGCTATCAGTGAAGAGATAAATGCTTCTGGGGTAATGGTATCTTCAATACACCCCTGTGTGGCCTCTGTATCGCCACAGGTATCCAAAAGGGTTTCACTGGGGTAAGTAGAAAACACCGCCAGAGAAATTACTATTGTAGGAGCTTCAGGTACAGGTGCCGATAAAGATGACGTTTCGGGCAACACCGGTAACTCAGGCAATCCCGCCTGTTGCTGACCATAAACTGCCGGTGCGCATAAAGAGGCTAGAGCAAGTAGCAACCAGCCTGAACGCGAAGAAATAGGAAACAAAGGCCAACCTTTATTGATGACGACGAATTTCCACTATTTTACTGGTTATTTCACCATCAGTCACTCGAGACATAAGTATATCGTTTTCTTTGACGGTATTTACAGAGGTAACTGCCTCTCCACTTGACATAGTAATACTGTAGCCTCGCGACAATGTAGAAAGCGGGCTAACCGACTGCAATAAACCCACTTTTGCAGCAAATGCCTGTTGTTTACTATTTACTAACTGCTTCATGTTGTTACATAGCGCTTTATGGGTTTGTATCATGTGCGCTTTAGCTTGATTCACTCGCTCCGTTGGGTTTTGTCGCGCAAAGCGATTATCGACATACTCAAACCGTTTATTTTCGATAGCGAGTTTATTGTTAATAGCATGGCTTAAACGCAATTGTAGTCTGTCGAGGGCTTGCCACTGATTTTGTATTTTGCTTTGCGGATGTACTGACTGTAAACGTTGGTGCTGAAGTTTATGTTGCTGAGCTAAATGACTAAGTTTTTGCAGCATAGCACGGGTTAAGCGTTGCTTATATTGAACAAAGCCCTCACTGAGCGCG
Source organism: Alteromonas lipotrueae (assembly GCF_019249215.1). Classification (GTDB taxonomy): domain Bacteria; phylum Pseudomonadota; class Gammaproteobacteria; order Enterobacterales; family Alteromonadaceae; genus Alteromonas; species Alteromonas lipotrueae. The sequence continues at coordinate 244,055 of NZ_JAESDI010000003.1, forward strand.
TTCGTGTCTTGGCTCAATATTTCCGCGGCCGCCGAAGGGGTAGGGGCGCGTAAATCGGCAACAAAATCAGCAATAGTAAAATCAACTTCATGCCCAACGGCGCTGATTAACGGTAGTTGCGACTCGGCAATTTCTCTAGCAAGGTTTTCATTGTTAAAACACCATAAATCTTCTAACGAGCCACCACCACGGGTTAGCAAAAGTGCATCTACTTCATTTCGTTTATTCGCAGTGCGAAGGGCGTTAATAAGCTGATTAGGCGCGGTTTCACCTTGCACCATAGAAGGGTAAACAATGACTTCAGTTTGTGGGCTACGGCGTTTCAATACACTAAGTACGTCATGCAGTGCTGCGCCTGTTGAAGAGGTAATAACACCAATACGATTGATAACCTCAGGCATTGGGCGCTTACGTTCGATACTGAACAAACCATCAGCGTTGAGTTTTGCTTTTAACGCTTCATAGGCTTGCTGCAGGGCACCTTCGCCATCGCTCTCCATATGCTCTATTACAAGCTGGTAGTCGCCACGTGCTTCGTAAATACCTACCGATGCCCTTACAAGCACCTTATCGCCTTCTTTAGGGCGCTGTTTCACAGCGCGGTTTGTATTTTTAAACATGGCAGCGCGCACTTGTGCCTTGTTATCTTTTAACGTGAAATACCAATGACCGGAAGCGGCACTCACAAAATTAGATATTTCAGCGGATAACCATATAAGTCCCACTTCGCTTTCAAGCACGGTTCGAGCGAGCCGATTTAGCTTAGTAACTGTTAAAATTTGTCGCGATGTAGAGGGTGAAGATGTAAACATAAGAAAAAATCGTCTGGTTTAATAAAATAGAGTTTACCTGAAATCTAAAAAACACTACAATTGCGCCGCAATTAACCCTCAACTGAATAGGTGTTGTTGCATGCTACGAATCATCCAAGAAGCCCTGACGTTCGACGATGTGTTGCTGGTTCCCGGCCACTCGACAGTTCTTCCACATACTGCCAAACTTCAAACTCGTCTAACTCGTGGTGTCACGTTAAATATCCCTATGGTATCTGCGGCGATGGACACCGTCTCTGAAGCACGCCTAGCGATTGCACTTGCTCAAGAGGGCGGTATCGGCTTTATTCACAAAAATATGGAACCTGCGCAGCAGGCAAAGCATGTTCGTGAAGTCAAAAAGTACGAAAGTGGCGTGGTTTCAGACCCCGTTACGGTTGCTAAAGACGCCACTATCGGCGAAGTCATTACCCTTTCTAAGCGCCTAGGTTATTCTGGTTTTCCGGTAACCGATCATCAAAATAATTTAATTGGTATTGTTACTGGTCGTGATTTACGTTTCGAAAAACGTCTAGAACTGCCTATCAGTAATGTGATGACGGGCAAAGATGACTTAGTTACGGTAAAAGAAGGTGCAAGTTCAGATCAAGTACTCGATCTTATGCATGAACACCGCATCGAAAAAATTCTTGTAGTAGACGATGCTTTCAAGCTTACCGGCCTTATTACGGTTAAAGATTTTCAAAAAGCCGAAAATAAACCGAATGCTTGTAAAGATTCATTAGGTCGATTACGGGTTGGTGCAGCCGTTAGCGTTGGGCCAGGTACTGATGAGCGCATTCAACTTTTAGTTGAAGCCGGTGTGGATGTTTTACTTATCGACACTTCTCATGGTCACTCACAAGGCGTTATCGATCGCGTCAAGAAAGTGCGCAGTGATTATCCTGATGTCCAGATTATTGCAGGTAACGTAGCAACAGGTGATGGTGCAAAAGCACTGGCTGATGCAGGCGTTGATGCCGTTAAAGTAGGTATAGGCCCTGGTTCAATTTGTACTACCCGTATTGTTACCGGTTGTGGGGTACCACAAATTACTGCGGTATCTGATGCCGTAGACGCGCTTGCAGGTACCGACATTCCAGTGATTGCAGATGGCGGTATTCGTTTCTCTGGTGACATTGCGAAAGCGTTAGCTGCTGGTGCAAGTTGCGTAATGGTAGGCAGCATGTTAGCGGGCACAGAAGAAGCGCCAGGCGAAGTTGAGCTTTATCAAGGTCGCTACTTTAAATCTTACCGCGGTATGGGCTCACTAGGCGCAATGAACCAAAACCACGGTTCATCTGACCGTTACTTCCAAGAATCAAACAATGCGGAAAAGCTTGTTCCTGAAGGTATTGAAGGCCGCGTAGCCTATAAAGGGCCTATTGCGAACATCATCCATCAGCAAATGGGTGGGTTACGCTCAGCCATGGGGCTTACTGGCTGTGGCAGTATTGATGAACTTCGCACAAAAGCGCAGTTTGTTCGTGTTACATCGGCAGGTATGGGCGAGTCACACGTTCATGATGTTAGCATTACTAAAGAAGCACCGAACTACCGTCTAGGCTAGATTCGCGACAAGATATAACCATATACAGCGCATCGTGAGGCGGGTATCTTTCCGCCTCATCGCCGCCTTCGTTCTATTATAAAACGGGTAAAAACATGACCACAAATATCCATGACCAACGCATTCTGATTTTAGATTTTGGTTCACAGTACACGCAGCTTATTGCGCGTCGCGTTCGTGAAATAGGCGTTTATTGTGAGCTTTGGGCTTGGGATGTGACCGAAGAGCAAATTCGAGAATTTAATCCACAAGGCATTATTTTATCGGGCGGCCCTGAGTCAGTAACAGAAGAGAACTCTCCTCGCGCCCCTGAATACGTATTCGAAGCTGGTGTGCCTGTTTTTGGTATTTGTTACGGCATGCAAACCATGGCAGCCCAACTGGGTGGCGGTGTTTTAGGCTCTGACAAACGGGAATTTGGTTATGCGCAGGTAGAAGTTATTAAACCTACGTCTTTACTTAGTCATATTGAAGATAGCATTGGCGAGAATGGCAATGCGTTACTTGATGTATGGATGAGTCACGGCGATAAAGTTGCCTCTGTACCTGCTGGGTTCGAGACTATTGCGCAAACAGCCTCTTGCCCGCACGCGGCTATGTATAACGAAGAAAAGCAGTTTTACGGTGTTCAGTTTCACCCTGAAGTGACCCACACTAAGCAAGGTATGCGTTTGTTAAGCCATTTCGTCATGGATGTGTGTAAATGCGAAAAGTTATGGACTGCCGATGCCATTATTGAAGATGCTATTGCGCGCATTCAACAAAAAGTTGGCGACGATCGCGTCATTCTAGGTTTGTCGGGGGGCGTCGATTCATCGGTTACTGCTATGCTGCTGCATCGTGCTATTGGTGAAAACCTCACCTGTGTGTTTGTAGACAATGGTTTGCTTCGTTTAAACGAAGCTGATCAAGTAATGGAGATGTTTGGTGACCATTTTGGTCTCAATATTATCCGTGTTGACGCTGAGGACCGTTTTTTAGGGCGTCTAAAGGATATTGAGGATCCAGAGCTTAAGCGTAAAGCGATTGGTAATGAATTTGTCCGAGTATTCGACGAAGAAGCTGGAAAGCTTGCCAATGCGAAATGGCTAGCTCAGGGCACTATCTACCCCGATGTTATTGAATCAGCTGGTTCCGCAACAGGTAAAGCCCACGTGATTAAGTCTCACCATAATGTTGGTGGCTTGCCAGAAGACATGGCGCTAGGTTTAGTTGAACCCTTGCGTGAGCTATTCAAAGATGAAGTACGTAAAATTGGTCTTGAACTAGGTTTACCGTATGACATGCTCTACCGTCACCCATTCCCAGGACCTGGCTTAGGTGTACGCGTGCTTGGTGAAGTGAAAAAAGAGTATTGCGACTTACTACGCCGTGCAGACGCTATTTTCATTGAAGAATTGTACAACGCTGATTTATACCAGAAAGTGAGTCAAGCCTTCACCGTTTTCTTGCCTGTACGCTCCGTGGGCGTAATGGGTGATGCCCGTAAATACGATTGGGTAGTATCACTACGCGCGGTAGAAACAATCGATTTTATGACGGCTCACTGGGCGCATTTACCTTATGACTTCTTAGGTAAAGTTTCGAATCGTATTATTAACGAAATCGATGGTATTTCCCGCGTTGTTTATGACATTTCGGGTAAGCCGCCAGCTACAATTGAGTGGGAATAAAAAAGCAATAACCTCATTATTGTGCGCTTAAAGGCGTATCTAATGTGATTTACTTTAATTGCATTGAAAGCTTATGACGCTTTGCTAAGCTCAAAAGCGCACAATTTTTGAGGGTACTTCGAAAATACCAGTGTTAATTTTTCTTACGTTACGTGAAAATAAAGTATAACTATATAACCCCTCTAAATACGTCATCTCTATTACTGCAACGGTATAGATGTTAACTGAGCAGGGGGGATAACAGATACTTTCTAAAAGGACTTTATTTTGAAATATCGCTCCGAGATTGACGGCTTAAGAGCATTGGCCGTACTACCTGTCATTCTGTTTCATGCCGGATTTAAATTCTTTGCTGGTGGTTTCGTCGGTGTCGATGTTTTCTTTGTTATCAGCGGTTATTTAATTACCTCTATTCTTATCGTGGAAATTGAGCGTGAAAAATTTAGCTTAGTGAATTTTTACGAACGGCGTGCTAGAAGAATATTACCCGCACTGGTATTTGTCATAGTGGTATGTATGCCGATTGCATGGTCGACCATGACAGTTGACAGTTTTAAAGAGTTTTCTCATAGTATTGTTGCCGTGAGCCTTTTCGCATCTAATATTCTTTTTTGGCGAGAGAGCGGCTACTTTGAAGCCGCTGCTGAAGAGAAGCCTTTGCTTCACACGTGGAGTTTGGCGGTAGAAGAGCAGTATTACCTGATATTTCCTTTACTACTTATGTTTGCATGGCGACAAGGTTTTAAAAGAGAACAGCTTTTTTTGTTGATAGCATTTATTGCTACGATGAGTTTACTGGCATGCGAGTGGGGCTATCGAAACAGTCCAAGTGCAAATTTTTATCTCGCGCCATTTCGTGGTTGGGAACTGTTAGCTGGCTCTCTAGCTGCTTTTTTAGTGCAAAAGCATGGTGTGAGATCTAACAATGTCGCGGCCTCCATCGGCCTTTTAATGGTGCTTTACGCTACTTTCTTCTTCAACAGCTTTGTGCCATTTCCTAGTTTTTATACACTGGTACCCGTAGTTGGTGTGGTGTTAATCGTTTTATTTGCTGATACGCAAACTCTAGTTGGACGTTTGCTTAGCGTTAAGTTGTGCGTAGGCGTGGGCTTAATCAGCTATTCTGCCTACCTATGGCATCAACCTATCTTCGCCTTTACCAGAATACTTTCAGTGGAAGAGCCTTCCCATGGTTTAATGTTATCCCTTAGTTTATTGACTATGTTGCTAGCCTATGGAAGTTGGAAGTATGTAGAAACACCTTTTAGATTCAAAGATAAGATAAGTCGTAAGTCAATATTCACGTACTCTTGCTTATCATTAATCGGTTTTATTGTAATTGGCGCTAGTAGTGCAATTTTTTCCACAAAACTAAACCCAGGTAATTTTAATACGCTAAATAGCTTTCAAATTTCAGAGGCATCTCGAAGCAATACCGTATTAAGAGAAGAGTCTTGGCGTTTAGTACGTCAACATAACGAAAATGAGCTGTGGTTCGATTTAGAAAAAAACTATGAAAATGCATTGATTATAGGTAACTCTCACTCCAAAGATTTGTATAACGTACTGGTACATTCAAAATACAACGGCTCGATATTTTCTTTTGCACGTTATGGGAGTGAAATTAGTGAAATCTATAAGAATTTTTCTGAGCTTTCGGATGTTCCAAATTTTAAACATGCTGATACTATAATTATAGCTTCTAGATATGACCTAGAGGATATAGCCGCCTTAAATCAGGTTATTGAAAAATTTATAGAAGCTGGGAAAGGCATTATTGTAGTCAACAATATCCACGAATTCCCTGAATACAGAACACGCAGTTGGACACTTGCAGACTTTGTTGCCTATGTAGTAAGAGATGATAAATCGTATGCCGGTGATGAGGTTCTCGCTAACCATATTAATTCAGAGTATTTCAACGCTTACAGTACTAATAAAACAACGACAAGAGTGGACTTCACAGGAAGAGTGAGAGAGATTAACGAAGCTCTCGACCTTATAGTAAAAAAATTCCCTGATGTTACGCAGCTAGATAGGATGGATTATGTTTGCAAGCCTGCTTTAAAACAGTGTTCTGGCGTCAATCAATCTTTAGAAAAGCTATTTTACGATTATGGACATCACACGTTAGCGGGAGCAAAATACTTTGGTGAAGAGGTTAGCCGTATAAATTGGTTGGAACCCTAGTTGCTAGTGCAATTTTTTATTGTCATAGAAGAAAGTTTCAAAATCTGCTTTTAGTTCTATAATTCTTGCGTATCAATGGATATGCAAAGGTATGCAGCGTAATACCTAGTTTGTAACGTTTCTGTCATTAAATTATCATCTAATGACGGAGTTTCACGATTTTCGAATTTTTATTAGACTAAAGGTTAAGCGCTGTGTTCAATTATACCAGTATCAGTCGATTGGTAATTACCCCTGTACTTGCGAGCTTATGTTTATTGGTTTTTTTAAACGCCGCATCCATCTATAAATCTTTCTCGTTGTTAAGCAGTTTCGAATCCCTAGAGCATACACTTGTTCAGGCAGAGCGTGATGTTAATGCTACCTTAAACACCTTTAAAACACAGGTTCAGGAATGGAAAAATACGCTGCTGAGGGGGCACAACGACGACGACCGGGAAAAGTACTGGTCTCGCTTTCAAAAGCGAGAAGCTGAGATAAAGCAGCAATTTAGCCAAATGCTGTCAAACCCTGTAGTGAGTGATAAAGCCAAAGCGGATATTCGAAAGTTCCAAACATCGCACGCCTATATGGCTGAAAAGTATCGAGAAGGTTATGCGGCCTTTATAGCATCGGGTTTAGACCCAAAAGTTGGAGATAGCTTCGTTCGTGGCATCGACCGAGAGCCAGCAAAACTACTTGAAAGTATTGCCGATGAAATAGCACATCAATCTGAGCTAGCCATTACTGATCTAAAGGACGGCACACGCAGGATGTTATGGCTAATTTTACTGGCTGCTATCGTGCTGTCACTGCTATCTGTAATTTATGTAATTAGTCGTCTTCGCACCCAGGTAATTAACCCTACTCGTGAAGTGGCTGCGTGCATTTCTAATTTAGCAACCAGTCAATACGATTACCCGCTGACTTATTCAAGTGGGCACGAGCTTGGCATTTTAGCTGACTCAGCCAGAGCATTACAAAGTAAGCTAAAAGATTCAGTCACTCAGTTACATCAAACCGAATTAGAAATGGAGCGTGCTTTCGTAACCCTTGGCGATGTAGGGCAATCAATAATGGATGGCGCAGTAGAGCAGCGCGATGCATCACTATCGCTAGATGCCACCACTGATAAATTAAAAGGTATAGTTCAGAACTTGGTCGCGATTACCGACCAAGTAGCAGTGGCAACCAAAAACTCAGAAGAGAACATTGCGACTTGCTATTCGACTTTTGAGCGCGCTAATACTGGGTTTAAGCAACTGGCAAAAACGGTAACAGAATCGAGTGATATTGTAAGCGACCTGCAAAGCCGCAGCAAAAACATTCTTAAAGTGGTTAACGTTATCAATGAAATTGCCGACCAAACCAATTTATTGGCGCTCAATGCTGCAATTGAAGCTGCTAGGGCAGGAGAACATGGTAGAGGCTTCGCGGTGGTGGCAGATGAAGTTCGGGCGTTAGCAGCTAAAACACAGCAATCAACGAAAGAAATAAACAATATTCTTAGCAGTTTTGAAGCAGAAGCCCGTGGAGCCGTTCTGGCCATGGAAGAAGGTAAACAGCTTTCAGACAGCAATGCGACTGAAGCTGCTACTGCATTGCAAACCTTAAATAATGTGGTTGAGGATATTAAAGAAACGGCGAGTGTAGTGGTTGCCCTTAATGAAGCCGCAGACGAGCAAGAGGCAGTGTTGTCTCAGGTGGAAAGTATTATTGCGAACGTAGTGGCATCGTCCGACCGGTATCATAAATTGGCACAACGTGATGACATGGCAGAGTCGATGAAGAGTATGTCTGTCAATGTGGAAAAAGTGGTGAACAGTTTAACCCGCTAATACATGATAGTGCGTATAATGAAACGGAGCTCAATGCTCCGTTTTTTTATGAACCCAAGGTAATATCCACTACAAATAATACAAGGTAGCGACTGAGACGTTATGATCCCACTGGTATTTCACCCTATTTATAGCCAACTCAGCTTACCTGAACGCCATCGCTTCCCTATCGATAAATACCAAGGTATTCGAAATGCATTATCGTCTCACGGTGTTGCTGATAGTGTATTTCACACACCTTCACCGTTAGCGATAACGGAATTGGAGTCTCACTTTGATAAAGTCTATGTTCAGCAGTTAACCGGCGGCACACTAGATAAAAAAGCCATGCGTCGTATTGGCTTTCCTTGGTCGGATCAACTAATCGAACGCACCCTTACGGCAGTGTCAGGTACATGTTTAACTGCTGAATTGGCGATAAAACACGGGAAAGCGTTAAATTTAACCGGTGGCTACCATCACGCATTCTCAGATTTTGGGTCAGGATTTTGCTTATTTAACGATTTATTTCTTGCCGCAAAAACCATGCAAAAATCTAGCGGTATAGACAATGTATTAATTATCGACTTCGACGTCCATCAAGGGGATGGTACGGCTAAGCTAGCTCAATACGACAATAGTATTTTCACCGTGTCAGTTCATGGTGAGAAAAACTTCCCTTATCGAAAGCAACATTCAAACATCGATATAGGCATGGCGAAGGGCTGTGAAGACGACGAATATTTAAACACAGTGCAAGAAACACTCGCCATGGTTGCCATGCAATTTCAAGCAGACGCCATTATTTATGATGCTGGCGTAGATATTCATGTTAATGACGACTTGGGCTTATTAAACATCACAACCGAAGGCGTTAGCGCCCGAGATGATATGGTTTTTGCGTTCGCTGAACGTATGGGTATACCCATCGCAGCGGTCATCGGTGGCGGGTATCAGCGTGACATAGATGCGTTAGTAGATGTTCATCTTCAATTGTACAAAGCGGCTGGAGTCATGTGAAAAAGCAGAAATTAAGGATAAGTTAAATAGCCGTTTAGCAAAAAAGCTATAGTGGTGAGAGCCATATAAGAAAGGTAATCAGGTAAGCTGGAAAATGCATTAACGTACGGTGTTACTAAATAAGAGGCCTATAAGACAAGGCCTCTTATTAATTAAATGCTTATAGGAAAAGTAGCTGAAAGCCTAGTCCTACTCGTTCTTGAGAGCGGTTGTAATCAATGAGTGAGTCGCCGTAGCCGTTAAAATATTGAAACAGTAACTCATAACGGTCGGTGAGCGGATAGGTTAAATCAAGCTGAATGCTACCTCGGTTATTCCCTAAGTTAAGGTTATTGCGAAGCAATGCCATCACTTTGAAATTACCAAGCTTGCGCCCATAACCGAATTCCATACGGCCATAATAGTTTTCGATATCTGGGTTATCATCTCCGGTAGGATCAAGCGGGTCTGCTTTGTCGTCTTCAGGAATACGATACCAAGTTTTTAAATAATAAATATCGTCTTGGTCACTAAACACAACAGAGGCGAAAATACGGTTCCAACTTCTAGAGCTAAGGCCACTCTGTCCATTAGACATATGGTTAAACCCTAATTGAAAGGTATTAAATTTATACCCTAAAACCGAGTAGTCTGCCGTTTCTTGCCAAAATATCTCTGGCTCATAATTGGTTTCTCTAAAGGGTTTAGACACTTCGCTATTATATAGCTGCCAAAATGAGGTAAGGGTAAAACCGAGGTAAATGCCATCAAACCCAGTGTCTTCCAAATAAAGAGGCAGCTTTACACTAACCTGAAACTTGGCTTCTTTTTTATCGACATTGTCTTCTGTGAGCTCTTGATTACCGTTTGAGTTCGGATTGGTAATGTAAGTCATAGGAAGAAAATAGTTTTGTCTATGCTGAGTAATTGCAAAAACGTTATCAATTGCTTCCTTATCACCTTCCATACGATTATCGAGCGCACTTTCAGAAGTGGTATCTCGTTTAATGATATCAATGACTTCAATATCACTCTCTTGCTCGTCTTGCGCATTTTCTTGGGCAAGGGCATTTATGCTGCACAGACTGACTGCAGCCAATATTAAAAATGGCTTAAACACTGACACTGGTGGTGTTCTCCGTTGGGTAAGTCGTTGTTGTTTTTTGCTACATTATTTTAATTAGTGAATTCCAGTGACTGGCCTTCCGTTGATGCAAATATTTTCAGGTTCGACTCTGCAATAGTGATGTAATCCATGCAGTGTTCAACCACCTTATCAATATCCTCATCTGTGCGATCTGGATCATGGCTATATAGCGCTAATTGTTTTGCATTGCATGCGATGGCGAGCTTTACAGCTTCTTCAGCAATCGAATGACCCCACCCAGTTTTAGCCGGCATATCGGACATCATATATTGTGCATCATGAATAACAACGTCCGCGTTTCTAGCAAAATCAACAAATGTTAAAAAGTCCGTTTCTTTTTTATAGGGTGGGTAGAGTTCGTTGTCAGTAATGTAGGCGATTTTAATGCCTCTTTCTTCAATACTATAAGCGCTACCCTTGCCAGGGTGATTAATAGGTATTCTGCGAATGATGGCAGAACCGATTTCCCAAATATCTTGCTCGGGCGGGATAATGGTTAAATGAAGCTTAGACGGTAACGCACTGATAGGGACAGGGAACGATGAGCCTTCCATTTGTTTTAAGATTTGATCGTACTCGGGCAAGGTCGTTTGCCCAGGATAAATATAAATTTCCCTGTCTTTTTGAAAGATAGGGCTAAAGAATGGAAAACCTTGTATGTGATCCCAGTGGTTATGGCTGAGCAATAAGTGAATAGGGGTATCTTTTCTGCGAAGATTGTTCCCCAACAGTCTGATACCCGTTCCCGAATCAAGCACAATATCTGTGCCATCGGTTAATTCGATATGAACGCATGCGGTATTGCCACCATAGCGTGCATAGGCCTCTCCAGGAGTAGGAATAGAGCCCCTCACGCCGTAAAATGTTAACCGCATATGTTCACCGTTTTTATTCTTTTAGCTAACCACAATTGCTGTTATTGCAAAGCGCTATACAAGGTCAAATGCAAAATTACTAATATTTATCTTTCAATAATAGACAATGTTAAAGACTAACAACAAAGTCTTTAGCCGAATCTAAATCTAATAATTGCTTTTCACCTGTGCGGCGGTTTTTATACTCAATTTGTTGATTGTCGAGGTTTCTTTCGCCAATAACAATACTGTGAGGTATGCCAATTAATTCCATGTCATTAAACATTACACCAGGGCGTTCTTTGCGGTCGTCAAATAATACGTCTATACCCAACGCAATCAGTTGTTCGTATAGTGCCTCAGCCGCTTCTTTAATACGGTGAGATTTATGCATGTTCATTGGAATAAGTGCAATTTTAAATGGCGCGATAGGATCAGGCCACATGATGCCGTATTTATCATGGTTTTGTTCAATAGCCGCCGCAACAATACGTGAAACACCAATTCCATAACACCCCATGGTAAGTGTTTGATGTTTACCCGTTTCGCTTAGTACACCACAATTCATCGCTTCTGAGTATTTGCTACCCAGTTGGAAAATATGGCCCACTTCAATTCCGCGCTTTATTTCAATGGTACCATTGCCGTCTGGCGAAGCATCACCAGCCACAATGTTACGTAAATCTGCTGTTTTTAAATCGACAGTCCAATTTGCATTTTTCGTGATTTGGCCATTTTCGCCTGCACCACAAGCAAAATCAGCAAGTGCTGCGGCACTAAAGTCGACATGCATTGGCAACGTAATATCATTAGGGTTAACGAAAGCAGGATGAGCGCCTAAGATTTCAGTGGCTTTTTCTTCACTTGCTATAACAAGCGGACTAGCTACGCCAGTGACTTTTTCCGCTTTAACATCGTTAAGCTCATGTTCTGCGCGCACTACTAATACAACCCACTGTTCAGTTGTGCTCTCTTCTTCCGTTTCGCCTTTAACAACATAAATGCTAAGTGCGCTATCTGAAGCTTTACCACTTACGACTTCTGCTGCTGCGCCTGAAGCTTGTTGTTTTTCTGGCATTGCCGTAGCCGCCATTTCAACGTTTGCGGCGTAGTCGCTGTCGCTTGCAAAGGCAATGGCATCTTCACCAGACTCGGCAAGTACGTGGAACTCATGAGAATGGTTTCCACCAATTGAGCCTGAGTCGGCAATAACTGCTCGGAAATCTAAGCCCATGCGATTAAAGATATTTCCATAGGCTTCATACATTGTTTGGTAAGTTTTATCTAAACACGTATCGTCTAAATGAAAGCTGTAAGCATCTTTCATGGTGAATTCACGACCACGCATAATGCCAAAACGAGGACGTACTTCATCACGGAATTTAGTTTGAATTTGATAAAGATTAATTGGCAGTTGTTTGTAACTACTGATTTCGTTTCTAACTAATGATGTGATTACTTCTTCATGTGTAGGACCTAGCACAAAGTCTCGCTGGTGGCGGTCTTTAATGCGCAGTAACTCTGGGCCATATTCTTCCCAACGGCCAGACTCTTCCCACAAATCAGCAGGTTGGACTACTGGCATTAACACTTCTACACCGCCCGCTTTGTTCATTTCTTCACGAACGATGTTTGCCACTTTATTCAGTACGCGAAGCCCAGTTGGCAACCACGTATAAAGGCCTGAAGCCAGTTTTCTTATCATACCAGCACGTAACATTAACTGGTGGCTGATAACCTCTGCATCGGCCGGAGTTTCTTTCTGCGTGGCAAGTAAATATTGACTAGTGCGCATTCGAAGCGGTCTTCCTATAACTATGAAAAATACAATTGAGCGTATTCTAATTAACTGTGAGCAATAGTGCTACAACCACGTGCGACTAAAGCGTGTTAATCCCTATGACTTCAACCACACTATTTTTCACTGTGAAGGCAAAGTCATAATTATACAGTGCAGTATGGTAGGTCTTTTCATCACTTAATAGTTTATGACGATAAGCGGGGCGGGGGTCTTGAGCCAGCACGGCTGTTAGTAGTGTGGGTAGATCCGGGTGCTGCGATGCGGCTTCGTTCAACATGTTTTGCACGAGAGGGTTAATGGTTACCTCTAAGTTGGGTATGGGGGCTGCGTGATTCAGTTCTGCCATGCTATCCGATGCATGGGGGGGCGCATCTGCGTAGGGTAAATAAGGCTTAATATCGATAATTGGGGTGCCATCTAACAAATCTACTCCTTCGACATGCAAAATGAGTTCGTCATTAATGGCTTCGTAACCTAAATTCTTTACTGCAGACATGCCTATGCCATTGGGGCGGTGTGTACTTCTTGAAGCAAATACCCCAAGTGTTGCATTGCCGCCCAAGCGAGGGGCTTTAACAGTTGGTTTCCACCCCTTATCTATATTTTCGTGGAAAACGAATAGCAGCCACACATGGCTGAATACTTCCAACCCTTTAAAAACTCGAGGGTCATTAAATTCAGGCGCTAAAACGACTTGGCCTTTTGCCTTTGCTAAGTTGGGCTGTCGGGGAATTGCAAACTTTTGTTTAAACGGTGTCTTTATATGGCCGATGGGAGAAAGGAGAAACTGACACTGGTTCATTTGTGCAACGCGCTATTTGTAAAGTGAACTGTCATAAAATTCTCACATAGTTAAGGTAGAGTTCGGTTGCAAGTTTAAACGCTTGTACCAATTGCGGACACTTGGGGCAGCCGTATTTGGTTTCCCTGGACCCAATATATTTTTGGCCTGTTTTTACAGGCCGTTTTTATTTTGGCGTTTTAGAATTCAGTGAGTGTGTTTTCTTCGACGCTTCATCTCGCATTTCATTTAGTGCTTTTTCAAAGTAAGGGCACCCCAATTCATTGGCTTTGGCAATATTGTGAGTGTAAATTTTCTCTGCATCATCTTCGTTTTTCATATAGCGGGCAATATCTCGCTCGCGAATTAAATGCAGTAGAGGGTAGGGAGAGCGGTTGGTATAATTCGCTACGCTGTCTTTAGCTTCACCATCAAATTGATAGTCTGGGTGAAAACTGGCGAGTTGATAAACGCCACTGTACCCCCAATCAGATAGCATACGATCACATATCGCTAATACATCTAGGTAGTCGTCAAAGGAAGCTGTAGATGATGAAGGTGCGATGATAAGGGTAGTGGCAATATCGTCTTTCTCGTCTAATCGTTTACACTCATCGAAAAGCGAGGCAATAACATCGCCTGAATTCCCATTAACCACGACGCAGTGAATTTGGCCCGGTTGGCGTACAAAACCCGCAAAGGGGCAAAAGTTGTGGTTGATGACAATGTCATCAACCCAACGCATAGTGGCTTCTATAAGATGTGTATCGTTCACGATTTCAACTTAAGAGTGGTATTTTACGTAAGCTTCTAGGGTGTTTTCTATTAAGCTGGCCACTGTCATTGGGCCCACACCGCCAGGCACAGGGGTAATCCATCCAGCACGTTGTTTAGCAGGCTCAAAATCTACGTCGCCAACTAACGAACCGTCACTCACACGGTTAATACCTACATCAATAACAATAGCACCATGCTTAATCCAGTCACCAGGAATAAAGTTTGGTTTACCTACCGCGACCACAAGAAGGTCTGCACGACTTACATGAGCTTTTAAATCTTGTGTGAATTTATGACAGGTAGTAACAGTGCAACCGGCAAGTAAAAGCTCTAAGCTCATTGGTCGGCCTACGATGTTTGATGCACCCACGATAACTGCATCTAACCCTTTAACGGGGCGCTTAGTGGCCTCAATCATGGTCATGATACCTTTCGGAGTACACGGGCGAAGCGCGGGGATACGTTGTGCCAATCTTCCTATGTTATAAGGATGAAAGCCATCTACATCTTTATGCGGGTGAATGCGCTCTAACACTTTTTCTGCATTTAAACCGGCGGGTAGGGGCAGCTGTACTAAGATACCGTCTATTTCTTTGTCGTCATTTAATTGATCAACAAGTGCTAACAGTTCGCTTTCTGTTGTATCAGCGGGTAAATCAAAGGAACGAGATACAAAGCCAACTTCATCACACGCTTTACGCTTGTTAGAAACATAGACTTGAGAGGCAGCATCGCTACCGACTAACACAACGGCTAATCCAGGTTGACGTTTCTTTGCATCAATAAGTGAATCGACATAGGAAGCAACATGCTGGCGTACTTGTTTGGCAATTAATTTGCCGTCAATTAAATGAGCTGTCATAGAAGTGATTATAATGTGTGGTCATTAAGTGCTAATTATTGTTTCATAAAACAGCATGTGGCGACCAGTAGAAACACACAAATAGTGTAAATCGCAAAAAATTTTGAATAAATGGCAACTACATAAGGTAAATTTCGATAAATAATGAAATTGTTTATCGTAGGGACATAAGTGTTCTACCTCTAGGTTTGTATTTAATGGTCGGTCTATTGGATAGAATCAGTTTGAAAAATACCCAAAGTGCTCAAAAAAGCACATTTATGCGCGGTTTGTGAGCGGTTGAATATTTTATTTAAAAAAGTGTTTGACGAGGTGGGGTCTTGTCAGTAATATTCGCACCCCGTAACGGCACAGACGCAAATTGCTTCAAACGTATCGTTACACAGTCGGTGAGTGGCGCAGCTTGGTAGCGCACTTGTTTTGGGTACAAGGGGTCGTAGGTTCAAATCCTATCTCACCGACCATTTTTTGCAAGCGAAGATTCGCCGAGCGTCCGTAGCTCAGCTGGATAGAGCAACGGCCTTCTAAGCCGTGGGTCGCAGGTTCGAATCCTGCCGGACGCGCCATGCGAGTCAGGTAGGACCTGATTCGGATTAGTCGAATCTTTAAAGGTAAACATGTACTATCAATTCAACATGTTTATTTATTGCAAGCACCTCAGTGGTGGGCGTAGCTCAGTTGGTAGAGCCCCGGATTGTGATTCCGGTTGTCGTGGGTTCGAGCCCCATCGTCCACCCCACTTTTTCGCGGGAGTGGTGGAATTGGTAGACACGCTGGATTTAGGTTCCAGTGCTTCACGGCGTGAGAGTTCAAGTCTCTCCTTCCGCACCATGTTTTAGGCTTTTTTCACAAAAGCTGTTTAAAGCGCTGTTGTAAGTGCTTTTTAAGTGTTTTGTTAAGTATTATTGTCGGTGAGTGGCGCAGCTTGGTAGCGCACTTGTTTTGGGTACAAGGGGTCGTAGGTTCAAATCCTATCTCACCGACCATTTACTCTATCCTCGTTATATTTTCCTTATTAATTTCCTTATTTCTATCCGTTTGCACACTTATCATTCAAAAGCGTGTTACAAACTTGTGTTTCCCTCTCGACTCTCGTTCTCTGCGACTGTATACTACGGCGTCTTTTTTTAACTCGTATGTTTGTAACAAATACGCGATTAACACAGTATTGTGTGGTGTTTTGTTAGTGCAAACGTCGGAAACGACCTCTACCCCGGTGTGATATGCCATTTAGGCACGACGGGAGAGGGGATTGAGAACAAAGCGCTTAAATAGGCGTAAAGTTGAGGTAATATAATGCAAGTTTCAGTCGAGACGACCCAGGGTTTAGAACGCCGTCTTACTATCACCGTTCCAGCTGACGCTATTGATTCAGCTGTTAAATCTCGCCTACAGCAATTGGCGAAAACGCAACGAATCAACGGTTTCCGCCCAGGCAAGGTACCAGTAAGCGTAATCAAAAAGCGTTTCGGCCAAGCAGTGCGTCAAGAAATTGCTGGTGATGTAATGCAGCAAAACTTCTATCAGGCTATCGTTCAAGAAAAAATTCAACCAGCTGGTATGCCTAATTTCGAATTGACTAAAGATGAAGATGGTCAGGATTTGGAATTTGTTGCTTCTTTTGAAGTGTATCCAGAAGTAGAAGTTAAAGGCATCAACGATATTGAAATCGAAAAGCCAGTAGTAGAAATTACTGACGAAGATCTTGATAACATGATGGTAACGCTACAGAAGCAGCACGCTTCTTGGAAAGAAGTTAAACGTAAAGCGAAGAAAGACGATAAAGTTGTTATCGATTTCGTTGGCTCTATCGACGGTGAAGAATTTGAAGGCGGAAAAGCTGAAGATTTCGAACTTGAACTAGGTCAAGATCGCATGATCCCAGGTTTCGAAAAGCCACTAGTTGGCGCGAAAGCGGGCGAAGAAGTAACAGTAGAAGTTGCTTTCCCTGAGGATTACCACGCAGAAAACCTTAAAGGTAAAGACGCGGTATTCCAAGTAACAGTGAAAAAAGTAGAAGGCCAGTCACTTCCTAAAGTTGACGAAGAGTTTGCTACTTTGTTCGGTGTTCAGGAAGGTGGTGTTGACGCGCTTAAAGCTGAAGTTCGTAAGAACATGCAGCGCGAGCTAGATCAAACACTTAAAACTCAGGTTAAAGAAGACGTTATTGCTAAATTGGTTGACGCTAATGAGCTTGATATTCCTCAAGCACTTATCGACCAAGAAGTTAATGCTTTACGTGAACAAGCTAAACAGCGTTTCAGCCAACAGGGCGGTGGTCAAAACCTTCCTGAGTTGCCTGCTGAATTATTTACTGATAATGCCAAGCGTCGTGTTTCAATTGGGCTATTATTAGGTGAAGTAATTAAGCAAAACGAACTTAAAGCTGACGAAGCAAAAGTAAACGAGATGATCGAAACTGCTGCTTCAGCGTATGAAGACCCTCAAGAAGTTGTAGAATACTACAACAACAACCAAGAGCTTATGCAGCAAATGCAAAATGTTGCATTAGAAGAGCAGGCGGTTGAGTGGGTACTTGAGCAAGCTAAAGTTACCGAAGTAACTAAAGCTTTTGACGAGGTTATGAACAAACAGGCGTAATTTTTTACTGTCTGATTGACTTCACCTGTCAGCAACTGCTTAAATGCTCGGAGCCTTCCGAGCATTTTTGTTTTTAACGCTAGATAATCAAGGTAGCTATGACTAATACCCCATTTGATCCAATGAATGCACTTGTTCCAATGGTAGTTGAACAAACTTCCAAAGGTGAACGTTCGTACGACATCTATTCTCGTCTACTAAAAGAAAATGTTATTTTCTTAGTAGGGCAGGTAGAAGACCACATGGCCAACCTGATTGTGGCTCAAATGCTATTTTTGGAAGCTGAAAATCCAGAAAAAGACATTTTTCTTTATATCAATTCACCTGGTGGTTCTGTAACTGCGGGTATGGCAATTTATGACACCATGAATTTCATCAAGCCAGACGTAAGCACGGTATGTGTAGGTCAAGCGGCTAGCATGGGTGCATTTTTGTTGTCTGGTGGTGCTAAAGGTAAGCGTTACTGTTTACCAAACTCTCGTGTGATGATTCACCAACCTTTAGGTGGTTTCCAAGGTCAAGCATCAGATTTTGAAATTCATGCGAAAGAAATCCTGTCTATTAAAGAGAAGTTGAACCGCCTAATGGCGCAACACACGGGACAAGATTACGAGAAAGTTGCCCACGATACTGATCGTGACAACTTCCTTAGTGCAACTGAAGCCAAAGAATACGGCTTGATCGACCAAGTTATGACAAATCGATCTGACGCGGCTGTAACTAAGTAGTATAGTTATATATAGTAGACCTGAACTAGTG
Organism: Alteromonas lipotrueae; assembly: GCF_019249215.1. GTDB lineage: Bacteria > Pseudomonadota > Gammaproteobacteria > Enterobacterales > Alteromonadaceae > Alteromonas > Alteromonas lipotrueae. Next base: position 262,677 of record NZ_JAESDI010000003.1, read on the forward strand.
CTAGGCACGATTTGGTTTTCGGTTCAGGCAAGGCAGAGGCAATTGTAATGAGTGATAAACAAAGCGGTGACGGTGATAACAAGTTACTGTACTGCTCGTTTTGTGGCAAAAGCCAACACGAAGTAAGAAAGTTAATAGCAGGCCCGTCGGTGTTTATTTGCGACGAGTGTGTTGAGTTATGTAACGATATCATTCGCGAAGAAATCAAGGAAATCGCGCCTAAGCAAAAGCAGGATGCTTTACCAAAGCCAAATGAAATCCATGCACACTTAGATGACTACGTTATTGGTCAAGAGCATGCCAAAAAAGTATTGTCTGTAGCGGTATATAACCACTACAAACGTTTACGTAATGGTGATGTGCACGATGGTGTGGAACTTGGTAAAAGTAACATCCTACTTATCGGGCCAACGGGTAGTGGTAAAACATTACTAGCGGAAACCCTTGCACGTTTGCTAGACGTTCCGTTCACAATGGCAGATGCAACCACATTAACCGAAGCTGGTTATGTGGGTGAGGATGTTGAAAACATCATTCAAAAGCTTCTGCAAAAATGTGATTACGATGTAGAAAAAGCCCAACGCGGTATTGTTTACATTGATGAAATTGATAAAATTTCGCGTAAATCAGATAACCCATCTATTACCCGTGATGTATCGGGTGAAGGTGTACAGCAAGCATTGCTTAAGCTTATTGAAGGTACTGTTGCTTCCGTTCCTCCGCAAGGTGGCCGTAAGCATCCACAGCAAGAATTTTTGCAGGTAGATACCTCTAAGATTCTCTTTATCTGTGGTGGTGCGTTCGCAGGACTTGATAAGGTTATTGAACAACGTGCACAAAAGGGCACGGGTATTGGATTCGGTGCGGCTGTTAAGTCTAAATCTGAAAACACCGCGCAAATAAGCGAGTTGTTCAAGCAAGTAGAGCCACAAGACTTGGTTAAATACGGATTAATTCCTGAATTTATCGGTCGTCTACCTGTGGTGACTAGCCTTGAAGAATTGAATGAAGAAGCCTTGATTCAAATTCTTAAAGAGCCTAAGAATGCGATTACGAAGCAGTACTCAGCATTATTTGATATGGAAGATGTGGAACTTGAGTTCCGTGACGACGCACTGCATGCTATCGCTAAAAAGGCGATGGATCGTAAAACTGGTGCCCGTGGTCTTCGTTCAATTGTTGAAGCAGTTCTGCTTGATACCATGTACGAATTACCGTCTGCGGTAGACGTAAGCAAAGTAGTTATTGATGAAACCGTCATTCGCGGCGAATCAAAACCTATTTTAATTTACGACAACACAGATAAAAAAGCAGCTTCTGAGTAGGCCGTTTTACTTTCTAAAAAAGGTCCTTCGGGGCCTTTTTTGTTTTCTAGCAGCACATAAATATTTTCTGCGTTAGGTTTTGTTAACCTCGAGCTTACTTTCACCCCTAACCCACCCTTAACCTCAGTATTCGAGATCATTCACTTCAAAGCCATAAAAATAATACTCAAATATTACGCTTTTCTGTATGGCTAAAATTAGCGTTTTTCGCCTTTCAAAAAACAACTTGCTGGTTATTTAAGCAAACAAACCCGTTTAACCTATCCTTTCTGATAGATTCGGCAACAAACTATTGCCATACGGTCTAAAATCGATAATGGTAAAGAAAAGCAGGGAAAGCAGCGAATTTACGTACATTAAGAATGTTTTATTTGAACTTTGCGCTAGCATCCCCATATCAATCGACAATGCTAACTAATAGAGAACACGTATGACAGTTGAGCGAGAAAATCGCATTGAAATTCCTGTGCTTGCCTTAAGGGACGTGGTTGTTTATCCGCATATGGTCATACCCTTATTCGTAGGGCGAGAAAAATCGATCCGTTGTCTTGAAGCGGCAATGGAAAACGAGAAACAGATTTTCTTAGTAGCCCAGAAAGACGCCGGTGTGGATGAACCTGATGCCGATGACATTTATACCGTTGGTACTATTGCCACTATTCTTCAACTTTTAAAACTTCCTGACGGCACGGTAAAAGTGTTAGTTGAAGGGAGTGTGCGTGGTGAAGTTGAAGGTTACGAGCAATCAGAACCTTTCTTTGTTGCTAACGTAAGTAAAATTGAAGACGGTGCTATTGATGAGAGCGAGCAAGAAGTGCTTATACGCTCTGCGGTTTCACAGTTTGAAGGTTACGTTAAGCTAAACAAGAAAATACCGCCTGAGGTACTTACTTCGCTAAATGGTATTGAAGATGCTGCACGCTTAGCAGATACCATGGCTGCGCACATGCCGCTTAAACTCACCGAAAAACAAAAAGTGCTAGAAATGAAAGGGGTGAATGAACGCCTTGAGTATTTAATGGCCTTGATGGAAGGTGAAATCGATTTGCTACAGGTTGAGAAGAAAATTCGCACCCGTGTTAAAAAGCAAATGGAAAAAAGCCAGCGTGAGTACTATTTGAATGAGCAAATGAAAGCGATTCAAAAAGAGCTCGGCGAGCTTGATGATGCACCAGATGAATTTGAGGCGTTAGCGAAGAAAATCGAAGACGCCAAAATGCCACAAGAAGCGTTAGATAAAGCTAAGTCTGAGCTGCAAAAGCTTAAGATGATGTCGCCCATGTCGGCGGAAGCTACCGTATTGCGCAGCTACATTGAGTGGCTAACCAATGTACCGTGGAATAAGCGGTCACCGGTGAAAAAAGATTTATCTCGCGCTGAAGTGGTTTTAAATGAAGACCATTACGGTTTAGAGAAAGTCAAAGAGCGCATCTTAGAATACCTCGCGGTGCAACAGCGTGTTAAAAAGCTGAAAGGACCCATCTTGTGCCTTGTAGGGCCTCCTGGTGTAGGTAAAACCTCTTTGGGCCAATCGGTTGCGAAAGCGACAGGGCGAAAGTATGTACGTATGGCATTGGGCGGCGTGCGTGATGAAGCTGAGATTCGTGGGCACAGACGTACCTACATCGGTTCGCTACCCGGTAAACTAGTGCAAAAAATGGCAAAAGTAGGGGTGAAAAACCCACTCTTCTTATTAGATGAAATTGATAAGATGTCTTCTGATATGCGGGGCGACCCAGCATCTGCGTTACTAGAAGTGCTTGACCCAGAACAGAACAACAGTTTCAGTGACCACTATTTAGAAGTGGATTACGATTTATCTGATGTGATGTTTGTAGCAACCTCAAATAGCATGAATATTCCAGGCCCGCTACTTGATCGTATGGAAGTTATTCGTCTTTCTGGTTATACCGAAGACGAGAAGCTAAACATCGCAACACGTCACTTAATCAGTAAGCAAATGGAACGTAACGGACTTAAGTCTAAAGAGCTTGAGATTACCGAATCTGCCATTATCGGCATGATTCGTTACTACACCCGTGAAGCAGGCGTTCGTAGCTTAGAACGTGAAATTTCTAAGGTATGTCGTAAAGCCGTTAAAGATATCTTGCTGACTAAGAGCAAAGATAAAGTGTCAGTGACTCAAGACAATCTTAAAGATTACTTAGGTGTACAACGCTTCGATTACGGTAAAGCAGATAAAGATAACCAAATTGGCCAAGTTACCGGATTAGCGTGGACACAGGTAGGCGGTGATTTACTTACTATTGAAACCACCTCAGTGCCAGGTAAAGGCAAGATGACATCAACCGGTTCGCTTGGTGATGTTATGCAGGAATCTATCAAAGCTGCAATGACGGTTGTGCGTAGTCGCGCTGAAAAGCTTCGTATTAACGAAGATTTTTATGAAAAACGCGATATTCACGTGCATGTGCCTGAAGGTGCTACACCTAAAGATGGCCCAAGTGCGGGTATCGCAATGTGTACAGCTTTAGTGTCATCGTTAACAGGTAACCCTGTTAAATGTGATGTGGCCATGACCGGTGAAATAACACTGCGTGGTGAAGTGTTGGCCATTGGTGGTTTGAAAGAAAAGCTACTAGCCGCACACCGTGGTGGAATTAAAACGGTGGTTATTCCAGCAGAAAATGAACGTGATTTGGAAGAAATTCCAGAAAACGTGAAAAAAGATTTATCAATTCACCCTGTAAAGTGGATTGATGATGTGCTTGATATTGCACTTCAAGAGCCAGTAGAGTCTTTTGAGGTTGCAACTAAAAGCTAAAATGGTTGGCTGCATGTCCTAATTTTAAAGGCTTGCAGCCTTAAATTTGCAATAATTGATTAAAAAGTGTGCATACCTTCGCCAATTCGCCTATTTTTTTCAAAATAGGGCTTTCTTGTCGCAAGAGTTGTGTTACCTTTAATTTGTATTCGCTTGAAGCCTTGCCACAAAAGGGATTGCAGCGATTCAATAAAAGTTAATTAATTGTGACAGATGCTTGATGTTCAGAATCAAGCTTGCTATAACGTTCAATCAAATCGTTTTGGACAAACAGTATAATAACAATCGAAGGGGATCATAATAGTGAACAAGTCTCAACTTATCGACCAAATTGCTGCTGGCGCAGATATTTCAAAAGCAGCTGCCGGCCGCGCTCTAGATGCATTCACTGACTCAGTAACTGCAGCACTTAAAGACGGTGACCAAGTGGCACTAGTCGGTTTCGGTACTTTCTCAGTACGTGAGCGCTCTGCTCGTAGTGGTCGTAATCCACAAACTGGTGAGACTATTCAGATTTCAGCGGCGAAAGTTCCATCTTTCAAAGCTGGTAAAGCTCTGAAAGACGCTTGTAACTAAGCAAAACTTGCAAGAAAAAGGCGATGGCTTATGCCATCGCCTTTTTTATTTGTAACGCCGAATTTATCATTTCCCACTATTTTCTTTATCTCACCTATAGCGCGACAGTGCATTGCGCATCACGCTGCGGTTTTATTGGACAATAGAAGGATTAGTTTTTGTTAAGCCGTTTATCTTCACAGGTATTAGGTTATAATCACCGCTTATTTTTTGCCATGATGTTAGCGTAGGCATTATCCAACGCTAAAGGGCAAGTGTAGTAAGCAACGGAGTTGAAGAACAATCATGCTAGAAAGAATCAGAGAAGGTTCTCAAGGCCCATGGGCAATGGCAATTATTGCCCTAATCGTATTGAGTTTCGTGTTTGCTGGTGTAGGAAGCTACCTGACGTCTTCAGGTACTACGGCAGTAGCAACAGTTAATGGCGAAGAAATTTCTGCTCAGGAATTAGAACGCGGTTATCAGAACCAACGGGCACAAATGGAATCACAATTTGGCGAGAGCATTGCCCAGTTGTTTTCAAGCGAACAGTATTTAAGTGACTTTCGTCGTAACGTACTAGATAGACTTATTGCTGAAAAACTTATTCAGCAACAAGCACAGGAAATGGGCTTACGCGTTAGCGATGCTCAAATTCGTGAAACTATCGTACAAATGCCAGAGTTTCAGTTCGGTGGTCAATTCGACAACGACCGTTTCCAAACTATTTTGCGTCAAAACGGCTTTCAGGTTGCTGACTTCCGTGATTATTTACGCATTCAAATGACACAAAATCAATTGGCTGCAGCGTTAACCAATTCTGAGTTTGCATTGCCTGGAGAAGCTGAACGTGCGAATGCATTACAGCTTCAAACTCGTGACGCTAAATACGTGATGATTGATTCTGCTTCATTCGCCGACTCGGTGGAAGTAACAGAAGATGATATTGGCGAATATTACAACGCTAACATCACTGCATTTGATACCGAAGAGCAAATTAAGCTTGCCTATGTATCACTGACAGTAGAAGACGTTAAAAGCCGCGTAAGCGTCGATGACGAAGCCGTTCGCACTTACTATGACAATAACCTTAGCGGTTATGGCAAAGAAGAAGAGCGTCGAGTTTCACATATTCTTATCGAGTCAGGTGATGACGCTGATGCAGCAAAAGCGAAAACTCAAGCACTATTAGACCAACTGAACGACGGTGCTGATTTTGCTGAGTTAGCTGAAAGTAATTCAGATGACACCTTTTCAGCTGAAAATGGTGGTGATCTAGATTTTATTACTCCTGGAATGATGGACGATGCGTTTGATGAAGCGGTATTTAGTTTAGCGAATGTGGGTGACTATACCGACGTTGTTGAAACTGAATTCGGTTTTCACATCATTAAATTGACTGAACTTAAAGAAGCGCAAGTTCAAGCATTTGAAGACGTAGAAGCAGAAATCCGCGAGACATTGCTTACCGATAAAGCATTAGAAGAATTCTTCGAGCTGCAAAACACCATGGCTGAAATTGCATTTGAAGTGCCTGATACACTAGAAGATGTTGCTAACGCCGTTGACTTACCGGTACAAGAAACAGGTTTGTTTAGCCGTAACACTGTGCCAGTAAATATGAGCTCACCAGCACTGACTGAAGTCGCGTTTTCTTCTGAACTTATCGATGAAGGCGTGAACAGTGATATTATCGAACTAGATGATGAAACGGTAGTTGTTGTGCGTGTTGTAGAGCACTTGCCACAGCGTACTCAAGCCCTAGACGAAGTTCGTGATGGAATTGTATCAACAGTGAAAGCACAGAAAGCACAAGAAGCTGCTGAAAGCTGGGCTACAAGTGTTGTTGAATCGCTTCAGCAAGGCGAAAGTGTAGATGCAACATTAGCAGAAAAGTCTCTTAACTGGGAAAGTGCTGAAGCAGTGGCGAGAAGTGGTAGTACTTTAAACCGCAGTATCGTTGATAAACTATTTACCTTATCTACTGAAGCTGAAAAGCGTGTAGATGTGGTAGCAACCGTGAACGGTGACGTGGCCATTGTTGAGCTTGTTAAAGTGAACAGTGCGCCTGCGCTAAGTGCTGAGATGTCAGAAAGTCTGAAACCTCGTTTAGCACAGATGCAAGGCCAGCGTGTTTACCAACAGTTCATCGAAGCGTTACGTGCTGATGCCGATGTTACGGTGTCTGAAAGCCTTTAGTATTGTTTAGCTTACTACATAGGTTTTCGCGAGCATATAACGTAGTTAATACGTAAAGTCGTGATATTTTAGTCTTAGCGGTAAGCGTAGAATACGTAAAAAAGCCAGAGTTGGAGCAGCGATAATAACAATCGCTTGTTCAACACTGGCTTTTTTGTGGGCGTCTTATCGGTAAGCAAAAGAGCTAATGAGTGAGAAATAGCATAACAGCGTAAAATGCCGCAATAACACTCGACAGCACCAGTATGTAAGTAAAACCTTGTTTGCCTTGTGCTAGGGAATAGCTATTCACCCTCAAGTAGCCAAACCACAATAACGACAAGATAAGTGGTATTAGTACAATAATCTTTAGCAAAACTCGACCTCGCGTTGTATCGGTAAAGGGGGATTAAATTTTATGTAGGGTAACCGCTTCTAGTAATAACTTTAGCTCGCTGCCTAAATACAAGTTTATCGATAGAATCATCTATAACCCTAACTATATATGACTACAGTATATAAGGGGAAATCAGTTTAGCCTTGTCATTTCCTTGTCTTAATTTTGTTATCTGTGTGTCATCTTTACTTTGTGTAATAACAGGTAAGCAAACTTAGACTTCATTTATTCTTATGAACAATACTGCGCTTTCGTTGGTCCACCACGCTAGAAGCATTCATTTTGCAGAAGTACTTATGGCACGGGAATCCATTACCCCCGTTGACGCTGGGTGCCAAAGCTATCTAATGCACCGATTAGAAAAGCTAGGCTTTGCATGTGAAAAGCACAAAGTGGAAGGGGTGACTAATTTAATCGCTAAATGGGGGGATGGGCCTATCCATTTTGCTTTTTCTGGCCACACCGATGTAGTGCCACCAGGCCCATTAGAAAAATGGAAATCTAATCCCTTTTGCCCAGTGATAAGTCAAAATAAACTTTATGGTCGCGGCGCTGCCGATATGAAAACGGGTGTTGCTGCCATGCTAGCAGCAACAGAAAGAGCGCTACCATCACTGGATTCAAACCAATATACGTATTGGTGGTTGATTACCAGTGATGAAGAAGGCGAGGCTGAATATGGCTCTAAATGGATAAAGGCCTATTTAGATGCCAAACAAATTACACTTGATATGTGCTTAGTAGGCGAGCCTACTGCTACGCATACTACCGGCGACACCATTAAAGTAGGCCGCAGAGGTTCATTGTCGGGCACAATTTTGGTATCAGGAAAACAAGGGCATGTTGCTTACCCGCATACGTGCGATAACGCAATTCACAAAGCAAGCCGTATCATACAGGCGTTATCCTCCTACGAGTTTGAACAAGGTAGCCTCGACTTTCCAGGTACGTCTTTGCAAGTCACTCACGTAGATACGGGCGCGTTTACAGATAATTTAGTGTCGGGTAGTACCCGTATTGAATTTAATGTGCGTTACGCATGGCAATTTAACCGTGACAGCTTAGTTAAGTTATTAACACGTATTATCGGTGAGGTAGATGCCAGCGCGTCGATCAGCTGGTCTCGACCCTGTGAATCCTATTTGAGTAGAAGCAATACTGAAAAGCGCTGCTTAATTAATATTACAGAAAAAGCCATTCGACAAGCCACTGGACGTTACCCTGTGGTCAGCACGTCTGGCGGTACCTCAGACGGGCGGTTTTTTGCATCAGACACAACCCAAGTGGTAGAAGTGGGTGTGCCAAATGCCACCATCCACCAAGTTAATGAACACGTTCACCTATCAGATATTGTGACCCTGGAAGACATTTTCACAGATGTTTTATTGAGTCTGTAAAGCCCGTATTAGATTCATATGCCAACTAAAATAAGAAAAGCGCCAACGGGCGCTTTTCTTATTTTAGTGTAGTGTCTTCTATAGGGTGGTTGACGTAAATCAGGTAATCAAACCGTCTAAATTAGCCATATGTAAACCTCTACGCTGACTGTTTAAGCTCAGGTTTTAATTGTGTTGCGCCTAAATAGCGTTCCTTTTTCTTTTGGGTTAACGCTTCTAAATCGACCACCACTAGGCCGTCTATGCAGTCGTTAAAGTCAGGGTCTACATTAAAATCTAAGAACGCCACGCCACCGGTTTTCGATAGTTCGCTGTATTGCTTGTATAAGGTAGGTACGTTCACGCCCATATTGGCGAGTAAATGCTTTAATTGAGTAAACTCAGATTTATAGTCGTTACCGGTAAAAGTATACAAGGGATCTTGCGACATTTGATAAGGCCGCTTAGAAGTGGCTTGCCCAAACTTAGCCGGAAAGTAAGTAGAGTAGAACTGTACAATTAAGTCTTTAGCTGGTTGAGGGTAAGCATTGCTTAAAGACACCGCGCCAAACATGTATCGATATTTCGGGTAGCGATTTAAAAATGCACCTATGCCCACCCATAAATAATCTAAACTACGTTTACCCCAGTAACAGGGTTGAACAAAGCTACGACCAAGTTCGAGCCCCTCTTTGAACAAGGTGCTGTTACTTTCCTCACTTCCATAGTCGAACAACGTTGCCGAATATAGACCGGTAGGGTGGTCTTTATGACTCAGTAACTCAGCATCGCCAAAACGATATGCCCCCACAATCTCTAAATTACTCTCATCCCAAAGAATTAAGTGATAGTAGTAAGTATCGTATTGGTCTATATCGCGGCGTTTGTTAGTACCTTCACCTACCGCACGAAAGGCCACTTCCCTTAAGCGGCCAATTTCACGCATAATCGGTGAGCAATTTTTATGTTGGTACAAATATATCGACTGACCATCGCTAGTGTGGCCTAAGTGTTCGCATTGCTTCATTGCGCGGGAAAGCTCTTTTCTATCTTCCGGCATGGCAACAGGCGCTTGGGTATCAAAAATACCTTTCTTGTTACTGCCAATTCGATATAAGTGGCGCTTAAATAGTTTTACCTGATCTTTTAGCGCTATGCTGTTTTGTTGATAAGACTCAAAGGGAATAAGCTCGCCTATACGCATAGGAAGGTGTTTTTTGCGTTGCTTAAACATTTCTTTTACCAGCAGCGCGGTGGCTAAAGGTTTGTACACCATGGATACCCCATAAAATAGCGGGCTATTTTTGGCATCAATATAAACCGGAAGAATAGGGGATTTGGCTTGTCGGGCGATACGTAAAAAACCAGAATGCCATAGGGTGTCACGGACACCTTGAGGCCGTAATCGGGACACTTCTCCGGCGGGAAATATTAAAATGGCCCCATCTGATTGTAGGTGCTTTTGAATAGCCCCTAAATGCTGTTTCGGCGTACCGCCTTGCATATTATTGACTGGCAGCAACATGTCATGCAGAGGCTCAATGGCCATGAGCATTTGGTTCGCCACTACTTTTAAGTCGTGACGCACTTCACTAACCAGTTTAATTAGCGCAAGGGCGTCTAGTGAGCCGATAGGGTGGTTGGCAATAATCACCACACGACCTTGTGAGGGAATACGCTCTTTCTCTACGTCTCGGGTAGAGTAGCTAATGTTAAAGTATTCGAGCACTTGCTCTACAAAGTCGATATCTTCGTAGTGGGGATAGGTTTCGCCGAACTCTATTATTTCTCGTTCATGCAAAAGGTGGCGCAGCACAAACGATAAAGACCTAAACAACAAGGGGTTGTTAGCCACTTGGGGATAGTGTTTATTTAGTACTTCATCAACAGTAAACATAGTCTTTCTCGGTTTTTGCGAACAATAGCAGGGGAATATGACGGTTTTCACACAGTTTGATGTCAGTTATCTGACAATGCAGACGCCCGCGTTTCGTATATCTAGAAACGCGGGGTTTAAGTGGTATGCTTATGCTGCTTTCGATGGTGAACTTTTCACTTTCAGTGGTGTAACATTATCTGCGTTGTTCATGGTCTCAAGGGAATAGATTAGCGTTAGGTTTCCATTTTCGTCTTCACCCAAAGCACTGCAGTTTTCCATCCAATCGCCATCGTTGATGTAATGAATACCGTTTTCCATTGTGCTTTCAGGGTGATGAATATGACCGCAAATAACCCCATCAAGCCCCATTTCTTCTGCGCGTGAACAGCATGCCTGGCGGTAGCGAGCTATCGCTTCGTTTGCCCCTTTGATATGCTTTTTAATGTAACCGGCAAGCGACCAGTACTCACGTTTACGCCAGCTACGAAAACGATTGAACTCGCGGTTTAAAAACAGCAGTAAGTCGTAACCTTTATCGCCAATCCACGCATGGAATTTACCCATGGTGACATCGCCATCAAATTGATCGCCATGTAACACAAGGTAACGTTTGCCTTGGGCCGTGGTATGAACAAGTTGGCGCTCAATCTCGATATCGCCAAATGCCATGCCGGAATAAGACTGAATGGGTTCGTCGTGGTTACCTGGGAGATAAACAACGCGGGTGCCATCTTGGCTCATCGCCATTAGTTTATGCATAACTTGATTGTGCGCTTGTGGCCAACGAAATTGTTTTGTCATTTGCCACATATCGACAATGTCGCCAACCAAATAAAGGGTGTCGACGGTGACGCTGTTTAAAAACGAAAGTAGGTATTCAGCTTTGCAATCACGATTGCCAAGGTGAATATCAGAAAGCCAAAGTGTGCGGTAATGTGTTTTTTTCATAGCAAGGTCCCAAAGCGATTGCCTTGGAACGCCACTATATGGAGGTTAATTGACAAAATGGTGACGCTTGTTTGACGATAGTGTTACAGGTGTCTATTTCAACAAAATCTGTTTTACAGAAGCTCGTTAGCTAGGGCTAATAACTCCTCTCGCATCCACTTATTTACTAAATCCTCATCAGCTTGCTTGTGCCAATACATGTGAATGGGCATAAGTGGCACGTCGAAGGGCAGTGTGGTAACCGCAACCGGTAGGCTGCTGGTAATCTGTTGTGCATAACGACTTGGTACAGTAAGTAATAAATCTGATTTACTGACAACACTAGCGGCAGCGAAGTAATGTTCGCACTGTAGCGCAAACTGTCGCGTGGCGTTTTCTTTCGCAAGCGCTAAATCTACCGTATCTAATCGAGAGTCTTTCAAGGTCACCAGTACATGGGACGCTGCTACATAATTCGCTAGCGTTTTATCTTTTAAAATGGGGTGTTCTTTCGCACAGATAAGTACGAAATGCTCGTCGCACACCAGTGTTGAACGAATATCTGGACCTGTAGGCACTAAAGCGTCGATGACGATATCGAGTTCTTTATTGGCAAGTGCATTTTCAAGTTCAGGGCGGGTAACTCGCCTGCTAGTCACCGTAATATTCGCTGCATTTTGCAACAGCTCGGGAACAAGTGCCGGTAAGAACGTTGACTCAAGAATGTCTCTTAGTCCTAATCTTAATTCCCTTTTATAGCGGCTGATATCGAATTCGATGGGATCCGACAGCGTAGATTCTAAATGCGAGAGGGCTTCTTTTACAGGCTGAATAATAGATTGGCATAATGGGGTTGGTACCATCCGCCTGCTGTGGCGCACAAATAACTCATCATCAAACTTTTCTCTTAATCGTGACATTGCATGACTAACGGCAGGCTGAGTTAAATGCAATGCTTTAGCGGCCGCAGTAATACTCTCTTCTTCGTATACGGCTTTGAGCACAAAAAACAAATTTAGGTCGATCTTTCCATGCATCATATTTATGAAATTCCATAAAGAAGTATCATTTTTATTTATTTTTATTGAGGTTACACTGGTTTAAATGTTAATGGAAGGATGCAGTTGTGAGTGAAACGTTAAAATCGGCCTCGAGCGATATGTTAAGAGAACAAGCCCAAAAAATGACATTGGGAGGTGATAAATTTGCTATTCCTATGCCGCCTTCGTTCGTTGATAAAAGCGAACAACAGGCGTATGAAAAACAGCGTTTGGCGTCGGCATTTCGCGCATTCGCTATGCATGGATTTGATGAAGGGCTTGCTGGGCATATTACTTTACGGGATTGTATCGACCCTGAAACGTTTTGGGTTAACCCATTGGCCGTGCATTTTTCTAAAATTAAAGCGTCGGATTTAGTCAGGGTAGATCACCATGGCAACATCGTAGAAGGTAAAGCCGTAATCAACTTAGCCGCGTTTGCCATTCATTCTCGCATTCATGCAGCGCGAGAAGATATCAATGCTGTTGCCCATGCACATACCACTTACGGCAGAGCGTTTGCGTCTTTAGGGGAGAAATTGTTGCCTATTTCACAAGATGCTTGTGTATTTTATGAAAACCATGGTTTGTTTGATACCTTCAACGGTGTAGTGGCCGAGGGGGAAGAGGGCGATTTAATTGCCGAAGCATTAGGTGGAGGCATTGGCGTAATATTAAAGAACCATGGTTTACTAACCGTTGGGTCTTCCGTAGATGCCGCTACTGCTAATTTTATTATGATGGATAGTTGTTGCCATAGCCAGTTACTTGCACAAGCGGCTGGCGGCCCCAAGCTAATTGACCACGAGACGGCAGTAAAGACACGCAAAGCAAATGGAAACGAGTTAGTCACGTGGGGCAATTATCAGCCTCTATACCAAGTGATTGAATCACAGGATCTGAGCTTTAAGAATTAGCCTAGTCCTTGATAAAGCAAGGTAGATATACTAGGTAGAACGGGCTAAAGCGTGAAGCCAGTTCATCTAGGTTCTATTAATTCAGAGTTACTCTGAACAACAAGCCGCAGACGATAAGTGTGAATCATCGTCCATTATTAACAATAAAAAAGGGCATATATGCAGGCCTCGATTTTTACCGAAATACTGCTTCCACTGGCTTTGGCTTTCGTGATGTTTGGTATGGGTCTTACGTTAACGGTAGCCGATTTTACTAGATTACTTAAGGCGCCTAAAGCCATTGTGGTGGGGCTGGTGGGGCAAACCGTATTGCTCCCCTTATTGGCGTTTGGCTTGTGTATGGCATTTTCCCTTCATCCAGCTATGGCGATTGGCATTATGATTTTATCAGCGTGTCCTGGTGGCACCATGAGTAACTTAATCAGTCATATAGGGCGGGCAAATCTAGCGTTATCTGTAAGTTTAACCGCGCTATCGACTTTTATTTGCGTATTTTCTACTCCCTTTATTATTCATTATTCAATGGATTATTTCGCCAAAGAGAATGCGCCTTCATTTTCCATCGTCACTACCGTAGTCGGCTTGGTGTGCGTGTCGATAGTGCCAGTCATCATTGGTATGGCAATACGACACTTCAAACCTAGCTTTTCTATTAAGGTAGAAGGGTTTTTTAGAACCTTTTCATTATGGTTCATGATTGCCATGATCATTGGCATATTAATCAGTGAACGGGCGAATTTAATGGCGTCATTGGAAGAAGCCTTGCTAGTGTGCTTAGCACTGAATATTTTTGCAGTAGTGCTGGGGCTTATTTTGGCTTTTGCCTTTAAGTTGTCAAAAATTGACGGTATTACACTGTCGATAGAAGTGGGCGTACAAAACGCTGCGCTAGCTATGTTGATTTGTATTACCTTTTTGAACTCGCCTGAATTTGCTGTGGCGGCTGGGGTTTACGGATTAACTATGTATGCAGGCCCGGGGCTTTTAGCTGTGTGGTCGAAGCGTTTGAAAAATAAAACTAAAAGTGACGGTAAGGACAAACCACTCGCTACTCAAAAAGCCTAGGCTGCGCGTTAACAATAAGAGCAAAACATACGAGTACAAAACATGGGTACAGAAACCAATAACCTAAAAATAAATAACCTAAAAACAGATAATAAAGAAAAGCGCATCCTTATCACCGGTGGTGCCACGGGATTAGGGCAAGCTATTGCCCTTGCGTTAAGCGAACAATACGGTAAAAACGGCGAAAAATTGAAAGTTTGTATCGCTGATATCCATGAGCAGCGAGGGCAAGAAACCCTAGCGCTACTAACGGAAAAAGGCACAGAGGCTTTCTATCAAGCATGCGACATTACCCAAGATGATGATGTCGCTAATTTGGTTACCGCGATAGAAGCACGATGGGGCGGTGTTGATGTTGTGTTTAATAACGCAGGCGTTGCGTCAGGCGGTAGTTTAAGCGATGAAAGTATTGCGCAGTGGAAGTGGATTTTCGATATCAACCTATTAGGCATGGTTCGCGTCAGCAAGGCCATGCTGCCCTTGTTTAAAGCGCAGGGAGCGGGCTATTTTGTCAATATTGCCTCCCAAGCGGGGCTAACGCCTATTCCTTACATGAACAGCTATAACGCGGTGAAAGCGGCGGTGGTATCACTGTCTGAGACCATGAAGCTAGAGCTTGCGCCTGATAATATCGATGTGAGTGTGGTTTGCCCTAGCTTCTTTAAAACTAATCTTGATGAGTCGATGCGTAGCGATAACCCTGCCATGCACAAAATGATGGCGCGGTTTTTTAAAAAAGCAGATATGACCAAAGAAGAGGTTGCGCAAAGTATCTGCGATCAGATTGCCCAAAAGCGATTTTTAATCCTTACCCATAAATTGGGCAAGCGCGCATTTTTGATGAAGAAACTACTTCCTACCCAGATGTATATTAACAACATGCTAAAACAAACCAAAGCGATGAAACGTGCAATGGATAAACGGTAACCCATGACGAATACAGTATTAGATAAAGCAGTATCAGTAAGAGAAGGCGAAGAGCTAGACGTTAATGTTGTCGATGGGTGGCTAAAAAATCATATTCAAGACCTCATCGGCACACCTACGGTGACCCAATATTCAGGCGGTGCGTCTAACTGGACTTATTGTCTTGAATACGAAAATACGTCGTTAATATTACGCCGTGCGCCCGCGGGCACTAAAGCAAAAGGTGCCCATGATATGGGGCGAGAGTATCGCCTTCAAGCAGCGCTGAAGCCAGTGTATAGTTATGTGCCCGATATGCTGGCATATTGCGATGATGAAGCCGTAATTGGCACAGAATTCTATGTCATGGAAAAGCTGACAGGTGTTATTCCACGTAAGAATCTCCCTCGTGATTTAAAGACCTCCCCAGAACAGACCCATCAGCTGTGTAAAAATGTACTCGATAGCTTAATAGAGCTTCATAAGGTTGACTATAAGGCGGCTGGTTTAGACTCGATTGGAAAAGGTAGTGGTTACATAGAGCGCCAAATTACAGGCTGGAGTGAGCGCTATACGAAAGCAAAAACCTGGAATGCCCCTTCGGGCAAAGGCGTAATGCGGTGGCTTGAGGCTAATATGCCAAGCAAAGAGCGTATTTGCATTACCCATAACGATTTTAGATTCGACAATGTGGTGTTAGATCCTAACGACTACACCCATATTTTAGGTGTGCTTGATTGGGAATTGGCCACCCTTGGCGATCCGTTAATGGATTTAGGTAATACGCTAGCCTATTGGGTGAATGCAGACGATGATTTTCTGGCCCAATCTAGCCGCAGGCAGCCTACCCACCTCGCTGGCATGATGACACGAGATGAAGTGGTTGCTTATTACTGCAAGCAAATGGGCGTTGACGTTGATGATTTCACTTTTTATGAAGTGTACGGCTTGTTTCGATTAGCGGGTATCGCGCAACAAATTTACTATCGCTATCACCACGGTCAAACCAATAACCCCGCGTTTAAACACTTTTGGATATTCATTCACTACTTAATGTGGCGTTGTAAAAAGGCCATTCGAAAATCAGGAAAAAGAAAATGACAACAAGACAAAATATTCTGATCACGGGCGCAAGCTCAGGCCTTGGTAAAGGAATGGCGGCGGAGTTCGCAAAGCAAGGTAGCAACTTAGCATTGTGCGCAAGACGTTTAGACCGCTTAGAAGAACTTAGAAGCGAACTGCTAGCGGTAAATCCTAACATCAAGGTGTTGATTAAGTCGCTTGACGTGAACGACCATAACGCGGTCTTTGAAGTGTTTGATGCGTTTAAACAAGAGATGGGGCAACTCGATAGAGTTATTGTTAACGCGGGCATGGGCAAGGGCGCCTCTATTGGTACTGGCTTTTTTAATGCGAATAAGCAAACCGCAGAAACCAATTTTGTGGCTGCACTGGCGCAAGCCGAAGCGGCCATGACTATTTTCAGAGCGCAAAATGAAGGTCACCTAGTAACGATTTCATCAATTAGTGCGGTAAGAGGCTTCAGACGCGCTATGACGGTGTATGCCGCCACTAAAGCAGGTCTTACGTCTATGACAGAGGGTATCCGTTTAGATGTGATGAATACTCCAATTAAAGTGAGCTGTGTACATCCAGGGTTTATTCGCACCGAAATTAATGAAGCGGTAGAAAAAGTGCCGTTTATTGTCGATACCGAAACCGGTTGTAAGGCGTTGGTAAAAGCCATTAATAAGGAAAAAGCGGTGTCATATGTGCCAAGTTGGCCGTGGGCATTATTACATTGGGTACTACGTGTTGCGCCTTCAAGCGCCATTCGCAAAATGAGTTAGTGCCAAAACTCTAATAAAAGCTTCTGATAAAAGCCTCGAACAAAGGACACAAAAAAAGCGCCAATAGGCGCTTTTTTACTAACTGTAAAACTTAAGCTAAAGCTTTAATTTGTGCAGCTAGGCGGCTCTTGTGACGAGCAGCTTTATTCTTGTGAATCAAACCTTTAGTAGCCATTCTGTCAAGAATCGGAGTTGCAGCAGCAAATGCAGTTTGTGCACCTTCTTTATCACCACTAGCGATAGCAGCTACTACTTTCTTCAAGCTTGTACGAGTCATGGAGCGACGGCTAGCGTTATGCTGGCGACGCTTTTCGGCTTGGATTGCACGTTTCTTAGCAGACTTGATGTTAGCCAAGGTGTAACTCCCAAATAAATTCATGTCAAAAACGAGGGTGCGGATTTTGCCTATCATCCAGCCAAAAGTCAAACGATTTAACCCAATAAGTAGAAAGTTAATTTCTACATTAAATAAGATGTTTATCGAATGCTTTGGTTTTTCGGCCTGTTCTTAACAAAGGCGCTAATAAAGCGACAAATAAAAAGTACAGAACGAAATGGCTATTGTACATATGTACTCATGTGCACAGATACAGCACACAGATACAAATGAAACAGTACGAAACCATACCCACAACGGGCGCGGATTATAGCAAAAAAAATTCATGAGATGCACTTATATTTTGAATAATACGTTTCGCCGGTAACAGGGTTTCGTTATGATTGAGCGCTTAAGTGAATGAAATGTATCTATTGGAATAGTCTTAGTGTCACGGAAGTTATTAAAATCAGGCCTTATTGTCAGCGTAATGACGTTGATATCCCGCGTGTTAGGGTTAGTGCGAGATGTGGTAGTGGCAAGGCTAATGGGCGATGGCGCTGCCGCCGACGTGTTTTTCTTTGCAAATAAAATTCCTAACTTCCTGCGCCGATTATTTGCCGAGGGGGCATTTGCGCAAGCGTTCATTCCGGTATTAACCGAAGTACACCAAAATCACGAGAAAGCAGAGCTTAAAGCATTTGTTGCTAAAATTTCCGGCACGCTTGGAGCCATTGTGTTCGTGGTTTCCCTTATAGGCGTTATCGCGTCGCCAGTTTTAGCCGCGCTGTTCGGCACAGGGTGGTTCATTGCGTGGGTACAGGGCGATGAGGCAGGAGATAAATTCTTACTCGCATCAACCATGCTGAAAATCACCTTCCCCTATCTTGCCTTTGTATCGTTAACAGGCTTGGCAGGGGCTATCTTAAATACACTAAACAAATTTGCAGTAGCAGCGTTTACGCCAGTGCTACTTAACGTATGCATTATAGCCTGTGCGGTCTTTTTAGCTCCCGATATGGAGCAGCCGGCTTTCGCATTAGCGTGGGGGGTGTTTATAGGCGGTATAGTACAACTTGCCTTCCAACTGCCATTTTTGTATCGGGCGGGATTATTAGTAAAACCTAAATGGGGCTGGCGAGATGAAAACGTTGTTAAGGTGCGCACCTTGATGATCCCTGCATTGTTTGGGGTGTCGGTAGGGCAAATTAACTTGCTGTTCGATACCTTTATCGCCAGTTTCCTGATGACAGGCTCTATTAGCTGGCTATATTACTCCGACCGTTTGCTGGAGTTCCCGTTAGGGCTGTTTGGTATCGCTATCGCCACGGTAATATTGCCGGCGCTGTCGCGCAATCATGTAAGTAAAGATCCCAAAGCTTTTTCAGCCAATATAGATTGGGCATTTCGTATGGTGTGTTTGCTTGGTATTCCAGCCGCCGTAGGCTTAGCCACCATGGCGCGACCAATTTTAACCGTGATATTCCAGCGGGGGGCCTTTACGGCTGAAACGGCCACCATGGCCTCTTATTCATTAACCGCTTACGCATTTGGTTTATTGAGCTTTATGTTAGTAAAAGTACTCGCTCCTGGTTTTTACTCGCGCCAAGACACTAAAACCCCGGTTAAATTTGGTATTTGGTGCATGGTCGCCAATATGGTGTTTAACCTATTAGCAATTTGGTTTGGCTACGTGGGCTTAGCGATTGCTACAAGCATGTCGGCCACACTTAATGCCACATTGCTTTATATTACGCTGCACAAACAAGGGGTTTTTGTATTAAGTCGTACCTCAGTGATGTTTATAATTAGAGTACTGATTGCCAGCGCTGTGATGGGGGCGGTGATTTATTGTCGCGATAAGGGCGTGGCATTTTTCGACCTTGAATGGACAGTGCAAGTGGTGGATGTCGCCATTACTATCACATTATCTGCCGCCGCCTTCTTCTCATGTATGATTGTATTGGGTGCAAGACGTCGTCATTTCAAAAGTGGGGGCGGCTAATATTGGTATTCCGTGCTGGGTCGTTTATAATCGCGAGCTTTGAATTTTCAGTAGTAACTAAAGGCAGTGGCTAATAGTGGAATTTATCCGCGGGCTTAACAACGTAAAACCGCAACACAGCGGGTGTGTACTTACTATCGGGAAGTTTGATGGCGTGCACTTGGGCCATCAGGCAGTACTGAGTAATGTGCTTCAAAAAGCCAAAGCGCTGGGGTTGCCGGCCACGGTGATGGTATTCGAGCCTCAACCCGAGGAAGTCTTTACACCCGATAGAGCGCCTGCACGCATCAGTCCATTGCGTGAAAAGTACGAATTGCTGAAACAGCAAGGCGTCGACCGTTTATTGGCTGTACGTTTTAACAGAGCTTTTGCCAGTCAAAGTGCCGATACCTTCGTGCATGATTTGCTGGTGGATAAGCTAGGGGTTAAATTTCTTGTGGTCGGCGATGACTTTCGCTTTGGCCAAGGTCGTAAAGGCGACTTTGCCATGCTGCAAGCCGCTGGGCAAAAGTACGGCTTTGAGGTGGTTAGCACGCAAAGCTTTATGATGCATGCTCATCGTATTAGCTCTACTGCAGTGCGAGAAGCACTGGCTGATTCGGATTTTGCGCTTGGTGAAGAAATGTTAGGTAGGCCGTTTGCTGTGTATGGTCGAGTTGTACATGGTGAAAAGAAAGGGCGCACGATAGGGTTTCCTACCGCCAATGTCATGCTGAAGCGTTGCAGAGCACCAATTCACGGGGTATTTGCGGTACATGTTGCCGTAGATGGAAAAAAATTCAATGGCGTGGCAAACATTGGTACTCGCCCCACGTTAAACGGGGTGCGAAACCAGTTAGAGGTGCACATCTTCGATATGTCAGCCGACCTTTACGGGAAACCAATGACCGTGTTTCCTGTTGCAAAAATACGAGATGAACAGAAATTTGACTCGTTTGAGATACTAAAAGCACAAATTCAGGCCGATGCCGCTAAGGCGCGCCTGTTATTAGAATAGTGAAACGTGATAAAGTCACCACGCTTAACATAGCGTCGACCAATGCAAGCCTATACAGCGCCTAACGAGGCGTTGGGTATTATTAAAGGTAACCGGATAATACAATTATATGAGTGATTATAAAGCCACATTAAACCTACCCGAAACCGCCTTTCCAATGCGCGGTAACCTTGCTCAGCGTGAGCCTAAAATGCTTAAAGACTGGCAGGAAAAAGGGGTATACACAAAGATTAGAGAAGCGAAGAAAGGTAAGAAGCCTTTCATTCTTCATGATGGCCCTCCGTACGCAAACGGCGATATTCATATTGGTCACGCAGTAAATAAAATTCTTAAAGACATTATAGTTAAGTCTAAAACCTTGTCTGATTTCGACTCGCCGTATGTGCCTGGTTGGGACTGTCACGGTTTGCCTATTGAATTGATGGTAGAGAAGAAAGTGGGTAAGCCGGGCAAAAAAGTGACGGCTGCTGAGTTTCGCCAAAAGTGCCGCGAATACGCACAACGTCAAATTGACGGCCAAATGGTTGACTTTAAGCGCCTTGGTGTGTTTGGTACGTGGGACAATCCCTATAAAACTATGGATTTTCGCTCAGAAGCCGACATTATTCGCGCACTGGGTAAAGTGGTTGAATCGGGCCATTTAGAAAAAGGCTTTAAGCCAGTTCATTGGTGTACAGATTGTGGTTCTGCATTGGCAGAAGCAGAAGTAGAATACCAAGACAAAATCTCACCTGCTATAGATGTGAAATTCCCTGTTGCTGATGCAGACGCTATTGCGGCTGCGTTTGGAGTAACGAGTGAAGACTTAACCGCGCACAAAGCGGGCGTGGTTATCTGGACAACGACCCCGTGGACGCTGCCTGCCAACCGCGCCATCAGCTTGCACCCAGAATTAACCTACGCGATTGTAGAAATCACGTCGACCAACGAATGGTTAGTGGTTGCGCAAGATTTGCTGGAAAGCTGCATGACGCGCTATGGTATTGAAGAGTATCGTGAAGTAGCGACCTGTGTAGGTTCAAGCTTAGATAAACTGCTAGTTAATCATCCGTTCTTAGATTTAAAAGTACCGCTAATTTTGGGCGAGCACGTTACCACTGAATCTGGTACAGGTTGTGTTCACACCGCGCCTGCTCACGGTGTTGACGATTTCAATGTAGGTAAACAATACGACATTGAAGTGTACAACCCAGTCGGTAATAACGGTGTGTATTTAGAAAACACGCCTTTATTTGCCGGCCAGTTCGTATTTAAAGCCAATGATACCATTGTTGAAACGGTAAAAGAGAACGGTAACCTAGTGCTTAACGTGAAATATGAGCACAGCTACCCGCATTGCTGGCGCCATAAAACGCCTATCATTTTCCGTGCTACGCCGCAGTGGTTTATCAGCATGGATAAAAAAGGCTTACGTGCTGAGTCAATCGAACAAATTAAACAAACTAAATGGATCCCAGAGTGGGGCGAAAACCGCATCCAGAAAATGGTAGAAGGTCGTCCAGACTGGTGTATTTCTCGCCAGCGTACATGGGGCGTCCCTATTCCTTTATACGTGCACAAACTTACCGGTGAACTTCACCCTGAGTCAGTTGCACTTGTGGAAAAAGTGGCCGCTGAGGTGGAAACTAAAGGTATTCAAGCGTGGTGGGATATTGACGATGCTGCACTACTAGGTAGCGAAGCCGATAACTACGACAAAGTCACCGATACCCTAGACGTATGGTTCGACTCAGGCGTTACGCACTACTTCGTTGTTGACCAACGTGAAGACATTCCAGCTAGCGCCGATTTGTACCTTGAAGGGTCAGACCAACATCGTGGTTGGTTTATGTCATCGCTAATGACGTCTACCGCCATGCATGGCCACGCACCCTATAAAGAAGTGTTAACTCACGGCTTTACCGTAGATGCCCACGGCAGAAAAATGTCGAAGTCGGTAGGTAATGTAGTTGCACCGCAAGAAGTAACAAACAAACTTGGCGCAGACATTCTTCGTTTGTGGGTGGCTTCTACTGACTACCGCGGTGAAATTGCGGTGTCTGATGAAATTTTAAAACGTGCTGCTGATGCATATCGTCGTTTACGTAACACTTCACGTTTCTTACTAGCAAACCTTAATGGCTTTCAGCCAGAAGATGCTTTGCCAGAAGACGAGATGGTTGCACTAGATCGCTGGATTGTAGCGCGTGCTAAAGCATTACAAGAAGAACTTGTTGAAGCGTTTGAAAAGTACGATTTATTAGTCGTTACGCAAAAGCTTATGCACTTCTGTTCCATCGAGTTAGGTTCATTCTACCTAGATGTCATTAAAGACAGACAGTACACAGCGAAATCTGACGGCAATGCTCGTCGTTCTTGTCAAACTGCGCTGTACCATATTATGGAGGCGTTAGTTCGTTGGATGGCACCCATCACAAGCTTTACGGCGCAGGAGATTTGGGAAGCTTTACCGGGCGAGCGTAGTGAATTTGTATTTACCGAAACCTGGTACGAAGGCTTTAACAGCTTCACGCAAAGTGACGTATTTAACGACGAACTATGGCACCAAGTGTTAAGCGTAAAAGACGCAGCAAACCAAGCTATGGAACAAGCCCGTAAAGACGGTCAGTTAGGCGGTTCGTTAGAAGCGAAAATTGACTTGTATGCTACAGAGTCTTTGTTTAACACCTTGGCTTCACTTGAAGATGAATTACGCTTTGTATTAATTACATCGGCAGTGAATTTGACTAAAGTAGAAAGTGCACCAGACAATGCTGCGGCTACCGATGTTGAAGGTTTATGGTTAAGCGTAAACAAAGCAAGCGGCGACAAATGTGTTCGTTGTTGGCACCATCGTGAAGATGTTGGCACCCATAAGGGGCACGAAGAATTATGTGGCCGTTGTGTAACCAACATTGATGGCGAAGGGGAAACGCGTCAGTATGCTTAATACTACGGCGGATACTAAGCCTAAGCTATTCAGTGAAACTGGTTTACGGTTTCTTTGGATAACCTTGATTGCATTCGTGCTAGATCAGGTGACCAAATACGCGGTGTTAGGTGGTATGTCACTTTATCAATCGATAGAGGTATTACCATTTTTCAATTTAACTTACGTACACAATTATGGCGCGGCATTTAGCTTTCTTGATAGTGCCGGTGGTTGGCAGCGATGGTTTTTTACTGCCATCGCTACTGTCGTCAGTGTGGTTATTTTATGGTGGTTGAAACAATCGCCTAAAAACCAAACCCTGTTGCCTGTCGCCTTTTCTTTTATTTTGGGTGGCGCGCTAGGTAACGTTTACGATCGTTTAGTGCATGGATATGTAATCGATTTTCTTGATTTTCATGTAAACAACATGCACTGGCCAGCCTTCAATATTGCCGATAGCGCTATATTTATTGGTGCAGCCCTATTAATTATTGATATGTTCAAGAACGGCGAGAAGCACAAAAGCGCCGATCCAACCAACACGTCAAAGCAGTAACCGGAGCCACAATGACCGACAACCTAATTATTGGTTCTGACAGCGAAGTTATTCTTCACTTTGATTTGAAACTTGAAGATGGCTCAGCCGCTGACAGCACCCGCGTAAATAATAAGCCCGCGAAAATGGTAATGGGTGACGGTAGTCTTACCCCTAACTTTGAAGCCTGCTTATTAGGACTTCAAAAAGGTGAGAAGAAATCGTTTACGCTGGCCGCGAACGATGCCTTTGGTGAGCCTAACCCAAACAATATCCATTACATGGATCGAAGCCGTTTTGGCGCAGACTTAGAAATACAAGAAGGTGCCATTCTTGCGTTTTCTCAGCCAGATGGCTCAGAAATACCCGGTATCATCAGAAGTGTGGCTGGCGACTCTATCACTGTTGATTTTAATCACCCTCTTGCAGGGCAGACGGTTATTTTTGATGTTGAAATTGTTGATGTAAAAGCCGCACCTGCACCAGAAGGTGAAAAGTAATTATGCAAATTCATCTCGCTAACCCCCGTGGTTTTTGTGCCGGTGTAGACAGAGCCATCACAATTGTAGAAAGAGCACTTGAGATATTTGAGCCGCCTATCTATGTTCGCCATGAAGTCGTTCACAATAAGTTTGTGGTCGATGGGCTACGTGAGCGTGGCGCTATTTTTGTCGATGAATTGCATGAAGTGCCAGATAACTGCATTGTTATTTTTTCTGCCCACGGCGTTTCTCAAGCGGTAAGAAAAGAAGCTGAAAATCGTGGCTTAAAAGTGTTTGATGCCACATGTCCGCTAGTCACTAAAGTGCATATGGAAGTGACCCGTGCAAGTAAAACAGGCACAGAATGTATTTTGATTGGTCACGCAGGGCACCCAGAAGTAGAAGGTACTATGGGGCAGTATAGCAATGATAAGGGTGGGATTTACCTTGTCGAATCTGAGGCTGATGTAGCGACCCTTGAAGTAAAAGACGCCAAGAATCTTTATTACTGTAGTCAAACGACTTTATCTGTTGATGATACCGCAGATGTTATTGATGCATTGCGTGAACGTTTCCCTGACATTCAAGGTCCTCGTAAAGACGATATTTGTTATGCCACACAAAATCGACAAGATGCAGTACGCGATTTATCTCAAGATTGCCAAGTCTTGCTAGTGGTGGGGGCTCAAAATAGCTCAAACTCAAATCGTTTGCGTGAACTAGCAGAAAAAATTGGTGCGAAAGCGCACTTAATTGCCGATGCTAACTGCATTCAGAAGGAGTGGCTTGACGGTATCGAGCATATTGGTGTGACAGCTGGCGCTTCGGCGCCAGAGGTGTTGGTTCAAGGTGTGGTTGATAAGCTTAAAACATGGGGCGCAGTTTCCGCCTCTGAGCGTGCAGGCCGAGAAGAAAATGTGGAATTCGCGGTTCCAAAAGAGCTTAGAGTTAAACAAGTAAGCTAACACCTTTTAGGTATGAAAATTGGTTCTGATTTGAAGGCACTGCATTGATTTGCAGTGCTTTTTTTTACGCTGTCGCATGATGGTAATACAAACTTATACGTTTTATGATTGCTTATACCTTGAGCAAGAAATATTTAGCATAGAATGCTAAATATAAGGTTGTGTCTAAATTTTAGCGTGAATGCCACCGTGCAATGCAGGGACTATGAATCGAACGATAATCACTAGTGGATTGAACAAACAGCAGGGCGTCGGCCTTATTGAAGTGCTTGTTACTTTGTTCATTCTTGCGATTGGGTTACTCGGGGTTGCTGCACTTCAATTCACCGGTTCGTTTGCCAACAAAGATGCTATTAGCCGAACGCAAAGCGAATTTGTTGCGGCTCAAGTTGCAGAGCGCTTACGTGCTGCTGCGCGTGTGGCAACGGTAGGTGATGGCATGGTGGTTAACAACCAATATTTCAATGCAAGTAATTACAACTTCACCGGGCTCACCTGCTCGGGTTCCACCCATCCTTATAAATGTTTTTGTTTGAGTCGTCCTTCTGGGGTGCCCAATTGTGAAACCGCCACCTGCAACGAGCTGGATATGGCTAAATACGATGGCTGGGCACTCTCATGCGCGGCAGTACAAACTAACCCTCAAACCACATTGTCGTTAACCTGTGCAGATAACAATGCAGCGGATGTTTACAGTTGCAGTGCGGGCTCAAGGTTGCAAGTTATTTTAGCATGGCCAGTAGCATCAACAGGTAATCAAACGTATACCTTAAACACGCGTTGCAACCCAAACGAATCAGACAGCAATGCTTGCGTCATTAAGGATTTAACCTTGTGAAGCGTGTACAGGGTTTTTCGCTTGTAGAGCTAATGATTTCATTGGTATTGGGGCTGGTTATTTCTGGCGCTATCATTCAAGTGCTGGTAAGCAGCAGCGTAACCAATACACTAAACCAAGCTGTTTCTCAGGTTCAGGAGTCGGGCCGGTATATAACCAGTCGGCTCACCGGAGAGTTTTACGAAATAGGTCGCTACGACCTTATTACTGCCAGCGTCGATGACTCTGTAGATACCGTATCAGAAGCTGCGTTTGTTCAAAACAACCCGGTTAGTTTAGTTGGAGACTTTTCGGCTAATGCCAGCCTAGGTAGTACTCAAGCATCAAGTGGAGCGAATGATCAGCTAGTAGTAAGCCTGCTTGCACTTGAAGACTGTACGGGAAATAAACATGGCTATGCTGCGGGTGATGAGTTCCATGTTGTGAATCGTTATTTTGTGAGTGGGACAGAGTTTAAATGCACGGGTTACGATGGCCGAGTTTTACGAGGCCTAAAAGCACAATCCGTTTCACCGACTACCGTGACCTTGCTAGACAATGTCAGTAATTTTCAACTTCAGTATGGCGTCAGTGATGTTGCTGAGGATTCCAATGGGCAAGCTATAACCTATGTGACAGCAGACAAGTTGTCAGCGCTACGAGCACAAAATCAACAAGTAGTTGCGCTGCGCTGGGGGATCTTACTTAAAAGCTATCAAAACCAAGTGCAGCAAACCTCAGCTCCTACTTTTGCACTACTTAATGAAAATGCGGTGACCTTAGACTCAGCGCATTACTATCAGGTGTTTACGAAAACGTTATCACTTCGAAATATGAAAAATTTTGTTAGGAGTATCCGATGAAGCAGCGCGGTTTGGTCATGGTGTTTGCATTGCTGGTACTACTTTCCCTTACTATTTTAGGGGTAAGCGCCGTAACTAGTAGCTTATCTCAATCTAAAATGGCCATGTCTTTGCAGCAAAGTGGCTTAGCATTTGATGCTGCAGAAGCGGCAATTGCGGGCGTCTTTTTTGAGTCGGAAGATGAAGTCTTGTTAGAAGATAGCACTAAAACAGACCCTTTATCAGCTGCTCGCCAAATTGCGGCCTTTGATCCAGAAACCGCATCAATGAGTTGTTTTGATGAAAATGAATGGACCGACAGGTACATGACTGAAAGTGGTCTCTCTACGGGCAGTGAGCACACCACAAACGGCACGTATCAAACCCTGGCAGGTACTAAGAGTTGGTCTCGTACCGCGTTTATAAGAGAGCAGGCATGTAGGGGCTCAAGCAACGTGATTGGTGGTAGCAACGTAAATTGCCACGTGTTCATTATTAGAGGCTGCGGCAAGGTAGGTGCCAAATCCACGGTGGTTGCAAACTCCCTAGCGGCATCAGTGTTTGGCCCCGCATCACAATAAGTAGAGTAATAATTATGAAACGCGTGAGTAGTTTTTTTGTCTCGGTAGTGATGTTTTCTTGTATTGGCTTTTCCGCTGTCGGTGATGATTTGGATATTTACTTAGGTACCGCGTCAGAGTCGGCTACTTATAATCCAAATGTACTCTTTATTATGGACACGTCAGGCAGTATGACGGGCAAAGATGGCACCGGCCAATCGCGTATTCTTAGAGTACAAAACGCACTTAAAGAGGCGTTAACTTCAGCCACCAATATAGATGCCGGCCTTATGCGTTTTTCCGACTATGGTGGCCCTATACTCTTTCCAGTAAGCGGGATTGACGATGCTATTCAACCAGAACTCATCACCTCAACCGGTTCAAGTAGTCATGATGCGTCAGAAATCAACGGTACCGTAAATACTAATGCTAACAACCTAGTGTTGAGCTCTGGCACGAATATAGTCACATCAGGCATGCGTTTTACTGAGATGAATATTCCTCAAGGGGCAACGATAGTCAGTGCATATATTCGTTTTACATCAGAAAAATTTAATATAGCAGGCACCACACTCACGATAAGCGGTGAGGCGTCGGCAACTAGCACGGCATTTTCCACGGCATATGACAACCTTTCGTCACGAACTAAAACCGCATCAAAAGTTGAATGGATAAGTAACAATGACTTTCCTTCTGCTGATGAGGTTATTGCCACGCCTGATATTTCATCGGTTATTCAAGAAATTGTAGATTTGCCACAATGGTGCGGCGGTGATGACCTCAATATTCTTATAGAGGGCACAAGTTCAGATACAGCAAGCAGCCGAGAAGCCCGAGCATTTGATTCTGGGCAAACTGGGTCCCCGCAATTGGTGGTGTCTTATGATGATACAACCGCTACAGGTTGCATCAGCGGTGAAAGCGTTTACCAGGTTAGCCGTTCTAACGACAATATAGAAGAAAACAACAAAGGGTATGAAAATACAGGCTCAGAGCTTACTTTCTCAAGCAGCTATAACAGTTATATAGGGGTTCGTTTTCAAAACGTAAACATCCCTCAAGGAGCTGAAATTTCCGAAGCCTACATAGAACTTACTGCTTATAGCAGCTACAACTACAATAACTCGAGCATGTTAATTCGCGGTGTTGCTGATAATGATGCTGACGACTTCTCTTCTGGAAATCGTTATTTGCTTAGAAATATTGGCAAAACGTCAGGTGTAACTTGGACTATGGGGTCGTTTTCATCGGGCAATGATTACGCCTCACCGGATATTTCCGGCGTAGTTAAAGAGATTGTAGATAGAGCGGGATGGCAATCAGGTAATGCGATGGCGTTCGTGTTTAGTGACTTCACCGGCTATCGAGGTGCATATACCTACAGTGGCTCTCAGTCATCCGCGGCAAAATTAGTAGTTAAATTCAATGGTTCAGCCTCGCCTGGGCAGACATCGACAGTGAGAGAACACCTTATCAGTAAAGTTGATGAGCTTACTGCCAGTGGCTATACGCCCATTGTAGATACGCTGTATGAGGCGGTTAACTATTACGGTGGCAGAGACGTTGATTACGGGCTAACCCGTGGTAACTACAATGTTTCAAACACGGTAAGGAAGAATACGCGAGTCAGCCACAGAAGCGCGTATTTGGGCGGTGATGCTGTTCAACCAAACGGGTGTTCCGATGACAATCTATCTGATAGCGACTGTATTAATGAATATATTCCTAGCGGGGCAACCTATATATCACCGGTTAGCGATCTGCAATGTCAGACCAACAATCATATTGTTTTGCTGTCTGATGGGGAAGCAAACAATAACCACAGTGTATCTCTTATCGAATCATTGCTAGGCGATAGCTGTACAGGTAGTGGGGGTGAAAAGTGTGGTTTGAGTTTAGTTAAAAATGTCAGCGATTCGGATACATCGGTTATTGGACGTCGGGTGATCACACATACAATAGGGTTTGCCGCGAATAGTACCGCCAACAATTTCTTGAATCAGCTGGCAGTGCAAAGTGGTGGCGGATTCTATCAAGCTGATGACAGCGCAGAACTGCTTGAAGCATTTAACACTATTCTTCGTTCAGTAAAGGATGTGAATTCTACTTTTGTATCACCCGGAGTAGCGGTGAATCAGCTTAATCGCTTGACCCATAACGACGAACTCTACTTTGCGTTGTTTAAACCCAGTGAAGGTGCTATCTGGCCGGGTAACCTTAAGCGTTACCGATTAGATGGCGAGGATATTTTAGATCAAAACTCACTGGTTGCGGTAGATGGTGATACGGGATTCTTTAAAGATAATTCCCATAGCTTTTGGTCGACTCTTGTTGATGGTAGTGATGTTCGAGAAGGCGGTACCGCGAGCAAAATGACGTCTAACCGTAACTTATATATCTTCGATGGTGCTGGAACTATTGTTCAATCTAGTAATGAACTGCATGAAAACAACGAGGATATTACAGCAGCAATGATGGGGGTTGATGACGAACTCGACGCGGAAGAACTTCGCGAAGTGCTGCTTAAATGGGCGCGGGGCATAGATGTTAAAGATAATGATGGAGATGGTGATACCACTGACTACCGGCTTCAAATGGGCGACCCCATTCATTCTCAACCTGTGGTGGTTAATTACGGCAGCACCGATTCAGCCATATTAGTTGCCACAAACCAAGGTATGCTGCATTCGTTTGACGCTGAAACCGGCGAAGAAAACTTTGGCATTATGCCTAAAACGTTGCTGCCTAACTTGCACCACTTTTATGAAGATATCTCTACGTTTAATCATGTTTATGGCTTAGACGGTGAAATGGTATTGCGTACGGTGGGAACTTCGACTTACCTGTATTTAGGTATGCGCCGAGGTGGCCGGAACTATTATGTGTTTGATGTGACACAGAAGACGTCGCCCACCGTTAAGTTTGTAATCGCAGGCGGTACCTCGGGTCTTGAGAAATTAGGGCAAACATGGTCGCGTCCCACCATCACTAAAGTGCGCTACGGCAGCCAAGAGAAGAATGTCATGATCATCGGTGGCGGTTACGATGAATCGCAAGACGATAAGTCGGTGAGAAGTGCTGATGCCATTGGAAATGCAGTTTATATGTTCGATGCAGACACTGGAAGCTTACTCTGGCACGCCAGCAACACTGATGCCGATTTGAATCTGGTTGATATGAACTACAGTATCCCGGGTCGAATATCCGTGATTGACAGAGACAACGATGGCTTCGCTGACCATATGTATGTCGGTGACATGGGCGGGCAACTGTTTCGCTTGGATATTTATAATGGCGAGTCGGGTAGCAACTTTATAAAAGGTGCGAGGCTGGCTGATTTTGCTGGGGACACCGCCGAAACCAATCGTCGTTTTTATTATGGCCCTGATGTTTCGGAAGTTGCGTTGGGTGACGAATTGTATTATGCCGTTGCAATGGGAAGTGGATGGCGAGCATCACCGCTTGATGTCACGGTAGAAGACAATTTTTATATGCTCAAAGACGATAGTGTATTTAGTCGCGATGTGAATGGTGAATATACCTTCATGAGCACCGTGTCTGAGTCGGATTTATATAATGCCACCGAACATTTGCTCACGAGTAGCGATGAAACTGAGCAAGGCGTGGCCGCATCCAGCTTTGCAAATAAAGCGGGGTGGTATATCGAGCTTACGACCAAGGGAGAAAAAGTATTAGCGTCACCCTTGATACTAGATTATAAAATATTCTTTACTACTTATGTACCTGCCGTAAGCAGTACCAGTTTGTGCGCGCCACCGTCCGGAAATAGCAGGGCATATCTCGTTAACTTATTTAATGCTAATGCCGTAACAGACCTTAATAATAATGGTGAACTCGATAGTTCTGACAGATCCGTAGAGTTACAGCAAACGGGGATCGCACCAGAGACTAAAATTCTTATCGAAGATATAACTAGCCCTGTGGTGTGCCTTGGTACCGAGTGTGCCTCTACCGTTATCAGTGTCGACGATGATGGTAACGAAGAGGCCTGCGGCTCAGTGTTTGAATGTTTAGCGCAAAATATTTATGGTAAGTTTGAACGAATACAACGAGGCAGTTGGCATACAGAAACTGAGCGAGAGGATACATCTCAGTGATTATTAGTAACGAAAGAAATAAAGGCTTTTCCCTTATTGAATTAATGATAGTCGTGGCGATTGTTGGCATTCTTGCCAGTATTGCTTACCCTTCGTATCAGTCTTTTATGACTGATGGGTATAGAGGGACGGGGCAGGCGGATTTGTTGGCATTTGCTGCTGCAATGGAGCGCCATCATAGTGGCTCATTTAGTTACCAAGGTGCGGGCGCGGGCGGCGGAAATACGGGGGCGCCGACTATATTTGCCACTTATTCGCCTTCAACAGAAGCCGCGGCTAATAAACGCTACAACCTCACCATCGTGTCTGCTGATGCAACCAGTTATCAGCTCAAAGCAACACCAGTAAGCGGTTCTGCGCAGGCTGCTGATGGCGCGCTATTCTACTTTAGCGATGGACGGAAAGGTTGGGACGTGAACAATAATGGGTCGTTGGCGGCGGGCGAGTATTGTTGGTCTTGTTAATTCACTAGGGTTTTGCGGGTGATAGTGGCACTAACGGCCCCATGCTCACCACATCTTGCCAACTCGACTGATACGGCGGTGCAACGATAAATGTCAATTGTTGAGTAATAACTTGGCTTTCAAGTTTTTCTTTTTCAGTAAGTCCTTGCACTTCATCAAGCGTGCCTTCTACATTTACCTCCTCCTCGGTATTTAGCGCTTCTTCTGTATGGGGCAATTTGGGCAAAGGTTCTATGATTTGCTCTAAGATAACGGCTTTTGCCACGCTCGTGGAATACGAGGGTGTAATGGTGACGTATGAATTTGGGTTGGTGTTCACGTTTATTAGTAAATCAGTTTGGGCGATCTCAAGTTGATGTCGTGCTTGCTGCACTGCGCGAAGTTGCTGCCACTGTCCGAAAATTTGCTGATAAAGCTTAAGGCCGGCGGTAAAGGTAAGCGCAAAGAGTCCTGATGCGATAATTACTTCGATTAGTGAAAACCCTTTGGTCAATTTAATTGAAGTCATGCCAACTCCCGGGTATGGGTTGCATCTTTTGCAAACCACGAGAATATTGAAGGGTATGTAATACGCTTACATTGAAATCGATGTGTCCGTAGAAAAACGTAGAAACATCTGCATTGCTTACCATAGCGCCTACGAATTTGGCCGAAGCGGCGATAGTGGCTTTAGGGTTTGTAGGCATACTGGTATCGCTTAACATCACCACTAACCCATAAATTTGTGCATGGGATTCAAGGGTGAAATCACCTTTTTCCACAACAAGTAAAACGGGATGATTCGCTTCCCCTATTGTTTCACTCGACGAAATATAACAGTCACCACGAACCCATATAACGAGTTTACCGGTAAGAGCTTCGCACTTATTTGTTATAAGCGGCTCTGAAAAATACATCGGCGTAAAGTGGCTATGATCTCGTTCAAAAAGATGAGGAAGTATGGCGTTGGTACTACCGGTTACCAAGCCAGTGGTAGGAAGACGAACCAATGCGGGATGGCGTAAAAAACCTTGCCGAACAAAGAGTGAAGTCGCAGGGTGGAGCATGGCCACTGTGAATAGGGTTAAATATTGAGAATCCTTCCCAGCGTAGTCAGTGGCCGTTACTGTTGCTCGTGTGAATAAACTTGCGGTTTGCCGCCAATCATCGCTGGTACGCAACTGCTCTGTTAATAGCGTTAAGTCGTTGTGCAGTGTATTCATCACCTCAACATAAGCAAGGCTGCGCTTGTTGGCTTGAAACTCGCTTGTCAGCAGTGAACTGGTTGCCCAAAGTGCTAGTGTTATTAAGCTTAACAGTATACCCACGACACTTAACAATACGGCGCCTTTTACCTTACTAGGACATTTCCTAGCGCTTGCGTCTCTTGCACCTATCACATGTGTTTGGAGGGCTAGTGGGAATGAGTAAAAATCGGCGTTATATTGCATTGGCAACTCGTATATACAGATGTTGCTCGGCGCTCAGTTTTGCAGACGCTTTACTTTGAAGGGCAAGCTTTACCTTGTAAACAGGGGCACGGTTTACCTCACCGTGAAGGGATATAGTGAATTGAGTGACGTACAATTCTGATGCGTCGGTAAGATCATGCCATCCACCTTGTGCGCAACTTTTACTTGCTACACGGTACTCAAGTGCTTTATTGCGCAACCGAAAACCCAATAGCTCGGCTGGATCTTCATGGGTAATGTCTCCGTCAGCATTTTTATCATAAGAAAATAACACACAAGAATTTTCAACCTCTAGTGGATGGTGGCTGATTTCAATAGAGGGCGGTAGCAATGCACCGTTGGCAAAAATCTCTTCAAAGGTGCGAGCTACGTAACCCGCCCGCTGTAGTTGTAAAGAAAGAGACTGACTCAAAAGACGTAGTTCACTGTGCAGTGCGAGTTGCTGCTGAAAGTAACCTAATTCCTTGGAAATGGTAGCAGCCCCCATGGCAGAAAAAAGCACCAATGTTGTGCTGATGGCCATGGCAATGGTGAGCTCTACAAGGGTGATGCCAGATGACGTTAACATAGAGAAACATCCTCAAATGCGGGAGAGGCGCAATACCGTACTCGACCAAGATTATTAATAATAACCTTGCCGGTAAATCGTGCGTTACTTAACGTGACGGTCATTGCGCTGCCGAAGCTCATCCCATGAGTACCATCGAAGGTTAACAACGACTTTTTATTGGCTGGATTAGCAATCACTGCATTATAACTTTGCATCATGAGCCGCTTGTGTTGGCCAAAAACATGGCAACTGCTTGCTACATTGCAATCGCAGTCATTAGCAGAAGTTACGCTGATGCAATGATTAACGGACGAGTCGACTACCAAGGTAATCGGCTTACGCTCAGCGATAGCTAGTGTGCGGGCGTATTTTGCGATGTCAGCGGTATGCCTTAATGCACTTTTCATGGCGATGACTTGCCGCCATTCAACAAAAGAGGGAACCGCTATGCCAGTAAAAATGCCCATTATGCAAAGTACCAGAAGCAATTCTAATAATGAAAATCCATCTGCTTTGAATAAAACCATGCTTTAGTCCGGTTATTTGTCATTTGTTTGCTGTTAGATTTACAGCATAGCGAATCAACCAATAGCGGGCTGCTGTACCATGGAAGGGAAAATCAATTTAATTAAGGGACGGGGTATTACGTTAATCGAGCTTTTGGTCGCCGTTGCGATTGTGGGCATTATTTCTATGTTTGCTATACCTAGCTACTCATCAACTATCGCCCTTGCGAACAAGCATGAAACCATTAGTTACTTACTTTCTTTGCAAATAAAGCAAGAAAGGTACTGGTTAAGCGAAGGTAAATACGCAGGGCTTAGTGGATTACCGGCGCCCAGTATAGACGGCGTCACATTGACATACAGCGAATCTAAGGATGGGAATTATAGCATTGCAGCGTCTTTAGGCTTTTTGGATGAGTCCAATCCTTGTCGGCTGCTAACGATCACGCCTTATGAGAATTTACCCCATGGATGTTGGGGAAGATAGCCTGTTTTTCGTACGTGGTTATGATTACTTCAACCCTAAAGGAGGCCTGCGCTATAGCAAAAATCGCAAGGCATTAGGTGCAGGTAAGGGCTGTGCCAGATAAGTCTTCGTTAACGCCATCGTTGTCACTGTCGATGGCGACGGATATTCTGCCGTAGAGTGATAATAAGAGGGCTGAAGCATATGAAGCATCTTTACTCTTTGGACAAATTGTTATGGTTGCACTGGTACTAATACTTCCTTGTTCAGAAAAAGAAATAGCACCAGAAATGCCACTGATTATGTTACCAGTATTTAACGGATCGCTGCTGGCAATAAGCGATTCGCTACTGTCTCTGCTTCCGTTTGCGTTTTCATCAATAAAGACCATTTTCGCGTTCGCCCAATCACTTACACACGTATCGTAGTTCGTGGTAGGACAAAGTATTACATCAAACTGCTCATTGACGGCACTAAACCGAGCTTGCTGTGCAATAGCGCTTAACGTATTGATATCGCCGGTCACTCTATTTTTGACTAAAATAGTATTAATAGACGGGGCAACCACCCCTACTAAAATGGCCAAAATGGCTACGGTAATTAGCATCTCTAAAAGCGTAAAACCGTACTGAAGATGCATAGTGCTAGAAGACTCTGTTTTCACTGATATTTTTTTACTAAGTTAATTTAATACTGATCATAGCGTTAGCCTCAATTTATACAACATTAGATGCAAACACGCGCGAGTATTCAAGGTAAACCAATTTGCCTCAAGAATGGTATAAAAAAAGGCATGTAGGCATACTCCAAGATACAAAAAGTAATGAATTTTAGTGATTAATGAAGTTTGAATTCTTTTACCACTAACATCTAAGGCGAGTTTATCGTAAACTCAGATATCAGGACGCCCACTCACTAATTGGACATTATAATGCAAAAACAAGCAGTTATTGAAGAAATGAAAGTGCTGCCTGAAATTGATGTGGCATTTGAAGTTACTCGTCGAGTGGCTTTCATTAAAAAGCAGCTTCTTACGTCAGGTTTAAATTCACTGGTGCTAGGCATTAGTGGCGGTATCGATTCTTGTACTTTGGGTAAATTAGCCCAGTTAGCAGTGAACGAATTAAACCAGGAAAAGCATGAAAATTTTCAGTTTGTCGCCGTTCGTCTACCTTATCAAACGCAGGCCGATGAAGCTGATGCTCAGTTGTCGATAGACTTTATTGAGCCTTCCCATTCTGTAACGGTTAATGTTCAGCCTGGGGCAGATGCCATTCACGCTTCTACCACTGAGTCATTATCAAGTGCTGGCATATTGCCTGAAAGTGAAGCAAAGCGTGACTTCGTTAAAGGTAATGTAAAAGCACGAACCCGTATGGTGATTCAGTATGAAATTGCCGGCATGGTTGATGGATTAGTGTTAGGCACAGACCATTCAGCTGAAAATATTACGGGTTTTTATACAAAGTATGGCGATGGAGCGTGCGATTTAGCGCCTTTGTTTGGGTTGAGCAAACGCCAAGTTCGACAACTGGCCTCGCACTTAGGCGCGCCGCAAACTGTTATTACAAAAGCGCCCACCGCCGATCTCGAAACTCTCGCGCCGCAAAAAGCTGATGAACAAGCCCTTGGCATGACGTACGATCAAATTGATGACTTCCTAGAAGGTAAATCAGTTTCCGCCGAGGTAGATGAAAAGTTGTTGTACATTTATCAGCGTACTCAGCACAAGCGCGTACCTATTCCAACCATTTATGATGAGTAGTTACCATGAAAAAGATTGAAGCGATAGTTAAACCGTTCAAGATGGACGATGTAAGGGAAGCATTAGCCGAAGTTGGTATTGCTGGAATGACAGTGTCTGAAGTAAAAGGCTTCGGACGACAAAAAGGACATACTGAGCTTTATCGCGGTGCCGAATATCAAGTGGATTTTCTGCCTAAAATTAAGATTGAGTTAGTGCTTGATGATGAGCGCGTCGAGCAGGCGATAGAAGCCATCGAAAACTCAGCAAAAACAGGCAAAATTGGTGACGGCAAAATATTCGTGTTTAATGTTGAAGCAGCAGTGCGTATTCGTACTGGTGAGCAAAACGAAGACGCGATATAAATAGTCGCTACTGAGTAAAGACAAAACCTTAGCGTTGCATATAGGTAACGTTAGGGCGGATATCAAAAAAGGGAGCCTTTGGCTCCCTTTTTAGTTTTATTGCACTTACGTTAGTAAGGCAAATTAGTGGTCGTGACCACAACCGCCTGGCGTATGGGCATGGCCGTGCTCTAATTCTTCCGCAGTCGCATCGCGTACATCAACCACTTCCACATCGAAAGTAAGTGGAATACCTGCAAGCGGGTGGTTACCGTCTACAACCACTTCATCATCAGATGTCTCGATAATAATAACCGATTGTTCACCTTCTGGTGTGGTTGCACGAAAAGACATGCCAACTTCAACGTCCATGCCTTCAAACATTGAACTAGGTACGCGCTGAACGAGTTCATCGATACGTTCACCGTAGGCTTTCTCTGGTTCAACAGACAAGTTGAACTTCTCGCCTTTTTCTTTCCCAACCAATGCGTCTTCTAGTCCCTCAATAAGAAAGCGGCGCCCTTGAAGCACTACAAGCGGCTCCTTACCGGCTGATGAATCAAGCTCGGTACCGTCTTCGGTTGAAACGGTGTAGTGAAGGGTGACAACGCTGTCAGAGGTTATAGTCATAATTTGTCCTGTAGTTTTGCCCTACTGGGCGGTGGTTTTAAATTTATTAATGCTTATTTACGGTTTTTCACCAATGAGCTCTTTGCCTGCTCAATGCTGTACGGTAAAGGGTTAGGGTAGCAGGTAATTTCAACTTGGTCAGCTAGGCGATGAATATCTTGCTCAGTGGTATCGTTTGAAAGCACAGCCATGAACCATGTTTCTTCGCTAAGTTCAGCCTTACGAATTACCATGCCAGCGCGACGCCAGTTCTCGCCTAATTGCTTTTCTAGCGTATCGCCAGCGTTAATGTGAAACGCTTTTGGCACTGAAAAGCTATAGGCAGCGCGCTTGTTTTTGCCTAAAAAGCGTGTGCGAGCAACCACTTCTTGGCCCATATAACAGCCTTTGTCGAAATCGATACCGTTAAGTGCCTGTACGTTCATCATCTGGGGAACGTACTCACTGATGCCAGTTTCTTGAATAGAAGGTATCGCACTTTCTATCATAATAGCATCGTATACATTTTGTTCAAAAATGGCGCCGTTAGTATCTTTTACTTTTTGCTCAAATTCAGCGACTTGTGCGCAATCCAGTACCACATAATAGCCAGCCCGCAGAGTATCACTTTTAAATACCCACCCCGCATCACTATGAACACTAGCCAATGGCTCACTCGGAAGGGTGTCGAAATAGCTACTAAGTAACATCTGCCCAAGGTTTTCACCTAAGAAAAATTGCGTGTACTGATTTGTTTCCTCGGATATATCTACCTTTGAAAACACACCATACTTATTCAACTGAGCAAGAGAGTGCGCACCTGAGTCTTTGTTGGTTAACATATAAATTGCATTTTCATGGCGACTCACAAAAGAAATAGACCAGGTCTTTCCTTTATTGTCGCAATGGGCACAATGCCTCACCGTATTCTCATCTAAGGCGTTGATGTTGACTGTCACTTGTCCATGCAGGTAGCTATCAGCTTGCTCGCCTTCTAGCTTTATCAGCATGTTGTCATTTAACTTAATTGCATAGTGCGAAGGTAAATCAGAAAGAGTCGTTAACGCTGTCATCAAAGATTCCGAATGAAGAATTTATAATGTAGTAGGTGAGGGGGTTGTGGGTTTTATCAAGGGGAACCCCTGAGATTATCGTATTTTGTGGGTAATTCGTTTATCACAAGACGCTATTGATACGAGTTTCTGTCTAAAAGGGCAGTGATCCTTCGCCCATCACCGTGGTAATATGATGATAGTGTCAAAACAATAATTAAGAATGTGGATATATGTTTGAGCCAAAAAGACGGGCTAGATTAAAGTGGGCGTGCCGCAGAGGGATGTTGGAACTTGATGTGTTGCTCATGCCTTTCGTAGATGAAGCCTTCGATTCGCTTGATTACGAACAACAAGAAATATTCGAACGCTTACTTACCAGCGACGACCCGGACTTGTTTGCCTGGTTTATGGGCCATCAGCAATGCCAAGATCCAGAGCTAGCTGGCATGGTGTCTACTATCGTTAATCGTGTCAAAGTACAGGGTTAAACTCAGTTATTCGCCGTGGCGACATGTAGTAGGAATACTCATTCTTATTACAGCTTTAGGCTTCAGTATTATAAATTTGCCTGAAGCCTTGTGGACGTGGGTAAGCCCAAGCTGGCTTTGGTTGTGCGCGCTTGTGTGTGTGCCGTTGTATATAACCTTCTGCCTGCATATATGGTGTAGGTCAAGCAAACTGACGACGGTGCCATGTAATGATGTTTACACGCTTACAGGCGATGTTACATTGCGGGCGTTGATGGTATCGGGTGAAGAGGTTTATTCGCCAGCGGTGAATCTTCACAAGTCTTCATTACTGTTCCCATGGGGTCTTACCCTCAATGTAGAACGAACTGCGCGAAAATGGTACCAGCCGTATTACGAGCATGTACGCTGGGTATTAAAAGGTGAATGCTCTGAAGCAGATTATCGGCGACTATGTCGAGCAATAATCTTCGCTCAAGGAGCGGGCCAAACAAGGAATAACATTGATGTTTCGTGAGTATGCAAAAGCTTTATTTAAACGTGTCGATACCCGACAGTTAATGCAATTCAAACCACCCACATTACCGCCTCGTATTTACACTAAGCAAATTAATGTTGATAACAAGCACTACGGGGCGTTCTGTCAGGAAGTGGCCTGGCCAGATGCTGCAACCATGCATCCTTTGTATGTGCAAATGCTGTCTCTGCCCCTTCAAATGCAGTGTTTACTTGATAAGAAAAGCCCGTTTCCGCTGCTAGGGTTAATACATGCTGCGAATCGTGTAGAAGTGCTAGAAGAATGCGATTTAAGCGACGCTTTTGAATGCCGTGTTCGATTCAGCAATGTTAAACCACACTCCCGTGGCTGGGAAGTTGATGTTTCCTTGGACGCTTTTCAACAAGGGCGCTGTGTTTACAAAGCAGTAAGTAGCTACTTGGTGAAGGTGAAAGCGGTACACGTGGCGCCCAGAGCACCTTTGCAAGATACTACCGAAGCCTGTGTTGATAGCCCTAAAAACTTGCTTGCAGAGCTTGATGTTACGGCCGATACAGGCAGACGTTACGCGAAAATTTCTGGCGACTATAATCCCATTCATTTGTTTGGGCTAAGTGCCAAAGCATTTGGCTTTAAACGCCCCATAGCGCATGGAATGTGGACACTAGCCCGCGCGTTATCATTCGTACCGGTATCCGATGGTCAGCATATTTCAGATGTGGTTTGCCGTTTTAAACGGCCCGTTATGCTGCCTTGCAGTATTAATATCTATCAAATGTGCCGAGATGAAGACCGCTCTATTTTGGAAATTACTAGCAGTGATGATCAGCAAGTACACCTAGATGCTGAAGTATCGACACTGTAGCTTGAAGCTGTTATTCCGATACGGTATCAAGTCTACTATCATCAACGGGTAAGTCAGCCTGCTTAGTTTGGTGTTTTTATAACGTGCTATATTTGCGTGCTATGACTTTGGTACTTTGTAGTAGATTTAAAAAAAAAGCAGAGTAAAACTCAAAGTCGCAATATAAATAGAAAAGCCCACTTCCTAATGTAGTGTATTGAACACGCTGTATTAGGAAGTGGGCTTTTTCGTATTTCTATTGTATATCCAAAACACGCAGATAACGCTAAGGGGACGCGTAAATTCACCCAAAACCGTTAAGAAATAAGTGTTCCTGGTACCGATGGTAAGGCATCTTTTTCGGGGCACAAAAAAGTAGGTTGAGGGTTATCAAGTTGTCCCGGGTGATCCAGGTTGAAGTGTAGACCCCGGCTTTCTTTTCGCTGCATAGCGCAGCGCACAATTAATTCAGCAACAGTCACCAAGTTTCTTAATTCAAGAAGGTTATTGCTTACCCTGAAGTGTGCGTAGTATTCAGCAATTTCTTGTTCCAGCAAGTTAATTCGGCGCATGGCGCGTTCTAACCGTTTGTCAGTACGAACAATGCCTACATAGTCCCACATAAATAAGCGTAGTTCGTGCCAGTTATGCTGAATAATAACTTCTTCATCAGAGTCTGATACCTGACTTTCATCCCAAGGCAAAATGGCTTCTTCACAGGAGGCTGAAGGTAACGAAGAGATAATATGCTCGGCGGCAGCGCTGGCAAAGACAACACATTCTAACAGCGAGTTAGATGCCATGCGGTTTGCGCCGTGTAAACCGGTATAGGCGACTTCTCCTATCGCGTACACATTGACTAAATCTGTTTTTCCATTGAAGTCGGTTACAACGCCACCGCAGCTATAATGAGCTGCGGGCACTACAGGGATAGGCTCTCGGGTAATATCTATACCTAATGAGCGGCATTTACGATAAATATTAGGAAAGTGTTTAACGATAAAGTCAGCGGGTTTATGACTGATATCTAAATACATACAGTCAGCGCCAAGGCGCTTCATTTCATAATCGATGGCACGTGCAACCACATCCCTGGGCGCTAAATCGCCACGCTCGTCAAACTTGTGCATAAAACGGGTGCCATCGGCGTGACATAAGTTCGCGCCTTCACCACGCAGGGCTTCTGTAATAAGAAAATTTCGGGCTTGCGGGTGGAATAAGCAGGTTGGATGAAACTGATTGAATTCCATGTTGGCAACACGACAACCTGCACGCCAGGCCATAGCAATGCCATCACCGCTGGAAACATCTGGGTTTGAGGTATATTGATATACTTTGCTTCCACCGCCCGTTGCCAATGAGATGAAGGGCGCGCGAATGACTTCAACGTGCTCTTGTTGGCGGTTCCACACATACGCGCCAATCACTCGCTTTTTATCGTCCTTCGATGGGATAAGGTCGATAGCGTTGTAACGTTCAAAGACGTGAATATTAGGGTGAGCAGAAACAGCATCGTTTAATGTTATTTGCAGCGCTTCACCGGTAGCATCGGCGGCGTGAAGAATACGTCTGTGACTATGCCCACCTTCACGGGTAAGGTGAAAACGTTCTTCACCAGACTCAGTTGTTTCGGTATCAAAGGGTACGCCGTATCCAATAAGCCAGCTTAACGCTTCTTTCGCTCGTTCGGTAGTAAAGCGCACGGCTGGTTCATCGCATAAGTCTCCGCCTGCTTTTAAGGTATCTTGCACATGAGCATCGATAGAGTCTTGCTCATCGAACACCGCGGCGATGCCGCCTTGGGCATAACGGGTAGACCCTTCATTACGATCGCTCTTACTGAGCACGATAACCTGACAGTGGTCGGCAAGCCTAAGTGCAAGGCTAAGCCCTGCTGCGCCGCTACCTATAATCAGTACATCACATCGATGTTCAATTGAATTTGATGTGGAAGTTAGTGAAGATGACACTGATTTCATGTATTTTTGTATATATTAAACGAGCAAAGGTTCGGCAAGTCTAAAGGATGAGTGGCAAAACACAATGATCCAGATGGCTTTCCCTCAGCATTTTTAAATATTTTTAATGCTAATACAGAACTTTTTGTAACAGTACGCGTCTATATCAATGCTTGTTAGAGCTATTGGGTAGTTGAAGTAGGAGTAATGGCTCGAATGAGCGAGCAGATAACCGACCAACAATTGGTCGAAAAAGTACAGCGTGGCGATAAAAATGCATTTAACTTACTGGTAACTCGCTATCAGCATAAAGTCATGCATTTGGTATCGCGCTATGTAAAAAACAGCGGTGATGTGGCTGATGTTACCCAAGAAGCGTTTATTAAAGCTTATCGGGCATTACCAAACTTTCGTGGCGACAGTGCGTTTTACACTTGGTTGTACCGTATCGCGGTAAACAGTGCTAAAAATTATCTGGTTGCGCAAGGAAGGAAGCCCCCCGCGAGTGATGTCGACGCAGACGAAGCAGACTTTTACGAAGGCAGTGATGCGCTCAAAGAGCAATCCACGCCAGAACGTAGTTTGTTAACGGATGAAATTGAAGAAACCTTATTTAAAGTGGTGGAAAAGTTACCCGATGACCTTCGTATGGCAATAACCCTTCGTGAAATAGAAGGGCTAAGTTATGAGGAAATTGCAAATGTGATGTCGTGCCCAGTAGGTACGGTTCGCTCTCGAATTTTCCGAGCGCGAGAGGCTATCGATAAAGTGATTCAGCCATTGTTAGAAAATTAAATATAATGAAAATGAACTTTCATTATATTGAGCAGACTAACAGCTGTGTTAGGGTATTAATTGATCACAGTTGATCAGGAAATGAATTTATGACGCAACAGCAAGAAAATTTGTCCGCTTTCATGGATGGCGAAATAGATGGCGATGCAATCATCGATGCGATTAAGCAAGATGATGAATTACAGGCCAAATGGAAACGCTACCATGTAATTAGGGGCGCAATGCGCAAAGAAGCAAGTGTCGCACCGCAGTTAGATATTACTGCTAGCGTTGCCGCCGCGCTTGAAAGTGAGCCTGCTATTGTCGCGCCAAAAGCGTCACGCTGGCGTTCAATTCCAGTACTCGGCAGCGTAGTGCCATTCGCGAAACAGTCTGGCCAGTTTGCCGTTGCTGCATCAGTTGCGGTAGCAGTGATTTTAGGTGTTCAACACTTCAATCAACCTGCGCCAACCGAGCCTTTCATGACAGCACCTACGGCAGGCCCGCAGGGTGGTTTAGCGCCAGTTAGTTTAGAGCAAACTCGCGCATTGCCTCGCAATGACATGAACGAAGTATTAGAGAAAAAGCGCAAAATTAATGCACTTATTGCCGATCACGAGCAACAAGTAAAATTGAAACAAGCGCAAGAATCTGAAACTGACGATGCCGAGGCGAGTGCAGATAACCGCCCGTAAGCAGTTCATACGACGCTCAATAAGAATATCGTTTAATGAAAATAGATTATCGTAATATCGTACCAGCGCTTTTAGTGCTGGTACGCGTGTTTTTAGCCAACGTAAAAGTAAGTATTCGCCCTCGGATTCTCATCGGTGCCATGACCTATGTCGTCATAGTGTCTTCAGGTTTATCGTTTAGCAGTGCAGCGCAAGAAAACGAATCTGCACAAAACACATCTTCAGAAAGCGCTCAAACTTCATCTTCAACCTTGCCTTTACCTGCAGATGCTTCACAAACTCCGCCCCAAGCAGTACCTCAAGCCACTGATCTGGTGGTAGTGAATGCACACCCTCAAACCACATCAGATTGGCTTATGCAATTAAGCGAAGTGGTGAAAACCCAGAACTTCGAGGTTGCTTTTGTTCAGAGCC
Source organism: Alteromonas lipotrueae (assembly GCF_019249215.1). GTDB lineage: Bacteria > Pseudomonadota > Gammaproteobacteria > Enterobacterales > Alteromonadaceae > Alteromonas > Alteromonas lipotrueae. The sequence goes on from NZ_JAESDI010000003.1 coordinate 307,262, forward strand.
GTGCGGGACGTGAGACCATTCCCTTTTTATGGCGGCATGGTGTGCTAGAGGATGGCACCAGCATGGAGCAACTCAATTTACAAAACGGGCCAGGCCGCGAGCAAATTCGTGTTAATGGTATAGTCAGTGTGTTTGAACCTGATGTGTCACCTTATAGTCTTCGTTCTGAATTTATCAATGGGCCAATTCCCAGCGAACTTCTTCATCATCCTGAGAGATTGAAAAGCGGTTATGAATTTGTCTCTGTGGGCCGAGCCCGTGTTGCAGGGAGACCTGCTCAACAAATCCGTATTGTCAGTCGCGATAATAGTCGTTTTAGCTATCAACTATGGTTAGACGAAGATTCAGGCATGGTATTGAAACTTAATATGCTTGATTTACAGGGCGGATTATTAGAGCAAATACAAGTGACTTCGCTTAAAATAACCGATACCCCTGATGAGTATTTTGCACGAATTAATCAGGCGTCTTTACCCAAACCGATGGCATTAACGCAAAAGCAATCTCGCCAACCTAATTGGGAAGTTAAGTATTTGCCTAATGGTATGGAAGAAGTACGCGGCGATACCCGCCGGTTAGCGCTAACTGGGCAAGTGGTAGAGTATAAAATGTACAGTGATGGGTTGGTAGATGTGTCTGTTTATGTGCAACCAGCAAAAGATGCCCTTGGTGGTGATTTAGTGCTTAGGAACGACTTGAGTACTTTTTTAACCCTTACTGATGGAAATACGCAAGTGACAGTGGTGGGTGAAATACCCCTGCAAACCGCTAATGCTATTGCTACCTCACTTTCCCCAACGGCGGAAAAATAGTGATTACCGAAACCGCGCGTGTTGTCGCTGTAGAGGGTGATCTTATTACCGTCGAGGCTGCCATTAAATCAACCTGTAGTAGTTGCCAAGCGCAAAGTGACTGCGGAACGGGTGCCATTTCCAGAGCGTTAGCGCCGAAAACTCAGCAGCTAACGTTGCGTTCACCAATGCCGGTAGTGATAGGGCAAGATGTGACAGTGGGTGTGCCTGAAGCAGGAGTGTTAAGTGCCTCGGCGTGGCTGTATTTATTACCCTTAATGGTTTTCATCGCAGTTTTTGCATTTGCGAATGCCACGCTATCTTCCATTGGGCTTAGTCATGAATTGTGGGGTTTACTCCCCGCCGCGACGTTTACCTTTGTAACTTATAAAGCCATCGCATTTAAGCTTAAACGACTTGATAAAGGTAAGTTTCAACCCGTACTGTTGAATACTATTTAGCGTAATACTTGCGCTAATTCGGTATTATTATGACGAAAATGGCTACTTTGGCTTACACTATTTCTATCTTTGGCAATATAACCCACAAGCTTATTCGCTTTTGTGTAAAGAAATGGGTAAAATCCGCACGCGCTAGCTACAACACAAACAATAGCTACCATTCTTTTTTATATTAATGAATTTTTCTGCAGGTAATTTCCAGCATTATGCAACAATCGCACATTCGTAACTTCAGTATTATTGCTCATATCGATCACGGTAAATCGACTCTTTCTGACCGCCTTATTCAACATTGTGGCGGGCTAGCCGATCGTGAAATGGCTGAACAGGTTCTTGATTCAATGGACTTGGAGCGGGAGCGTGGAATTACTATTAAAGCACAAAGCGTAACGCTTAATTACACTGCTAAAGACGGTGAAGTTTACCAGTTGAACTTCATCGACACTCCCGGACACGTAGACTTTACGTACGAAGTATCTCGCTCACTTGCCGCATGTGAAGGTGCATTGTTGGTGGTTGATGCAGGGCAGGGTGTTGAAGCACAAACATTAGCCAACTGCTATACTGCCATGGATATGGACATGGAAGTGGTGCCTATTTTAAATAAAATAGATTTACCACAGGCGGAACCAGAGCGCGTAGCCGAAGAAATTGAAGACATTGTTGGTATAGATGCCATTGACGCTGTGCGCTGCTCGGCGAAAACAGGTATTGGTATTGAAGATGTCCTTGAAGTTATAGTAAATAAAATTCCTCCTCCGGGCGGTAACCGTGAAGAGCCGCTAAAAGCGCTTATCATTGATTCATGGTTCGACAACTACCAAGGGGTAGTGTCATTAGTTCGTATCGTAGAAGGTGAGCTTTCTAAGAAAGACAAAATTCAAATCATGTCGAATGGTCAAACTCACCAAGTTGATAAAATTGGTGTGTTTACCCCCAAAGCTTTAGATACAGGCGTACTTCGCGCTGGTGAAGTAGGCTTTATTATTGCGGGTATTAAAGACATCCAAGGCGCACCGGTTGGCGATACTATTACCCTAGCAAGACAACCCGCTGTAGGTGCTTTACCTGGATTTAAGAAAGTTAAGCCGCAGGTTTACGCAGGTATTTTCCCGATCAGTTCAGATGACTACGAAGATTTTCGTGATGCGTTAGCTAAACTAAGCTTGAACGATGCTTCATTATTTTATGAGCCAGAAAGCTCGCAAGCGCTAGGCTTTGGATTCCGCATTGGGTTCCTGGGCATGCTTCACATGGAAATTATTCAAGAGCGTTTAGAACGGGAATACGATCTTGGTCTTATTACTACAGCACCCACGGTAATCTACGAAGTAGAAACCACAAAAGGTGAAATTTTAAGCTGTGATAACCCGTCTAAATTACCGGCGGTAAACGATATTGCCGAAATTCGCGAGCCATTGGTTGAAGCGAACATTCTGGTACCGCAGGAATACCTAGGTAACGTCATTACGTTGTGCGTTGAAAAGCGTGGTATGCAAACCGCTATGACGTATCACGGTAAGCAAGTGGCAGTAACCTATGAGTTGCCTATGGCTGAAGTGGTGCTCGATTTCTTCGATCGTTTGAAATCAACGAGCCGTGGTTTTGCCTCTCTTGATTATAACTTCAAGCGTTTCCAAGTCTCTGACATGGTACGTGTAGATATTATGATTAATGGCGAGCGCGTAGACGCGTTAGCGATGATAACCCACCGTGATAATTCACAAGGTCGTGGGCGTGAATTGGTTGAAAAACTGCGTGAGCTTATTCCTCGTCAGATGTTTGATATCGCTATTCAAGCCGCTATTGGCAATCATATTATTGCCCGTAGTACGGTGAAACAGTTACGTAAAAACGTTATCGCCAAGTGTTACGGTGGTGACGTGAGTCGTAAGAAAAAACTGCTTCAAAAGCAAAAAGATGGAAAGAAAAGAATGAAACAGGTAGGTAATGTTGAATTACCGCAGGATGCATTCCTGGCAATTTTGAAGGTAGGTAAGTAATGGCCAATTACTTTTCGCTTATTTTAGTACTTCTAACGCTAACCACGGGGCTTGTTTGGCTGGTGGATAGTATGGTGTTTGCACCAAAACGAAAGGCGCGGTTACAGGAATTAGCAAAAGCGGAAGGGGTTAACTTTGCAGGCGAACCCCAACTTCCTTACTTGGTTGATACCTCGCAGCAAATATTTCCGGTTATCGCTTTTGTATTAGTGTTGCGTTCGTTTATTTACGAACCATTTCAAATACCATCAGGCTCGATGATGCCAACCTTGTTGGTGGGCGACTTTATTCTGGTTGAGAAGTTTTCTTATGGGATAAAAGACCCGGTTTTTCGCAGTAAACTAGTGGAAACCGGTGTACCAGAACGCGGCGATGTCGTGGTATTTAAATACCCTGAAGATACCTCAGTAGATTACATCAAGCGTGTTATCGGGGTGCCTGGCGACACTGTGGTGTATCAAGATAAGCAGGTTTATATCAAGTCGAAATGCGAAGGTGCTGTGAAAAACTGCGGGAAGCTTACGGCTATGCCGCTAGATTTCGTCGGCCGAGACGAATTTGTTCAAGACATGGCTAAGCTTATGCGTTACACCGAAACGCTAGGTGATAATGAACACGACATACTGCGCCACCCTGTCAGAGAGATTTCTTCAAGTAACTTCTATACTCAACCAGGTACACGTAGCAATGAATGGATTGTACCTGATGGTCATTATTTCGTATTGGGCGATAATCGTGACAACAGCCGAGACAGCCGTTTTTGGGGCTTTGTACCGGACGAAAACTTAGTAGGTAAAGCTGTTGCCATTTGGATTTCATTTGAATTCGAACGCGACCGCGACAGTGTTTTACCAACATGGATCCCAACGGGCGTTAGATTTGAACGCGTAGGTGGCATTAATTAATGCAGGGTATTGATAAATATATTCGCTTAAGTAAAGCGTTAGGGTACACATTTAATAATGTAGCCTTGCTAGAGCAAGCGTTAACCCACAGAAGTGCTGCAAAGCAGCACAATGAAAGATTAGAATTTTTAGGCGATGCTATTTTAGGTATGGTTATTGGTGAAACCTTGTTTAAGCGTTTCCCAGACGTACCAGAAGGTAAGCTTACCCGTATGCGTTCAACCTTAGTAAAAGGTGATACGTTGGCCGAATTGGCCCGTGAAGCGAGTATGGGTGAGTTACTACACCTTGGTCCCGGTGAGCTTAAAAGCGGTGGTCATCGTCGCAGTTCAATATTGGCAGACGCGGTGGAAGCTGTGTTAGGCGCAATTTACTTGGACTCAGGGATGGATGAGGTCTGTAACGTTATTTACCATTTATGGGAAAGCCGTATTGAAGCGTTAAACCCCAATGCGCACCCTAAAGACAGCAAAACCCGTCTTCAAGAATACCTGCAAGGCCGTAAACTGCCTTTACCGTCCTATGAAGTTATCTCTATTTCAGGGAAAGATCACGCTCAAGTTTTTGAAGTTAGCTGCACAGTGACGACGTTAGATAAGCCCGTTTCGGCATCTGGAAATAGCCGAAGAAAAGCCGAGCAGGAAGCAGCAAGACTTACCTTGGAGACACTCGATGACACAGCCAAATGATACAACCCGATGTGGCCTAGTCGCTATTGTAGGGCGCCCCAATGTAGGTAAATCGACACTGCTTAATAGATTGCTTGGGCAAAAAGTGAGTATTACGTCGCGTAAACCACAAACTACCCGTCACCGTATTTTAGGTATCGATACTGAAGGCGATTATCAAGCCATCTACGTCGATACTCCAGGCCTTCATAGCGAAGAAAAAAGCGCCATGAACCGTTATATGAACCGAGCCGCTTCAAGTTCTCTTGCCGAAGTGGGTTTGGTGTTGTTCGTGATAGAAGGTACACGCTGGAACGACGACGATGAAATGGTGTTGTCTAAAGTGAAAGCCTCAGGTCTACCTTGCTACCTTATCGTCAACAAGATGGATAAAGTAGAAGATAAAGAAGCCTTTATGCTCCATCTTCAAGGCCTATCAGAAAAATATAAGTTCGAACATATTATCCCCATTAGCGCGAAACAGGGCAAAATGGTGGATGATATCCGAGAACTTGTTGCCAATAGCCTGCCTGAAAGTGAGTTTTTCTTCCCCGAAGATTACATTACCGATCGCTCAAGTCGCTTTATGGCCGCTGAAATCATTCGCGAAAAGTTAATGCGCTTTACCGGGGATGAACTTCCTTATGCTACAACCGTAGAAATTGAACAGTTTAAGCTAGCTGAAAACGGCGTATACCGTATCAGTGGTCTTATTCTTGTAGAGCGTGAAACGCAAAAGCGTATGATTATAGGCAAGGGTGGCAAGCACCTGAAAACCATTGGTGAACATGCCCGCAAAGATATGGAAAACCTGTTTGATAATAAAGTTTTCTTAGAAATGTGGGTTAAAGTGAAACAAGGTTGGGCTGACGATGAACGTGCTCTACGTTCGTTAGGTTATTCAGACGATAGTTAGCACTCAGCAATTATCTGTTTTGGGCTCAACGGAATACGCGTTAGCCCAAAACATAATTTAAAAAGTGTAGCCCAAATCATAAGCCCAAACGTATCAGCTAAAAAATCAGCGAGCATCCATTAGTCACAAAGCAATAAAAAGGGGTAGGTATGGCAATTTCTGATATGCGCAGACAGTATGCAAAAGGGAGTCTGCAAGATACAGATCTCACCGCGGATCCTTTTTCATTATTTGACCGTTGGCTAAAAGATGCCATCACCGCTGAAATTCCCGATCCTACCGCTATGACAGTGGCAACGGTTGATGCCACAGGACAGCCTTCTCAACGTATCGTGCTATTAAAAGATGTAAGTGAAGCAGGGTTTGTCTTTTTCACTAATTTAGGCAGCCGTAAAGCAAAAGAGCTTAGTCAAAACCCTAAGGTTTCATGTCATTTCCCCTGGTTTTTCATGGAGCGACAAGTGAGAGTGTGCGGTGTAGTAGAAAAGCTTTCCTTTAAGGAAAACGCGGCCTACTTCCTTTCTCGCCCTAAAGACAGCCAGTTAGCAGCTTACGCGTCTGAGCAAAGTAAGCCTATTAGCAGCCGTGAACTATTGCATACCCAGTTTGCCCAAATGAAACAAAAGTTTGAAAACAAAACGCTACCTGCACCTGACTTTTGGGGCGGCTTTCGTATTGTTCCTCACCAAATCGAATTTTGGCAAGGCGGTGAAGACAGGTTACACGACCGCTTTGAATACAACCGTGATGAAAATGGCAACTGGAACACTCAGCGTTTAATGCCTTAAGAGGTATTAATCATGGCATTCTTTAATGATTGATAGCCACTGCCATTTAGACTTGCCAGCATTTCAAGGTGACTGGCAGTCGGTGATAAGCCACGCAACCAGCGCAGGCCTAACGCGCATTCTTATTCCTGGTACGCAAGTGTCGCAGTGGTCAACTCAACTCGCTATCCAATCCTATGCCAACCAAAATACGAAACCTATTTCGATAGATATCGCGTGTGGTCTGCACCCTTACTTCTTGTCTACCCACGAAACTGATAATGACAGCGCGTTAAGCATCCTAGAACGGCTTTTGTCTCAATCTAGTGCTCGTATGGTAGCATTAGGTGAAATCGGCTTAGATGGTCACATAGCGTTACCTATGCTGCGTCAAAAAGAGATATTTGAAGTGCAGTTACGTTTAGCGAGTGAATACGCCCTTCCTGTTATTTTGCATCATCGAAAAAGCCATCATCTTATTTTTGAAAGTCTTAAAAAAACAGGATTTGCAGAAGGCGGCGTTATTCATGCATTTTCTGGCAGTATAGAGGTGGCCAAAGCGTATATTGAGAAAGGTTTTTATATTGGCGTAGGGGGGACCATTACCTATGACAGAGCGAAGAAGACGAAAGAAACCATCGTTTACTTACTTAAGCACCACCCAGACCGATTACTACTTGAAACTGATTCGCCTGATATGCCCATGCAGGGGCGACAAGGCGCTCGAAACAGCCCTGAATACCTTGGGGAAGTGCTAGAAGCACTGGGTAAACTTGGGGAGTATGATACACAAACACTAGACGCCATTACCACGCAAAATTACTTCACGCTTTTTCACAACACGCTTTTTCGTAATAGCCAGAAAAAGGCCTAAAACAGGTGAAGTTTGCTGGCTTGGATTAATTGAAATTAGCAAAAATGTCACTCAAGACTGAAAAACTCGAATTATCCACGGGCGAAACTTATAAAACCCTCGTGTTATATAAACACCCACAATCAGCGCCAACACAATAACGGCGCTAATAATAAGCCACAATTGCTGGCGAAGCGTTAACGGACTGGAAAGTACCACCTCAGTGTCGATATTGACGTTCAAATAGCCAATTACCTTGCCGTTATCATCGAGAATTTTTTCAACATGAGTATTGGGAGCAACGTCCCGTTCTCGGGCTAACGCTACCACACTGTCGACTCTTGGTAAGGGCGCAATATAAATGCCTTGGGCATTAAATACGCTTAAAGAGATAACGGCGGGTTCTTCTAATGCAATGGCAATTAAACGGGCTAGTTGAACCGTGTCTTGTGCCACTAATGCAGGCTGTAAGATTTTTGAATATTGACTGCTAATGCTGGTACCCGGTTGGGCCGTTTGTACGTCAACCCAATGGGTCTGGTACTGCTGGTACATGAGAAATAGACCCACTGCCAATGCCACCGCGGTAGCCATGATAATAGTATGGATAAGCCGCTTGAACGCAGTGTAAGCTGAGTGTGAAACGCTGTGTTTGTGAGCAATGCGTTCGCTTTCTAAGTGGTTCAGCATTTCGCCTTAATTTCCTTTATCTTTATGCGCTAACAGTAGGGTAATTTTGACTAATTTGAAAGTGTGTATTTCCACATGTGTAATGTTTGGGTAGCATATGGGCAAGACTAACAAAGGTTTGAATAAATAGTGATCACGTTTTTAAACGAAATACCGCCGAATGCGATGCATGATACCTCTTTTTTATCTACGCAGCTTACCACAAAGTCGCCCAGTGAGGATGAAGCTGGTCTTTCCATTCTAACCATTATCGGTCAAGCATTAACCCCATACATTGTTAGTCAGGTTGTTGAAGGGTTTAGCGACGTTTTTGAGGCTACATCAATTCACTTACATCCGTTCCACAATAAACTCGGTGATGGCGTGGTGGTAGTGAAAGGCCGCTTAAGTGAAAACGCCGACTCCCAAGCTGATACTACAGTGCCAGCCCTAGTAGCGACATTATCGGCCCGATATCACGTGGATTTAGGCATTCAAGATACTCAACCATCGCTCAACGAGCCAGGCCTTCTCGTGATGGATATGGACAGTACATTAATTGATATTGAGTGCATTGATGAAATTGCCAAACTAGCGGGCGTCGGTGAGCAAGTGGCTGCTGTAACCGAACAGGCCATGCGTGGCGACATAGCATTTAATGATAGCTTGAATCATCGAGTGGCCTGCCTAGATGGTGTACCAGAGCAACAGCTTCAACAAATACGTGATAGCTTGCCCATCATGCCAGGTGTACAGCTGCTGATTGCTATTCTAAAACAATACAATTGGAAGCTTGCTATTGCTTCAGGTGGTTTTACTTATTTTGCCAACCATTTAAAAGCCCGTTTAGATCTTGATGAAGCGGTTTCAAATACTTTGGTGATAGAGCAGGGCATATTGACCGGCGAAGTGTCTGGCGAAATTGTGAATGCTGAAGTAAAAGCGCGAACCGTGAAAGCGTTGGCCGAACGTTGGGGAGTTCCGAGCGCTCAAACGGTTGCCATGGGCGACGGTGCAAACGATTTAGTGATGATGGCCGAATCGGCGTTAGGGGTGGCGTGCCATGGAAAGCCAGTTGTGAACGAAAAAGCTGACGTTGCTATTCGATTGGGCAGCCTACATTGCCTATTGTACTTTTTGTCTTTGTAGATGATCGTTGACTAGGATGCATATTTGATTACTAGCAGCGCTGTGTTAAGCGCGAAGAATAAGTAGTAAGCACAAGCTCTGAAGGTTGTATCAGAGCTTGTTTTTATTTCGCAAATGCTTGGTCTTGTAATAATGCTTGAATACCGGACTGAGCGCGCTCTTCTGCTTTCGCTTTAGTGTCTCGGTTAGCGGTAATGGTGTCGTCATCGAATTCATATCTAATCAATACTTCATCGGTTACATCAATTAAGTGTGAACAAGCGGCTAAGCTCCAAAGCTTATTTTCAAGCTCCTTAGCACGGTGAATAGCATACACGCTAACGTAATTTATCTCTGTTTGTAACATCGATAAATCCGGTTTTCCTGTAGTGGTAAGCATCACGTGAATAGCAATAAATTGCCCTCGGTTTAACGCTTCAGTAATGAAGGTCTTACGCTGCTCATTATTCTCAAACCGGTGAGAATAGCGCGGAATAATAGCCATGCGAGGATCTTTTTGCTTGGCATCAAAAGAGATTAAAAGCTCTTGACGCAAGGGCATATTTTCCAGCTTCACCTGCTTAATACCGCTTTGCATGAAAGGGGTATCTAGCTTTCTGTCTCTGAATAAGAACTCTAAATTTACCTGACGCTTTTCCGTTAAGTAGGAGACTAGGCTTGAAACCCGTTCGTCCTGTTTTCCGATGATGCCCGCCTGCGGTGTGTACCTAACCCCTTCCTTGCTCATTAAGAAGGATAGTGAGGTCGCATTACGCGCATTAATACAGCGAAGTGCCTGACCCATACCCGGCAATTCTTCCTCGCCAGAGTCTTCTTTCAAGCTGTGTTTGTTCTTTTTAATCAGTTCTTCAAAAAACGCTCTAGCCCCTTTTCCAGCTTCACCCGTCGCGGCTTTTAAGTGCAGAATATTTTTCTCAGCGTTGTGGTAAATGACCGAGTATTGCAAATTCATTACGTTAAAGTTTTGCGTAATCTGCTGAAGGCGGGGGAAGGACACTTCAACTTGCCCTTCTAATTCACCGTCGTACTCCTTATTCAATTCAACACGAAGTCCCAATCCATGAACCGAGATATCTTCACTTACGCCAATGTGTACGCTGTCGTCATGAGGTATCCTAAGCTCGATTTGAGACCGCAAACGGTAGCGAGATTCTAAACGCTGATCTTCATACTTAAATCGGAATAACTCAACATTCGGGGTCTTCTGATTTCTAGGGTGACCAAAAACGCGAAGATGAGAAAGGCTGTCGCGGTTGAACTGTAATTCGTTGTACGCCTGTTGCCCATATATCGAAGTAACGTCAGTAACGTGAAGCAAGTATTTAAGGTTTTTCAACTTCGACATAACCCGAGGCGAAGGCGGTGTATTTTGGCGTTTTATTTTCGATCCCACAGAGTCTGGAATAGACAAGGGGGTATGGGCTTGCTCAGGTTGCATGTCGGTTAAGGTAAGCTTAAATACTCGCCAGCTGACCTTTTTGGAGCCAAAGCCTAAAAAAACCTGTTTTAGCATGTCTTTTTCTACAAGCTGCTCGTAAGAGGCCGAGTAAAAAAAGACTTTGTCATTTTGTAAATGGGTAAAGCTGAACACGAATATTTCGCGACGATGCGCAGGCATAGCGTGCAAGGTGTTCAATCTATTTTGTGACAGCAGAAAACCTAAGCGACACTCATCTTCTTCATCTTGCCAGTAGTTCACAGTTTCACGGTTAACTTCGTTAACCATAGCGAAACGAGGGATAAGCCGCTCTTCAATTACATCGATATAAATAGGCAGAGTAGGGCTTCTTGGCGAAAAGTACTGTTCACACGTTTTACTGGTTATTGCTTCGATGGTGTTGTTCATATTCACTTTATAACGGCGTTTATTTCCGTGAATAAAGCTTTCTAAAAACTTATCGAAACTGGGAGATGGGCGCTCTGTCGCGCGCTGTAAAGCTAAGTAGATAACATCTTTTTTGCGAACTGTTTTCACAAGACGGTAAGCAATGCCATTTTTCTTATCCATGGCAAACTCACCTTCAAGCCCACGGAAGTAGACTTGTAACAGCTCATTTTGTTTAAACAGCGCTTCTTTGGTGAGTTTGACTTGCAACCCTTCTAGCGACACATCAACGCTTAAGCCTTTAATCGAGTGATTACTTTCATTGAATAGCTCTACCGCAACAGCAAAGTTCATACGTTCTGTGCTGCGTTGACGATAATCTAGTAGGTTTACCGTTGGCACTTTAAACTGCTCTAAAATTGCAGAGCCTTTTTTGCGCGACGTATTTGAGGTTGTGCCTTTATCCCGCGCTTCCTCTGCTTTCTCACGAATAATGCGGTAATTGTTTTCAGTATTTTGAACGGCTTCGTAAACACCGAAAGTGTACCCACCAAATATCCTAATTTGCTCTTCGAATTTATCGACGGCAATTTCATCCATGTAATGGGTTCTGCCATCATGTAAGTAGCTGTTGCACTTACCATCTACTTGGCCACGTAAGTCTATTGATCGCATACAGGGTTTCGCAAGGCGTTTCACTTCCATTTTTAATAGAAAGCGTTTTTCCTTGGGAATATCACCACCAATTTGTAAAAGAACCTTATTGAATTCAGGCTCATTTACCAGTGGTTTCAATTGCTCAATTATGTCAGCGTACTGCTGTAAATCTTGGCTCATGTATGCACAACTTAGTTACTTTCTATTATTATAGACATTATTATTATCGGCACGAATGCTAAACCCATTAATAAACAGTGTTTTGCAAACTGCAACGCGAATGACGACTGGGATGAGAGTCTGACAAAACTGTTAGATGGGTTAGTGTGCCTTGGTATCTTAATAAGATAGAATACTCTTTTTCACGCTGGGATAAAACTGGAATATGGCAAAACGAAAAACGGCTTATGTATGCTCAGATTGTGGGGCTGAATTTCCACGCTGGCAGGGGCAGTGTTCTGAATGTAAAGCATGGAACACCATTAGCGAGTTTGTAGTAAGTAGCGCCAAAACCAATTCAAAACCAACTTTATCAGGTTACGCTGGGCAAACTGCCGCTAAAATAGAAATGCTCAACGCGATTGATTTGGAATCACTACCGCGATTTAGCGCAGGGTTTAAAGAACTAGACAGGGTATTGGGCGGTGGTATCGTGCCCGGCGCCGCTATGTTAATTGGCGGCTCCCCTGGGGCCGGTAAAAGTACACTATTACTTCAGGTAATGTGTCAAATGGCACAAACTGAAACGGCTTTATACGTAACAGGGGAAGAGTCGCTTCAGCAAGTAGCTATGCGTGCTAAGCGCTTGAACCTGCCCGATGATAAGCTAATGATGTTGGCGGAAACCAGCGTAGAAACTATCTGCGATCTGGCGTTAACCAAAAAACCTAAAATCATGGTTATTGATTCCATTCAGGTTATGCATGTGGCCGATGTGCAATCTGCACCAGGCAGTGTATCTCAGGTTAGAGAAAGTGCGGCCTATTTAACCCGCTTTGCAAAACAACACCATATCTCAATGTTTCTAGTAGGCCATGTAACCAAAGACGGCAACTTAGCTGGTCCGAAAGTGCTAGAACATTGTATTGACAGCTCAATGATGCTAGAAGGCGAGAGTGATGGGCGCTATCGTACGTTGCGTAGCCACAAAAACCGTTTTGGCGCTGTAAACGAATTAGGCGTATTTGCGATGACAGAAAAAGGGCTTAAAGAGGTGAATAACCCTTCTGCTATTTTTCTAAGCCGTGGCGAAAATGAAACCCCTGGATCGAGCGTTATGGTGATTTGGGAAGGCACGCGGCCGCTATTGGTAGAAATACAGGCTTTGGTGGATTATTCACAAATGTCTAATCCTAGGCGGATTGCTGTGGGGCTTGATCAAAACCGGTTGTCGATGTTATTAGCGGTATTGCATCGTCACGGTAATGTACAAATGAATGACCAAGACGTATTTGTGAATGTGGTTGGTGGCGTGAAGGTGAGTGAAACCAGCGCTGACTTGGCATTACTTTTAGCAATGGTATCGAGCTTTCGAAATCGCTCTTTGCCCAGAGATTTAATTGTATTTGGAGAAGTTGGACTAGCCGGAGAAATCAGGCCTGTTCCCAATGGCACTGAGCGCATTATTGAAGCTGCTAAACATGGTTTCAAACGTGCGATTGTGCCAAAGGCAAATGCGCCTAAACAGGCAGTAAATGGTATGAAAGTTATTCCTGTGTCTCAGCTTAGCGATGCGTTAGACGCATTAGAGTAAACCGCTTCAATTAGCGCGTTTAGTTCCTTTTCATTTAAATCAGCATCTTGGCTGTTAAGCAGTATTAAGCGCCTAAGTGCGCTTATGCTGTCCACATCCATTTGAGATACTTTGCAGCCTAAAGATACCGAATCTTTGCGGGTATCGTTCTGTCGATACAGTTGCTCAATATGCAGGGTGATAACCGGGCTGTCTTCATTTGCTCTGAAAGTGGCAGTGTAAGGATCGTGACTGTCGAAGGGCAATTCGTTAAGTGCATCTTCGTTTGCGCTTAATTTTACGCCTTGAAGAGAGACATCAATAATAATGACATCAATGCGCTTATCATGATGGGCGAGTGTTCCTTTTACGGCCAATGGAATACGTGTAAATAAGCGTTTGTCTGACATAACTTCCTCAAGCTTGAAAATCTTTGATTCACTCAGTATTAGTGATGTTAGTACACATGGCAACTAGCAATAAGTGTAGGAGTGTAAAGCAAGTCTTTACGGCACAAAAAAACGGGCTCATATAAGCCCGTTTTGTAACGCTATTTGGTCATGCGCTTGTATTTTAGTCTGTGTGGTTCAACCGCATCTTGACCGAATTCAGCTTTAAGCCAGGTTTCGTAGTCAGAGTAGTTACCTTCAAAGAAGTTGATTTTACCTTCGTCGCGGTAATCCATGATGTGTGTGGCAACTCTATCTAAGAACCATCTATCATGCGATATAACCATGGCGCAACCTGGGAATTCAAGCAAGGCGTTTTCAAGCGCTCGCAGGGTTTCAACGTCCAAGTCATTGGTTGGTTCATCGAGTAGCAACACGTTGCCGCCTGCTTTTAATAGCTTGGCTAAATGCACACGATTTCGTTCACCACCCGATAAGTCTTTAATGAACTTCTGCTGATCGTTGCCTTTAAAGTTGAAGCGGCTGCAGTAGGCGCGGCTGTTAATTTCAAAGTTACCAATACGAATAATATCTTGTTCTTCAGAAATCTCTTTAAACACCGTCGTGTTTTCGTTCATGTGGTCACGAAATTGCTCAACGCTGGCAATCTTTACAGAATCACCTAGGCTAATGTCGCCTGAATCTGCCTGCTCTGCACCAGTAAGCATTCTAAATAAAGTCGATTTACCCGCACCGTTTGGCCCTACAATCCCTACGATTGCGCCTTTAGGTACTTTGAACGACAAGTCATCAATAAGTACACGTTCACCGTAGGATTTACTAAGGTGTTCAACTTCAATAACCTTATCACCTAAGCGCTCACCAGGTGGAATAAAGAGTTCGTTAGTCTCGTTACGCTTTTGGTAATCGCCAGTAGACATCTCTTCAAAACGCGCCATACGCGCTTTGCTTTTTGCATGGCGACCTTTTGGATTAGAGCGAACCCATTCGAGTTCCTGTCTAATGCTTTTTTGACGCGCATTCTCTGTGCGTTCTTCTTGCTCTAAGCGCTGATCTTTTTGTTCCAACCAAGAAGAATAGTTACCTTCCCAAGGTATTCCTTCACCGCGGTCTAGTTCTAATATCCAGCCTGCAACATTATCTAGGAAGTATCTATCATGGGTAATAGCCACAACCGTACCTTCGTAATCGTGAAGGAAGCGTTCTAACCAAGCAACAGATTCAGCATCCAAGTGGTTGGTAGGTTCATCAAGCAGCAGCATTTCTGGCTTTTCAAGCAACAAACGACACAAGGCAACACGGCGGCGTTCACCACCTGATAATTTGCTGACGTCTGCATCCCATGCCGGAAGACGAAGGGCTTCGGCAGCACGGTTTAAGGTATTCTCTAGGTTATGTCCGTCTTTCGACTGAATAATAGCTTCAAGTTCACCCTGCTCTTTTGCAAGGGCGTCGAAGTCGGCATCTGCTTCTGCGTACGCAGCGTACACTTCATCTAAGCGAGTTAGCGCGTGTTTAACGTCGGCTAACGCTTCTTCCACGTTTCCACGTACATCTTTCGATTCGTCTAGTTGTGGCTCCTGAGGTAGGTAGCCTATTTTAAGCCCTGGTTGAGGGCGTGCTTCACCTTCAATTTCGGTGTCTAACCCAGCCATAATACGCAGTAAGGTAGATTTACCAGAACCGTTTAAACCCAATACGCCAATTTTTGCGCCGGGGAAAAAACTCAGAGAGATATTTTTAAGAATTTGACGGTTCGGTGGAACAATTTTCCCCACGCGATGCATACTATAAACGTATTGAGCCATGCTGTGTCCTTGCCAGAAAATAAAGTATCATTGTACTCGTAACAGGATAGTCTGTGCCAGTGTGAACCGCCATACAGGCTCATGCTTGATGGTATTTTGTTCAATTGAAGTAAAAAGAAGGCGAAAAGTACGAATAATACGTCGGTCACCTTCCTAAATTGAGGTAAACTTCACTAGCATACGCTTCAATGAAAAAATAGGTATTCACTGTATGACTGCAATGAACAAACGCCCTTACAGCCTATCGGAACTTGCCAGCCATGTAGGCGGTGTTGTAGAGGGAGACGGCAGTGTCGTTATCTCTGCGGTAGGAACGCTAGCAGGCTCTGCCAGCCATCAAATCTCATTTCTTACTAATCCGAAATATAAATCACAGTTAAGCGATACCTCTGCTGGTGCGGTTATTCTTCACAGCAGTTTAAAAGATAAAGCCCCATGCCCAGCGCTAGTGGTAGACAATCCTCATGTAGCGTTCGCGCGCATTGCACAGCTTTTCGACACTACGCCCGCAGTAGCAAGTGGGATTGCCGACACCGCCGTGATTGCATCGTCGGCCAATATCGGTAGCGATGTGTCGTTAGGCCACAATGTGATTATTGAAGATAACGTGGTGCTAGGTGACCGCGTCACTATTGGTGCCAATTCGGTTATTCGCAAAGGTACGCGCATTGGTGAAGGCAGTGTTATTCATCCTAATGTGACGATTTATCATGACGTGATAATGGGTAAGCGGGTTACGGTGCATAGCCAAACGGTCATTGGTGCAGCGGGCTTTGGCTACGCGAACGATAAAGGCGTATGGCTTCCTATTCCGCAAACTGGTTCTGTTCGCATTGGTGATGACTGTCAAATTGGCGCCAGTAGCAGTATCGATCGCGGAGCTATGGAAGACACCGTTATAGGCACCAACGTCATTATCGACAACCAAGTGCAAGTGGGTCATAACTGCATTATTGGCGATCATTCGTGTATCTGCGGTGCAACCGGTATCGCGGGCAGTTGCCACATTGGAAAGTACGTTGTTATCGGCGGTGGTGTTGGCGTAAACGGCCATATTTCTATTTGCGACAAAGTGCAAGTAACTGGCTACTCCATGATTGTCCAAGATATCACCGAACCAGGGGTTTATTCTTCAGGTCAGCCGGCTACGTCTAATCGAGAATGGAAGCGAAATACTATAAGGCTGCAAAAAATAGGCAGTTTATTTGACCGCGTGAAGGCGCTAGAAAAACAGGTCTGATCTCAATGGAGCGCAGGCGTTACGTTAAACCTGCGCCATTTAAATTAAATTGGTCATAAAGCGGTATACAAGCCCTTGAAAATGACTAGAATATGCCACGAACAAGCCATCAATCAATGCCGTTAAGGAGCCCTCATGTTACCTCGCGAAATGAATATCGCTGACTTTGACCCAGAATTAGCCGAAGCAATGGCGAAAGAAGTTGTCCGTCAGGAACAGCATATCGAACTTATCGCCTCTGAAAACTACTGTAGCCCACGTGTTATGGAAGCTCAGGGCTCTCAGTTAACTAATAAGTATGCTGAAGGTTACCCAGGTAAGCGTTATTACGGCGGTTGTGAACACGTAGACGTAGTAGAGCAATTGGCTATCGATAGAGCAAAAGAGCTTTTCGGTGCAGACTACGCTAACGTGCAACCTCACTCAGGTTCACAAGCTAACTCTGCGGTATTCATGGCATTGCTTGATGCTGGCGATACTGTATTAGGTATGAGCCTTTCTGAAGGTGGTCATTTAACGCATGGTTCTCACGTAAACTTTTCGGGTAAGACCTACAATGCCGTTCAGTATGGCTTGAACCACGAAACGGGCGAAATCGATTACGAACAAGTTGCCGCGTTAGCAGAAGAACATAAACCAAAAATGATTATTGGCGGTTTCTCTGCTTATTCGGGTGTTGTTGATTGGGCAAAATTTCGGGAAATCGCCGACAGTGTAGGCGCTTTCCTGTTAGTTGATATGGCGCACGTTGCAGGTTTGATTGCTGCGGGTGTTTATCCTAATCCACTCCCACATGCACATGTAGTAACTACAACGACACATAAGACCCTAGCGGGCCCACGTAGCGGACTAATCTTGTCTGCCTGTGGTGACGAAGCCATTTATAAAAAGCTTCAAAGCTCAGTATTCCCAGGCAATCAAGGCGGTCCTTTGTGTCATGTTATTGCAGCAAAAGCAGTAGCGTTTAAAGAAGCACTTCAGGCAGACTTTAAAGAATACCAAACACAGGTTGTTGCGAACGCAAAAGCGATGGTGGCGGTAATGCAAGAACGCGGATACAAAATTGTATCTAATGGTACTGAAAACCATTTGTTCCTGTTAGATCTTATTGATAAAGATATTACGGGTAAAGATGCTGATGCTGCCCTTGGTGCGGCTAACATTACTGTCAACAAGAACTCGGTTCCTAACGATCCTCGCTCACCGTTTGTTACAAGTGGATTGCGTATCGGTAGCCCAGCAATTACACGTCGTGGCTTTAAAGAAGAACAAGCCAAACAAGTCGCTACATGGATTTGTGATGTGTTAGATAATATGGGTGATGACAGCGTTATTGACCGTGTTAAAAGTGAAGTGGTTGCACTTTGTGAACAGTTCCCTGTTTACGCGTAAGCAACCGATATAAGGTAGTTACCGCGCGTTAGTCTATACAAACACAGGCTAACGCGTAGTAAATAGTAAGTTAAGGATCGCTCATGTTTTGCCCCTTTTGTTCAGCACAAGAAACAAAAGTGATTGACTCTCGCCTAGTGGCAGAGGGGCATCAGGTGCGCCGGCGTCGTGAATGCGCAATGTGTCATGAACGTTTTACTACCTTCGAAAGTGCAGAACTCGTAATGCCGCGTGTTATTAAACGTGATGGTTCACGAGAGCCTTTCAACGAAGATAAGCTTCGTGCAGGCTTACAGCGCGCGCTAGAAAAACGCCCAGTGAGTACAGAAAAAGTTGAACAGTGTATCTTGTCGCTTAAGTCAGAGCTTCGGGCAACCGGCGAACGAGAAGTGGGGAGTGAACTGTTAGGCAACCTTATTATGAAAGCGCTCAAAGAGCTAGATAAGGTCGCTTATGTGCGGTTTGCCTCTGTTTATCGTTCCTTTGAAGATATCCGAGAGTTTGGTGAGGAAATAGCCAGACTAGGGGATTAACCACGGGATATGCAGTGTCAATTAATACTACCCATGCTCATATAAATAGCGGCTCAAATACCGACCTAGGCAAAAATCACAGTAGCAGTTCAACCAGTGACTTGCCGAGTAAGGCCGTAGAAATTGACTATTATTGGATGGCCAAAGCCATTCGGCTGGCGCAAAAAGGCCGATATACTACTTCTCCTAACCCCCGTGTTGGCTGTGTCATTGTTAATAATAACAATGAATCTATTGGCCAAGGCTTTCATGTCCAAGCCGGTACGCCTCATGCCGAAGTTCATGCCCTTCGTGAAGCAGGTAAAAGCGCAAAAGGTGCTACGGCCTATGTGACTTTAGAGCCATGTAGCCATTATGGACGAACGCCCCCCTGTGCTGAAGCACTTATAAAAGCACAAGTGTCGCGGGTGGTTATTGCCATGACTGATCCGAACCCCAATGTTAGCGGTAATGGTATTCGCATGTTACAAGATGCGGGCATTGAGGTCTCATCCGATATTATGTCGGCAGAATCTGCCGCGTTGAACCCGGGTTTTATCAAGCGAATGTTAACTGGCAAACCTTATGTGCGAGTGAAATTAGGCATAAGTGTGGATGGAAAAATTGCCCTTCAAAATGGTAACAGTCAATGGATAACTGGGCCAGGAGCTAGAAGAGATGTGCAGCATTACCGTGCACAAAGCTGCGCGGTGTTAACAGGCTCGGGAACGGTAAAAGCCGATAATCCTAGTCTATTAGTCAGATCAGGCGAAGCGAAGTTCACTGATTACCCATTGGAGGCTATTCGCCAGCCAGTGCGGATAATTGTGAATAGTGCCGATGATCTTTCAAGGGACTACACGTGCATGAACGATGGTCATCCAACCTTCGTGGTATCTACCCAAAATAGCGCCGATACTGACAATCGCCAACACCTAACCGTTGATGCGATGAACGGTAAAGTGGATATCAGTAAATTGATGCTGCAGTTAGGCGACATGCAGTTTAACGAAGTGTGGGTAGAGGCAGGACCAGGTTTGGTTGGCGCATTACTGATGGCTGGTGAAGTAGATGAACTCATCTGTTATCAAGCGCCTAAGCTATTGGGAGACAAAGGGGTGAGTATGGTATCTTTACCCACCTTTACCGAATTGAATCAAGCTATTGAATTGTCGCTGATTGAAAGTCGACAAATAGGTAACGATATTAAGCTTCGTTACCTTCTTAACACCCTTAACACGCCTCAATAGCCTTATAGGAACATTATGTTTACTGGAATTATTCAAGCTTTAGGCAAGATTACCAAACTCGATAACCGAGGTAGTGACATACGGTTAACGGTTTCATCAACTACACTGGATATGGCCGATGTAGCGCTTGGTGATAGTATTGCTACCAACGGGGTATGCCTTACCGTAACTGATATGGGTAGCGATTATTATTGCGCTGATGTATCGGCTGAAACCATAAAACTTACCGGGTTTGCCCATTACGGCACGGGCTCTACTGTGAACCTTGAAAAGGCAATGCGACCCACTGACAGACTGGGCGGACACATTGTTTCAGGTCACGTCGATGGCGTGGGCGAGATCAGTAAAATTATAAAACACACCGACTATGTTGAATTTTGGGTAAAAGCACCTACATCTTTAGCCAAGTACATTGCTCATAAGGGCAGCATCACTGTTGATGGCGTGAGCCTTACGGTGAATGAAGTCAACGGTGCTGAGTTTATGCTGTGGATAATTCCCCATACGCTGAAAGAAACGGTGATGGGACATTACGACGTTGGCAGCGCCGTAAATTTAGAAGTAGATGTAATAGCACGTTACCTTGAACGCTTAATGATGGGTGATAAAGCAGCCTCACCTATATCAAAAGACATTGATATGGCATTTTTGGCTGAGAACGGATTTTTGAGAAAGTAACCCTACAAGAAGTATAAAAACTATGGCATTTAACACCTCGAAAGAAATTATTGAAGACATTCGTCAAGGTAAAATGGTTATCTTGATGGATGATGAAGATCGTGAAAACGAAGGCGATCTTATTATGGCAGCAGAACATGTAACGCCAGAAGCCATTAACTTTATGGTAACGCATGCCAGAGGTTTAGTTTGCCTACCGATGACCGAAGCACGCTGTAGACGCCTTAACCTTCCGTTAATGGTGGATAAAAACGAAGCGCAGTTTTCGACAAACTTCACCGTATCGATTGAAGCGGCAACAGGCGTTACTACTGGTATTTCAGCGGCTGATCGGGCTGTAACTATTAAGGCTGCTGTTGCCAAAGAAGCGAAAGCTACCGACATTGTTCAGCCTGGGCATATTTTCCCGCTAATTGCTAAAGAAGGCGGCGTATTAAACCGCGCAGGGCATACCGAAGCGGGAGTCGATTTGCCGCGCTTAGCAGGGTTAGAGCCGGCCGGTGTTATCGTTGAAATCTTAAATGAAGACGGCTCAATGGCTCGTCGACCAGAGCTTGAGAAATTCGCTGAAAAACACGGCCTTAAAATTGGCACCATTGCCGATTTAATCGAGTACAGAAATTTAAACGAAACTACCATTGAAAAGGTCGCTCAGTGCAACCTACCTACAGAATATGGTGATTTCGAGCTTCATACTTTCAAAGACAGTATTGATAATCAGCTACACTTTGCTTTGAAGAAAGGGGAAGTTAGCGCTGAGAATCCAACATTAGTTCGCGTGCATCTTCACAATACCTTCAGTGATTTGCTGGGTTCTACCCGTGGTATTCATCGTTCGCTTACCTTATCTGAAGGTATGCAAAAAATTGCTGATGAAGGCGGTGTTCTGGTATTGCTTGGTAAAGATGAGCAAATTGAACAACAGGTTCGCCGCTTTGCTGCAGAAGATAGAGGCGAGCGTCCAACTGGTGCTGATTGGCAGGGCTCGTCACGTACTATTGGTGTAGGTAGCCAAATTTTAGCCTCTATTGGCGTTCAGAAAATGCGCTTACTAAGCAAGCCTATTAAGTACCATGCCTTATCAGGCTATGGCCTAGAAGTAGTTGAGTACGTTCACGACTGAGCAGTTTATAAAGGAGGGGGAGTGCCTGCCGCAAACACGCGGTGAATACATCCATGTACGCTCCGCCACCGCATCCATGCGGTGGAGGGTTTACGGCAGGCACTCCCCCTCCTTATTACTTGGCTGCGACTAATGAACTAAGTAGCAGAGTAAAAGAAACAATCGATTTAGTTTGGGCGTAGTTGTGGTATACTTCGCGCCGTTTTTCTCGAGGAATGAAATCATGCAAGTAGTTGAAGGTAATATCAGAGCGACCGGTAAGAAGATTGCTATTGTTGTTGCACGCTTTAATAGCTTTGTTGTTGAGAGCTTATTGGAAGGCGCATTAGATACTCTAGACCGTCACGGCGAAGTGAACGAAGACGATATCACAGTGGTTCGTGTTCCAGGTGCTTATGAGTTGCCTATTGTTGCTAAGAAACTTGCTGAGAAAAAATCTTTTGACGCCATTATTGCACTAGGTGCGGTAATTCGTGGCGGCACACCTCATTTTGACTTTGTTGCAGGCGAATGTAACAAAGGCCTAGCGCAAGTATCGCTAGAATACGGTGTACCGGTATCTTTTGGCGTTATCACTACAGATTCTATTGAACAGGCTATCGAACGTTCTGGAACCAAAGCAGGCAACAAAGGCGCTGAAGCAGCCTTAGGTGCGCTTGAAATGGTTAACGTTATCGATGCTGTTGAAAAGCTTTAAGGTAAAAAATTAAGTGAAAGTTTCAGCTCGTCGTAAAGCCCGTGAACTTGCCCTTCAAGGCATCTATTCATGGCAAATGAGTCATAACGATATTCAGCAAATTGAACTGGCGCTTGCGACCAGTAACGATATGAAGAAAGTTGATATGGCTTATTTTCAGGCACTGCTTCGCGGTGTGGCGCACAGCGCTAGCCACTTAGATACGACTATCAAGCCGTATTTGGGCCGTTTGCCTGAAGAACTAGATGCAATCGAAAAGGCTATTTTACGCATTGCGACACTGGAACTTACAGAGCGTAAGGATGTGCCTTATCGCGTAATTATTAATGAAGCGATTGAACTTGCGAAGTCTTTCGGGGCCGAAGAAAGTCATAAATTCATCAATGGTGCGCTTGATAAAGCGGTTCGCTCGTTGCGTAAAGACGAACGCGATTAACCTTGTACAGTGGCATTGGATGTCACAAGGGTTTAATAGACTATCGTGAAAGAATTTGATCTTATCGGCCGCTACTTCTCTGATGGTGGCCACACTCGTAAAGACGTTGTTATTGGTATTGGTGATGATTGCGCCGTAACTAACGTTCCTAGTAACCAACAACTTGCCGTTACTACCGATACCTTGGTAGCCGGCGTGCACTTCCTAGAAGATGCGCCAGCAAAATCAGTGGCGTATAAAACCGTAGCCGTCAATTTAAGCGATTTAGCCGCCATGGGCGCTGAACCCGCGTGGATCAGCTTATCGTTGTCATTGCCAAGCGTGAAAGATGAGTGGCTCAGCGAGTTCGTAGATGGTTTGTATGAGCTTACGCAGTACTATTCTGTGCAGTTGATTGGTGGCGATACCGTTAAAGGCCCAATGGCCATGACCATTACGGCGCAGGGGTTTATTCCACCCGGCTCCGAACTAACCCGCAGTAATGCAAAACCCGGCGACTGGGTCTACGTTACAGGGACGTTAGGTGATGCTGGTGCTGGCTTAGATATTCTGCAGAATAAGCTCACTGTGGCCGGGGAAGCGCGAGATGTGCTTATTAATCGCCATTATTACCCTACGCCTCGGGTAGCAATGGGAACGGCTCTTCGTCGTATTGCTTCATCATGTATTGATGTGTCTGATGGCTTAATTTCTGATTTAGGCCATATACTGAAAGCATCAGGCTGTGGTGCAAATGTGCACGTTGATAAGCTCCCTTTATCGAGAGCGTTAACCAGTGCAGTTGATAATGCCCAAGCTATCGAATATGCACTGTCAGCAGGCGACGACTATGAACTTATCTTTACCGTAGGCGAAGAACAGCGAGGCAACTTTGAAACCTCAATGGGCAGTAGTAGCGTGAAAGCCACTTGTATTGGTCAGTTGACTGGTCAAGTCGGTCAGCTTTTTTTGTTAAAAGATAATCAGCCGTTCACACCAACCAATGAAAATGGTTACGAGCATAGTTTCTAGAAGCTAACAGAGCATTATATGCAAAAAGAATATCGCGCTAGAATTAGCATGAAGAATCCAGTGCACTTTTTAGCGCTTGGGTTTGGTAGCGGACTTGTTCCGTTTATGCCCGGCACATTTGGTTCGGCAGCTGCGCTTCCACTGTTAATGTTGTCTGCGAATATGCCAGTGATAGCGTTTATCGCTTTCACCGTTTTTGCCTCAATTATTGGTATTTATCTGTGCGGAAAAACTGCTGATGATATGCAGGTGCACGATCATGGTTCTATTGTGTGGGATGAAGTGGCGGGTATGTTTATTACCTTTTTATTTGTACCCATCACGGCGCCGTCTCTGTTAGCAGGGTTTGTTCTGTTTCGTATATTCGATATTTTAAAGCCTTGGCCAATAGGGCCTATCGATAAGCGCTTACACGGCGGTACAGGCATTATGCTTGATGATATAGTGGCAGGCGCAATGGCGTGTGCTTGCTTACATATCATGATGCTAGTATGGCCGGCATTTACCACCTTGTTTTAGTATCGGGCTGATGTAAGCTAGCTTGTTCATACGTCAAAGAATCATAAATACTAAAAAGCCCGCTAATGCGGGCTTTTTATATATAAAGGCTAGTTAGAAAGAAAGCAATTAGCTAGCTTTGTAAGCTTTTAAGAGTAGCGCTAATACCTTCGATATCTAGTCCATGTTCTTTGTACATTTCTTGCTGCGTACCTTGTAAAATAAAGCTATCAGGAAGCCCTAATGTACGAACCGGTTTCATAATACCTTGTTGTTGCAAGTACTCAAGTACACCAGAGCCCGCACCACCAGCTATGCACCCATCTTCTAAGGTAATAAGCATATCGTGTTCACTAGCCGCTTTTTCAATAGCCTGGCCGTCCAGGGGCTTTACAAACCGCATATCAATAACCGTAGCATCCACCGCTTCGGCAGCGGCTAATGCATTAGGTAAGAGTGTGCCAAAATTCAATATTGCTGCTTTTTTCGATGGTTTACCGCTAATGGCACGGCTAACCTTCGATTTACCAATAGGTAACTCGGTCATTGCGGTGTCAGGGGTGATACCCATTCCAGAACCACGAGGGTAGCGTACCGCAGCAGGTTTTTGCGCTTTGTGACCCGTGTATAGCATTTGTCTACATTCATTTTCATCAGACGGAGCCATGACAATCATATTCGGTATGCAGCGTAAAAAGGCAATATCAAACGCACCTTGGTGAGTAGGGCCATCAGCACCTACAATTCCAGCACGGTCCACGGCAAATAAAACAGGCAAGTCTTGCAATGCGACATCGTGAATAAGCTGATCGTACGCACGCTGTAAAAAGGTTGAGTAGATGGCAACCACCGGGTTACAACCATCGCGAGCTAAACCCGCAGCGAAGGTAACCGCATGTTGTTCTGCAATGGCTACATCAAAGTATTGTCTGGGGTATTGCTGCGAAAACGCGACCATACCAGAGCCTTCACGCATGGCGGGTGTAATCGCCATCAATTTGGGGTCTTGCGCTGCCATATCGCACAACCAATTGCCAAAAATAGCAGAAAAAGTAGGCGCTGAAGGTTTCGCTTTTGGTAACGCGTTATCGGCAGGGTTGAATTTAGGCACTGCGTGGAATTTAATCGGGTCTTTTTCAGCAAGGGCGTAGCCTTTACCTTTCTTAGTGACCACGTGAAGCAGTTGTGGGCCTTTGAATTTGCGCATATTACGCAAAGTATCTACAACGGCATCGACATCATGGCCATCAATAGGGCCAATGTAATTAAAGCCAAGCTCTTCAAAGATAGTGCCGGGCACTACCATGCCTTTAAGGTGTTCTTCTGCGCGACTAGCAAACTCTTTAATGGGAGGTACGTTGCTTAATAACTTCTTAGAACCGTCACGAATAGAGTTAAATACATTACCTGTAAGTAAGCGTGCAAGGTGGCTATTAAGGGCTCCTACGTTTTCAGAGATAGACATTTCGTTGTCGTTTAACACCACAACCATATCTTTATTGATATCGCCTGCGTGATTCATCGCTTCAAATGCCATGCCTGCGGTAATCGCGCCATCGCCAATAACGGCAACCACTTTACGATTTTTGCCCTCTTGCTCGGCGGCAACAGCCATCCCGAGCGCAGCACTAATTGAAGTCGAAGAGTGACCCACCGCAAAAGTGTCGTAGTCGCTTTCAGGAGGCCAAGGGAAGGGATGTAACCCGTCTTTTTGTCGAATAGTCGACATTTGAGTGGCTCGGCCAGTCAGAATTTTATGGGGGTAGGCCTGATGGCCCACGTCCCAGATTAATCTGTCTACAGGGGTATTATAAATATAATGCAAAGCAACGGTAAGCTCTACCGTGCCTAAGCCCGATGCAAAGTGCCCACTGGTTTGGCTTACACTATTTAGTAAATATTCTCGTAATTCATCTGACAACTCACGCAATTTATCTTGCGGTAACTGTCTTAACTTATCCGGCGTTTGCGCAATAGCAAGCGTGGGGTAATGTTGGAGGTCTAAACTCATTATTTATTATCTTTTTCAACATGGTTGCAGAACTAATGGTCTCGTTTTACCAATAGTTCGCTAAACGCAATTAAACTGTCTGTATTGTAGGGTAAACGAGCCAAGGCTTGAAGGGCATTCTGATGCAGCTTATCAAGTTCTCGTTTTGCGCCTTCGATGCCAAGCTTGGCAGGAAAGGTATTTTTACCCAAAGCAATGTCAGAGCCTGCTGGCTTTCCTAATTGCTCACTATTACCTTCTACGTCCAGAATGTCATCTTGGACTTGAAATGCAAGGCCAATATCGTCAGCGTAGGCTAATAAGTCTGCTTTACTGCCACTATCAAGGTCTTGAGAAACAATAGATACCATTTCAATACATGCACGAAGTAGCGCGCCGGTTTTCAAATTGTGTAGACGCTTGAGCTGCTCAAGGCTTATTTCTTCGCCCGTGCTGGCTAAATCGATAGCTTGCCCGCCACACATGCCGCGATAGCCTGCGGCGCGCGCTAATACAGAAAGTAACTCGCCACGTTTATTGGTTGCGAATTCACTCAGCGGCGCGTCTGCCAATGTACTAAAAGCGAGGGCTTGCAAAGCATCACCGGCTAATATTGCGGTGGCTTCATCGAATGCAATATGACAAGTTGGTTGGCCGCGACGCAGATCGTCGTCGTCCATGGCTGGCAAGTCATCGTGTACAAGCGAGTAAGCATGCACACACTCAATTGCCATACTGATAGCCATTTGATCGCCTTTAGGCACATCCAGGGTGTTGCCGATAACTTGAACCAGTAAAGGTCGCATGCGTTTACCGCCCACCAACAACGCATGACGCATTGCTTCTTTAAGCCGCGGTGCGTCGTCGGGAAGGTCATCAATAAGCGTATTTAACGACGTATCGGTCTGCTGCTTAACTTGCTGATGCAATGCAGTGAAATTCATATTGTACCTGTTTGTTGCGACACGAGGCTTAAGGTTGCTCGTCTTCAGGAAGAGGGTGTAGTGCGCTTTCACCTTGCTCATTAAGCAAAATTTTAACTTTTTGTTCTGCTTGCTCTAACGATTTCTGGCCTTCGCGAGAAAGGGCAATGCCTCGCTCGAATTTTTCAAGTGCAACGTTTAATGGCAACTCACCGTTTTCCATCTCATTGACTATGGCATCTAATTCGGTAAGGGTTTCCTCAAACGAGGGAGAATCTGTCTTTTTCGTCACAATAGCACTCAATTTTAGGCGTTTCTTGGGATTACGCGCACATTAACTGAGGGTAGCCAATGGGTCAAATGGTTTGTCAACATATGCCCTATTGCTACTATCTATGATAAAGCATTGTGATCTAGGCGCTGCCATCAAAACTGCTGCCTAAAGTTCGACTAACGTCATTATGTCTACAATAATTAAGGCAATTTGCGATAATCTTGTTATAGAAATTCTATACAATGCCGATAGAATACGAGTAATAGTTATGCAGCGTCTGCAAAAAATGAGGAAGAGTGAGTGGATTTAGCAACCGTCATAGGTATGTTGGGCGCCATCGGCTTTGTAGTAATGGCCATGGTTATGGGTGGCAGTATTGCCATGTTCATCAACGTACCGTCTATCTTGATCGTATTTGGTGGCACCCTTTTCGTTATTTTATCCCAATACACTTTAGGGCAGTTCTTTGGTGCAGGTAAAATTGCAGGCAAAGCATTCATGTTCAAAATTGATACGCCTGAAGATCTTATCGAAAAAATTGTTGAGATGGCAGATGCAGCGCGTAAAGGCGGTTTCCTTGCATTGGAAGAAGCTGAAATAGAAAACCCGTTTATGCAAAAAGGCGTAGACATGCTGGTTGATGGTCACGACATAGAAGTGGTCAGAGAAACCTTAGCGAAAGATATCTCTATGACCACCGAGCGACACGAGTTTGGTGCCACCATATTTAAAGGCATGGGTGATATCGCACCAGCGATGGGAATGATTGGAACTCTGATTGGCCTGGTGGCCATGCTTTCTAACATGGATGATCCTAAATCGATTGGGCCGGCGATGGCGGTAGCACTATTAACCACCTTGTATGGTGCATTTCTTGCCAACATTATTTGCCTACCCATGGCGGTAAAGCTCGGTAACCGCGCACAAGAAGAAAAGCTTAACCAAATGCTAGTGCTCGATGGCATTGTCGGGATTGCCGATGGGCAAAACCCGCGTGTAATTGAAGGTATACTGAAAAACTATTTGGCGGCAAGTAAACGCGGTACGGGCGCTGAGGATGAATAATGGCTGAAGAAGAGTGCCCAAAATGTCCTCCCGAGGGGCTTCCTGCATGGATGGGGACCTTCGCGGATCTTATGTCGCTACTGATGTGCTTCTTTGTGCTCTTACTTTCGTTTTCAGAAATGGATGTACTGAAGTTTAAGCAAATCGCGGGCTCTATGAAGTTTGCCTTCGGTGTACAAAACAAAATTGAAGTTAAGGACATTCCTAAAGGCACCAGTGTTATTGCTATGGAGTTTAGGCCTGGTCGTCCAGATCCGTCGCCCATCGACACTATTCAGCAACAAACAATTGAAATGACCCAGCAGATGCTGGAGTTTCAAGCGGGTGATGAAGACTCATCAGGCGGTAGGCAGAAGCAACGGGGTGAGCAACGCGGGGGGCAGTCACAGCAAACGGCCACTGATCAGTCGTCCTCGGAGTCGCAAAGTTCAGATCAAACTCAAACTGCTGAGTTAATGAAAAAAGTGGCGCAGCAGCTACAAAAGCAAATTCTCGATGGCGCAGTAGAGTTAGAGTCTTTGGGTCAGCAGCTGACTATTCGCATTAGAGAGAACGGTTCGTTTTCTGCAGGTTCTGCATTTTTACAACCTCAATTCCAGCCTATCTTACGCAAAATTGGGGTGTTGTTAGCAGATGTTCCAGGGGAAATAGAAATCTCAGGGCACAGTGACGGACAACACATTGCTAATGAACTCTATCGTTCTAATTGGGATTTATCGTCTCAGCGTGCCGTAGCCGTAGCCGAGGCCATGCGAACAGCGCCGGGGTTCGATGAAAGCAGAATGTCTGTAGTCGGCAAGGCTGATACCGACCCCATGGTGGAAGAGGCGACAACGCCTGCCGATAGAGCAAGAAACAGACGGGTAGAGATTAATATTAATCAAGGTAAACCCATGACCTCCCAACCTATATCCGTGGTTGATGAATAGGTTACTAAACCGAACACAAAATCAAAAAGGGCGAATCAGATGATTCGCCCTTTTGGTTTGAAGTTGTCTTTCGTATGCAACTAGCGTTGCAATGCCTCCCTGTGATGCGGCTTAGATATTACCAATTGCACAGTGCTAATGGTTCTTTCTAAAAAACCGCCTTCACAGTATTTTAAATAGTAAATCCACATTCGCATGAAACGTTCATCGTAACCGTCGTTTAGTAACGCTTCTTTGGCGCTAATAAAGGCCTCGTACCAATGATTTAGGGTTTGGGCGTAATCTAACCCGATATCATGCAGATCTCTAATCATCATGTCGCTATAGCGCTTTAAATGAGAGTTTAATTGATATTGCGAGGGTAAGAATCCACCGGGGAATATGTATTTTTGAATGAAGTCCACACTATTGGCGTAACTCTCGTAACGTCTATCGTCAATAGTAATGGATTGAAGCAACATCAGCCCATCGTCTTTCAATAACGATGAACACTTTTCAAAAAAGTTACCTAAGTAATCTTTCCCAACGGCTTCAATCATTTCTATTGAAACCAGCTTGTCGTATTTACCTTCTAATAGGCGATAGTCTTTTTTCAGCAAGGTGACTTTGTCAGATACCAGTTCGCGGTCAATCCATTGCTCTGCCCACGCATATTGTTCTTCAGAGATAGTTGTGGTGGTCACGTTACAACCATAATGCTTGGCAGCATATACCGCCAAACCGCCCCAGCCAGTGCCAATTTCTAAAAGGTGGTCACTTTGGGTTAACTGAAGCTTGTCACAAATTGTTTTAAGTTTGTGATTTTGCGCCTCTTCTAAACTGGCATTCACATCAGGATAAATCGCCGATGAATACATCATCGTATTATCTAAAAAGCGAGTATAGAGTTTATTACCTAAATCGTAATGGGCTTCAATATTTTTCTTGGCTTGGTCTTGTGTATTGCGGCGGGCAAAGTGCTGAATTTTTAAAATAGGCATGGAAATCCATTTGAACTTGTTTTCCCATGCGTCAAGGGTAGATAAATTGCGCGCAAATATTTGCACCACTGCCGTCACATTATCGCTTTCCCACAGACCATCCATGTAGGCTTCACCTGCACCTACACTGCCGCCCAATAATAATTGGCGATACGCTTTCACGTCTTTGAAATTAATCGTAGCGTGCAAATCGTCATTGGGGTTACCCAGTGAAGAGATCGTGCTGCCATTTTCCATAATGGTAAGTGAACCATGTGGAAGTTTCTCTAAACACTTTAAAAATGCGCGCCTACATACCTTGTCTAAAAGAGACGCTTCTGACGGGGTACTAAATACAGATTCACCGGAAGACATGTTGTTATTATTCCTGACTTTTCTTAGGGTGGTTATAAAGTGGTGTACGCTTTATAAGTAACTTTAACGCCTGCCAATATATGCCAATTATTGTTCTAATGGTCATACTAGGTATACGTTTCATAACCCGACTTAGATTCGCATTATCTAATGAAAGCCGTGTTAAATTAATTCCAGCATTGAACTCTTTTTCGCCTCGAACACAGTCCATCGTTAATGATAGGCGTTGGCTAGGTTGCGTTATTCGCCATTTGTAAGTCATGTCCATGGGATTAAACGGTGATACATGAAATGCTTTTGGTGTGTCTGCTTGCACGGCTAAATCGACCAGATAATAATGCCGCTCATTCCAAGGGGTATTGCTGACTTCTGCTAATACATGGGTAAAGGCATTGTCTTTACCCTTTAAATAATAAAAATTAACAGGGCTGAAATACATTCCCCACATTCGAAGTTGCCCAAGCATGTACACATCGCCGCTTAAGGTATCCTCACTTAAACTGTTCATTTTTTCTAGTACGCTTTGGTCTAATGGCCTGTTGCTATCACCTAAATAGTCTTCTCGTTTAAAGCGTACCCTTGCTTTAGAATTAACAGAGAAGTGTTTCAAGGCTGCTGGCAATGCATCGACTTCACTTAACTTTATCCAGAACAAATAAATATGATAGTCGAACTTATGTTGGGTAGGTGAAAAGCGCTCGTGATACACCTTTCCTTCATAAATAGCGCTATCCATCATAGGTGAGCTCCAAATCGCTCACATACATCTAATGCGCTATGCACACCATCTTCATGAAAACCGTTATACCAGTAGGCGCCACAAAAATGCAGATTATCCACACCACATATCTGGCTTCGGCGCTGTTGTGCATTCACCATAACGTCACTAAATTGAGGATGCGAATATTGGTAACTACCCAATACCGCGCTTGTATCAATTTTATCCGTGTTATTAAGGGTGACGCAGTAGGTATTAGCTGCGTCTAATCGCTGAAGAATATTCATATCGTAAGTCACCGAAGCCGGTCTTTCTTCCTCGCCAGCATCGTCTTTTAAGCGGTAATTCCAACTTGCCCATGCAAGCTTTCGCTTAGGAAGTTGGTTTGTATCTTTGTGCATAACGACGTCATTTTCAGCGAAGCGAATAGCGCCCAACACCGCTTGCTGAACTTCGCTGGGAGTATCTAGCATGGCTAGTGCTTGGTCGCTATGACAGGCGAAAATAACGTCATCGAATAAAGCTTGAGTGCCAGATGTGTCAGTTACCTGCCACTTTTGGCCTACTTTTTTCACATTAGTAACGCCACATGATAGCTTTATCTTGTCTTTAAAACTGGCAGTTAACGGGGGAATATAAGTGCTAGAGCCACCTTTAATGGTATACCACTGTGGCCTGTCAGTTATATTCAATAAACCGTGGTTGTTAAAAAACTGGAGAAAGAAAGTCAGTGGGAACTGCCTAGTTTGGGCAAGACTTGCAGACCAAATAGCGGCGCACATGGGCAAGATATAATAGCGCGCAAAGTCATCGCTTAATTTTAGCTCGTTAATGACATCTTGAAGCGTCATAGAAGAAGTGTCTCGCTTCTCGGCGACAAAGGCTTTGCAGGCTTTATTAAATTTCAGAATGTCACGCACAATACGCCAGAACCTTGGGCGTAGTATATTCCGACGCTGTGCAAATAGGCTGTTTATCGTATTGCCATTGTACTCGATGTTAGCTTTCTCACTGGTAACAGAAAAGCTCATCTCGGTAGGCTGGTATGCGACATCAAGCTGCTTCATCAGCTTTATAAATCTAGGGTAGGTCCAATCATTAAATACAATGAAACCGGTATCGATATTTCGTTCAATACCCTCATCGTTGATTTTTTTCGTGGCGGTGTGCCCGCCAATGTAATCATTGGACTCATAAACAGTGATATTAGCTGTTTTATTTAACAAATACCCACACGTCAGGCCTGAAATGCCGGTCCCAATAATCGCTACATTTTTTGTCATTGTTATTGTGCTCTACTGCTTCTCTCGCATCGATAGCGATAATTTCTTTTGTAATCCAACCGGTAAGATATGCATAAATCGAAGTATAAAGCCAAATATGCGAGGGAAGAAAACGGTTTGCTTACCCGTCTCAACACCTTTAAGCATAGAAACCGCCGCTTCATTTGCCGTAATTTTCATTGGCATATCAAAGTCATTTTTGTCAGTAAGGGGTGTTTCAACAAACCCTGGTGATACCGCTTGAACATTTATACCGCGGTCGTGTAAGTCAACCTCTAAGCTTTTTGTAAAATAGTGAAGAGCTGCTTTACTTGCCCCGTATGCCTGAGAACGGGTAAAGGGAAGTAGGCGGGCCATACTATCTACGATGACTAGCTTATTCCCTTTCTTTAATGAAGGAATGAGCGCCTCTACACAGTGAACTACGCCAAAAAAGTTCGGTTCGAAAACCCGCCTAAACATATCCGACTCGAATTCATCAATATCTACATATTCACAGGTGCCTGCATTTAAAATAGCAATGTCGCACTTTACGTTGTGCAGCGCTTGTTTAGCCTCTTTTAGAGAAGTTACATCAAATTGAAGCGGCTTAATGTTTGGCTTCGACGCCAGTTCATCTAACACTTCTTGATTTCTACCACATGCAATAACCTGATAGCCTTTTTCTGCCGCATGAAGTGCTAATGCTTTGCCAATTCCTGAGGTGGCGCCTGTAATGAGTAATGTCTTCACTTCGCTAACCTCTTTTTAATTTTCTTCACAAAGAAGCCTAACAGAGGAATGTGTTCATATACCATTTCGCCTAAATCGTAGTAATCTTTGTGATAGACAATCTTGTCATCCTTTACCGTCAACTGGGTATTCCCGTCTACGACAATTAACTTGTCGCTTTGCTTAAGTTTGAGGTTCATTGTCCAGTTAACGATATGGGTGATGCTGTTGCTATTCACTGGCGCTATCATTGATATGTCAAACTGACAGCGTTCGGCTTGCCCAAGTAAATTTGCAAAATACTTTTGTACGCTATTAAGGCCATGGTGGGTAGTGATAGGGTCAACAAATGCCACGTTGGAAGCATAAATATCTGCTAAGTCATCTAGGGTGATTTGGCATATATCGGCGTACATCGTTGAGAATCTATCTAATACAGTCATCACTTCTTCACTTTGTTAATTTGCTTGGATAAACATAAAACGGCCATGTAACGTGTTGTTACTATTGCTAATACTGCGTGGGAGCTTGTTTGCAAATACTATACACGCTATTTTGATTATCGTTCTACTATTCGAAGCGTAACCGGGTTGGTTAATGTTTTCTTAATATATTCATTCTACAAATAATGTAGCGCGTCGGATCATTACCTTTAGACTAAAGTGTGAAATTTTTTCCCTAGCGATCCAATTTGTTCACAGTGGCGTAATTGCTTATGACCAAAAGAGTTAAGAGTTTATGAGTAAGACACCCATTCCACTATTTCCGTTATCTGCCCATTTGCTTCCAGAGGGACGCATGGCGTTACGCATTTTCGAGCCAAGGTACACGCGCATGGTTAAGCAGGCATGTGCTGAAAATAAAGGGTTTGTGATGTGTATGCTAAACGCATCTGGTGATAAATCCCGTAATGAACATATTTATCCGATTGGTACCTACGCCAAGGTTGTCGACTTCGATTTGCTCGATGACGGCTTGCTTGGCATAAAGGTTGCTGGATTAGAGTTAGTTGAGGTAACTGATGTAGCAGTTGAATCAGATGGGTTACGTACAGGTCATTGTCATTCTGTATCGCCTTGGAACTGCGAAATATCACCTCAGCAATTAGCGCCTATAAATGAGCGTTTGAAAGAAATTTTTGCGAAGTATACGGAGATAGCATCACTTTATGAGGAAACCCGGTTTGACGACCCTATGTGGGTGTTAAGACGGTGGCTTGAATTGCTACCTGTTGATGGTGGACAAAAGCAGCAATTTCTTAGACAGGGTGGTGGCAAGAACTTACTTAACTATCTGTGTGCATTAATTCGATAAACCGAATTAATAGATAAAGTGTTAAATTCCATTAAACAATTGTAATGTGGAATTGGCGATTTTTTCGAACTTCTTTCATCGTTTGTTTGTAAAATATATTAATCGAATCGGATAAACGGACGAAACCTTATGTTAGTTGGAATTCCTTTAGAACAAAGTAAGAGTACGATTAAACCGAAAGAATGCGCGGTTGAGATGTCAGATTACCTAGTTGAAGTTGCCCAAAAGCGTTGTAAAAAATCTTTTGCGCGAGTTTTTAATTACTTTGCTCCAAGACTTCGTTCATACGCTTTAAAGCAGATGGGTAACGAAGCCCTTGCCATGGAACTAGTACAAGACACTATGTCGAATGTGTGGCAAAAAGCGCATTTATTTAACGCAGAGAAAGGTTCGCCATCTACCTGGATTTTCACCATTGCTCGAAATATTCGTTTTGATATGCTGCGTAAGCTTCAAAACCGAAAAGAAGATGTATGCTCTGATGATCTTTGGCCAGTATTGTGTGAACAAACTGCCGACCTAAACGAAGCACCTCTTGACGAACAAGTAACGTTAGAACAAATCGGTTATTTGTTTGAATCGCTTCCGGTTAAACAAAAGGCAGTTATTGAAGCTATTTACATTGATGGTAAATCTCAGCAAGAAGTCGCCGATGAATTAGATATCCCACTGGGTACTGTTAAGTCAAGAACTCGCTTAGCACTTCAAAGATTAAAAGGTATGTTGCAAAGTAATGATTAGGTTCCACCCGAGTGCTCAACAACTTGTTTCATTCGTTGACGGAAATTTATCGCCGGCGGTGTCGCTGATGGTCTCTGCACATTGTGATATGTGCAGCACGTGTCAGCGATTTGTGGAACAAGAAACCGAGCGCCTAGCTGGTTCGTTACTGCAAGATAATGGTTTTAAGCAAGTTGACCTTAAAGCCGATTACAGCGCAATGATTGCGCAAATTACTCAAGCGCCGTCTTCTGTTGAAGCTGATACCGGCTTGAATCAGAAAGAAATCTCCCGAAAGCCAAGCAGTAAGACAGAAGTCAGTAAGGCTGCTATCCATTCTATTGAGCTTGATGGCAGGAACTTTGTCCTCCCGCGAACACTTCAGCGGTATATAGAGAAGACAGGGGGCTGGTCTAGTTTAGTAGGGAAGTTATGGCAGGCACCTGTGGATTTAGGTAGCCAAGGAGTAGCCAATTTCATATATATGGCTAAAGGTGGTAGTGTGCCCGAACATACTCACCGAGGCACTGAATACACTTTGGTGATAAACGGTGAATTCAGTGATGGGATTAACAACTACGATTCTGGCGATTTTATTTTCATGGATGGCCAAAATACGCATACCCCGCGTTCTGATAATGCCCAAGGTTGCTTAGTATTTACTATTGTTGACCAGCCCTTACATTTTACGTCTGGTATAGCGCGCCTTCTCAATCCATTTAGTCATCTTTTCTTTCGCTAGCCTTCGTAATAGTATTTTTGTAAATTTTCTCAGTTAAAGTTAAAAAGCAGATTCAAAAAAAAGCGCAGTTTGTTTTAAACTGCGCTTTTTATTACTGCTATTAGAATGATTAACTAATAAAGTCACTTTCAGGGAAGTTCAACTTCAATGTCTTCATGGCATTACCACGCAAATCATCTAATCCTAATTGCTCGTAACTAGATACCATAATTTCAA
Source organism: Alteromonas lipotrueae (assembly GCF_019249215.1). Lineage (GTDB taxonomy): Bacteria > Pseudomonadota > Gammaproteobacteria > Enterobacterales > Alteromonadaceae > Alteromonas > Alteromonas lipotrueae. Next base: position 343,932 of record NZ_JAESDI010000003.1, read on the forward strand.
GCGCTTGCTGAATTTGTGTACTTTCAGGGAAGTGCTCGATAACATATCTGCCACGGTTAGCTGCTGCAACATAAGCGTGTCTGCGCATGTAGAAGCGGGCAATAGCAATTTCGTATCGTGCAAGCCTGTCTTTAATATGAAGCATGCGCTTGCGTGCGTCTGCAGCATATTTGCTGTCAGGGTATTGCTGCATTAAGCGTCTGAAATCTTCAAAAGCCTGACGAGATTTCGAAGGATCTCGGTCAGTCCTATCAATGTTCATTAAATCTTGAAACAGGTTACTGTCAGACTCCATGTTGGTAAGGCCACGCATATAGTAGGCATAATCAACATCTGAGTGGTTTGGATTAAGACGAATAAACCTATCGATAGTGGCTAACGTCTCATCACTCTTACCTGATTTGTAGTAACTATAGATAAGGTCTAATTGCACTTGGTGCGAAAGCGGGCCAAATGGGTAACGAGAGTCTAATGCGCCTAATGTCTGGGCCGCAGCACTGAAGTTACCCACTTCCATGCTTTCTTTGGCTCTGTTATATAGCTGTTGCGCACCCATATTAGCCATAACGGCTTTTTCTTCTTCGTCGGAGGAGCTACTACAGCCTGCGACAGATACCATTGCACCTAATAACACAGGTGCCAGTAATCGAATTGATTTCATAATAGTTCTTTTTTCCTGCTAAACAGTATTGATTACTTCGCTGTCTAAGCTCATGTTCTCGTATTCTAACGTACTCGCGATGATAAAAACCATACAAATTCGCAAACAACGCAGTGTACCGATTGAAAGCTTGTTATAATACCCTTTTTACACTTAATAATCGGTGTTATGACAGAGTCGGACAACACATTACAATTAGAAGCAACCACAGGGGCTGAGCACTTTGGTCTTCGGTTAGATCAGGTTTTAGCTGATTTGTTCCCTGAATATTCACGTTCTAAGCTAAAAACTTGGATCCAAGGCGGAAATGTGTCCGTTGATGGACAGGTTATCACAGTACCACGCCATAAAATGCAAATGGATGAGGTGGTGACTGTTAGCGCTGAAATAGAAGTGCAGGTCACTAGCCAAGCGCAAGATATTGCATTGGATATTGTTTATGAAGATGAACATATTTTAGTCATTAACAAACCTGCTGACTTAGTGGTTCATCCTGGTGCGGGCAATCCAAGTGGCACTGTGCTTAACGCATTGCTTAATCATGTTCCTGACATCGATAAAGTGCCTCGTGCCGGTATAGTGCATCGTTTAGATAAAGACACAACAGGCCTGATGGTAGTAGCGAAAACCTTACCAGCACAAACCCACCTGGTAGATCAGCTGCAAACACGAGTGATGAGCCGAGAGTATGAAGCCGTTGCGATGGGCACTATGGTAGCTGGTGGTGTGGTGGATACGCCTATTGGGCGCCATGCAACTAAGCGTACACACATGGCCGTGCGTGAAAATGGTAAACCTGCAGTAACTCACTTTCGTGTTATCGAGAAGTTTCGTGCTTATACGCATTTGCGCTTAAAGCTGGAAACAGGCAGAACCCACCAAATTCGTGTGCATATGGCCCACATTAAGCATCCGTTACTAGGCGATCCTACCTACAGTGGTAGACCACGCTTACCGAAAGGTGCATCTGATGATTTTGTTAACACGTTACGGGGTTTCCAGCGTCAGGCTTTACACGCAGCTCAGCTTTCTTTGTATCATCCAGAATCGGAAGAGTGGATGACATGGCAAGCGCCACTGCCAAAAGATATGCAAGATTTATTGGCTGCAGTACGCTTAGACTCTAAAGAAAACCCTGAGGATATGATTTAATCAGTGCAACTGGTTTGTCTGACCCAATAAAATGGCTGCAGAGCGACGGAGCTCAACATGATAACACCTCAATGGCATAGCCCTGAAAACGTGGTTGCTTACACTACCACGCGTGATGGCAGTGGCTGTGACCATGATGGCGAAGGTGCCAGTCGTGGGGAGTTTGCCCAATGTAATGTCGGAGACCACGTGGGTGATGACAAGGAAGCCGTGGCATTAAATCGCGCTGGTTTACCCTATGCCAATGCTATTACGTGGTTAAATCAAGTTCACGGCAATCATGTTGTTACGTTGCCTTCTTCCGAGACAGAAGGCGATGCAGCTTTTACCACAAGTAGTACGCATTTTTGTGCAGTAATGACGGCTGACTGCGTACCTATTCTTATCTGTGACATTACAGGTAAAGAAGTGGCTGCCGTGCATGCTGGATGGAAAGGGCTTGAGTCTGCAATTATTGGCCGCACAGTGAGCCATTTTTCGCGCCAAGCTTCAGATTTAATGGCTTGGATTGGGCCAGCCATTTGTCAGCAGTGTTATGAAGTAGATGCTGCGTTAGCACAACGCTTCGCGGATTACCCATCAGCAATATGCCAAGGTGATATACCCACTAAGTTTCAATTGGATTTACCCGCCATTGCTGCCCAGCAGCTAGCATCGCTAAATGTTGGTACCGTCTTCAATAGTCAGCTATGTACCTATTGCAATGAAAAACAGTTTTATTCCCACCGCAGAGCAACGCATCAAGGCAAGCTAGCTACTGGCCGAATGGTAAGTGTAATAGGTTTGCGCTAAATCAAAGGTTTACGAAACTTTAAACGTTTCTCTTGAATCTCATTCAATAAGATCCCATAACTAATGCATAAGGTATTTTGACATTATTAGGGTTTAGCCATGCGATTAGACAGATTCACCAATAAGTTCCAACTTGCCATTTCGGATGCTCAATCTTTAGCGCTTGGGCGCGACCATCAATACATTGAACCTGTACATTTAATGACGGCTTTGCTGAACCAGCAAGGCGGCTCGGTACGCCCCGTACTCGACCAAGCAAATGTAAATGTGAATGCACTGCGCTCGGCATTGAGTGAAGCGGTTGACCGTATCGCTAGCGTTGATGGCATTGGCGGTGATGTACAGCTAAGTAAACAAAGTGGCATTCTGCTTAACCTGTGCGACAAAATAGCTCAGCAGCGTAAAGATGAGTACATTACCTCTGAAATTTTCGTGCTGGCAGCCTTTCAAGATAACGGTCGATTAGGCGAAATTTTAAAGCAGCTTAACATTACTAAAGATAACGTAGAAAACGCTATCGACTCTATGCGAGGCGGGCAAACTGTAAATGATCCGAATGCCGAAGACGTGCGCCAAGCGCTGGAGAAATTTACTACAGATTTAACCGAGCGCGCAGAACAAGGGAAGCTCGACCCTGTTATTGGTCGCGATGATGAAATTCGTCGTGCAGTGCAGGTTTTGCAACGCAGAACAAAGAACAACCCAGTTCTTATTGGCGAGCCTGGTGTGGGCAAAACCGCGATTGTTGAGGGGTTAGCGCAACGCATTATTAATGGTGAAGTACCAGAAGGGCTTAAGAATAAGCGGGTGCTTTCGCTTGATATGGGCGCATTGGTGGCGGGCGCAAAATATCGCGGAGAATTCGAAGAGCGCCTTAAAGCCGTGCTTAACGAATTAGCTAAAGAAGAAGGTCGGGTTATTTTATTCGTTGACGAACTACACACCATGGTAGGCGCAGGTAAAGGCGATGGCGCTATGGACGCGGGTAACATGTTAAAACCAGCGTTAGCTCGCGGTGAATTGCACTGTGTGGGCGCAACTACCCTTGATGAGTATCGCCAATATATCGAAAAAGACGCCGCTCTTGAACGCCGATTCCAGAAAGTGTTGGTAGATGAACCCAGCGTAGAAGACACCATCGCTATTTTGAGGGGGTTGAAAGAACGGTATGAACTTCACCATTCAGTGGATATTACCGACCCAGCTATCGTAGCGGCGGCCAGCTTGTCTCATCGCTATATTAGCGACAGACAACTCCCCGATAAAGCTATTGATTTGATTGATGAAGCAGCATCGAGTATTCGTATTCAAATAGATTCAAAACCTGAAGATATGGACAGATTAGAGCGCCGTATTATTCAACTGAAACTGGAAGAGCAGGCACTTGCCAAGGAAACGGATGATGCCAGTCACAAACGTTTAGAAATGATTGAGCTTGAACGTGAGCAAGCTGAAACTAAATACAATGACTTTGAAAAAGTATGGCTTGATGAAAAAGAAGCCATGCAAGGTACGCAAACCATTAAGTCATCGCTAGAGCAAGCTAAACTCGATTTAGAGATTGCGCGCAGGGCATCAGATTTAAATCGTATGTCTGAGCTTCAGTACGGCAGAATTCCCGAGTTAGAAGCAAAACTTGAGCGGGCATCTGAAAATGAAACCCGAGAAACTAAGTTGGTGAAAAACAAAGTCACCGATGTTGAAATTGCCGATGTATTGTCACGTTGGACAGGTATACCTGTTGCTAAAATGCTAGAAGGCGAGCGTGACAAACTACTTAAAATGGAAGATGTACTACACAAACGTGTTGTGGGGCAGGGGGAAGCGGTTGAGGCAGTATCTAACGCAATCAGACGTTCTCGAGCTGGCCTTGCGGATCCTAACCGTCCTATTGGCTCCTTCCTGTTTTTAGGCCCAACAGGGGTTGGTAAAACTGAATTATGTAAAGCGCTAGCCGGTTTCATGTTCGACACCGAAGACGCCATGGTGCGCATTGATATGTCGGAATTTATGGAGCGCCACTCTGTTGCTCGTTTAGTTGGGGCGCCCCCTGGCTATGTTGGGTATGAAGAAGGTGGCTATTTAACCGAAGCAGTACGTAGAAAGCCTTATTCTGTAATTTTGCTCGACGAAGTAGAAAAAGCACACCCTGATGTTTTTAATATCTTGCTACAGGTATTAGACGACGGTCGCTTAACCGATGGGCAAGGTCGCACAGTTGATTTCAAAAACACCGTAGTGATCATGACATCCAACTTAGGTTCTGACATTATTCAAACGCAACATGAAGAAAGTCAGTACGAAGAAATGAAAGCGTCAGTGATGTCGGTGGTAGGGCAGCATTTCCGTCCTGAGTTTATTAACCGAGTTGATGACATTGTGGTATTCCACCCACTTGGCAAAGACGAAATTAAATCTATTGCTAAAATTCAACTAGCAGCACTTCGTGCTAGGTTAGTGGAAAAAGGGTACAAGCTTAATTTATCTGGGGCTGCTATGGATAAACTCGCTGATGCTGGCTTCGACCCTGTATATGGTGCGCGGCCACTTAAACGGGCGATTCAGGTTCATATAGAAAATCCACTCGCACAAAAGTTACTTTCAGGTGATTTGGTACCAGATTCTGTTATCAGAATAGATGTAGATAACGAAAAGCTAGTGATTTCAAATCAGTGATTAATTAGCTTATGCCGCAGTAATAAGCGTGTAGATAAAACAAAGCCACACATCTTGATAGAGAGTGTGGCTTTCTTATACGTGAAAAAAGTTAACGAACGTAATTAAAGACCATCGAGCAGGCTTTGTGCTTCAGTGCGTTTAAAGAAAGGCCGTTTCACATTTACCGCAAAGGTTAATTCTTCTTTTGCTTCTTCAATTCTGCCTAACTTAGCCAATGTATAACCAAGGTGATAGCGAATGTTAGGATCATTGGCATCTCGGGCAAAGGCGTCGCGTAGCATTTTGAGGCTTGTTTCATATTGCCCTTGTTGTGCTTTTAACCAGCCAAACGTATCAAGAATTTTCGAAGATGAGGGGTCGAGTTCATAGGCTTTGATGATATAGCTTTCAGCACTATCCGTTCCCATTTCCATTGCCATAATAGCTAGCCTATTGTAAGCCTGTGCTGGACTTGGTGTTTCGGGTATTTTTACTAGCTCATTATATAGGGCTGTTGCTGCGTCAAAATCACGTATGAAATAGAGATATTGAGCAAGTAAGCTTTTGGCCAGAAGGTTTTTTGGGTTTTGCTTGATAATTGCCTCTGACTCTTCAATGAATGTATCTACATAGCGCTCATTAAGGGCGTAGTTGTAAATAGCGATTAGCGGCGGTGCGAAATCTCTATCTAGTCTAAGGGCTCGTCGATAAGCCTCAAGGGCTTGTTCATCACGTTCTTCAGCTGTCAAAGCTCTGCCTTTCAGCAACCAATAATTGGCATTGCCCTGCTGTGTAGTTGCGATAGACGCCAGTAACACGTTTGCATCATTAACTTTATCTAATTTCAATAAAAGTCGTACATGAGCAAGGACTATAATTGAAGAATCTGGTGCAGCTGATTGTGCCTTTTCCATTGCTGCCAGCGCTCTATCTTCTTCATTTATTAGCAATAGTTGGTCACTCAAACGAAGTAACCTAGTGGCGTCTTGCTGTATAAAGTTCTCAACAATATTTAGCGTTTTTTTCGCGTTCTCATAATCTTTTAACGCAATTAACAATCCGGCTTTACTGAGAAGGTAATCAGGATTGTCGAATTCATCTTTGATAAGTCTATCTAAATGATATAGAGCGCTTTTACTATCACCTTCACGTTGGTAAATAGCGACTAACCGCTCCTTGGCGGCTATGTTTTGCGGGTTTAGCGTAAGTATATCAATGTAAATTTGCTTGGCTTCTTGTGTACTACCAAGACGTGTCAAATTGTGTGCTTTAAGTAGCAGTGTTTCGTTATGCTTTGGCGATAGAGTAAGCAATTCTTCAACGAGTTGTGATGATACGTCTAGGTTCCCCAATCTGCTTTCAGTAGCAGCCAAATTGAATTTTGCAGGAAATAACGCGGGGTTAATTGCCAATGCTTTTTCAATTTTCGACTTGGCTTCTGCTAATTGCCCCTGCCGTATAAGAATCCCCGCTTGTAAATTATAAACTTCAGGATCCTCTGGGAACTTGTCTGCAAGTAGGCCAGCGCTGCGAAGTGCTTGGTCGTAACGTGAGGCTTGAAGGTTCATTAACGCGTAGGTGAAAAGATAAGAAGGGCTGTCTTTATACCTAGAAAAATTTTGTTCGAGGATCGCCAAGGCTTTATCCTGCTTACCTCTTGCCGCCATCAATCTAATTTTAAAAAGCTGTAATTTACTTTCCGAGGGGTGTCGTATTTCTAGTTGCTGCAACAACCTTTCAGCTTTAAAGGCTTTATTCTGTTTTATAAACAAATCGCCTAAAATAAGTGCCGAATCAGGATTTTCCAGCAGTACATCCTGATAACGCTCTAACAAAAGTAGGGCTTGCTTACCTTGTTGCGTAGAGAGATAAACCTGAGACAGCATCATTACAGCCTGAATGTCATCAGGTTCATTTTGTAGGTAGCTTGTGAAGTCCTTCGCTGCCTTTTCCATATTGTTATTGAAAAAGTTTGTCAGCCCGCTTATGTACAGCAGCATAGGTTGAGAGGCAATTATTTCAGGATCTAATTGACTCATAAACTCATTGAGCTGAAGTAATTGTTCATTGTCGATGGCTGTTTCGGTATTACGGCTTTGCAACCAACTATTTAACAAAATGGCGAGAGGGTCGTTGGGCGTATCTTCAATAATTTCATCGACAAATAGCTTCGCTTGGTCATAGTCTTTAGCTTGTAGATAAAGGTCAACAAGATTCCTAAGTGCAATAGGATCTTCGCGGTTAAATGATAGTGCGGTTTGCAGGTATTCAGTAGCCGCTTTGGTATTTCCCTCGCGATAGGCCAATTGGCCTTTTAAGCGCCAAGTAATGGCATTTTCTTTTTCTATATTCTCGGCGTCATTAATAAGTTTACGAGCCAATGATAAATTATCTCTTTGAAGCGCAATAGAAGCCAACCCATTAATAGCAGGAACGTAGCGAGGGGTATCAGAAAGTATTTGTGAATAATCAGTTTCGGCACACGTTAGATCATCTAGTCGTATACATGCTGTGGCGCGTATTTGCAGCCAAGCTCGGTTGCTTTCCTTGGTGAGTTTACTGGTTTGATTAAAGTTGACGATGTCTGTGTATTTATTGAGAAAGAGCCAAGTATTGCCCAAGGGCTCGGCGAGCAGGTTTATGTCTGCTCCCATCTCTATTGCTTCTACAAACTCAAGTTCTGCTGCATTTAAATATCCGTTAATGAGAAGTATTTTTCCCATTAGGATTTTGGCAGCTAAGTTCTCGGGGTCTTTTTTTAAGCTATTTTTCAGGTGAATATAGGTTTCGTTATACTTATCTGCGTTAAATGCAGTAAGTGCTTTTTCATAATCCTCCGAAGTCGTAGCATGAGCGATGCTTAAAAAACTACCTGCAAATGCCGATGCCAATATTGCCGAGGCCAATGTAGAACGCCAAATACGCGAACGTCCAGTTCCTAAATTCATTATTAAATTATCCTGCTAACTGCCATAAAAAAAGGTGGCCAAAGCCACCTTCTAAAGATACGTGTTTTTTTTCTATTTTGAAACTATTACGCAGTGCGTTTTCTACGCCATATAAGAATAGCAAAACTCATTAGCATCAAGCCAAAAACGCCAGGCTCATGAACTTCAGCAACGGGGGGCGGAGTGCCCTCAGTAAAATCAATAGAGGTAATTTTAAATCCATCATTGTACATTGAAGCACCATCTACGCTGCCAAACACAGTGTTATAGGCGCCAACTAACCAATACTTCGCTGAGTTAACTAATTCTAGCTCGCCAGTAGTATAGCTGTACGACCCAGTTTTAGTAATATTGAATGACCCTGAAACCGCACCAGTAATGATTTCAGACCAGCTGCTGGACTCGCCTTGGAGTAACCCTAGCTGGCTATCATTTAATGCAGCAATTGAAACTTGTTGGTCAGTGCCATTGTTGTTTGCCCAGCCAAAGTCAATGTTATCAAGTGTTACATCAGAATCGAAAGAGAACAATACGAAATCAAAGTCAGCGTATGCAATTCCGGCAGCTGTGTCTTCGCCATTCCAGTAGTAGTTATCAATAGAGTGGTTGGGGCTAGTTGACCCTTCACCGTCCTGATTCAAAACACCATAGCCGTAGAAGCTAGATACTTCGTAGGGCGAAGCCGTTTTCACTATTTGGTCGAAGTCTTCAGGATCTAAGCTATTACCTGTATCAGACCAACCGGTAAGCGTAATGTTTACACCACCTATAGTTACCCCAGTAGCAGAAGTTACTACAGACTCGTCAAAATCAGTCAAATCGTAATAGCCTTCAGCAAGAGAGCTGTCAACAGGGTCAGTTGTGCCGCTATATCTATCGCCTCGACTACCGCCTGCAAACGCAGGTGCGCTTAATGTTGACAAAACCACTAAGGATACTAAAGCTTTATGTAAATACTGCATGGCTATACTTCCACTTTTAAACTGAAATTTTACTATTAGTAACCAGTTAAAGCATTATTTGTGCCATATTTTTATGTTTTTGTTTTATTTGGTTTTTATTTTTGAGTCTTACGCTTTTTGGGCTAAGTAGTAAAAAAAACTGACAGGTAATACCTGTCAGTTTTGAACTAAAGTAGCGCTTTTTACGTAGGCGCCATTCAAAGCTGTTTTCTACGCCAAGCGACAAGAAATACACCTGCGAGCAATAAGCCTAACGTGGTTGGCTCACTGACTTCAGTTGAGGGGGCCGGTGGACTCTCATTTGCTACAGAAAATCCAACTGATGAAAGCTTAAAGGCATCATTTCCAATATAACCTCCGATATTTTCAAAAACGGTATTATAAGCACCGATTAACCAATACTGGGAAGTGTCTGAAATATCGAAATCTGCCCTATGTTCTACATAGTCACAATTTTCTATATCATAAGAGGCAGTTGTCAGTGCATCAGCAACGATATCGCTCCAGGTTTGACTGCCTGAGGTTAAACCTGAAATGGAATCAAGTGCGGCGACAGATACTTGGGAGTCGCTGTTGCTGTATAGCCAGGAAAAGCTTGCCCCTGTTACAGAAACAGCTTGGTCGAATGACAACAAAACGAAATCGAAGTCTGTGACGTTTCCGTTTACTTTATTTACATTATCTATCGCGTGATCGGGGCTATAGTAAGTTTCCCAATCATCATTTGTTACACCATATCCATAGTAGTCAGATATTTTTTCTAACTTCGCATCTACAACAAGGTCATCGTTTTTACCGTAGGTGTCGGACCAAGCGGAGACAGAAATGTTTACCCCGTTAACCGAAATGGTGCTATTGAGAGGATCTGTTCCTGATTGAACGCCATCATCAACGAGGTCATAGATATTCTCGCCTAACGCAGATTCGCATAAATCGTTGTTAGATGAGCTGTTATTTGAGCTGCACCCTGAGTAGTCGGAATTATGCCATTTATTAGAACCTGCTTCAGCAGTGGAAAGTGGCAATAGGGTTAAACCAATAAAGCCCGCGGTAAGTATTGATACATTAAGCAAACGCATTATAACTAGACCTTCTTTATCTATATAAAAGGTGTAGTTCGTACGATATTTAGCTCTTCTTTTTACAGGCAGAGTAGATTTCGTGAACTTCAACATGATAGATGTATGATAACTGAACAGGTGATGTGGTTAGGTATATTAGCCTATACCTAGTTATTTATATGTGCTTCAGTGGTGCGGTGAATGTTATCTATGCGCCAGCAATGAACTATGAAATAATTAACACAGTTATTTATGTATATATGAGGACTTATGTCTGAACAAAAGCGAAAAGGGATTTATCTTCTTCCCAATCTACTAACCACTGCTGGTCTATTTTCAGGCTTTTTTGCAGTAGTGTCTTCGATGACAGGAAGGTTTGAAGCAGCAGCGGTAGCTATATTTGTTGCTATGATTTTTGATGGATTAGATGGCCGCGTTGCGCGTATGACGAATACGCAAAGCGATTTCGGTGCTGAATATGACTCAATGGCTGATATGGTGTCATTTGGTATGGCGCCGGCGTTAGTGGCATACAACTGGGGCTTAACTGAGCTCGGTAAGTTCGGTTGGTTAGCTGCCTTTGTTTATGTGGCAGGTGCTGCTTTACGTTTAGCACGATTTAATACGCAGGTTGGTATTGCCGATAAACGCTTCTTCCAAGGCTTGGCTAGCCCAGCTGCAGCAGCAGTAGTTGCTGGCTTAGTCTGGGTAGGCGTTGAATATGATGCTGTAGGTACAGACTACGGAATTGTAGTGGCGTTAGTTACTGGTTTCGCTGGCCTACTAATGGTGAGTAACTTCAAATACAATTCATTTAAAGAATTGAATTGGCATGGGAAGGTTCCTTTCGTAGGGCTGCTTATTGTGCTACTTATATTTGTAGTGGTAGCAACAGAGCCTGCTTTAGTACTCTTTATTGTGTTTTCTCTTTATGCGCTTGCTGGCCCAATCAATACATTTAGAACCGTCGATAAAGTTACATTGAACGACGTAGTAGGTGAGCAAGAAGAAGATGCAGACTTTGATGCTGATGCTAATAGTGCGACCGATACTGTTGATAGTAGCGAAGGGCAGCAAGACGAAGAGTCGTCTAATAAAGTGTAAAAACACGCCTTTCAGTCATTAATAGTGATGAGTTAGTTGTATTAATATACCAAACGACTAAAAAGCGACCTTCTAGGTCGCTTTTTTTATGAATTATTAAAAAGAGGTTGACCTTGCCTCAGAAATCTCTAGAATGCGCATCCGCTTCGACAGGAAAGTAAAATAACTTACACTGGCAAAGCAAGTCACTACAACCTCAAAGGCAGTACTGGCAAGGTTTACAAGGAAATGCTTTTGAAATTAATTTTTTGAAAGTGTTGACATGAAAACCGAAGCGCGTAGAATGCGCGCCTCGCTTCAAGGAGTTGGCAGCAACACTGGAAAAGCAGTTTTCATTAACTCTTTGGAGTTAACAACGATTCGGAAAGAAATTTACGAAAAACGTTGACACTGAAAACGAAGCGCGTAGAATGCGCAACCGCTTCGAAGAGAAGCGCTCATCGAAAAGGCAATGGCTGTTCGGGTGAGGTGGGGAAGTCTAAGCAACTATATGTAGTGTTAGTCCTCCTTGCGCAAAAACAGAATGCTTCGCATTATGATTTTTGCACGATAGTTCTTTAACAATTTATAACAAGACAATCTGTGTGGGCACTCATTAAGAGTGTCACACAACGACGATTCATATTCGATATATTTAATTGAAGAGT
>NZ_JAESDI010000040.1 GCF_019249215.1 Alteromonas lipotrueae
ACTTAAAAGTGAGCAATGATAAGAAAGGGATTGGTGAGGCATTAAAAAGGTTAAGAAAATTAACGATTGTTCGTATTGTTATTGAAGCAACAGGGCGCTACGAAATGGCCTTTGTGAGTGCTTGTGCTAAAGCAGAATTACCTTTTAGTGTCGTAAATCCTATTCATGTTAAACGCTTTGCTGGCGCCATTGGCCGTAAAGCTAAAACGGATAAACTTGATGCGGCGTTGATAGCGCATTTTAGTGAGGTAATTCAACCTGCCTTGTCGACACTAAAGCCCGAGAACATTCAGAAGATGGCTGACACTGTAGCCCGCAGAAATCAGCTTTTAGAGATGCAGACCCGTGAGAAAAATCGTCTTCAAATTATGCCGAAAACCGTTCAATCAAGCATAAAGGCAATACTCACAGTGTTGAAAAAGCAAATTCAAAAGATGGACGGCGAATTAGCTGACTTAATTGAAAGCTGTCCAGAATACCAAGCAAAAAGTGAACTGGTTCAAAGTATGCCAGGGATCGGAAAGGTGTCAGCTGCGGCTCTCATCAGTTATTTACCAGAGCTTGGTATGATGAATAGTAAACAAGTGGCCGCCCTTGTTGGCGTCGCACCAATGAACAAGGAAAGCGGTCGCTACAAAGGTAAGCAAGTTACTCAAGGTGGCCGACACCAAGTTAGAACCGTTTTGTTTATGGCAATGATGTCAGCGATGCAATGCAACGCTAAATTTAAAGCCACTTATGAGAGGCTGGTAGCCGCAGGTAAGCCGAAAAAAGTCGCCATCATTGCCTGTGTTAGGAAGATGGTTGTCATATTAAACTCAATGGTTAGAGATGGTGTAATGTGGGAAGAAAAAGCGGCTTAATGTTTGAGTTGACACCATAGTCGTTTGTTAG
>NZ_JAESDI010000041.1 GCF_019249215.1 Alteromonas lipotrueae
TTCATATGAATAATACCAATATCATTCATCATTTTATGGCCAGTGTAGCCGTGACTATCACCCGGTGTTGAATACGTATTGAATATACTATGGCTACCGAATGCCGTTTGCTTACCCCATGGGTCGTATGAGAAATGCTGCACAATATTTCCGCCAGCATTAGTAATCGACACCGTTGAGCCTAGGTTATCTTTATGCAGATATAGTGTTTCTTTCGAACCGTTACTTCTGTCAGTAACAATAACTGAACCGACATTGTATTTATGCTCTGTCACACCATTGGGTAATTTAGTGCGTTCGTACAGGCCTTTAACATAAAGTGTATCGGTTACTTTACCCGATTTCGTTAATTTTTGACGGTATAAACTTCTGTCATGTCCATACCAAAATTCGGTGGTAGCGGTACTACCTTTACTTATTTTGTATGGTTTGTCGAAAGCAGTATAATTAAACGTTCTATTGCCATCTGTTATTATGTTACCTCTATTGTCGTAACTAAAGGCATACAAACGTGTTCCCGATTTATTGGCACCGCTGTAAACGTATTCTAGCCTGTTCTTTTTCGCACCGTTATAGAAGTAATATCCCAGTCCATCTTTTTTCTTAAAGTTACCTAGGCGATCGTAGGTATAATTTTGCCTTTGTGTAGAGCCATTAACTTTCCGGTCTCTGTATTTTAGGCGGTTTTGCTCATCGTACCCAAAGCTTTCAGTAAAGTCTGTTG
>NZ_JAESDI010000042.1 GCF_019249215.1 Alteromonas lipotrueae
TGTGGGGCATAATGGCGAAGCCGCCCCGCATGTATGCGTCCCAGCGAACGAAGTGAGTGACTTAATTTTTTTGTTATACGCAATCACGATAAGACCTCTTGAGCGGTGTTACTTTCTTCTTGAAATTTACCTTCTTTATCAGGCCAAATACATTGAAGAGCGTCAAACTTTTCAATGCTATAAATACTAACAGCCGCCCTTAAGTATTCCTCTTTGTTGAGTTCGCTAATTTTACTAAATTTGACCGGATAGCCTTTTATAACTTCTTCACTTAATTGGTTATTGGTAAATCGTTGACCGTTCTTGATTAACTGTCCAATATCGTTGATAAGTGAGTGCATCAATGAGGTATCCAACCCAGACATGATGATTTCAGGATGATCAAGCGTTTCAGTAAAACCTATTGAATATGAAAAGCTCGGAGCATCCTTGCTAAAAACAGAAAGAACATGCCAACCATGTTTCTTAATGTCATCTTCTACTTTTTCCATTACATCCGACATATTCACAGATTCCTAGTTTGCGTATAACACTAAGCTAAGGGGCAAAAGCACAATGCGAGAATAGCGAAGCCGCATTGTGTTTTTGTCCCAGCTGCCCGC
>NZ_JAESDI010000043.1 GCF_019249215.1 Alteromonas lipotrueae
CGGTCGCTGGGACGCCTATACGCGGGGCGGCTTCGCCATTATGCCCCACGTATCTGCGCCCCTTAGCTTAAAGTTAGCCACTAAAAAGGATTTTCCATGGGTACAGGTTTTCTAATTCTTTTAATATCCTGCTTAAGCGGCTTTATATATTTAATCATTGGCTATCTGCTTACCTTTAAGCAAAAAGCGGATGTACTTAACGGTATCGACTTTTCTAAAATTGCCGACCTACCTGCTTTCTGCAAATACGTAGGCAATAGCTTTTTATTATCTGGTGTAGTACAAATCTTAGTTGGGCTGTTGGCTTACTTTGCTTATTTTAACCTTTTGCTGTTCGTAGCTATTTATGTTTTCTTCTCGACATTGCCCATTGTTAATGTCGTCAGAGCTATGCGCAAATTTCAAAAAAGTACTTCGTAAGTAAAACGCGGCTAACAAGCCAATCAACACACTCACTGCGTTCGCTGGGACGCATACACGCGGGGCGGCTGCGCCATTATGCCCCACATGTCTGCGCCCGTTATTGGAAAGTTAT
>NZ_JAESDI010000044.1 GCF_019249215.1 Alteromonas lipotrueae
TAACTTTCTAATTACTACCGGCCTATTTCACAGTTACGGACTGTGACACCGGAAAATGGCGTCCCCAAGGGGATTCGAACCCCTGTTACCGCCGTGAAAGGGCGGTGTCCTAGGCCTCTAGACGATGGGGACAAAAAATCTTCTTTCAAAAGCTACGCTTTTGAGATTTTTTGTAAGGCGAAGCAAGCTCTGCGAACTGAGCGACATTATCCTTACAAAAACAAATTTTTGTCGCTGATAGTAACTTTCTAATTACTACCGGCCTATTTCACAGTTACGGACTGTGACACCGGAAAATGGCGTCCCCAAGGGGATTCGAACCCCTGTTACCGCCGTGAAAGGGCGGTGTCCTAGGCCTCTAGACGATGGGGACAGAAATTTTGCTAGTGAAGTAACACTTCACTAAATTTCTGTAAGGAGAGGTGAGCTCCGCGAACCGAACGACCTTTTCTTACAGAAGTACTAAATTTTTGTCACTGGTAATTTCAAAGATTACCGGCCTAACTTAACTCAAAAGCAACGCTT
>NZ_JAESDI010000004.1 GCF_019249215.1 Alteromonas lipotrueae
CTCAATGGTTAGAGATGGTGTAATGTGGGAAGAAAAAGCGGCTTAATGTTTGAGTTGACACCATAGTCGTTTGTTAGGCGTACAACTGAACGTATGCGGCTTTGCCGCCAACGCTTGCCTACCAAACCGCTGAATTAAAATAATAAAATAACGATAAAACAACCTAGTACAGAAAGCTAGATGTAACTGCATAGTTGGATAAAAGCACGATCTGATAAGAGCGAGAAATTTGATTTTGTGACGGAGCTTAAAACGACCTAGCAAAACAACCTTTCTGCGAAATGCCACAAATGAAGCTTCTTTTTGATTCTGTAGGGAACAGCCGCATAACTTTTAAATAAGGGGCGATAACGCGTAGGGCATAATAGCGAAGCGGCCCTGCGTGTTAGCGTCCCAACGAGCGACAGCGAGTGACTTTATTTTTTTGTTATACACCAGATAGCCAACCATAAAACGCGATACCACCACACAGAAAACTGAACAAAAAATACGGCAACAAATTTACCCGCATGATTTGTGAAGATGGTTCGTTTCCAAAATACTCTTTGCGCTTGCCAAGCACTGGCCCTGCCATATAAAAAACGATGCTGACTAAGAACCAGCAATAAAACGCCCCTTGCGTAAGTGATACTGAACCGGACACTATGAGGAAAACCATAAGCAATGTTGCTAATACAGCGACAAGAGCAACACCAAGTTTATATCCGTTGCTTGGCTTTTTGTTGGTAATAAAATCCATATTATCTATCAATTACAGTGGTGTATAACTTTCCAATAACGGGCGCAGGTACGTGGGGCATAATGGCGAAGCCGCCCCGCGTGTATGCGTCCCAGCGAACGTAGTGAGTGTGTTGATTGGGTTGTTATACCCGTGCCTAATCATATATGCCAGGCGTTAAAACTTGCATTAACTTCTCAGGGTTTTCAACAGATGTAAAACCAAACTGCGAGTACAATCCGTGTGCGTCACTTGTTGCTAGCATAAACCTACGGAGACCTTGCAGATCTGGATGGGATGATATGTTTTCCATAAGTTGTTTACTTATCCCTTGACCACGATACTTTTCTATTACAAAAACGTCGCTTAGATATGCAAATGTAGCTTTGTCCGAAATAACTCTAGCAAAACCGACTTGGCGTCCATCGTTAGCATAGGCTCCAAATACAAGGGAATTGTCTATGGATTTTTGTAATGTTGAGAGCGGAATGTTTTTTGCCCAATAGGAGTTAGCCACGAAGGAGTGGATTAATTCGATGTCTAAGTCATCGTGGCTTGTACTTATATTAATTCCTTTCATGATAGCGATCCTTCAGAGGGTATAACTTTTAAATAAGGGGCGCATACGCGTGGGCTACAATGCGAAGCAGCCCACGTGTATGCGTCCCAGCGAACGAAGTGAGTGACTTAATTTTTTTGTTAGGTGCGTGCTTGTTCATAACACTCTAGCATGTAATATGCACTCTCTTGCTGTTCGTGACTTAACATTTCTGTTTCTGAAATAGAGCGAACCAAACAATATTCCTGCTCCTTTTTAATACTACCTCGATTTAAGACTTTCATGAATTCTCTGAAATTTTTGTTTTGAAATGAACTTAAAGACGGCAATCCGATAGACAGCAATTTCGAATCTAGAGCAGCTTGATCTGTTTTGCGCATATGAGATGAAATTTCTATCGCGTCATTTGCGGCTAGGCGAACTGACGTCAGAGAGCCCTTCATTAAACTCTCTTTAGATAGATAATCGAAAGCTTCATTAGTCTTAAAAACTAGCGCGACGAATTCAGCGAGAATTTCCTTTTCTGTTTTCATGAAGCACCTAACGCCCAAATAATGGGCTAAAAATAGTGGGCTAAAATGGAGCGAAGCGAACAGCCCGCTGTTTTTAGTCCTGTTAATTTGCTTGTTATACGGCGTTTACATCACAAGTTCGAACAAGGGAATTGAACCCTCCGTACACCATTCGCTTAGCATCAAAACCTGAATTAGATGAATTAATCAAATCAACCACCCTTGAATCTGAACTAACCTTCTCGTTTGCCAAATCACGTGTCTCACGAGAATCAAATACTACCCATCCAAATACGACGATTTCATTATCCGTTGCCGCTACGACATCAGTGAACGAGCGGGTACCTTCAAGGCTCATATCGTCACCGACATACTCGAAGTAATCAAGTGCACCATGTTCTTTCCAAATCTGTGCAACTGACTCAGCAAGCCGCTTGTATTCATTTAGATGATTTCGAGAAAGGGGAAACACGAATCCGTCAATGTAATTAGCCATACTTACTCCAATAGAGGTGACTGAACAGAGCTTCAGCCATATAACTTTCCAATAACGGGCGCAGACATGTGGGGCATAATGGCGAAGCCGCCCCGCGTGTATGCGTCCCAGCGAACGAAGTGAGTGCGTTAATTGGTTTGTTATAAGCCATTGCTAATGATTACCATCCGAGCCGGCACCACTGCTATCTCTGGGGCCACCTCCAAACTCAGAATGCTTTTTAATTGGGAGATCTTGGCTTTTGTGAAATTGCCAAAGAGCAATTGCAGCTATATAGGGAATTAACCATACAAGAAAGATTTGCGCAATTTTTTGCACATTATCTAAGTCATCCCTTTTCGCCAAGAAAACTGATACGGCTAGGCTTATTGCAATGTAAATTGCTAGTGCAGCGTATATCATAAAAAGAGAGCCCATCTCATCAATTCCTTTGGCTTATAACTTTAAGCTAAGGGGCGCTGGCACGTGGGGCATAATGGCGAAGCCGCCCCGCGTGTAAGCGTCCCAGTGACCGTAGGGAACGGCTTGAGCGTTTTGTTAGCTTTCATCTTTTACCATTTTACCGCGCTGTTGATAAGCGCTTTCTGTGATGCTGAAATAAAGGGAAGTATTCTTGATTTGCAGGGCCCGCCTTTTAGCTATCCACTCTCTAAAGTTGTGTTTTTCTTCAATTCTGGACCAACTTATGAAAATTGGTTTACGCCAAAAAAGGAAAAATGAACGTTTTACCAGTAAGCCTTCTTTGAAGCAGTGTATAGCCATGGAGTTCCAATAGTCTTTCTCGGTCGAATATTTATAAGAAGAGCAATTTTTCCAAAAAAAGACCATTTCTATTGAGTTGGGCTTACCGTGTGGTTTGGGTATATTTTCACTTACAGCGACATACTCGCTCCAAAGTGGGTGAGTATTTTCTCTATAGCTTAAATAGCTAAACAATAGTAACAGCGTTGAAATAATTAAGATGGCAAACATGATGAAAGCTAACGCCCACATAAGGGGCAGTAACACGTGGGCTAAAATCCGAGCGAAGCGACAGAGCCCACGTGTTACTGTCCCAGCGAGCCTGCGAGCGGCTTAATGTGATTGTTATGTTTTTACTCGTATTTGGCCATTTCATTTAGCAACTCTTCTTTTAGGTCTTGCGGCTCAATATACCAAAAGGTCCACTCTTGATTCGGAAAGACAGCAACTTTCATGTTATCTTGCTCAAATAGCGGAAGCCAATAATCAAGTAATTCTTCTAGGCTAATTTCTATTGCGGTGTGGCCCGGAAAATTCTCATCTGTGATTTTCTGGGCATACTCGTAATGTGGCCATAATGGAAAATATTCAAAGTCTTCAGGTGCGACTGGGACGAGCCAGCCTTCCTCACTTTTGACACCCCATAGTTGCTGCCAGTCCGCGACTTTACTGATGAAGTGAGCGTATCTATCAAAGCTATCTAATGCCAAAACAGCTTCATACTGCTTTTCATTCATCTTATAGGGCACTGAACTCTCCCTGTAAACATAACGCCCTAATAATAGGCAAAAAATTGTTGGCTAAAATGTTGAGGAACGAAAACAGCCAACTGTTTTTTGTCCTTATTAATTAGCTTGTTATAAGGTATTTTAATCCGGTCTGTATTCATAGTTTTTTCTTTCTTCAACGGATATTACATTCTTAACCATGTCTTTTTCGCAAGCGCCATACTTTAGGAAGTTTTCACGACCTTGTCGGATTGATAATCCGTGATTTGCTCCGGAAGGCTCATCCAATTCCCAGCCTGTGCCTTCATCTTCCCAGAAGCAAATTGGACAGATTAAGTAATTACCACTTTCAGCAATACTAATGTATTCACAACATTCACATTTCACCCGAGGCGTAGGATCTTCTGGCGAATACCATTTAGGCTTCGGTTTAAATAAATTACGGATTACTCGGAACATCCTTATGCCTTATAACTTTTAAATAAGGGGCGCAGGCACGCAGGGCATAATGGCGAAGCCGCCCCGCGTGTATGCGTCCCAGCCCGCGCAGCGGGCGAGCTTGATTTTTTTGTTATACACAAGGCTACTCCTTAATAAGTTTAAGCACTTCACTGTTTTCGGAGTCGAAGACAGATAGCGATGTGTCATTTAACTTGATTGTGACGAATACATATTTGTCTTTGTAGCCATTGTACATTTCCCCAACCCACTCAGCTTCTGTTGATTGAACAATATTTTTGATGATTGTGAGGCCAGAGTTTTGTTTATGAGTCTGGTGTTCTTTAACACTTGCTACACCAGTTGTTAAATTGAATTCGATTAGAGCTGGTTTTGTTGCATGCTTCCAAACGCCTTCTATTGTTGATGAAGCAAATGCACTTATCGTTACTAAATAGGTGCCTATGAAAACAGAAAATAGAAGAGACGTTTTGGTTTTATTCACTTTAATTTTCCTGATTTTGCGCATTGTGTATAACAATTTAATAGTGCGCAAATTGCGCGTTTTTCTTCCGAGCATGTGCTCGTTTTTATCCATAGTGCCATCATTCAGAGTTTACTGAAAGTCAAAGAGTACAGAGGTTACGCTTAATAAGGGCTAATTACGTAAAGGACAAAAACGCGCGATTGGGTCGTTTTCCTGAATATAGGGGAAAGGCAGCTACAACCGTATATGTAGACAGGCATCTAACTCTCAACAATGACAATATTTTGGGCAGAAACTAGCACATTGGGTCCATTAAGTAATAGATAACCAACTTCCGCTTTACATACATTGCGGTAGTCCCCTTAGCTTAGCCTTGCATGACCAGTTTTAGCGTAATGTAGCCCGAGGTATTTATTCGGCTTTGCCGCTGCAAATGCAAAAATTTAACGTTTAGATTGGAAGTGATACTCGTCCAGAATTTACTTTGCTATGTTCGAACTTATTTGTTAAGTATAAAGCTCCTCCAAAGCCATCACCGCGATTAGACTTTGGCTTCGTACTCACTAATAGGCCCGTAAAATGGATATAGCACCTATGAAAATGAGATTTTTGAAAAAAATTCTCTTATCGAATGAAAATAAAAAATCTGACGACCATCAGCCTCCCTACGCCAGCTCTACAAGCTGCTGACAGAGATTCTCACTTTGAATGACGATTGCCACGTGGGATGAGATAAGGCCCGCTAAAAAAGAGATTTACAGTACCCGTAGTTTTGGAAATAGAGTTACTAAGCAAGATGAATTGAGAGCGGCGCTAGCGACCCATGCTGAAATAGCCACCAAAAAACTACGCGCTCAACATTCTCTCGCTCATAGCGCCACCTTCTTTGCGGCAAATTCGCCTCATGATGATGGCAGATATGTAAAGCGGTCGGCGCTTTCCAGCTTTGCTGTGCCTACCAATGATACTCGACACGTTATTCACGCAGCGTCTGATACGCTAAATAAACTCTTTGTTCCAGGCGTGCGTTATTACAAAGTGGGGGTGGGTCTGTTGGACATTTGCGACGAGAAACATCGCCAAGGCGATTTGTTTACGCCCAGTACGGACAACTCGGCATTAATGGCAGTTCTTGACAATACGAACGCTAGGTATGGCAAAAACACGATGCATTTTGGCGCTAGGGGCTTTCAACAAAGCTTTGCCATGAAAAGAGACTTTTTGACGAAAAGAGCCACTACCCGATGGGAAGAGATCCCAAGAATTAAATGTTGAGACGTGGGATAGCTTCTGTTCCGTGTTTCTACAGTTGCTTGCTTTGCCTGCTGATAACTTAAGACTTTTGAGCAAAATACGCCATGATTTCAGCCTTGGTCATTTTTTTTGTTTTATTAGAAAAGCAATAGTAGTCTGGGCGTTGATCGCTGAAGTACTGCATATCCATTTCTAACCCATCTAGTGCTTGAAATATACCAACAGGAATATTGTACTCGCCGGTCTCATTGAGCCTATAAAACAGATGGGAACCACAGTTGCCACAAAAACCGCGAGAAGCCCAATCTGACGACCGGTGAATGCTTACGTTATTACCAGTAGAGGTTGTGTCTTCGAATTTAACCTGCGTACCGCATTGTAATGCGAACAGCGCCGAACCGCCCCACTGTCTGCAAGAATCACAATGGCAAACAGTGAATTTAGGATTAATATTCTCCGCCATTACGGTAATAGCCCCGCACAGGCAACTTCCTTGCGCACTTATCATTTACATACCACCTTATTTATTAAACGACGTAAAGTCCTCACCCAGTTTACGCATTTTTTATGACAATTTATGCAGGCTTTCGCCTAAACATTACATCGCCTTTTACGTGAGATAGGCTTAGCTCTCCCACCACATCATAGTTATCGTCGTTAAAAAAGGGCTTATGTTTAGCTACTGTAACAAACACTGCTACCCCTTCACTTTTAGCATCTTCTTCCACTACGCTGTCAATAGCACCTAATAGTGTATGTCCTAGTCCATGGTGTTGATAATCTGGGTGAACGGCAATGAAACTTAGCATATGAAAGTTAACTGCGGGGACCAATGCTCGCACTTTTTCTTCTTTTTCTAACATTTGCTTGGTGCCAAAAAGACCAGCGGTAAGTAGCATACGTAAACGCCAATGCCAATAACGGCCAGAACCAAAAGCAGCGTCTGGCGCAGTGAGGCATGCAACCGCGAGTAATCGCTCGCCATCGAACAACCCTACTATAGGCTGCTCTGCCACCCAAAAAGCGTTCAATTCTTCTCTGATAGCAGAGCGCAACCGACTCTCATAACCTTCTTTTTCGGCTTGAAATATGTCGCTAAAAAGTGGGTCGTCTACGTACGCATTAAATAAAATTGATGCAGCAACTTTCAAATCATCAACACCAAGGTAAATTGCTTTGATAGCCTTAAGAGATGGTACTAGTGACTCCACTACTTCATCTACTATGGCTTCGTTAGCCCCTTGTGCATTCGTCACTTGGCCTTCGGTTAGCGTATCGTTTGTCATGGGGCTACCCTCATTAATCTTCGGATTTATAGCCACAGAAAGCAAAAAGTGACCAATTTATGGTCACTTTACGGTAAAAACACTGAAATGTTAAATTAATGTTACCTTAATTTATTAGGTGATATGCGCTATCACCCCAGCCCACAAGGCCGCTATCTTTAAATACAATCGGGGTACATTCATCTTTTGTTGTTATACCATCACCCATGGTTCTTTGAGTACGGTAAAACAAAACACGATAGGTACCGTCTTGCTTTTCATAAAGCTCGTTGAAATCAGCTACACCCATTTTTCTTAATACGCTTTCATAGCTCATTCCTGTTTCAAGGTTCGAGATATGCTTGCGGTTATTGTACTCTCGATCTTCTACATCAGTACCGTAATGGCTATCACTTCCCCCACCTACAGATACCACGCAACCGGTAAGTAAAAATGATGATGCTAATGCGAGTGGTAAAATAATTGATTTCATGTGATTTCCTCTGATTTTTATCGTTTATAGTCTTTTATAGGCAAGAGTGTAATCAAGAATGAGACCAACTATTCAAGCAATTGATTTAAAAGTACTTATTTAAAATTAACGGTTATTAATTTTATAAAATGTGGTTTATTAAATTAATAAGTGGTCAGTTTGACACAAATTATTGGTTAAAAACCCTAGCGAAATCAGGCTGAAGTGGATAAGCTGAACGTCTTGTAATTTATTGGTCAATGAAATGTCACTGCAAAATAATAATAATCTGCAGAAATTAATGATTGTATGTCAGCAAATGGTGCAAAAAGGAACATCGCCTTCTGTTGCGCTGCTTAGAGCAAAAGCGCCTTTCAAAGCATCGGTAACAGAGGCTATTGAAGCTATTAAACAATTTAATGCTGCGAATGGCGCAAGTGACCCCGCATCTAACGGGAAGGAAGTGGAAACAATTGCATCGCTTTCAAAACGCGTTGCGGTACTTGAGCAGCAAATGACCGCGTTACAAAAACAGCTAGAAGCATCTATTGAGTAACCAATATAGCCACGTAATAGAGAATATGAAGTTACTTACCTTCAGCGCCTTCTCGTTGTCCACACCTTATATTGTCGTTTTTTTCAATGCACCAATACGCAAAGTTTAAGGCGAATTTCGTAAAGGATTACTCAGGCCGTAAGGTGGCAATAAATGCAGGAAGGTTTGGCGAAATGACTTTTTTAGGTGGCCTTCCAACTTGTTCTAACATCACTTCTCCAGTGCTATTTAACACACTTAGCACAAAATCATCTTCATCGGTTAATGCAAAAAAGAGTGTGGGCTCTTGTTTCAGTCTTTTTTTCATTAACAGGTGCCCAATTAAGTTTTGTTGAAGCCGCTCAAAGTCTTCTTCATTCCAAACTTGCAATAACTCACAAAGCCCATGCTCAGCAACTACCGGTAAATTATTACTGAAAAATTGAGTAAAGAACTGACAAAAATCAGCGTTAAGCGTAATGTCCAATGCCTCTTCAACATTCTTAAAACTTAGCGCGGAATGCTGACTGTCGCTCTGGCACTTGGGCTCCCACGGTACCAATTCTCCTTCATCTCCCTGCTTTAAATAGCAAGGTGAGGGCCATTGACTATCATAAGGTATAGTCAACAGACTACCACTGCGCTCGTAGTGGGAAGTGAAAGCACCGATAAGTTGGGTTAATTCATTACTAATTGTTAAGGCCATTATGGGGTTACACCAATATTTTTGAGGTACACTATAGGTATAAGGTGCCAAGTTCAAGTAAGACGGCACATCTAAAACGGTTAGAATATATAGGTAAATATGACTTCGAAGGTAAACGATAAAATTTCTATTTCTGCGCCCAACGATCTTTCATTGGGGAAGCAGGTTGAATATGAATTTCATTACAACCCCGACCTACTTCAGGGCGTACCCCGTAGCTTAAGCCGAGATACGTTATCGTTGGATGCTGAAGCCCTGCCCTTTACAGGTATTGATACATGGACCGGGTATGAACTGTCTTGGCTCAACAAAAAGGGAAAGCCTAACGTAGCCTTGCTTGAATGTAATGTACCTATCACCTCTACAAATCTCATAGAGTCGAAGTCATTTAAGCTGTATTTAAACAGCTTCAATCAAACCGCTTTTGAAAGCCCTGAAGACGTTCGCGCCACACTGGCATCTGACCTGTCAAAATGTGCGGGTGAACCCGTGATGGTCAGCTTAACGCTTCCAAATCAATTCAATACACTAACATTTAAAGAGTTTGAAGGTGTACTGCTTGATGAGCTTGATATCGCTGTGGAAACTTACGAACCGGACACATCGCTGTTAAAAGTAACGGACGAGAAAAAGGCTGAAACTTTGGTTTCCCACTTACTTAAATCGAATTGCCTTATTACCAGTCAGCCTGATTGGGCAAGTGTGCAAATTCGTTATGAAGGGAGACGCATAGATCACGAAGGCTTACTAAAATATTTAATTAGCTTCAGACAGCACAATGAATTTCATGAACAGTGTGTAGAGCGTATTTACTGTGACATTATGCAACACTGCCAACCTGAAAAGTTGACAGTATGCGCGCGTTACACAAGACGTGGAGGGCTCGACATAAACCCTTTCCGCTCTAATTTTGAAACGCCCTATGCAAATAAAAGGCAAGCTCGTCAGTAATTTAGCTAACAGGTTAATAACAAAATCACTAAATGTGCAGGATGACTTCACCTAAGGTTGAGTAAACAAAAATTATGGACGCCAAACAGCTTCAAACCTACAAGCAACACAATACGTTACTTTCACAATTTATCGTTCGCTTGTCTGCCTTTTATGAAGGTTTTTCCGACAAAATTGATAGTGAACTACAAATATTGAGAGGGCATTTGTCCGGCACGCCAAACTTTACGCTTGCCACGGTCAGCATCAATAAGCTTAATAGCGCGCTTCAACACCAAGAACTGACATTAAAAAAATACAGTATTGAAACCGTCGCCTTGTTAGAAAGTGCAACTAAGCGTCTTCAAAAAGTAGTGTTTGAAGATGAAGTGCTTCAAAAACGAGCCACACAGCAATTGATAACCCTGAATCAGCCGGTTGGGGATATTTTTAGTATTTACAAGTTGTTCCAGCAAGCTATTGAGTTGCATCATGCGGCGTTAGCAAGTAGCGCAGCAAGCGAGCCTGCTGTGGGAAATAGTAAAGACGAGGCAGCTGTAGCAGATGGCGCTAAAGACACCAAGATAAACCCTCTTTATAAGTCTATTTTAGAGGAACTAAATCAGCTTATCGCCAGCTATGCCCAGCGCCAACCTGACGATAGTCAGTTAGTTGATATACAGAAAAAGTTAACTGAAGGCATGTCGGAAGACCAGTTACTAAAGAGCTGCGTAGTTATTCTTCGAATGATAGTGCAAGACGCTATGGCAGAAGCCAGCTTAACCGGTAAGGTCATTCAAAGCCTGCATAACTCCCTAGGTAAAATGGGAGGAGATGTTCAGCTAAGCATGGAAAATAGCCGCACTCAGTTTGAGCAAAGACAGGTTGGTAATGCGCAGCTTCAGTCCCATATCGAGAGTATTGAAGAAGCGGTGTCACACAGCGAGTCTCTAGAATCACTTAAAGAACACACGCAATTCTGTGTCCAGAATATTGCCAGCACGTTAAATGAACAAGCGCAATTAGATTCTCAGGGCCAAGAGTCATTAATGGGGTTACTAGGCTCAATGCAAAGCAGAATTGAGCAGCTTCAAAAGCAAACGATAACCTACAAGAAGAAGCTGGCTGAACAAATGATGCTTAGTCAAACCGACCCCCTAACCCGCTTACCTAACCGCCAAGCGTACAATGAGAAGTTGTCGAAGGCGGTTCAGTCTTGGCAGGATAATGGCGATGATTTAGCGGTGGCCGTCATCGATATAGACCACTTTAAGTCAATAAACGACCGATTCGGTCATGCTGCCGGTGATAAAACACTTCAAGTGGTAGGAAAAAACCTAAAGCAACAGTTAACAGAAAACACCTTTATGGCGCGCTGGGGCGGTGAAGAATTTGTTTTGCTTCTACCCGGTATGAATAAGCAAAAAGTCACCAGCCTGCTGGAAACCATGAGAACTAAGCTGGCCTCTTTACCCTTCAAATTCAAACAAGAAAAAGTCACTATAACCGCATCTTTTGGCGCGTCATTTTTCAAAAAGGGGGACACCCCAGACGCCGTTTTTGAACGGGCTGATAACTTACTATACCAGGCCAAAAATAGCGGTCGAAATCGCGTTATCACTGACAGAGACGAATAAGTATGAAGAAAGTGCAGTTAAATCCTGTTGGTTGGATGAGTCAGTTATCGCAGATTGAAGTGGCTCAGTTGCAAGATACGACAAATAGCGCACTTTACGGCATGTTTCGAAACTGTTGTTTAGCGGTACTAAATAGTGGTGTTGATGAAGATGATTACGAAGTGCTTTTTGAGCCTTACGAAAATTTCGATATCAAGCTGGTTCGTAGAGAGCGTGGCGTCAAAATTGAATTAGTGAACCCACCCGAAGTGGCTTTTGTAGATGACACCTTGGTTACCGGAGTGCATGAGCATATTTTTGCAGTACTTCGCGACCTGCTTTATATGGGCAACAAGTATGCGTTTACCCACAAAAGTGCGCCAGTCGATAGTGTAAACATTACCGATATGGTGTTTGACATGTTGCGCCATGCAAAGGCACTTGAAGGAAACGACGGCCTTAATACCGTGGTGTGCTGGGGTGGTCACTCTATTAATCAAACTGAGTATAAATATACAAAGGAAGTGGGATACCAGCTAGGGCTTAGAGAAATGAATATTTGCACAGGCTGTGGACCAGGTGCAATGAAGGGGCCCATGAAAGGGGCTACCATTGGGCATGCTAAACAACGGTATAAAGCAGGCCGTTATATTGGCATTTCTGAGCCTAGTATTATCGCAGCGGAGCCTCCCAACGCGATTGTTAATGAACTAATCATCATGCCTGATATTGAGAAACGCCTTGAAGCCTTTGTTCGCCTAGCTCATGGTATTGTGATTTTTCCAGGCGGAGTGGGCACTGCCGAAGAGTTGCTTTATTTGCTTGGTATATTAATGAATGAACGAAATGCCCAGCAGCCCTTCCCTGTGATCCTTACCGGTCCAGCTGGATCTGAGGCGTACTTTGAGGCCATTGATGAATTCATCGGTGCAACGATAGGGAAAGAAGCACAGAGTAAATACCAGATTATCGTTGACGATCCTGAAGAGGTTGCTCGTGTGATGCGCACGGGACTCGGGAGAGTTAAAAAGTACCGAGAAGCAATGGGCGATGCCTATAGCTTCAACTGGTCACTAAAAATAGAAGAAGATTTTCAACGTCCGTTTATTCCCACACATCAAACTATGTCAGACTTAGCATTGCATCATGATCAGGATAATGCCTCACTAGCTATAGCGCTAAGGCAAGCATTCTCGGGTATTGTGGCGGGCAACGTAAAGGCTGAAGGTATAAGACACATTAAACAGCACGGACCATTTAGACTGACAGGTGATGCCAAGTTAATGGAGCGGGTCGATACACTATTAGAATCTTTTGTTTCTCAGCAAAGAATGAAGCTTCCTGGCACTGCATACACGCCTTGCTACACAATTGAGAAATAACTAGACGCATTTCCTTACGTTTAACACTTACCGTCGATGAACTTTTTACGGTACACTGTAGACTTAAGTAGTTATTCAAACAAAGGAACTGCGATATTACAGTTTGTAACCTGTACACATGTTGTAAATTGTTTATTTTAGCGCAGAAAAACGAAAAGTTAGGGTTATGAACTCCAAGGTAATTCGACTCATTTTTGCTGGCATCGCATTGTATGCGGCTTTTGTATTTCTAGTGATTTCAGTTTATCCCGATAAACCTGAAAATATGGACTGGAAAGACCGCGAAGAGTATAACCGCGTACAAATTACCAAATTAAAGTTGGGTAGCACGCGAGAAGAGGTGTTGGCCTTGCTTGGTTCGCCTGATATTACCGAAGCCAAACGACAGAATGATAATGCTATTCAAGTGATGTTTTACCGCACCCAGCACGTTCGTGCTGATGGTTTAACCACACAAGATGAATGTACGCCATTATTGTTTGAAAACGAGAAGCTCATTGCGTGGGGCGACGGGGCGTATTCAAGTTACCAGCAAAGCTAACCAAATGGAGCTCAATGATGCTTCTGAGCTTTCGGACGTCCTGCTTTCTCTACCTGCACTTTCCTCGACGCCTCAAGATATCGT
Source organism: Alteromonas lipotrueae (assembly GCF_019249215.1). Lineage (GTDB taxonomy): Bacteria > Pseudomonadota > Gammaproteobacteria > Enterobacterales > Alteromonadaceae > Alteromonas > Alteromonas lipotrueae. Next base: position 13,465 of record NZ_JAESDI010000004.1, read on the forward strand.
TAATACCTGTCTTCATCGAGCTAAGCTTACCCTTTCATTTGTCCAAGCTCACCCCGCCATTCCTTTAGCACTTCAAACATGCACGAGTGATATCGACACCCTCACGCGTCATATGTTGAACCTAGCACTGTATGGCAAACTTAATAACTATAACGACCATTTTTTACAACATATTATTGCGGCCCACTTAGCTACGTATTATTTGGCAGCTTCTAATCTGGCTTCTTCTAATTTGGCCAAGGCATCAAAAAATGAGTCAATCAGTCAAAAAAAAGCGCTGCTTACGTTCATCAACGAGCATCACCTCACGCTGTGGCGACAAATTATTGCGTTGCAAAAAGTGCTTTTCACCTCACAGTCAATAAAGCATGTTGGTGAAGTTAAATTAACGTCACTTCAACGCCTATGCCTTGTAGCAAGTGTGTTTTCTTACTGCACTGAAAGTCACTCAAGGTCAAGTCTTCTGGCGTTTATCGCTCAGCGTATACCCATGATGCAGCGGACTTTCTTACACCCTATCGCATCACTTATTTCAATACCTTTGCCTGGGGCTAGCGTTTACGTAAAAGCCCACCCCGCTATTGTGATTGATATACAAAAACATCACGCGCTTGTGCATTCACCCAGTAGAAAAGAGGATGAGAAAATACTATGGGTTAAGCGCAATACACTTTTGGCGCCTAAAAACCTTTATCTGAGTTTTGAAGATTTCACTGGTCAATATCAAGCATGTGAGAATGCCCGAAGCGTGAAAGGAGAGCAGTCTTTTTTACCCGCAACCTTCCCTGTTCAACGTCCACCTTCAGCCCTTCTAGAGATTATTGATGAATTGCAAAAAGCGGATGTGGATGTACCTAATTTATGTCAAAAGGTAGAAAAGGTGCCCAGCTTCCAGCAGTTCTTGCTTTTTACTGCTAGCCTAGACAATCGCCTTAAACTCCCCGTAACGAGCCTCAAACAAGCGATACTAACTTATGGTTTGGAAAGAGTGGGCGATATGCTGGTACAACATGCACTTATAGAGCGCTTAACCCAACATCAATATCCACTGCTTGCCATAAGCAAACAATTTACCTCCCTGGCGTGTGGCATTGCTGCGCAGTTAACATCAATAACAAAAACGAAGTTTACTCCTCAATCTGCCGCCCTAGTGACCACCTTTTTGTGTGCCCCCTTATTCACGCTACCTGGATTAAAAGTGGCGACTAAACTACCTGTTAGCCAAAAAGACTACTTTCAGATAGGTAAAGCCTTCAAGGTTAAAGGCGTTTCTTCATGGCATGCTATTTCAGGAGAACTGGCGGAAAATTGGCACCAGAGTGCGACATGGCGAGCGATAATTCACCAATCAGGTCGGCGGCACGCAGAGGTGGCTGCTTCTTTGCAAAAGGAACATGCCATTTTACAACTGTCTTTTGGCCTCGCCAGAGAGTACTTATTCCCGTTGAATGCGCGAGATGCAGCCACTGACAATACCTTCGATACCTTAGTAAAGAGCGTAGCATTAAAAAATGAAGATATTCGCTGCGTAATGGAAAGACTAGGCGAATATCTGTTTTGCCCACTTAATTTGCACGAGTAAAATTAATCTTTACGAATGGCTATAACTTAGCCCCGCTATCGTATAAAATACGCCGCTTAGCGCCGCTTCAAATAACTACCCCTAATTTTCAAAATAATAATAAGATGAGGCGGTCATCTTTGGCGCGTTTCGCTCGCTAAGCTAAAATGTAGTAAACCTAACGATTTTGACAATAGAATTATCAGAGGATCCTTCCACATGACTCAGCAACACATTACAGTCATTCGCGGTGACGGCATTGGCCCAGACATTATTGATGCAACCACTAAAATTTTAGATAAAGTTGGCTGTGATTTTGCCTATGACTACGCAGATGCAGGCTTAGTTGCCCTTGAAGAGCATGGTGAACTTCTGCCACAAGCAACACTTGACCTTATCGCTAAAAATAAAGTGGCACTTAAAGGCCCACTAACTACACCAGTTGGCGAAGGTTTCACATCCATTAACGTTAGCTTACGTAAGCAATTCAAACTTTACGCAAACTTACGCCCTGTGATCTCCTTCAAAGGCACTAAAGCTCGTTACGAAGATATCGATATCATTACCGTGCGCGAGAATACTCAAGGTATGTATTCAGGCCTTGGTCAAGTGGTTTCAGAAGACGGTAACGAAGCTGAAGCGATGAGTAAAATTACTCGTGACGGCGCTGAAAAAATCGTTACCTTCGCTTACGAATTGGCGCGTCGCGAAGGCCGCAAGAAGGTTACCGCAGTACACAAAGCTAATATTTTGAAGTCGACTTCAGGTTTGTTTTTGAAAGTGGCTCGTGAAGTGGGTGAACGTTACCCAGATATCGAGTCTACAGAAATGATCGTTGATAACACCTGTATGCAGTTAGTCATGAACCCACATCAGTTCGACGTGATTGTTACGACTAACCTATTCGGTGATATCCTTTCTGACCTATGTGCTGGACTTGTTGGCGGTCTTGGTATGGCTCCTGGCGCTAACATCGGTGAAGACTGTGCTATTTTCGAAGCTGTTCACGGCTCCGCTCCTGATATTGCAGGTAAAAACTTAGCTAACCCAACATCAGTTATTCTTGCTGCGGCTCAAATGCTTGAATACTTGAATATGGGTGATAAAGCTGAAAAAATTCGTAGCGCATTAAAAGACGTTATTGAAACTGGTGACCGCACTACTCGCGACCTTGGTGGTGAAGCCGGCACTAATGAATTTACTCAAGCGTTGATTGACCGCCTTTAAGGTTAAAAATACGTCATTAATAAAGCGGGCTTCAAGCCCGCTTTTTTGTATCTGTCTCTTACTGCATACATTCTTCCCTCTCCCCCTCCCCGCACAAAAAAAGAAAAAACGCCCTAATTTACTGTTGGCCGTTTAACAAAACTGTCCTAAAACTGGTCTTTTCATATTTCACCCTGTGGGTAACATCAACACGGTACAAATGGTGTACACCCCAAACAAGGAATGACAATGAAAAAACAATTAACAAGCTTACTGGTTCTATCTGCGCTATATATTTACACACCAGCCATATCGGCCGCCCCCCTTGATAATGATGCTTCATCATCAATGGTAAGTGTTGGTATCGCGACAAAAATCGACCTTAATGACGCGAGTATTGAAGAGCTTCAAACTTTGCCTGGCGTGGGTATCTCTAAGGCAAAAGCTATTATTGCTTATCGACAAGATGTTGGGCCATTTTTAGAAGTAGCCCAAATAACCGAAGTAAAAGGGATTGGTGAAAAGATGCTCTCTAAACTGCAAGGCTATGTTGTGGTAAAAGACTGAATAGGACACTCGGTGTTACTCAGTTTGAAAGACACGTACAAAAAAGCGCGCCATAAGCGCGCTTTTAAATAGCCATAATCTTAGAGATTAAGGCTAGAGATATACTCTTTAAATTCTTGACCTAACCCTGGGTGTCTAAGCGCGTACTCTACGTTAGCTTTCATGTAACCTAGTTTACTACCACAGTCATGGCTCTTACCTTTCATGTAGTAAGCATCAACCTGTTCAACCTTCATTAATGCATCAATAGCATCAGTAAGTTGAATTTCATCGCCGGCACCAGGAGGAGTGAATTCAAGCAAGTCCCAAATCTTCTCAGATAGTACGTAGCGACCTACAACAGCTAAATCGGACGGTGCTTCATCAAGCGACGGCTTTTCTACCATTTTGTGTATTTTAGCAGACTCACCCGGCTCTATCGCTGCGCCATCAAGGTCTGCAATACCAAATTTGGTCACATCTTCTTGTGGAACTTGTTCTACCATTACTTGGCTGACACGAGTGGTATTAAACTTAGCAACCATGTCTGCAAGGTTATCTTTTTTCGGATCGCTTGCCGCATCATCAATGATCACATCAGGTAATACTACCGCAAAAGGTGCATCGCCAATTATAGGACGAGCACACAATACAGCGTGTCCTAGACCGTTCGCAACACCTTGACGGATATGCATGATAGTGACATCTTTCGGACAAATTGACTGTACTTCTTCAAGTATCTGACGCTTAACACGCTTTTCCAATGTGGCTTCAAGCTCAAAAGATGTATCAAAATGGTTTTCGATACTGTTCTTACTCGCGTGGGTTACCAAAATGATTTCTTTTATTCCTGCTGCGACACATTCCTTCACGACATATTGAATAAGAGGCTTATCTACCACTGGAAGCATTTCCTTAGGAATTGCTTTTGTAGCAGGAAGCATTCGGGTACCTAGGCCCGCTACTGGAATAACGGCTTTCTTTACTTGACTCATAATTTAATGTCCTTGTACTGATAATCCTCAACCTAAAATGAAGTATGCAATCCACATTCCATACTCACAACTTCATTTTGGCTCGAAACGGTTACGCGTTTATAAAACTTAAAGTTCACTTCATAATGATTTCTATTATAAAAAATAAAAAGCTTCATCATGAAGCACATATTTCAATTCATATCACATATAACTGGTGCTAATCAGCGCAACATCATTGAAAAATAATGTTTTTGAAATAAAAGGATTTGGCTAATCAACGCCCCTTTTTAATTCAGCGTTATGCACCAAAAAATATCACCTGCACATCTTTAGTGAAACCTTACATTCATTAAGCAGTGCTTTTAAAATTCCAACTAAAACCATTGCATAAACAACGTAAAGCCTACTTTATACTAGGCTCTTGAATCTTTCCTTTCTTCGCACTAATACCGTCGGCCAGCCCTTTCAGTAAATAATGCCCACGCTTTTTACCATCTGGAAAGTAGAATCGATTGACAATATAACGTAGCGGTATTGCGGGAAGATGACGGCACTTCCAATAAAGTGGTACATATCCCCTTCGCGCTAAGAGTAATACGTTCCTCATTTGATAGTAAAGTCGAATAGGTGCGCCTTGCTTGAATGTTAGGCCTAGCACCTTTACACGATCATCGCCCTGACGGTGCGGCATGCATACTGATAAAGACTGAAATATAGAAAAACCGAGATTATTGGCGCGCCAGCACCACTCATGATCCACACCGTCTATGAATAAGCCTGTTTCTTTATTTCCGACTGTAGAAAATGCTGAAGAAGATAGCATCATACCTGAAGCAATAATTTGTTTTACTTCTCTAACCTTGCTATCGATTTGACGTCCCTTTTGAACTCGGCCTACGGCAAGCTTACCGGTAAATTGACAATGTATGGAAGGGCCAAGTGCCGCTATTTTATGGGAACGCTCAAGCTCGTGGTACTGAGCTAATAAGTCTACTGCCATATTTACCGTAAATAGACTATCTTGATCTAGCACTACCGCATGTGAAAGACCATTTTTAAATAGATAATTGAGGCCTACATTCTGAGCCTCGGCAATGCCTACGTTTTCAGGATAATGGAAGTACTGGCAGTGAGAAGAAAGCGATAAGACAGTTTTTTCAGGAGAATTGTCGACTAATACAATGGGCCATTCACAGTGCATGAACCCATCGATAAGTGATTGCACATGTTGAATATCAGGGTGATAAAGTACAACGACAATTCCACAGTTCAATGTTTACCAAACCTATCCAATAAATGACGATCGAGTTTATACGCTAATTTAACGACTTTTCCAGGCATCAATCGAAGCGTGAGAACCCCGCACGCATATGCGGCATTGTAAGGCGTTAGCTTTTTCAGTTTAAGCATGGCATTGAACCTTGCTCTAAATTCATTGAGTGATTTACTAAAACCTCTGCGCTTATAAAAGTTGTTTACGCGCCTGAATTTCAATAAACGATCTTTAAGATTTCTAAACACGAAACCGTTAGAAGCCAGGGTTACCCAAAGAAAATAGTCTTGGGTGTTCATTAGGTTGCTGTCGTATCTATAACCTTGCTCAAACACCGTGTAACGTATTACTACGGTAGGATGATTCAGTGAGCACCGTCGTGGCAAAATACTGACAATTTGCTTGTGAGACGAAGGCATGACCCGCGCTCCCACTTTCTCACCGTGCTCGTTTATTTCAGTCAACGCTGACCCCAACACTGATATATAGGCATGCTTTCGCAAATAACTTATTTGCCGAGCGAGTCGAGTAGAAATCGAGATGTCATCCGCATCCATTCTCACGAAGTAAGAAGGGTTCAACGATAGTCCCCATTCGGCCGCCTTGTTCATGCAGCTAGCCAAACCAGGTTTAGTCGCGTTTTGGGCAAGTACAACCCGAAGGTCAGAAAAGGCTTTATCTTTGAGTTTATTCATCATCTTAACGGTAATTTCCCCGTCAATTACAATGATAAAAACAAAATCTCGATAGGTCTGATTGAGGATGCTATCAATTGCTTGTTCTACCCACTCGACCTTGTCCCCCCCATAAACCGCCATAGCGACTAAGGTTTCAACACGTTTTTTCTTATAGTTGTTGTGAAGAATAGAAAGGTTCGAGTCCAAACAGAATTACCAATTTTAAAGCGTTGATACATGGAAAAGTAAAAGAAAAGCGCTTTCTAATCTTATTACACCGGCGTTAGAAATTTGTTTTTAGCATTCAATTTATCAACGCATTAGAAATATTACTCTAACGCTTTTTGATAAAGCGAAGTACGCTCCAAATGTTCTGAATGACGATACTATACAAGACCAGTAGACAAATAAAACCCCAAAACATGGTGTATTCTGGCACTAGGTATATTTCACCCAGGATCCCAATTATGCAATAACAGGCTCCCATGCATAGTATCGCGATGAGAGATTGGCGACTTGATAACCCAGCACGCATGAAAATGTTATGTAAGTGCTGGCGGTCGGGGCGCAGCATAGACTGCCCTTTGCGTGCACGGCGGTACATTATTGCTGCCATATCCATCAATGGCAATCCAACCAACCACACGGCGGTAATCGGTCTAAATGCAGCACTAACACCTTGGGTATGGTCGACTAATAACCATACTATCGTAAGGCCCACGAACATACTGCCCGCATCACCCATAAATATTTTATTTCCTTTAAAGCCCTTCCAACTCAAGTTAAAGGCTAAAAACGGTACGATGGCAGCTACAATAATTAGAGGCTCCATAATGGCAGCGCCATTGCCAGTAGCAATCAGAAAACCCGCTAAAGTAAGCAGAATAACCAGGCTCATGCCCCCTGCAAGTCCGTCAATACCATCAATCATATTAAAAGCATTGATAACACCCACCACGCACACAACAGTAAAAAAATATCCGCCAATATCGAGCGCAATATCGCCACCACCAAAAATATTACCTAAAGACGTGACATAGTTTTGAGCACTCCACGCCATTATTGAAGCTACACCAAATTGACACATTAAACGCCCTTTAGCGCTTAAGTCGAAACGATCATCAAGCATACCGAGAAGTACAACAAAGGCAGAAGCAGTAAAGAATAAAGGATTGTTTTTCATCCAAACATCAGTCGCAACACTCGCGACCAATACCGCCATAAAGATGGCGACGCCGCCAGTTAATGGAATGATGCCCGCATGGCGTTTTCTCGCGCTTGGTTGATCAACCAAGCCAAATTGATGTGCTAGCGGTGTCATCACCACTAACAGAATAAGTGCTACAAAAAACGCAGTAAAAAGAGGAACAAACTGCAAGTACGCTAACATATTAAACAAAACCTCGTGCCACCGCGGCTCATACCACCAGACATCAGTACTTCACTGATTGGTGTTCTTCCAAAGTGTGACATGTGAACCAAATTGGTATCCATATTAATACAACGTCCTTTAACGACCTACCGAGGGCTTCATTCTTTTATTTGAAAAGGATAGGAAAAACCCCCTTATCATAATAAACATTCTGTGTTGTAACCACCCTTAGTGGCAAAAACTTTTGTAACAGGAATAATAATGACTAATTAGCACCAATATTTCGTATAAATTTAAAACAACACGCCTTGAGCGCGCAACATTTTGAACAAATAAACATCCATCGACATGCAATTCGCAATGTAACGCATGACGAAAGCATGTTTTTTTTTGTTCTTATGGTATCCTAGCGCCAAATTGCTATATGGATATGACAGTCAATGTTAAATACGCATAAAGGGGCTTGCTTACTCGTTGCGCTAACCAGCTTACTAGCGGCGTGCAGTAACGTGCCTAAATCGACAACCGCCGATATTCCACTAGTACACGCTTCGCTAGCATACTCTTTGTCTGCCGAAGAAGATGTAGCAATAAGCATTCCAAATTTAAATTCTTCGTTTAGTCAGGGGCAGAGCATTCAAATTATGCTTGAAGGCATTGATTACGAGGCGACTAAATTGTATACCTCGGCAACCGGTAACGACTGCATTCGCTTTCAAGCTACACTTTCTGGCACCCAGTCCAAAAATGAATATACCAAAGACAAGGTTACCGTTTGTAAACGCGACGGGGCGTGGTCCATTTTGAGCCCACTGGTTGCTTCGGCACAAGTAGAAGTAGAAGGAGAATAAGTTGAAGTCGTTACATTTGGTTTCTTTAACTGCCGCAGTCGCACTTTCAATCAGTTTATTTTCTCAAGCAGTTTACGCGCAGAGTGCGGAACAAATAGAACAGTTAAGACAACGCGCCCAACAAACAGGCTCGTCATCAAGCTCTAGTACTGCAGCTGGCGTGTCCCCTCTCAGCGTTCAGAGTCAACGTACACTGCCCGGCGCAGGTAGCGCACAAAGTACAATGGGGCAATTTAGCACTCAGCCAAGAGATGGCCTTTCTCTTCCGGGTGAGCCAACTATTGAAAGTGTTTTCCCCCAACAAAAAGCAATGGCTAACCCACCGTTTGCTGCCAACCTATTTCTTGGCGGCTTCGAGTCAGAAAGAACCACAGGCTTAAACGATAACTACCTGGTTGCCCCTGGGGATAAAATTTCTATATGGCTTTGGGGTGCAATCAATTATTCAGATGTTTCTACTGTTGATAACCAAGGCAACATATTTATACCCAATATTGGCCCAATTCGGGTTGCTAACACGCCAGCGGGTTCAGTAAACCAGACAGTCAGTAGTAAAATTCGTCAGGTTTATACCAACGATGTAAATGTATACGTCAACCTACTTACTTCAACACCTGTGGCAGTCTATGTTTCTGGTCCAATTTTACGTCCTGGGCAATATGCGGGCTTAGCATCTGATAGTGTTCTGTATTACTTGAAACGGGCGGGAGGTATCGATTTTCAACGAGGTAGCTTCCGTAAAATAGATGTTATTCGCAACAACGAAGTTATTGCAACCGCTGATTTATATGCATTTTTCAGGAACGGCAAGCTTCCAAAAGTGTCCTTTAAAGACGGTGACACTATTTTAGTTCGCCCTATCGGCAATACTATTGTGGTAGAAACGGGTGCCCGAAATAGCTTTACCTTTGAGTTTTCAGATGAAGAGCTTACCGGCGAGGTAGTAAACTACTTTGCACGACCGGGTGAATTTGCTTCTCATGCTTCTGTTGCTGGCGTAAGAGAAAATAAACAGTTTGCACGTTACTTAAGCTTATCGGATTTTGAAGCCTTGCCTTTAAAAGCCGGCGATACGGTAGAGTACGTGGCTGATAACGAAGCACAAATCTATCGTATTAATGTAGCTGGCGCATTTTCAGGTGCATCACAATTGATGGTAGACAAAGGCACACGCTTGCTTGATGTGCTTGATCATATTGAAGCTGATACAACCTTGTCAGATACGCAAAATATCTACCTTCTGCGAGAAAGTGTTGCTATAAAGCAAAAAGAAATTATCGAGCAAGGGTTAGAGCGATTAGAGCGCAGTATGTATACTGCTCCTATCAGTTCTACCGGTGAAGGCGCTATTCGCGCACAGGAAGCTCAACTTGTAGCTGATTTTATTGCCAGAGCACGCCAAGTTGAACCCCAGGGTCGTGTGGTTGTGTCTGAAAATGGCGACACTGCGAACATTCTTTTAGAACCTAATGATACGATTGTGATCCCAGAAATTACGGATCTTATTCATATTGGTGGCGAAGTTTTACTCCCTCAATCGGTTGTATTTAACCCTGACGCAGATACTGAAGATTATATTGCATGGGCTGGCGGTTTTACCGAACGGGCTGAAGATGAGCGTATCTTGATTGTGCGCAAAAATGGCAACGTTGCGTTTGCTAATATTGATAATGGTATTTTAACGGCTAACGGCAGTGGCGCTAAATTATTACCTGGCGATCAAATCATTGTGCTGCCGGCTATTGATACCAAGGTGCTTCAGGCAGTAAAAGATATTACGCAAATTGTCTATCAAATCGCCATTGCTGCGAACGTAGCCACAGACTAATTATGGTAACGTTCAAAGAACAAGTTTACGCTTGGAGAAGTGTGATTTTCGCACTTTTCCTGCGTGAGTTTCAAAGTAAGTTCAATGATAAATTTGGGCTAAGCTGGGCCTTTATAGAACCATTTATTTTCATTGCTGCCCTTTCGTTTATAAGAGGCTTGATCAGCGGCGACGATGTTCACTCTATACCATTATTCATATTTATGATGATTGGGCTCGTTGGTCTGCAAACCCTAACCACCAACCTTCAATCAGTGTCCACGTCTATTCGCCGCAATAAACCTTTGTATGCATTTAGGCAGGTTCAACCGCTTGCCGCTGTAGTGACTGCGGGCTTTGTAGAATTATCGATAAAAACCGGAGTGATTGCACTCCTTGCGTTGTCACTTTATCTTTTGGGTGATGGCTTTGAGATTCATGACCCACTGCTGTTGATCACCCTTTACATCCTACTTTGGTTATTCTCTGTTTCAATTGGTTTGGTGTTTGGTATTGCGCTTGCTTTCGTCCCTGAAGTAGACAAAATAAAATCAATGCTTACACGCCCCCTTATGTTTATTTCCTGTGTATTTTTCAGCCTTCAAGATTTGCCCGAATACCTCTGGCCGTATTTCACTTGGAATCCACTAGTCCACTTTAACGAGCTTGCTCGATATGCTTGTTTTGAGTCTTACGGACATAAAGGGGTATCGTTTAGCTTTGTGGTAGAAATTACCATTGTATTCTTATTCTTGAGTCTTTCTCTGTATCACATTACGTGGAAAAAGGTATTGTCACGATGATCAAACTAGAGAACGTGACAAAAAGCTACCCGAGTAAAATGGGGCCCCAATATATATTTAAAAATCTTAACTTTGATTTTCCAACCGAGAACAACGTAGCCATATTAGGTAAAAACGGTGCGGGTAAATCCACCCTGTTTCGCATGTTGGCAAAAAGCGAATACCCCGATAAAGGGCGCGTGCTTACTAATAAAGCGATGTCTTGGCCAGTCGCACTGCAAACAGGCGTGCATCCCCAAATGACAGGCCGTGAGAACACACGTTTCATCGGTCGTATCAATAACGTGGCGTCGTTACCGGAATACGAAGAGAAGGTTCAAGCTTTTGCTGAACTAGATAACCGTTTCGATTTACCCGTGCGGACGTACTCATCAGGTATGCGGGCTAAGTTTGTATTTGCTTGTTGTATGAATATTGACTTTGATATTTATCTTATTGACGAAGCCACTTCCGTAGGCGACCCACTTTTTAGAAAAAAAGCCAGGGCGTCACTTAAAGAAAAAAGTGAAACTGCCGGCGTTATCATGGTCAGTCATGAACTCGATCAAATTCGAGAATTCTGTACCTCTACCGTTATTATCGATGACGGAAAATTATCGTATTACGCTGATCTCGAAGAAGGCATTGACGTGTACACGCAAGATGCAGCTAACAAAAAATCGTTAAAATAGGTTTATTAAACGTGGAAAAAACTCTTACTAAGCTGAATGAACTGATGAAACAGCATAAAACGCTTTTGCTTGTGCTGCCTTGGTTTTTATATGCCTTCTATCTCATTGTATGGGCTGCACCTCAATACGAAAGCCAAAGTCAGTTAATCGTAAAATCAAGTGATGGCGGTAGCAGTTTCGACCCTTCATCTATACTTATGTCGGCAGGCATGGGGTCAAGTGGGTTTAGCAACGAGAGTCAGTTGGTAGAAGCCTATATCAAGTCTGCAGATATGATTAAGTACTTAGACGAAACCATTAACTTAAGAGAACATTACATGTCTGACGAGGCCGATTTTTTTAGCGGCTTATCAAGTTCTCATAAGCAGGAAAGCTTCTATCAGTTTTACTTAGACCACGTTGAAGTGAGTGTAGATTCAGCTTCTTCTGTTATTTCACTTCGTACCCGTGCTTTTAACCCCGAATTCGCGCAAGTTATAAATCAAGCTATTGTGGTAAAAGCGGAAGAATTTATAAACAATATCAACAATAACCTAGCCAAATCAAAGCTTACATTTGCTAAGGGTGAGCACGAGATTGTTGAGCAAAAACTTCAACAAGCTAAAACAGAAATTTTAGGCTTTCAGTCAAAATATAATGTGCTTGACCCTACCGCAGAAGGCGCAGCTTTCCAGCAAATTGCATTTTCGTTAGAAGCCACCTTGGCACAAAAGAAAGCGGAGTTGAGTACCATTTCAACCATGATGTCTGATGCTGCTCCTGAGGTGATTAACATCAAGCGAGAAATTGGTGCACTGCAGAGTGAAATTAATAAGCGCAAAGAGCAGATCAGTACCACTGATCCAGATAGCTCTGATACTGACCTTTCCGTAGGTGAACTTATGGCACAATACAGCAACCTACAGGTTCAGTTACAGTTAGCTATACAAGCATTTTCTTCTTCACTGATTACCCTTGAAAATGCCCGAGTAGAAACCTATCAGAAATTACAGCACTTGGTAACTATCGAGACGCCTACGCTGCCCGATGACAATAAGTATCCCACGGTTGTTTACAACCTAGTCTTATTTGGCGTAATACTTTTATTGCTTTATGGCATCATTCGAATTGTATTAGCTACAATTAGAGAGCTATAACGGACAATACCTTGAAACCTGATTTGTATCGTACTTCGCTGCTATATTCTTAATAGCATTCGTTGTAATACATTCGTTGTAAAAAAGAGTGCGATACAAATTTTCAAGTAAACGACAAGCAGTAGGCGATTCCCCCATATTTTTAGCGCCAGCCCGCGAAAATCATAAAGAGTAACCGAAGCGACAACGCTCAATTTTCAAACAAAACGTGCTTTTGACAGGCTTAAAAGTAGAGTTTATCGCCCAAATCTTGTGTCTTCACTCGAGCTTTAGTATAACGGCTTATCCTTTATTGGACCTATATCAAAAGAGTGTATGCATTAAGCACTCTACTATAACAACCATAATTAATATGGAATGATAACGTGACTATAAAAAAATCTAACGACACCAGCTTTTTCGGCCATCCAGGGGGCCTTCGAACGCTGTTTTTCACAGAAATGTGGGAACGCATGAGTTATTACGGTATGCGTGCCCTTCTTGTTTTATTTATGACAGCCAGCCTACAAACTCAAGGGCTTGGTTTTACGGTAGCCACCGCAGGGGCAATTTACGGCCTTTATACCGGTGCAGTTTACTTTTTAGGTTTACCAGGAGGTTGGTTATCTGACCGTCTCATTGGTGGTAAAAAAGCCGTATGGTACGGTGGTATTATCATCTTCTTAGGCCATGTAGTACTTGCTATCGACTTACAGAACTTATTTTTTGTAGGTTTAATCCTTGTAGCGACAGGTACTGGTCTATTAAAACCCAATATCTCAGCTATGGTAGGGCAGCAGTATGGCGATGAAGATGCTCGCCGAGACAGTGGTTACGCCCTTTATTATATGGGTATCAACATCGGCTCTCTTATTGCCTATTTGGTAACGGGTTATCTACAGGAAAACTGGGGCTGGGATTATGCCTTTGGTGCGGCAGCGATTGGTATGGCTATTGGTCTTATTCAATACTACTTTACCAACTCATCGCTAGCGTCAGACTCAACAGCTCCAACTAACCCTTACACGGGCAGCGCTAAGAAAACCGCGTGGACAGCCGTTATTGCAACCGTAGCCTTAGCTGTCGTTGTTATTGTTCTTGCTCACATGGGGACAATTGTTATTGACCCTCTTGCACTCGCTCAGCAAGTGGCTGTATTTTTCACTGTGGTATTTTTTGCTTATTTTGGTTTTATCTATTTCAAAGGCGCATTAAGCGACAATGAAAAAAGACGCATGTGGGCATTATTTTTAGTTTGTATTGCCTCGGCGTGTTTCTGGTCAGGCTTTGAGCAAGCCGGTTCATCTTTAAACTTGTTCGCTCAAAACTATACCGACAGAGCTTTATCCGCTGGTTCAATTTTCACGTCATGGTTCGGGCTTTCTACCATTCCAACCGTATGGTTCCAGCTTTCTAACTCGCTATTTATTATTATCCTTTCGCCTTTCTTCGCTGCGCTTTGGATTAACCTTGCTAAGCGTATGATTGACCCTTCGTATACCCTTAAGTGTGCAATTGGTCTTGTGATTATGGCAACAGGCTTCTTGGTAATGTTTATGGCCTCTCAGTACGCTGCTCAAGGTTTAAAAGTAGCCCCAATGTGGTTGGTCACTACTTACTTCTTACATACTGTTGGTGAGTTATGTTTAAGCCCCGTTGCACTTAGTGCGGTAAGTAAACTATCGCCTAAGCGTTTTGCTGGTCAAATGATGGGGGTTTTCGTTCTAACCTACTCTATCGGTAACATTATTGCCGGCCTATTGTCAGGTAATTTCGATCCTGAAAATGTAGCCGAAATGCCTAACCTTTACCTACAAATCGCGTTGTTTAGTATTGCTATCGGTATTGTGATCGCACTGCTGAGTCTCAAATCACGTTTTTGGGAAAAAGCTGGCGTTGAGTCCCAAGCCTAAGTTGATTAATAGAAAATAGGAACAGGTGATTAAATTTTGCTGAAAAGAGCTCATTAGACCAATTACGGTTTGAACCTTTCCTGCAATCACCTACAATAACCGCCGTTACACAATATGTGTCGGCGGTTTTTATTTGAGTACGCTATGAAATTTTATTTTTCCACCCGAAATATTCCTCAGCTAAAAGGTCTCCCTCTTACTGAACGCGTTAAGCGTTTAGACAGAGCAGCTTCACGAATGACCGTTCCAGAAAAAACACTCATGAACGTGCTCAAGCTACTGGTTTTCATACCCGCTTTTGTGCTTATATTACAAACCGCATCGAACTGGACATCACTGTTGTGGGCGGGACTCGTATTTCTTCTGTACCCGCTTTTAGTTAAGCCTATACAACATTCTATCTGTGCTAAATATTTGGCACCTAATTCAGACAAGGAGCATGCATGAAAACCATCTTGGTTACCGGTGGCGCAGGATACATTGGAAGTCATACTGTACTTCAACTACTCGAACAAGATTACAGCGTTGTTGTCTTGGACAACTTGGCGAACTCGAGCGCAGAGTCACTGAGACGTGTTGAGGCTATCTCAGGAAAATCCGTCACTTTCGTTCAAGGTGATATTCGCGACACTGCCGTGCTTGATGGTATATTTAGCGAGCATACGATTTATGCGGTGATCCACTTTGCGGGCCTAAAAGCCGTAGGAGAATCGGTTCAGCAGCCCCTGTCTTACTATGAAAATAACGTTTATGGCACGCTTACCCTGTGTAAATCAATGCAAAAGCACAATGTTAAGAATATTGTGTTTAGCTCCTCTGCTACAGTATATGGCGATCCTGCAGCCCTTCCATTGCGCGAGGACATGGCTACTGGACACCCAACCAACCCTTACGGCATGTCTAAGTTAATGGTAGAGCATGTGTTGGCTGATTTGTTTGTGTCAGACAGTGAATGGAACATTGTGCTACTTCGTTACTTTAATCCTGTAGGCGCACACGCATCAGGTAGCATTGGAGAAGATCCAAACGGTATACCAAACAACCTAATGCCTTATATTTCACAAGTCGCTACGGGAAAATTAGAAAAACTCAGCGTATTTGGTGACGATTATGATACCCATGATGGTACTGGTGTACGTGATTATATTCACGTAGAAGACTTGGCAAATGGGCACTTAAAAGCGATTGATAGAATTGCTTTAAATATGGGCCTTGATAAATATAACTTGGGAACTGGTCAAGGTTACTCAGTGTTAGATATGATCAAAGCGTTTGAAAAGGCATCGGGTAAAACAATCCCTTATGCTATAGCACCGCGCCGTGGAGGCGATGTAGCTGCATGTTACGCAGACCCAACTAAGGCAGCTACTGAACTTAATTGGCACGCAGAGAAAGGCTTAGAGGCCATGTGTGCAGACACATGGAATTGGCAATCACAAAACCCTCAGGGCTATCCTAAAGCTTAATCAGCCTATCGCATATTTAGTAAGATAGCTCGCAATAGTGCGCTAAGCAGGATTTGAAAAAGCCCCTCAACGAACTGTCGTTAAGGGGCTTTTTTGTTTTATTTTGCTTTGTTAGCTGTAAACTAGTAGTACCATAGAGCTATGAATTAATTACCTTCAGGGCCATCATCTTCTGGCTCTTCTTTTGAATCGTCAGCTTCAACATCCGTTTCTTCATACTCCAGCATGGCTTCGAACTCGGCAAAATCATCAAGCTGTTCTTCTTCTAACGCTTTATCACCGCTTTTGCCATCGGTAACTTTAAACGCTAGGTTTTCGAAATAAGCATTTTTCACAAACGCATAGTCGTCGACTGATTGTTCAAGTTGTTGCTCTTGGTCAATTAATGAAGCACGCCCCTCTAATAGGGAAACCAAGTACCGAGCAATAGCAAACTGCCCATCGATAATCGCCATAGGATATACCATGCCGTCAACAACACTACCCGTAAAGCTTCTAGGATCGTTAGGCCCTAACGCAGGCAGCATTAAATAGGGGCCGGTATTTACACCCCACACGCCCATAGTTTCGCCAAATTCTTCTTCTTTTTCGACTATTCCAATGTGCGAAGCAACATCAATAGTACCAAACAGACCCACAGTCGAATTAAGTACGAAACGCGCTAAGCTATCCATTCCATCATCAACTTTGCCTTGGAACATATTGTTCATAAAATTTGCCGGTTCTTGCAAGTTTTCAGCGGCATTAAGTAAACCGGTACGGGCAAACTGCGGCATCACGGTAACGTAACCAACCGTGATAGGCCTTAAAACGTAAGCATCTAATACTTCCCAGTTGAAATCCCACATCACGCGGTTCACAGGCTCGAGGGGATCTCTAGGGTCGCCAGCATCTTGAACGGATGTGTTATTTTGCTCAACTTGTTGAGACGCTTGCTGACTTGCGCACCCGCCTAACAAACTCGCTAATAAAAGCGCACTTACCGAGACCCATTTTGAAAATTTAATCACAATAATTCCTTCTCTATCATCACGTTGATGTCTTTCACGTTTTGAGGTGCCACCTCGGTAACTTGACTACCTTCCCATTCCCCAGGCGATACAGATACATCGCCATCAGCAGATACTCGAGCGGTAAGCGTAACTTTGCTGAGTGAGTCCAATGTGTATTGCGGCATCATTGCATTATCCGTATCTAATGCAATAGTGACAGGAAAATCTTGTAACGGGATCTTAACCACGGCCGCCGGCATTCTGTTTTCGGAGTTCGCATCTTGCGCAAACACAATAAGAAAGCCGGATTGTGGTAACGCTGAACGGGCTTCATCAGATACATTAACGGTAATATTAAAACCTGTTTTCGTACTAGTAGTCTTTTCATTCGCGGGCGCTTGCGTACCAGATGATTCATCTATGGGACTATTATCTTGTACAAGCACTTGCCCTTCTAGCGCTTGAAGTTCTTTCTCTCGCATGGCAAGTCGCTGACCAATATCATTACCCGCAGGCAACTTATCTTTAACTTGCCCATAATAACGGGATAGGTTTTCTAAGTCGCCTAACTGGGCAGAAACCACCGCCATCATTAGCGCTAAATTATCATTTTCTGGCGTACTGCGTAATAACCCCTTAAGCACACCTTGTGCGCGATTGAGGTTATTCACATCACCCGTAGTCATCAAAGCTTGTGCTAGCGTAATTTGGTGGGACGTATTCCCAGGCTTTATCGCAACGGCCTTATCTATGGCCTCAATGGCCTGCACTTCTTGGCCTAGGCTTGACATAAGCCGCCCCACATATAGCCAGCCCGTATCATCTTCAGGGGTTTCTCGTAGGCGTTGACGAATGGCCAATGCCAAATTAGCCACATCTTCAGGCCCTAAATCACTTCCATTGCCACTGGCTAATTGTGCGCTTAATTCTGGTAACGCTACAATAGCATCAGAG
The DNA here is from genome assembly GCF_019249215.1 of Alteromonas lipotrueae. Classification (GTDB taxonomy): domain Bacteria; phylum Pseudomonadota; class Gammaproteobacteria; order Enterobacterales; family Alteromonadaceae; genus Alteromonas; species Alteromonas lipotrueae. The sequence continues at coordinate 31,649 of NZ_JAESDI010000004.1, forward strand.
GCACGCTGCACTTGGCTAAATTGATTCACCGAAGCGTATACCACTACACCGGCAACGACGGCGACTAGACCACCAATAAGTAAAGGAAGACCTGCCTTGCCAGTACGTGTTGATTCAAAACTACTTTCATCAACCAGTGCGACTTTTAGTTCATCAACAGCCACTCGCATATCGTGCTCGGTGATTAAGCCTTCTTGCACTTCTCTTTCAAGCTCTTGCAATCGCTGCTTTACAATTTGCGTGTTGCTTAGGTTATCAGCTTTAGCGTGATTTTTTCTACGAAGCCAAGGGAATGCCAACAGCATAAGTACTAAGGTAATTAACCCTGAAACAACAATATAAAACTCAGTCCAACTCATTCTTTTTCCTGCTCAAGCAATGCATCTGCCTTAGCCAGCTTGGCTTTGATATCCTGCGGAGCCGTCGAAGATTTCCGGCGTACTACAAAAAAAAGCGCGAAAACGACAAACAACACAGGTGCAGCCCACAGCCACATGGTGGCAATGGTTACCGGTGGTTGGTAATGCACAAAATCCCCGTAACGGGCTTTCATGAAATCGATAACTTCTTGCTCAGACTTGCCTTCTTTCAACAACGCATAAACTTTACGGCGCATATCGTGGGCAATCATGGCATCACTGTCGGCAATATTCTGGTTCTGGCACATAGGGCAACGTAGTTCGGCGGTTAAACTCAAAAATTGAGCACGTTGCGCAGGCGTATCAAACGCAAAGTTATCTTCAGCGCTACAAGCAGAAAAGGCGATAAATAAAGTGATAACGAATAGTAAACGTTTCATTCGCCGACTCTCTTATAGTTCTTTGCTTCCTTTTTACCATCAGCCTCGGCCACCAACTGTTGATAAAGCGGCCCCACTTTGTTTTGCCATACACGTTCATTGATATCACCAATATGATGCATGCGAATAACCCCGTTAGCATCCAGTACGAAGTGTTCTGGGGCGCCAGTAACCCCTAAATCCAAAGACGTATCGCGATATACATCAAAAATATTAAATGCATAAGGGTTACCGTACCGCCTTAGCATACTAGTAACTTCTTGTTGTACTCGGGTGAGTGTTTTTGTCCCAAAGTCAGGGTCAAGATCTTGGTCAAAGTACAAACCCACAAACTTTACTCCTAGCTCATTTTTAAGCTGGGTTAAATACGGCATTTCTACCGCACAGGTTAAGCACCACACTCCCCATACATTCACAATAGTCACCTCACCTTTCAGTGAATCTGGCGTGTAGGTGGTATCGGGTTGCATTAAATCGGGTAATGAAAATTCAGGCAGTGGCTTGCCTTTCACTTGTGAATCTAGCTCTCGTGGGTCTGAAAACAATCCTTGGAATAAGAAAATCACCAGCATGAAAAAAAGAATCAATGGAATGACAACTAAAGGCGCCTTTTTCATTGTGTAACCTCCTGACTGCCGGCATCACTTGTATTTTTCGTATCTGCTTCAGGGGCGTGTGCCTTTCCTGTTATGCGGTTAATAGCTTCCGATACTTTTTTCACTTTGGCCATGCGATAGCGCTTATCGCTAATAGAGAAAATACCGCCAATCGCCATGACAACCGCGCCTGCCCACAACCATGCTACAAACGGTTTTATGTAAATACGAACTGCCCAGGCGCCATCATCAAGGGGCTCGCCCATGGCAATAAATAAATCCCGCGATACCGTAGAGTGAATTGCTGCTTCTGTCATTGGCATACGCTGAACTGTATACATACGCTTTTCTGGTTCTAAATGCACAACCAATTCATCCTCTCTGTTCACATCAAATACACCCACATCAGCGGTGTAATTTGGGCCTTGGAATGGCTTAACATCGGTAAAAGTAAAAGCATAACCGCCAAGCTCTACAGTTTCGCCCACTTCCATTCGCACATCCCGCTCTAACTCGTAGTTAGACACTAAAGTAATGCCGATAATACTGATGGCAAAGCCGATATGGCCTAATACCATGCCCCAATGACTTGATGTGAGCTTGCGTAGCTTTGTAAAGGTACTGGTATTACTTGGGTTAGCGTTAACACGCTGAAGCACTTCTTGCACGGTAGTAACTAAAATCCAAAACACGAGTATCATGCCCAGTACACCCATATACTGTGGAGTGTCGTAACTAAAATTGACCAAAAGCGCTGCACTTATTGCAATTCCACCAGCGACAAGCAACTGATTTTTGAGTGCACCTGCAGTCTGGTGTTTCCAGCGAGTTAAAGGACCAAGACCTAAGAACAACACAAACGGCACAATCAACAGGGTAAACATTTGATTAAAAAATGGCGCCCCCACTGAAATACTGCCTAGCCCTAGTTCTTTATGAACCAGTGGCAATAAGGTACCAAGTAACACCACTAACGTAGCGGCACACAAAAATACGTTATTACCCATGAGCAATACTTCACGAGAAAACGCTTGGTATCGACCGGGGCTCTTTAAAGCTGAAGCGCGCATGGCATATAGCAACAAACCAAAGCCACTCAACACGATAAGAATACCGAGTATGAATAGCCCACGTGTTGGGTCGCTTGCAAAAGAGTGAACGGAAACAATCACTCCTGAGCGAACTAAGAAGGTTCCCAACAAACTCAACGAAAACGCAGCAATAGCGAGTAATACCGTCCACGACTTAAAGGCTTTTCGTTTTTCCGTTACCGCCAAAGAGTGCATCAAGGCGGTTCCCACCAACCAAGGCATAAAGGATGCGTTTTCTACGGGATCCCAGAACCACCAGCCACCCCAGCCAAGCTCGTAGTAAGCCCACCAGCTACCAAGGGCGATACCTACAGTAAGAAACGCCCAGGCAGCAATGACCCACGGACGAGCCCAACGCGCCCATGTGGAATCGAGTTGACCTGAAATCAATGCAGAAATAGCAAAAGCGAATGCCACTGAGAAGCCTACATACCCCATGTATAACATTGGTGGGTGAATGATCATGCCAAAATCTTGCAGCAGCGGGTTTAAATCTCGGCCATCGACAGGGAAAAACGGCAACATGCTATTGAAGGGATTTGAGGTAAGCAGCATAAACAAATAAAAGCCAATACCAACCATACCTAAAACCGATAGCACCCTTGCAACCATGGTAAGAGGAATACCTCGGCTAAATATGGCGACTGCTACCGTCCAAATTGACAGCATTAAAACCCACAGCAAAAACGAACCTTCATGTCCGCCCCAAACTGCAGTAATTTTATAGACAAGTGGAAGCTGGCTGTTGGAATGCTGCGCCACATACTCAACGCTAAAATCGTCGGTAACAAAGGCATAGGTTAAACACAGGTAAGCAATAAGGGTGAACAAAAACAGTCCAATAGCCAAGGGCTTTGCGGTAGCCATTAACGTGTCGTGCTGACGGTGAGCCCCCCAAAGCGGGTAAACTGCAAGTAAAATAGATAATACTAAGGCGAGTGTTAACGCGATATTCCCAATCTCAGGTACCATGACTACTGGCCTCCTGGTTTAGACTTTGATCCTAGCTCTGATACCGTCTCTGACTCTAATTCTGGACTCGCTTCATACTGATAAGAAGATGAAGCATCGGTGACGGGCATATTGGCAGGTTTTTCATGTTTAATACCCTTCATTTTTTCTGCCAGCTCTGGTGGCATATATTCTTCATCATGCTTAGCCAGAACTTCTTGCGCAGTAATTTCTGTTGCCGAAGTAAGCACACCGGTAGCCACAATCCCTTGGCCTTCACGAAACAAGTCAGGCAGTATCCCCGTGTAGGTCACCGTAACGATGGGGCCCGTATCTATTAAATCAAAGGACACCGCTAAGCTTTTGCTGTCTCGACTCACACTACCAGGCACAACCATGCCGCCAATACGAAGCCGCTGACCAACATGGGGCATTTGCCCTTGCTTACCTTCAATAATTTCACTTGGCGTATAAAATAAATCGATACTGTCGTTCAATGCATAAAGCATTAAACCAATAGCGCTGACAATTAGCAGCCCAACGATGCCCACTACCGCCAAACGCTGCTTTCTTCTAGGATTCATGCAACTATCTCACTTTAAAAACTACTGACTACAACTTTACCGTGCTGATGAAGCGTGTGATTTCTCTCTCGCTTCTTTAATTCGCACCTGACGCTGTTGTTCTTTTAAAACCGATTTCAGTAACCCTTTATGTTGGTGAAAGCTTAATACTACTAGCAGTATCATTGCTCCAAAGGTCACACCAAAAGATAACCATACATAGAAGGCATAGCCTCCCATGTCTAAAAATGCTGAGAATGAATCAAACTGCATTAGCTATTCTCACTTGTTGCTTGCGCCAACTTTTGCACCCAAGGGCGATGCATTTCACGACGCACAATTTCGCTGCGTAACCTTACCGTAGTGACTGCCCCAATAAAAAAAGCAAAACCGAATAAGCTAATTAATAAAGGCCACAACATTTCAGGCGCAATGGAAGGCTGATCAAATTTGCTGATGGTGGCCCCTTGATGCAAGGTATTCCACCATTCTACGGAGTAATGAATAATAGGAATATTTACTACGCCGACTAAAGCCATCACGCCTGCTGCTTTACCGGCTTGTTGTTTATCTTCAAACGCACCGTAGAGCGCAATAACACCGATATACAAAAATAACAAAATAAGTTCTGAGGTAAGGCGTGCATCCCAAACCCACCAAGCACCCCACATAGGTTTACCCCAGGCTGCACCGGTAAATAACGCAATAAAAGTCATGACGGCACCCACTGGCGCCATGGCTATCATGCTCATATAGGCCGTTCGCCACTGCCACACCATTCCCACCAACGCGGCAATGGCCATAGCCACATAAGTGCCCATAGACAACATGGCGCTTGGCACATGAATATAGATAATACGAAACGAATCACCTTGTTGATAATCTTGAGGTGCAAATGCCAGCCCCCATACCGTACCTACGGCCAAGCATAACAATGCCCCCAACCACAACCAAGGTTGTAAGGTTACGCACAATTGGTAAGCATTTTCTGTTTTAGCGTAAGGATGTAACCACTTCCACATCAGTTTTGACTCACTTTCAAAGAATAAGCTATGGCAAACGGCGCAGCGGCAGCAGCCAATAACAGCATGGCGCCAATAATAGCAAGTTGAGGATGATAAGGTAATTGCAGTGCGGCAGAATCTACAGCAGATGTGGCAAAAATCAGTAACGGAATAAAAACGGGGATTAAAAGCAATGCTAAAAGCAGTCCACCCCGTGCTAGTCCCACCGTTAACCCCACTGCAATCGCACCAATTAGCGACAACAACGGTGTGCCAATTAACAAGGTAAGCATTAATGCTATAAACATGTCCACGCTTAGGTTTAAAAACATCGCGAGCAACGGCGACAAAATCAATAAGGGCACAAAACTCACTAGCCAATGTGCCAGTACTTTAACCGTAGCAACGGCCGGCAATGACATGCCACTTAACGTATATTGTTCTAAAGAACCATCGATAAAATCATCACGAAAAAGCCGCTCCATTCCTAACAAGGATGACAATATAGCCGCGATCCAAATAACGCCCGGGCCAATACGTTGCAGTGTTTCTGGAGAAGGGCTTACGCCCAAGGGAAATAGGGTAACCACCATCAATAAAAACATGAGGGGTTGAACCAGCTCAGCTTTTTGCTGAAACGCAATCTGCATATCACGTTTGAAGATACCGAGTAGTAAGGGATTCAAAACCGGTACTCCAAATCGACACAGCGGTGCGTACCCGCTTCAGGAGACAGCGCTTGGTGGGAAGTAGTAATAATCATGCCGCCGTCTGCCACATGCTGCTTCATTTTACGCTCAAGTAATATTACGCCTGCAGTATCAAGGGCAGTAAAAGGCTCATCTAATACCCATACCGTTGCAGTCTTAAGCCAAAGCCGACTCAGTGCCACACGACGTTGTTGTCCAGCAGATAAGAACCTGACGGGCACATCTTCAAGGCCAACTAACCCTAAGTGTTCAAGCACTTGATAAATAGTGCTATCAATATCAGAAATTTGTTTGAGAGTTTTATTTTGAATGCCGTGCTGCGCTAGCCAAAAGCGTAAATTATCAATGGCGGACAAAGCACCATTTAGTGCGCTTTTGTGGCCTAAATAAATAAGGGCTTGATAATATAATGAAGGATTGCTGCTAATGTTCACGCCGTTAAAAGTCACGTCGCCGCGTTCTGGCGAACTTAAGCCAGTAAGAATACGCAAAAGGCTGGTTTTGCCTGCACCATTCGGTCCACGCAAATATACTAATTCCCCTGCATTAAGATTAAACGAAAAATCGTCAAACAAAACACGATCGCGTTTTATGCAAGTTAGTCCAGATGCATATAAACCGGACACGCACGCTCCTTTACTATTCACTGTTCAAAACCGGCGTAGTTTATCACAGTAAGTTTCTTTCGCAGTCGCGAATTATGATTAAATATGATTTACTTCAATCACAAACGCGGTGATATGCCTCGCTTATTACCTATACTTTATACTTACCGATTAAACTCGCCGCTCACCTGGCCGATAAGCTCGTTATGACATCACAGTTAAGCGCACTGCTTTCAAACATTACTCAGGATACTTCAGGGTCGAAATCGTCGGCATCATCCGTGCTGAACAATTTATCCCAAGCTGCGGCACTCGATACCGCCGCGAAGGTAACTGTGGCGCGATTGCCTGAACAGGTACTTGCTATTCAGATTAAAGGACAGCCGGCAATACAGGTCTCACTTCCTAAAAGTGCAAATCTCCTGCCGCCACAGCGCCCTCAATTAACCTCTTTCAGTCAAGGTGGACCAACACAAGCTGCCCTTATTAGCACTGAAACAGGAATGAGTACCAGTCAAGTTACGGCGATGCAGCTTAAAACCCTTTCACTTTCTTTAGCGACAATGCTGGCTTCTATGCCGACACCACAACAGAACATGCGCATTCACGTGCAGGCAACTGTTACGCAATTAACAAGTAATCAACTGAGTCTAACGCTAGCAGATGGTCAGCAATTAAATTTATCACTAAAGCCTGACGCCGCAGCGCAATTGAGCGCCGATATCAAAAACAATGGCAAGCTGGTTTCACTCTCACTTAATCAAGTGCCTGGTGATACCGGTAAATTGACTGTTTCAGTAACCTCAGGGAAACAAGCGAACTTAGCGAGTCAAGGTACTCAATCAGCAGCATCCAATTTACTAGCCGCCCCTCTATCAGTGACCGACAGCAAAGTTACGGCGGTGCTCACCAATGCATTGCGTTCCCAAGGTGTCGCCTTCGGGCATGGAAACCCTGTTAACGGAAATGTGCCTGATGCCATCGCTAAGCTACTCCCTAATATTCAAACACAAAATACCTTACAGCAAGTATCCATGCTCAGCCTTAAGGGCAATACATTAACATCGTATACCGCGGCCAGTCAGGCAGTATTGACGTTCCCTACACCTGAAGGCGGCGCTGCCATTCCAAGGGCTTCAGATCAACTTGCCGTTAAACTCAGTGCTTTAACCGTACCATCTGGAACTAGCGCTGATGCCCAGAGAGCCCCTATCGCTGCAGACAGTAAAAGTACTAGTGAGAATGTGGATAAAAGCGTTAAAAGCGATGCCACTAATCAAACAGGAAATTCAGCACAAAAAAAATCGTTAACCCCAATCTCGATGGTACAAGACAGTAAAGGGGTTTCCATACAAGGGACTGATGTTCACAAAGCAATCATTACTTTATCTCGCGCACTGCTTAGCCAAACAGGCTCTACCCAACAGGCGCTAACACAGTTAACGGCAATACTTAATGGGACTGTGGAAGGCAGCGATAAAACCACTGCCGTATTAAGTCAAATAGCAAAGCAAATTACGGGAATAAACAGCAACGCAATACCCAGTACTAGACCGCTGTTGACACCCCAAGCACCTAGTACAACTGCCACACCTGCCTCATCTAATGTGGGCCAGGGGAGTATTGCTTCTACCAATGACAATAACGCTGCTATAAGAAATGGCGTTTCAGATATAAATACAGAGAACGCTGATATTAGCTTACGAAAAGGTATTTCTCAGCTTATCGCTTTGCTAGGAGGTTCTGGGAATAATAATCGGGGGAATGCTACTCAAGGAAGTGCTTCGCTGGGTATTAACAACATTGTGACACCTCCAAATACAAACCCTTCGAGTGATAAAAATGCAACTCAAGTAGCTGGTTCACAGGATGCAGAAAAGAGTGGTGTAGAGGCAAAACCCTCAACACTAAGCCCCCAACAAAACACACTAGCGACGCAGAACAACGCCGATGCATCTATAGCGTCGCGTCTTCATGCTTTAATCAACGCCCCCGCTATCGCGGTAACGCCGTTAACCTTAACATCTCCGATTGCCGCTTCTAATTTTGTGCAAGGTTTAGTGGCATTGTTACAACTATCTTTAGCGGGTAGAGCGCTATCGAGACAACCTTCTCTCAAAGCACAAATTGATTCACCGGAGAGTATTATTAGTAAAACGATAACTAATACGTCTGGTACATCCCCTTCTAGCAGAGTTGCGCAAGATATTGCCAACCTCGACAGTCGCACAAATTTATTGGCTAATTTAAAAACCTTATTAGCGAATCATCAACACAGTAAAGTAACTCAAGCCGAAACTCGGGTTCAGGGGCAAGATAGTTTTTTCTATGCGTTACCTTCCGTGTCTCAACATTACGCACCAGCAGAACTTTTAGTGCAAAGAGAGCCTGACCGACACCAAGGAAAAGAAGGTAAAGAAGGAGGGCGACGTTTATGGAATGTTACAATGAAATTGGAGATTGGTGATGCGGGCCAGCTCCTTGCTAAATCCAAGATAGACACCGATACCATAACTATCGACCTTTATACTTCCAATGAAATCGTACTGGCTCGGGTTGCTGATACCCTCCCTTTTTTAGAGCGGCGATTAGCTGATTTAGGGCTGAATGTTGAAAAAATGAGTTTTCAACGAGGCCATATACCTGACACACTGAATAAACGTCCACATCAAATTTTTGAGACCAGAGTATGAGCGAGAAAGCGAAGCGTGCTATTGGCCTCAAATATGATGGAGGCGACAAAAAAACAGCGCCGAAAGTAGTGGCAAAAGGCTACGGAGACCTTGCAGAAGCGATTATCGCCATGGCTGAAGAGTCAGGTATTCTTATTCATGAAGATCCGTATCTTAGCGAAGTGCTTAGTTCATTAGATTTAGGGCAGGATATTCCCGAATCTTTATATTTTGTTATCGCAGAACTGCTAGCATATTCCTATGTTCTGCAAGGCAAAATACCGCCTGATTGGGAAGGTGTGGTGAAGTATATAAATTATGAGGTATAGGCGATTATAAAGCTGTTCATCACTTTCGTTTACTTGATTTCAGACTTATTTCGCGTGAAGTCTTGGTAGCATTCAGATGAATATCGCAGTAAAAAAATTCAGCTAGAGCTTTTTTAAAAAGCTTTTAGCCCACTCACTTTCGAATAAATTTCCTTAGCCTTGTTCAACAAAGTAGGATCAAATTCCAACGCTAAGTCGTTTTGTGTTTTTATTATTTCACCAGCAGAAATATTCAATGAAGGGTCACCGTGACCAGCACTCCCAGTCTTCTTGAATTTCTTATATGAGCTGGTTAATTCAGTGCCAAGACCCAGCCAATTTCTAATTTCACTCAATGTTTCAGTGGTTGAATCAACAATATTATCAGAATCGATTATCAGAACGTCTTCATATTCTTGAGCAATTTGGTATAAGTAATTAAGTCGATTCGTGTAGTATTTAAGCATGGCATCAACATCTAGGTATCCCTTATCCCCAGTAACATCTCCCATTGCAACAATACTTTTTACCGTCGCCTCAGGTTCGCGTACTAAGATTATAATGTACACATTCTTTCTTTTTAAAATATCATGTGAAACAACAAAACTGTTATGTAGCAACTTATCGAGAAAAAAGCCTTTCGTTGTTGATTGCCCAGTGTCTTTTAGCAATTCCACATGCATTTTTATAAGCGAACTTTTTTTAGGGTAGTCATAATGAAGTTCACCATATCCACACACTTCATCATGACTGCCAAGTACATGCGACAACAGGGAAGACCGACTGCGCATATGACTCAAAATTAGAATGTAACTTTGTTTTTCTAACAATACACTCGGGTGTTTAAGAATTAACAGCGCCTTATCTATTTTACTTTTAATTGACACTAGCTTGATATCCTATCAGCAATACAATTACATCATGGTTTAAAATTCATACTGACTTAAAACACAATGAAGTTCAAGATAAGGCTAAGGCACTATAAAGTTTATCTAAAAAGTACCTTTTCTTTATTAAACCAAAATACGCAAAACGCAATGAGTGCGACGGCGATGGCGGCAGTAGAGGTAAATATGCCAAACAAGGCAAAGTAATCCATAGTGCCTTTAAATAGCTCCTTCATCGCTAATGCAACATTGGTAAGTGGCACCCAAATCCAACCACCTTCTAATTTGACCCCTGGCATCATGGCAATTAACACAGGGAAAACTACTACCATAACAAGTGCCCCCATATAACTTTGGGCTTCTTTAAATGATCGAGCATAAATAGAAAGAGACAATAAGACCGCGGCAAATATTGCCACTACCGGTATTAGCATTAAAAAGATAAGCACAAAATCAATGATGCCAATCATCGCCATCACCTCTGCTACAAATTCAATTGCCAACCCTTGAGACAAAACAATGCCCCATATGGCCATGGAAGATACGGTGATAAGTGCTGTAATTAGGCCCGCGACACCGATGGTAAAGAATTTTCCCAATACCAGTTTATAACGCTCCATCGGCGATATTAATAGTGTCTCTAGCGTACCTCGCTCTTTTTCACCCGCACCTAAGTCTGATGCTGGTGCCATAGCACCTTGTAGGCATAAAATGAAAATGAAATAAGGTAATAACCCGCCCAAGCGTTCACCCCAAACTTCACGATCATCAGCTATATTTTCTTTTTCAATGACAATAGGCGCGAGTAACGCTTGTTGCTGTGACTCATTCAGTCCTAAGTTTGCAAAGGCCGTTTTTTGAAATTCATCAGTGTAAACATCGACTATTTCAGACACTCTTCCTAAAACTTTATTTAAGCCTGCGTCATTTAAATACAATTGCAGCTTATGCTGACCAGAAGTGAGCACCTCGTTGTTAAAGGTTTCTGGGATAACTAAAACGAAGTCTAGTGTTTCATCTTTAATGAGCTTGGCATAGTCAGCGTCACCTTGGATATCCACCATCGTAAATTTGTCAGTTTCATTTGCGAATTGTTGCGACATCTCTGGCGCATATTGCTCGCCTACAATTGCATATTTCAATACTACGTTTTCGGCCTTTTCAGCGGCGGAATTCATGAAAAACATGGCTACACCGAAAATTAATGGGAAAAGCAGTAAAGGCAACACAATCATGAAAATAATAGTTTTGCGGTCGCGTAATAACTCTTTAAATTCCTTTTTAAAAATTAACCACATTGCCCTACCTCCGCTGTATTCATTTTTAAAGTGTGCAAAAAGCTTTTATGCATTTGCCCGTCAGATAGCGCACTAAAAGCGGCAAGGGAATCGTTAAATACACTTTCGCCTTGATTAATCACCGTTACACGGTCGCAAAGCATTTGAACTTCATCCAAATGATGGGTAGAAAAAATAACTGGCGTTCCTTTATCTTTAAGGCGCTGGATAAAGTCCATCACTGTTGATGTGGCCATAATATCTAAGCCTGTAGTAGGCTCATCAAGCACTACTAAGGAGGGTTCATGAATAACAGCGCGGGCAATGGCTGTTTTTTGTTTCATACCAGAAGAGAAGTTTTCTGCGCGTCTGTCTAAAAAGCTCTGCATGTCGAGTAAGTCAGCCATTTCTTCAATACGTGCAGAAATTATCGATTTAGTAATGCCGTGTAATTCGCCAAAATATGCAATATTTTCTCGCCCAGTCAGTCTGCCATATAAACCAGTTGAGCTAGACAGAAACCCTATTTTTTTACGCGCAATTATGGGGTTGGCTAGTACGTCTTCACCATCAATTACCACGGTGCCGCTATCTGGCTTAAGTGCGGTTGAAAGCATGCGTAATGTAGTGGTTTTTCCTGCTCCGTTAGGGCCAAGCAAACCAAGTACTTCTCCCTGCCCACATGAAAACGATACATCTTTCACTGATTGAAAGTAGCGCCCTTTTAATCGTGGATCCTTTTTCTCTTGCTCACTTAGCTTTTTGGGGTTCTCCACCTCAAAGCGTTTAGCAAGGCTAGATATTTCAATCATTATCCCTTCCCTTTTTTATTATTTAATATCGAATGCTTACAGTACTAGTCTTTGCCTTTCTATTTTTATTACAGCGTTACTGTTTTTTTATTTTAATTCAATCCAAGATATAGAATTAAAGTGTTAGCAAGTATGTTTTTTGAACACAAAAAAGCCCACCATTGGGTGGGCTTTTAAATAACACAAATGCGCTATTTTATAGTGAGTTTAGTAGCTACTGCTGAGCATCATCTTCTGCAGCAGGTGCTTCTTCTACTTTCACTGTTTTAGGTAAAAGTAGCTCTGCGCGAATTTGTTTTTCAATCTCATCGGCAATAGCTGGGTTTTCTTTTAAGAACTTCATTACGTTCGCTTTACCCTGACCGATACGATCACCTTTGTAGCTGTACCAAGCACCGGCCTTATCAACCAATTTCTGCTTAACACCTAAGTCGATAAGCTCAGCTTCTTTACTAATACCTTCGCCGTAGCGAATCATGAATTCAGCTTGCTTAAATGGCGGTGCTACTTTATTTTTCACTACTTTAACGCGAGTTTCGTTACCTACTACCTCATCGCCTTCTTTGACCGCACCGATACGGCGGATATCTAAACGTACTGAAGAGTAGAACTTAAGTGCGTTACCACCGGTTGTTGTTTCTGGGCTTCCGAACATTACACCAATTTTCATACGAATTTGGTTAATGAAGATACACAAGGTATTTGAACGCTTGATGTTACCGGTAAGTTTACGCAATGCTTGCGACATTAATCGCGCTTGCAAACCAACGTGTGAGTCACCCATGTCGCCTTCAATTTCCGCTTTTGGCGTAAGGGCAGCAACTGAGTCAACAATAACGACATCAACACCGCCAGAACGAACCAGCATGTCACAAATTTCAAGCGCTTGTTCACCCGTATCAGGCTGAGAAACTAAAAGCTCATCGATGTTTACACCTAGCTTCGACGCGTAAATTGGATCAAGTGCGTGCTCAGCATCTACGAAGGCACAAGTTTTACCATTCTTTTGAGCCTCTGCAATTACCTGCAAGGTAAGTGTAGTTTTACCCGAGGCTTCAGGTCCGTAAATTTCTACCACACGACCACATGGCAAACCGCCTATGCCCAAAGCGATATCAATGGTGAGTGAACCAGTAGAGATAGCCTCAATGTCCATCGCTTGGTTGTCGCCTAAACGCATAATAGCGCCTTTACCGAACTGCTTTTCAATTTGCCCAAGTGCGGCACTTAAAGCTTTAGATCTATTACTGTCCACGTCAATATCCTCTAGGATTAGCGGTTAAATTCTTTAGTTGGTGATGTCTTTGTTGAAGCTGCCTTTGCTATTTATACTAACTATCTTTACTAACAGTATTACTCATCCATACAGCTAGCATTCATTGCATCAACATTTGCTTACCGACACCTTACCAAGTGTTGCGTGCATTCTATACTGTACAAGCATACAGTTTCAACCTGAGTTTTCATTTTATTTTGCTTGTTGGGTTCTTATTAGTAGCATCTTAGATGATCGTCTGTTCAATCAGCCAACATCGCCAATAGGTGGGTAATCGCAAATTCTATTGCATGCAGACGAACAGTCTCGCGGTCTCCAGCAAAAACCTGCTTAATCGTTTCTGATTTAGCACCACAGATAAACCCAAACCAAACAGTACCCACAGGCTTTTCTTCGCTGCCGCCACCTGGGCCTGCAATACCGCTTACGGTTACCACGACATTCGCGTCGCTCTTGTGCTTAACGCCCGCCGCCATCTCTTCAACGGTCTGCATCGACACCGCACCATGCGCATTTAGAGTTTCTGGCTTTACAGCTAATTCACGTATTTTTGCGTCGTTTGAATACGTCACCCAACTTTGATTAAACCAATCCGAACTGCCAGCAATACTGGTAAAAGCGAACGCAACGCCGCCTCCGGTGCAAGATTCTGCGCTTGAAACTGTCCAGCCTTTACGGCGAAGCGCATTACCCAGCGCCGTCACCATCTCTGTTATATTGTCAGATACCATGAATGTCCTTTATCGCTATCGGCGCTATTATCAACTTCGGCCGTTGAAGCATTAATTTGAAGCATTAATTTGAAGCATTAGGCTGTGCCGATGTACTCATTGATGAGAGCCATCAATCTACTAAAGAGTTCAGGAAATGGTTGAAAATTCCATACTCGTATCAATAATACACAGCAAATACGAAAAGCGATTATTTTAGCACCCCTGCTCTTTTAATCACTCTTCTGTTAATAATTCTTCTGTTAATATAACAAATTGAGTTATCCCAAGTAGCAGCAATAAAAAAGCACGAGGCATTTTTTGGAATCACACACTCCTATGATGCGCCAGTATTTAACGATAAAGGCGCAGCACCCTAACATTCTTATGTTTTACCGTATGGGCGACTTTTACGAGTTGTTTTTCGATGATGCCAAGAAAGCCGCAGAACTACTTGATATATCATTAACCGCACGGGGCAAGTCCGGTGGCGATCCTATTCCTATGGCTGGCGTTCCTTACCACGCGGTTGAAAGCTATTTAGCCCGGTTGGTGAAAATGGGCGAGTCGGTGGCGATTTGCGAACAAGTTGGCGACCCAGCTACAAGCAAAGGCCCTGTAGAGCGCCAAGTTCAGCGCATTGTTACCCCAGGTACGGTTACCGATGAAGCCTTATTAGAAGAACGCCGCGATAATGTACTTGCAGCAGTATGCGGCCATTGTATGCATTACGGCGTGGCCACATTAGATGTAACCAGTGGCCGGTTTGTAGTGGTTGAGTGCGACACCGATGATGCCTTGTTAGGTGAACTACAACGGATTAATCCTGCTGAACTACTCTATCCTGAAGGCTTTGAAAGTTTACCCTTGATTGAGCAGCGAAAAGGCTTGCGTCGTCGCCCCGAGTGGGAATTCGATATTGATACCGCCACCGAACAATTAACCGCTCAGTTTCAAACGAAAGAGCTGGCGGGTTTTGGCGTGTCAGATTTAACCAAAGGCATTGGCGCCGCCGGTTGTGTGCTTCAATATGTGAAAGATACGCAACGTACTGCCCTTCCCCATATTCGCCGGATACAAAAAGAACAGCAAGACAGTCGCGTACAATTAGATGCTGCTACCCGCAGAAACCTAGAACTTACTCATAATTTGGCCGGTGGCATTGAAAATACCCTGTTTAGCGTGATGGATACTACCACTACCGCCATGGGTAGCCGGTTACTACAACGCTATATTCACTCGCCAATTACCGATCAACACGAATTACATAACCGTCAAGATGCCATTGAAGCACTTATCGACAATGAGCCAGATGCTATTCGCGGTCATTTAAAAACGATTGGCGATATTGAACGCATAATGGCACGTTTGGCATTACGTTCAGCAAGACCCAGAGATTTCGCAAGGCTTAAAAACGCGTTGAACACTCTGCCCGACCTTCAAGAAGCGTTAGGGGCGTATAACGTTGCACAGCTAAATGAATTAAAATTGGCCATCAGTACTTACCCAGAGCTACAAGCTTTATTAAATAACGCTATTATCGATAACCCGCCTGTGGTTATTCGCGATGGCGGGGTTATTGCTGAAGGCTTTAACAGCGAATTAGATGAACTTCGAAAATTGTCGCAAGGTGCTACTGATTATCTTGATGCCATGGAGCAACGCGAACGTGAACGCACGGGCATTTCAACCCTAAAAGTAGGCTACAACCGGGTTCATGGCTTCTTTATCGAAATTAGTCGTGCCAATAGCGACAAAGCGCCCGCCGAATATATTCGCAGGCAAACCCTTAAGAATACTGAACGCTTTATTACCCCAGAACTTAAAGAGCACGAAGATAAAGTACTTACCAGTCAAGGCCGTGCGCTAGCCCTCGAAAAACAGCTTTATGAAGCGCTTTTCGATGAAGTCGCGCCAAGCTTAAATGCACTGATTGAAACTGCCGCAGCACTGGCTAAACTCGACGTATTGTGCTGTTTCGCCGAGCGCGCGTTAAGTCTTGATTGGTATCGCCCAACGTTAAGTATGGAAAGTGCGCTAACCTACGAAGAAGGTCGGCATCCTGTGGTGGAACAGGTTATGAAAGACCCTTTCATTGCCAATCCGCTAACACTTAACGATAGCCAGCGCATGCTTATTATTACTGGCCCTAACATGGGCGGTAAATCAACCTACATGCGCCAAACCGCGTTGATTGCGCTGCTCGCGTATATTGGCAGCTATGTGCCCGCACAAAACGCCCATATTGGAAAAATTGATAGAATATTTACCCGTATTGGCGCATCGGACGATTTAGCATCTGGTCGTTCAACCTTCATGGTAGAGATGACAGAAACTGCCAATATTCTGCACAATGCTACCGAGCATTCGTTAGTTTTAATGGATGAGATTGGTCGCGGCACCAGTACCTACGATGGTTTATCACTTGCTTGGGCGTGCGCCAGCTATCTCGCCCAAAAGCTGAATGCTTACACCCTATTTGCAACCCATTATTTTGAGCTTACCGAACTGCCCGATACCGAGAAAAGTGTGGTTAACGTGCATTTAGATGCAGTAGAGCACGACGATACCATCCGGTTTATGCATAGTGTACAAAACGGCGCGGCCAGTAAAAGCTTCGGCTTACAGGTTGCGCAACTTGCAGGTGTGCCTAAGCCGGTTATTAAAGCGGCGCAACAAAAACTCGCTATTTTGGAAAACGCGCATCTTATTTCTGAAACTGAATCTAGTGCTGATGATAAAACTGATAAATCATCTAACACTACGGATGAAACTGGCAAGCAACACGCTAAACAAAGCAATAGAAAGGCAGCGTCAACTGCACCTGCTCAGTCTCAGCTGTTGTTCCCCGATAAACCTCATCCGGTTGTAGAAGCGTTGGAAAATTTATCCCCAGATGAACTTTCACCACGCCAAGCACTAGACCTCATTTATACGTTAAAGCGTTTAAGTCAGTCATAAAAAGGAGCGCTTGCCGCAAAAGCGGCGCCCAAATAGCTAAAAGACGCGATTGTGTGGGCAAACAGATTGTTTGCTCACACTAACTTGCGTATACTATTAACCCGTCCAAAGTATGGCTAGTTTAGCTCCTAAACTACACTCATATTTACCCAATACAACTCAACGTTCTAGGTTTCGCATGACAAATTATATTTTCGTCACCGGTGGTGTAGTTTCATCGCTAGGTAAAGGTATTGCCGCTGCGTCTTTAGCCGCAATTCTTGAAGCTCGCGGGCTCACCGTCACCATGTTAAAGCTCGACCCCTATATTAATGTCGACCCAGGCACCATGAGCCCTATTCAACATGGCGAAGTATTTGTTACCGATGATGGCGCAGAAACCGATCTTGATCTTGGTCACTACGAGCGTTTTATTCGCACCCGTATGACTAAGCGTAACAACTTCACTACCGGGCGGGTATACGAAGAAGTACTAAAACGTGAACGTCGAGGCGACTACTTAGGCGCCACTATTCAGGTTATTCCACACATTACCAACGAAATTAAGCGCCGTGTGGTTGAAGGCGCTGAAGGTCACGATGTGGCTATTGTTGAGATTGGTGGAACGGTTGGTGATATCGAATCACAACCTTTCTTAGAAGCAATTCGTCAGCTAGGTACTGAGCTTGGCCGCGAAAAAGCCATGTATATGCACTTAACCTTAGTGCCTTACATGCCAGCATCTGGTGAAGTAAAAACGAAACCAACACAGCACTCGGTTAAAGAACTTCGCTCTATTGGTATTCAGCCAGACATTTTAGTTTGCCGCTCTGTTGGCGCGCTTCCCTCTACCGAGCGTTCTAAAATTGCGTTGTTTACTAACGTAAACGACAAAGCAGTTATCTCGCTTAAAGACGTAGATAGCATCTATCGCATACCAGCAGCACTTAAAGCGCAAGGCATGGATCAACTTGTGGTAGACCGCTTTGGTTTAGACTGCAAAGAAGCCGACCTTTCAGAATGGGAACAGGTACTTTACGCAGAGTCTAACCCTACAGCCGAAGTTAACATCGGTATGATTGGTAAGTACGTTGAACTGCCGGATGCTTATAAGTCAGTTAACGAAGCGCTTAAACACGCTGGGTTGAAAAATCGCCTAACCGTAAACATTCACCATATCGACTCGCAAGATGTTGAAAGCAAAGGTCCACAAATTCTAGAACAGCTAGATGCTATATTAGTGCCTGGCGGTTTTGGTGAGCGCGGCATTGAAGGCAAAATTGCAGCAGCACGCTATGCGCGTGAAAATAAAGTCCCTTACTTAGGTATTTGTCTGGGTATGCAAGTTGCACTCATTGAATTTGCACGCAATGTGGCGGGTATGGAAGATGCGAATAGCTCAGAGTTCGACCCTGAAACACCTTACCCCGTTGTTGGCTTAATTACAGAATGGCTTGATGAAGCGGGTACAACAGAAGTACGTACCGAAAATTCAGACTTAGGCGGCACTATGCGTTTGGGTAGCCAGCTTTGCCATTTAATTGAAGGTACTAAGGTACATGAGATGTATGGCAGCGCTGAAATTTATGAACGTCACCGTCATCGCTACGAGGTGAACAACAACCTTCGTGAACAAATTGAAGCCGCAGGGTTAAAGGTAAGTGGTTTGTCCACTGACAAACGACTTGTAGAAGTAATAGAAATACCTGACCATCCTTGGTTTATTGCGGGTCAATTCCACCCTGAATTCACGTCAACCCCTCGTGATGGGCACCCATTATTTAAAGGGTTTGTCGCTGCCGCTGGACAGTATCAAAAAGAGAATCATTAATTTCTAATAAGGGAACACTTTCTCCCGTTGTGTTCCCAAACAATTGTTAAGGAAAAAACATGGCGAAAATTAGTCGCATTATTGGTCGCGAAATTCTGGACTCACGCGGTAATCCTACCGTTGAAGCAGACGTGTATTTAGAATCAGGCGTTATGGGTCGTGCTGCTGCACCATCTGGCGCTTCAACCGGTAGCCGCGAAGCACTAGAACTTCGTGACGGTGACAAGTCTCGTTATTTAGGTAAAGGCGTAGTAAAAGCTGTAGCCGCTATTAATGATGCCATTGCACCTGCGCTTTTAGGTAAAGATGCACTAGCACAAGCTGATATCGACGCTGTCATGATTGACCTAGACGGCACAGAAAATAAAGAAACTCTTGGTGCAAACGCAATTCTAGCGGTATCGCTAGCAGTTGCTAAAGCAGCGGCTCTAGAGAAAGGCGTTGCCCTTTACGAGCACATTGCTGATCTTAACGGTACTTCTGGTGAATACTCAATGCCGGTTCCAATGATGAACATCATCAACGGTGGCGAGCACGCAGACAACAACGTTGATATTCAGGAGTTCATGGTACAACCAGTAGGCGCAAAGAGCTTCAAAGAAGCCCTGCGCATGGGTGCTGAAATTTTCCATTCATTGAAGAAAGTACTTTCTGCTAAAGGCCTAAATACGGCCGTTGGCGACGAAGGTGGCTTCGCACCAAACCTTAGCTCTAACGCTGAAGCGCTAGCGGTTATCGTAGAAGCGGTAGAAAACGCTGGCTACAAAATGAATGAAGATATTACGCTTGCACTAGATTGTGCGGCATCTGAATTCTACAAAGATGGCCAATACGTATTATCTGGTGAAGACAAGAGTTTCGACTCTGAAGCCTTCGGCGATTACTTAGCTGACCTTTCTGACAAGTACCCTATTGTGTCTATTGAAGATGGCCTAGACGAAAGCGATTGGGACGGTTGGGCAAGCTTAACCAATAAAATTGGTGAAAAAGTACAACTTGTTGGCGACGACTTGTTTGTAACTAACACCAAGATTCTTAAGCGTGGTATTGATAACGGTATTGGCAATTCAATCCTTATCAAGTTCAACCAAATTGGTTCACTCACTGAAACTTTGAACGCAATTAAAATGGCGAAAGATGCTGGCTTCACTGCTGTTATCTCTCACCGTTCTGGTGAAACTGAAGACGCTACTATTGCTGATTTAGCAGTAGGCACTGCGGCTGGCCAAATTAAGACTGGTTCACTATGTCGTTCAGACCGCGTTGCTAAATACAACCAACTTCTTCGCATTGAAGAAGCCTTGGGTGATGCTGCAACTTATAAAGGTCGCTCTGAAATTAAAGGTCAGTAACACTATTGGCAGTGCGCTTGATGTAAAAGCGCATTGGTTACTTACCTGTTTAAAAGCTGCGTAAAGGCCCCTATATGTGGGTAACCTTTACGCAGTTTTTTGTGCCTGCTTTATACCCTTTTAGCAAATATCTATTGCACGTACCTTTTGACGCTAGCCCCTTGTATCCATCCAATTAAACATATTTCGTTGAAGACTCATCTGTACAACCCTTTAACCCCCATCCAAATCGAATGACGATTATCAAACACTAGCGAACTTAATTTAAAAAAAAAAAAAAACCCAGCTAGTGCTGGGGTTTTTCAATTTAGTGTTATTAGTGAAGCTAGTCGCAGATTAGAAGCGGTAGTTAGCACCTAAAGTAACTCTGCGGTCAGTAAGACCTTGGAAGCACAACAGTGCACCTTCATTAATACAAGACTGCTCAACTTCTGATTCAGTAATGTTTACCGCCTCAATACCTATGTTCAAGTCTTCGTTCACGTCGTAGTTGATGCTAGCGTTAAGCTGGCCACGGTCTTCCTGAACTACTGGAAAACCCCAAGGGAAGCTAGATGTGCTTCCGAAGTCGTCTGAGCGGTACGCTTCACGCCATGTGTAACGCATACGGGCTGACAAACCAAACTTTTCGTAGTACAAGGTAAAGTTATAGGCATTTTCAGATAAGTTGAGTAAGCCTTGAATTGCTGACACTTCAATATCATCGATACCCGTAGAGGCTGCAAATACATTTGCCGCACGACTAGTGGCCGTATTTTCTGAATCACCACCATCGAACTCTTGAATCGTGTAGTTAGCAAGCACACCGAAACCTGAAGCCCAACCTAACTCTTTCTCAAATCCAGAAAGGTCATATTGAACGGCAATTTCGATACCTTTTTGCGTTGTTTCGCCAGCGTCGTTAATCTTCGTTTCTGTGCCCACACAAATACCTGTGCCTAGTTCAGGTCCAAAAACGTTAATATCAGCGATGGGATTAAACACACCGCCACCTTCACAAGGGTCGGTAAGGTCACGATAACCTGTTACTGGATCTTCAAATGGGCTCACAATTTGGTCTACGTGCAGCGCTTTACGTGTTTTGTGGAATATACCAACACTTAACACACTCGCTTCAGCAAAATACCATTCTGCCGCTAAGTCGAAAGATGTTACTTCTTCAGGCTCTAAACCAGGGTTACCGATAGCCACATTTGGGTTAGGGCTTGTGCTAAATGTTACTGAAGTAGATAAGTCGTCAAAGTTAGGGCGGCGAATATCTTTACCTGCACCAAAGCGAAGGACAACATCATCAGTCACATCAGCAACAATATTGATACGTGGCAGAATGAAATCGTAATCTCCCGTATTAGTTACTTGCGATACCAATTCATTTCCATCACCGTCAACAGTAATTGAGTTACCCACTGAGGTAACGTCAGTTTGCAAATAACGCAAACCAAAATTACCGCGAAACATCTCATACTCAAAGTTTGCTTGCGCATAAAGTGCATGTGTTTCTTCTTCGATGTCGAAGAAACCTGATGAACTTGATGTTGGCGCATTCAATGTAGCCGTCGAACCATGTGCGTCCATAGCTTGTTGTAGTGAAGCTAATACGCCATCCGGATCTGAAGCCACTAATTCAGGGTTAATGATTAAGAAATCTCTAACGTAAAGTTCGCGACCATCCGCATCGTTGAAGTTATTAGGCCCAGCGACTAGTAATTCAGAGAACAAATCACCTCGAGGACTGTCTTCCATACTTCTTAAACCAACACTGGTGTTAACATCGTCACGGGTGCTCGCTGATTTATTGTAGCGATAACCAAAGTCAACTGACGTGATCATCGAGTCTACGTAATAAGAAAAATCAAAACGGATCGCATCTTCTGAGTTTTCAGTGGTATCTCTACCTATATTCACATCACGTAAAACAACGTTAGCAGGGTCTAAAAGCTGTTCTACTGTTGGTGCGTATTCTGCACCAGAAGCAATTCCGAACGCTAATGAACCGCCAGATAAGTCATATTCAAACGGAACACTGTTGTCGTTACCACCACCAGCATCTAGCGGTGCATTGGGGTTGATAAAGTTAAGGGTAGTATTAAAGCTAGGAGTGGTAGTATCTGAAGATGAAGAGGCAACTTCAGCACTTACAAACCATTTCTCGCCTTGCCACTCACCACCTAATCTAAAGATTTGGCTCTCTGTAATACGAGAGTTTGTATCGGTAGACAAACGAAGATTAGGATCGTCGTCATCGTTATCAAGATTGACTGGAATGACACCGCGAAGAGCAGCCTGCATTGAACCTAAATCAGTGCCACCTAAAGAACCGAAATTAATCGTTTCAAATGCATCGGGTACTGAAATATCGTTAAGTGCACTTACGCCTGAAGCCTGAACACGTGAGCTTTCTTGTAAACGTTCTTGGTCATTGATGATTGCGTCGAAGAAAAACTTAGTGTCGTCGTTTGGCTGCCATTCAAAGGTACCTACAAAGTTTTTCGTTTCATACTCGTAGTTGTCATAATCTTGTACGAAAAACTGGATGGGTAGGAAGTCGAAGGATTGCGCGCTGGCCACGCCGCTATCTGATGCAATTAAGTTATCTCGGTCAGCACGGGGCCTGAATGCAGATACATCTTGCTCTGAATAGCTGCCACTTACTACGATACCAAATTTACCGTGATCGTTTTCCCAGTTATCACCGAAAGTCGCTGAAAGACGAGGCTGGAAACCACTGTCTGTAGACAAACTACTGTTTTCACCTTGAACACGAATCGACGTCAGTCTCTCGGTTAATTGAAGAGGACGAATTGTTTTAAGATTGATGGTACCACCAACAGAACCTTCAATCGTTTTAGCGTCTGGCGATTTGGTTACTTCCAACCCCGCAATAATTGCTGCTGAAACGTCTTCAAAATCGATACCGCTTCGGCCTGCGCCTGAACCTACCGTTGACACACCGTTAATCTCTGTACGGTTTGCGTCCGTACCACGGATTTGAACCCCCGTACCAACACCTGCTTCACGAGTAATTTGTATACCCGTGATGTTTTCTAACACTTCCGCTAAGTTTTGGTCAGGCAATTTACCAATGTCTTCAGCTTCAATGACTTCTACTAAATTATTTGTAAAACGTTTTTCATTCAGTGCACTGGCAAGCGAGGCGCGAATACCAGAAACCTGTATAACTTCTACGTCTTTTTCGGCTTCTTGTTGAGCATCTTGAGCAAGCGTGGAAGTGGCAAAACTTAGCGAAGTTGCAGATAACATCGCTAAGGTAATTTTAGATAATTTGTGTCCCATGTGTGTTTCCTCTTGCAGCGTTTTGGTTTAAGCCCTCAAGGCTTCCAAACAGCATTGCTAAGTTATTGGTTACATCCTGCACTTTAAAGATACACTTCATTTACAAGATGATTACAAAGCTAGACGAAAATCATACAATGGTCAACCTTTGATCGCCTCAACAAACAGATTAACTAACGCAAATTGTAATGCCAATTAACAACAACAAAGCTAACCAATAAAAACCAAAACAAGTAAAAACACACAATAACATTTAATTATCAATTACTTAAATAATTAAAGCCGTGTTTTTAGTTATTTTTATGAGTTAAAATTGTGAGGTATATTAAATAATTATTCTTTAGCATCGTTTCTCAAAATGTAGCAAAAATCAAAAGTGGTAATACTATTTCTTATACAAATATATTGGGAACAACCATATTGGTAATGTATCAATAGTCATTCTCAGCGTTGGCCAGCTAAATTCTTTTAGCCTTTGAGGAGGTTTCAAGATATCTTGTCGCCTAGCACTATATAATGCTGGTGACGTGCTAGTGCCCTCTAGGCTGCGCCTATTAAGGCAGATGCTTTATATTAGTGAGGTGATATCACTGGGTTTCTGGATACCCAGCATAAATCCTGCTAACGTAGGTTTATTGCGTCTTTTTTATTGTCTTACCAGTATTATGACATCCGACGGACATACGTCTTCCACACAATCAGGCTTTTTTAGCAATTCAGGCGAACTTGGTGGTGCGCAACCGCAGTTCACTGAAATTTGTACTGCGTTATATGAAAGAGAGCTTTTGCTTATCGCGCATAAAGGCCCATCCAATGTGTCGATACTGCGTCGAAGATTAGCCGGCCTGCCTCACCATATTCGAAGTGTTGCGCGATACCTTATAGACAATCCCTCACCGCTAGATATTGATCCGCACAATGGAAGTTGGTTTATTAAGCAACCGGGAAAATGTCCTGGGATCAGCCAACCTACTGATAAAAAATATCAGTGGTATAGGCAATATGCAGATTACGGTTTAGTTTTGCCTATATGCATAACCACGTTAGAAGGTATACATATAGAGCTCGACTCTATAGATAGCGTGAACCACACCACACATACGCTTCATACCAATAAACATGGCTGGTTTTCTTTTGATGGCGAGGTAGCACACAGCGAGATAGAGAAAAATCAGCTCAACGCAGAACACGATACGTCTCGCTTTACCGATGCAAATGCGGTATTGAAGCGACAACTTCTGAAACCCACGACGGCAATTATGGCGTCTGCGTGCAGCGGGCACATGTGGCGACATAAATCGAAAGGGGCACCTCGAGCACTTTCATTGCGAGAAATGCGTCTGTCCACTCACATTAACTGGAAAAACTTCACCTTGAAAGGTCAGGCCTAATTCTTATTTTAGGCACAGCCAAACCGCGATGATTACGTTAAATCAATACCCGAGATCCGCGTCGACATCTAATCCAACGCTTCTTCGTAGCGTTTTATAAAGCGCGAGAACGCTTCTATGTGTGGTAAGTGTCCTAAACCATCAAGCTCTTTCACCGTAATGGCATTGTTGCGGGCTTTAACTTCAGTACCGAGTTTATCGTAACGCCCCAATTCCCTTGTTACCCCTTCTTTTTTCCAACCTCGTCCAGGCCCAGTTCTATCTCGTGTGCCTAAAATTAACGTGACCGGTACTTGGAATTTATCAAACTCTTCAATAACAGGTTGAGTAAATATCATGTCGTAAGTTAGCGCGCTTACTTTAGCTAGCTGGGCCCAATCATCACCTTCAATCCATCCCATTAAATGGCTAGCGTGATAAGCATAGGTATCATTCCAATCACCGTCGTAATAGTTTGATTTCTGATAGCTAACAATATTTTCTGGCTGCTTTTTCAACTCGTTCTGGTAAAAAAACTCGATATCTTTATATTCTACATACTGAAGGTAATTTTCTAACCCGATAGGATTAATCAACACGAGTTTGCTGGTGTATTCTGGATAATTCAGAGCAAATCGCGATGCCACCATGCCGCCCATCGAATGCCCAGTAACAATAACCTCATCAAGTTCAAGCAATGAAAGAAGCAGCTTAGTGTTCTTAGCTAACGCAGCAAAGCTGTATTGATAGTTCACCGGTTTATCTGACTTACCAAAGCCAACCTGATCTGGAATAACCACACCATAACCCTGCTCATGTAACCAAGTAGCTGTAGTTTTCCAGTAGCTACTGGCAAAGTTCTTACCGTGCAGTAACAACACCGTAGGCTTTCCTTCTTTCGCTGGCAGTTGCATATATGCCATTTGAAGCGCTTGCCCCTGAGATTCAAATGCCATGGCTTGAGCCGTAAAAGGGTAATCGAATTTGGTTAAATTTTTAGAAAACGGTTTAGCGAAGGCTATCGCTGAAAATGAGAAGACAATAAAAGAATAACCAAGAGAAAAAATAGCGCGTTTCATAAGTGTACTCACTATATAAACTAGATTTTTACCCTATCAAACTCACACATGAATTACTCTATGATCTAGCAGACGAATTCGATTACCCATCGCAATTTATCGCATTAAGTGACACTTTTGGCTTTTTGATGTTTTTTTTAAATTAGTATACACATCCTAACACTCGACCTGAGCAACGGATTTCGACTACCACCAGAAACACACATCTCGAATAACCTTTAAAAATAGGATAAAAACTCTATTTTAAAAAAACCATTATTTATAACCAAAATTTATACGCATTATTCGAATCAAAGGTTGACCTTACAGGCGTGGATGGGTACATTGTCGCTATCAACTGGTCGGCAAAGAAAATACGCAAATGATGCGCAATCGCTTTCTTCTAACTCTACTCCTTATGGCAGCAAGACTGCACGGGTAGATTGCGACCAGCGATTAATTACACAGAAACCCGTGCTTAGCACGGGTTTTTTTTTAACTTTTATAAACGAGAGAGCGTTATGACAAATCAAGTGAAAATCTTTGATACCACATTGCGAGACGGTGAGCAGGCCTTACCTGCAAGCCTAAGTGCCAAAGAAAAGCTGCAGATCGCTCTCGCTCTCGAACGTTTAGGCGTCGACATCATTGAAGCGGGCTTTCCTGTGTCATCTCCTGGTGATTTCCGCTCGGTTCAAATGATCGCAAAAGAAGTTAAGAATTCTGTAGTATGTGGTTTATCTCGTGCTTTGGCAGGCGATATTGATGCCTGCGGACAGGCACTTAGTGTGGCTGAGCAATTTAGAATTCACACCTTCATTGCTACTTCAGAAATTCACGTTGGCGCCAAGCTACGTAAATCTCACGATGAAGTAGTAGATATGGCAGTTGCGGCAGTTAAACATGCCCGCAAATACACTGACGACGTTGAATTCTCGTGTGAAGATGCCGGCCGTACTCACATAGACTATTTATGCCGCATGGTAGAAGCCGCCATCAATGCTGGCGCTACCACGGTTAATATTCCAGACACGGTTGGGTACACCACGCCGACAGAATTCGGCGGCATTATTCAGCAGTTGTTTAACCGCGTACCAAATATCGATAAAGCCATTATCTCTGTGCATTGCCACAACGACTTGGGTTTAGCAGTAGCTAACTCGTTAGCAGCGGTAGAACAAGGTGCTCGTCAAGTTGAATGTACCATTAACGGTATTGGTGAACGTGCAGGTAATGCGTCCCTTGAAGAAATTGCAATGATTTTGCAAACCCGTCAAGCCATGTTGGGTATTAACACCAACATCAATTCGCAAGAAATTTCGCGTACGTCTAAGTTGGTTAGCCAATTATGTAACATGCCTGTTCAAGCGAATAAGGCCATTGTGGGTGCGAATGCATTTAGTCACTCATCAGGCATTCACCAAGACGGTGTATTAAAAGCGCAAAACACCTATGAGATCATGACACCGGAAAGTGTAGGTATTAATAAAAACAACCTAAACTTAACCTCTCGTTCAGGGCGTCATGTGATTAAGCATCGCTTAACTGAATTGGGTTACAAGGTAGAAGATTACGACTTAGAAGCGGTTTACGACGCCTTCTTGAAGTTGGCTGATAAGAAAGGCCAAGTTTACGACTACGACTTAGAAGCTTTGTTGTTCTTCGATAAGCAAAAGCACGATCATGCTCACTATCAATTGATGAACCTTCAAGCGACTTCAGGAAGAGAAATTATTCCAAGCGCTACCGTAAAACTAAAAGTAGGCGAAGAAGAAATTATCCAATCTAGTATTGGTAATGGCCCTGTTGATGCTGCATACAATGCAATTAGAGCTATCTTGGGCCATGAAGATGTTGAAGTTGTAGACTTCAAATTAGATTCAAAAGGCGAAGGGGCCGATGCCCTAGCACAAGTGAGTGTAATCGCCACTTATAAAGGGCGTCGTTTCCACGGCATTGGTCTTGCCACCGATATTGTTGAAGCTGGTGTAAAAGCCCTTATTTTCGTACTAAACAACACTTATTTAGCTGATCAAATTGACCAGCAGAAAAATCAACAAGAACGCGTTGCAGGAGTTTAAATGAGCCAGTTCTCAATTGCCGTATTAGCCGGAGACGGTATAGGCCCAGAAGTAATGCAAGAGGCCAACAAGGTCTTAGATGCGGTAGAAAAGAAATTTAACGTAGCATTTAACCGTACTGCTTACCCTGTAGGCGGTTATGCTATTGATACTGAAGGTGAGGCCCTCCCCTCAAAAACCTTGTTAGGTTGTGAGCAAGCTGATGCCATTTTATTTGGCAGCATTGGCGGCCCCAAATGGGACACCTTACCGTTAGAACAGCGCCCAGAACGCGCTGCGTTACTAACATTGCGTAGCCATTTTGATTTATTCAGTAACTTACGCCCTGCTCGCATTTATCCTGGGTTAGAAGCCTTGTCTCCACTGCGTGAAGATATTGCAAAATCTGGCGTAGATGTGTTGGTGGTTCGTGAACTTACCAGCGGCATTTACTTTGGCCAGCCCAAAGGGCGCGAGGGTGAAGGCGAAGAAGAGTTTGCTTATGACACTATGCGTTACAGCAAACGTGAAATTCGTCGTATTGCGGTTGCCGCTTTTGAAGCTGCGCAGAAACGCCGCGGTAAAGTGACTTCAGTCGATAAAGCCAATGTATTACTGACCAGTCGCTTATGGCGTGAAGTCACTGAAGAAGTGGCAAAAGACTACCCAGACGTAGAACTTGACCATATCTATATTGATAACGCGACGATGCAAATCATGAAGAACCCGGCGCAGTTTGATGTAATGCTGTGTTCTAATTTATTCGGCGACATCGTTTCTGACGAATGTGCCATGATGACAGGCTCTATGGGCTTATTAGCTTCTGCTAGCATGAATGAAGACGGTTTTGGTTTGTACGAGCCAGCGGGTGGTTCTGCTCCAGATATCGCCGGGTTAGGTATTGCTAACCCTATTGCACAGGTACTTTCTGCTGCCATGATGCTACGTTTCAGCATGAACCTAACTGATGCTGCCGATGCTATTGAAAAAGCGGTTATTGCCACATTGGAAGCGGGGGTTCTTACAGGCGAACTCCTTCCTGATGATAAGCGAGATAACGCGTCTACCACCTCACAAGTAGGTGATGAAATAGTAAAACAATTAATGGCGCAGGAGTAATTAACACCATGGCCAAGACCTTATACGACAAAGTGTGGCAAGCACATATTATCGACCAATTAGGCGAAGACAGCTTAATTTACATCGACCGCCACCTTATTCACGAAGTAACCTCGCCGCAGGCTTTTGCTGGCTTAAATGAAAAAAGCCGTAAAGTACGTTGCCCTGAGCGCACTGTTGGTACCATGGATCACAGTATTTCTACTCGCTCGTTAGCGATTGATGCGTGCGGTCCACAAAACGCACTTCAACTTCACACCCTTGCGAATAACTGTGAGCAACACGGCATTCAACTTTTCCCTGTTGGCCACCAAAAGCAAGGTATCGTGCATGTTATGGGCCCTGAACTAGGCCTGATTCAACCGGGCATGACAGTAGTATGTGGCGATTCACACACTGCCACTCATGGCGCATTCGGTGCCCTAGCATTTGGTATTGGTACGTCTCAAGTTGAGCACGTATTAGCAACTCAAACCCTTAAGCAAAGCCGAGCGAAAAGCATGCTCATTAAGGTAAATGGTACGCTTCCTGTTGGTATTACTGCGAAAGACATCATTCTAGCCATCATTGGCAGAATTGGTCACGCAGGCGCAACGGGGCACGTTATTGAATATGCAGGTGAAGCTATTTCTGGTTTAACCATGGAAGAGCGCATGACCGTGTGCAACATGAGTATAGAAGCTGGCGCTAAAGCAGGCTTAATTGCTCCTGATGACACTACTTTTGAATACCTTAAAGGCCGTGAATACGCGCCAAAGGGCCAAGACTGGGAAGACGCTGTAGCCTATTGGAAAACCCTTTACACTGAAGAAGGCGCAAGCTTCGATACAGTAGTAGAACTTGAAGCGGCTGACATTGCACCTCAGGTTACTTGGGGCACAAACCCAGGCCAAGTTATTGGTGTTGATGCACCCGTGCCGGGCCCAGATGATTTCTCTGATCCTATCGAAAAAGAAAGCGCCAAAAAAGCCTTGGGCTATATGGGATTATCAGCAGGCGATAAGCTTGCAGATGTTGCCGTAAACCATGTGTTTATTGGTTCTTGTACTAATGGTCGTATTGAAGATTTACGTGCAGCTGCGCATATTGCTAAGAATGGCAAAGTAGTCGATTCAGTTACCGCCATTGTGGTTCCTGGTTCAGGTCATGTGAAAAAACAAGCTGAGGCTGAAGGGTTAGATAAAATCTTTACCGACGCTGGCTTTGAATGGCGTTTACCAGGTTGCTCTATGTGCTTGGGTATGAACGACGACAAACTTGTGGCTGGCGATCGTTGTGCATCAACCAGTAACCGAAACTTTGAAGGCCGTCAGGGTCGTGGTGCACGCACCCATTTGGTTAGCCCAGCGATGGCAGCTGCCGCCGCTATTACTGGCCGTTTCGCCGATGTTAGAGAATTTCAGGAGTAACCATGTCTAATTCAATACAAGGTTTTACCGCGCACACAGGTTCAGCAGTACCGCTAGACCAAGCCAACGTAGATACCGACCAAATTATTCCCAAGCAGTTTCTAACTGGTGTGACTCGCGCTGGCTATGGAAAGCACTTGTTTCACGATTGGCGTTATTTGGATTTAGAAGAAAAAGTACCTAACCCAGAGTTCTCATTGAACAAACCTGAGTTTGCCGGTGCAAGTATATTACTTACTCGAGAAAATTTTGGTTGTGGATCTAGCCGTGAACATGCGCCATGGTCGCTGAACGATTTTGGTTTTAAAACCATTATTGCCACCAGCTATGCTGATATTTTTTATGGCAACTGTATTAATAACCAATTGTTACCGGTTGCGCTTGCCAGCAGCGAAATGGACGCATTGTTTGCAGCAGTTGAAGCTAATCCAGCGCTAGAAATTACGGTTAACTTACCAGAGCAAACTGTATCTTTTGGTGAGACTAGCTTCAGCTTCGACATTGCGGATCACCATAAAACTAACTTGCTAAAAGGGTTAGATGCGATTGGCCAAACGCTTGAGCTTACTGACAAAATTTCGGCTTACGAAGCGAAGCAACCTGTTTGGGTTTAATTACTGGCTGTAAAATACTAGCTGTAAAATACAAGCTCTTAAACGCTAGGTTTAAACTTTAGTATCGTTCAGTGGAATTTTGCTCCGTAGTGATGGCGAAGTACTCGTACTTCGCCTAACTTTAGTAAGTAATTAACATCGCAGAAAAAATTGAATGGAGTCTTTATGCTGAAAGCAGTACCTATTGATGATCTCAAACCAGGGATGTACATCAACCAAGTACTTAAACAAACCGGCAGTTTACGGATGCGTTCAAAGGGCCTTGTAAAACATCAAACGGTCATCAACACCTTA
The DNA here is from genome assembly GCF_019249215.1 of Alteromonas lipotrueae. Taxonomy (GTDB): domain Bacteria; phylum Pseudomonadota; class Gammaproteobacteria; order Enterobacterales; family Alteromonadaceae; genus Alteromonas; species Alteromonas lipotrueae. The sequence continues at coordinate 63,251 of NZ_JAESDI010000004.1, forward strand.
AAATCTCGCGGGATATTGACTGTTCAAGTAGACTTCGAGAAGTCTGTTATTCACGAACCAGCAACCGACTCAGCTCCCCTTCCCACATCAGAAACAATCACTCAAGCGCCTACTGATGTAAAAGAAGAGCAGTCGCCAGCGCCTAATAGCCTTACAAGAAACGCAATGAAAGAAGCTAATGGGCTTTACTTTGATGCGATAAATATACAAAACGGTTTTTTATCTGCACTTAACCGTGGTGCGGTAAACGACTTAAAATTAGTGAAAGACCTAGCGCAGAGCCTTATCGATAGTGTATTTGATAACAAAGACGCCCTGTCCTGCTTAACTCTGATAAAAAACAACAACGCTTACCTGCTAGAACACTCTATCAACTGCAGTATTTTAATGGGCATGTTTACCCAGTTTCTAGGGTATGACAGAGATACCATAGATCAAGCGAGTTTAGGTGCTTTGTTGATGGACGTTGGCATGTCGTCGTTACCTATGGATGTTCACAACAATGTTGACGATTTGTCAGCGGCAGATTGGGAAATGATGAAAACCCATGTTGATATTGGTGTTGAGCTTGTGGAGCAGTGTGGTGATATTTCGGATTTAGTGTTATCGATTATTGCGCAACATCACGAACGCATAGACGGCAGTGGCTACCCTAAAGCACTCAAAGACATGGCAATTTCAGAATTTGCGCGCATTGCAGGTATTATTGATACCTACGATGCCATGGTGTCCAATCGTCCCCACAAAGAAAGTATTAGCCCCACCCAGGCCCTCAAACGACTAACGGAAGATAAGAGCCTCGATCAAGCCTTGGTTAGCCAATTTGTCACATGCATGGGAGTGCACCCTGTAGGCTCAATTGTTAGGCTAAAAAGTGGGAAACTTGCCATTGTCAGCCAACAAAACCCACTTAGTACGATGAGCCCCATTGTGATGACATTTTATAGCGTTCCATCGCAGCAATATGACGATATTACTCGGCTAGATTTAAGTGCAAATGATGACGAAATTGTCTCAGGTGTACGGCCCGATGATTTTAACGTTAACTTGTCGACTTTCTTTCAAGACGTATTTGTCAGTCAAGCGCCAGACTAATGAGCAATGGGCATTAAAATGCACTTCAATACCTCATTGCTTAGCGCTTTTATTACCAATCCGTAAGCGCCGCCATGGTGAAGAGTTCTTCTTCAAAACCTAACACCACTTGCTGCGCTTCAATATTGACAATTTGCACCTTATCGTCAATCCAATCGCCCTCACTCATTTGTTTGCCGTTCACTCGCACCCAGCGATCATCGGGTCGTGATGCGTACATATGCGCACTGAAGTTCATAGAGGGCAATCTCGTTAATAGCCGCACAGGTAACTGATCAACACGCTGAATGTTGTCTCGAACCGTTACTTTCGTTTCCGGCTCAAAATCATTATTCTCAGCTTGGGTATCGAGTGCGGCCACCGCTTGATTAAAACGCGCTAACAGTTCTGGCGATACTTCAATCTTGTTGTCATCTTGGTTGCCTTGAGAATTAAGCACGCGCCCTTCTTCCTCAGCCACGGCTAAGTCGAACGTATCATCAGCATCACTTCGATTCTCCGTCAGAGCTTGATTTCCCGTAGAGTTTTGGCTTGGCAGAGATTGTGAATTTGGGCTGTTATTAGCGCGAGAGGCTTGCGATATATCATCTGAACCAACTTCTTGCGAAGCGATGCCTTCAGAAGGTGGATTACCGCTAGTGGTTGATACTTGTTCAGATGCATTGGGCACCATTAACGGCGTATCTATTGGCGCAGCTGTTTGTTCTGCCCCTTGCACACTGCCTTGGCCGCTAACTTGTGCAGTTAGCTGTGAAGATGTCTGTGCAAGCTCTTGTGTCGGCGCTTGTTTAAGCGCTTCAGAACCCAATTCCGAGGTAGCGGCCGTGGTTGAGGTTTCAGGTTGAATAGTTTCCACAACCGATGCTGTAACCGCAGGCCACCATTCACCTCGCGTGGCAACCAAAAAACCTAAGCAAAAACCACCTGCAACAATGGTCGAATAAGTCGCAAGTTCTTTGCCATATACCTTCCACATGGAAGGTAGTCCTTGCACGGTAGGCAAAAACAAACTGCGATTAAATTGATCAGATAGCGTTTTGTCGAACTTAGCGCTGGTATCATGCTGGCCACGCAGTAGTGCTTGGGTCTGTGTGCGATGGCCACTTCCCGCTGTAGTAGCAGGCGCAATTTCTACTGTTTGATCAGGATCTATTTCTATTTCCTGAACACCCATTTCGGCTAAGCCTTCCACCATAGCATCGCTAGACACCAAGCCCGATTTTCGAATTTTAACCGGCCCATTCTGTTGCGTAATTCTAACAATCACCATGCCGGGCTTCAGGTCACTAATACTAAGAATATTAGACATATAAACTCCCTAGGCCATAACCACAGAACACAGCTACAACAAATGCGGTTGCAAGCCACCACTTTCGATTACCTTGTATACGTTGGCTTACCACATCTTCACCAAGAATTTGCTGTGCTGCAGCAAGGAAAATAGGTTTTTGCACTACAGCATGTTGTTTGGTAAAAGAAAGGGTTAACGCCCTATCGCAAAGCAAGTTTATCACTCTTGGAATACCACCGGTTATTTGATGCACTGCCCGCAAGGTAGATTTGCTAAAAATACTCACATCACCATGCGCGACACTAAGCCTATGCGCTATGTAAGCACTAACTTCTGGGGCGGTAAGTGGCAGCAAATGATACCGTGCAGTAATACGCTGAGCGAGTTGTCTTAGCTCGTTGCGCTTCAATAGTTGCTGTAATTCAGGCTGGCCGATTAATACCACTTTTAATAGCTTTTCGCGGTTGGTTTCAAGGTTCGTTAATAACCGCAATTGTTCCAACACTTCTGGCAATAAGTGCTGCGCTTCATCAACCATCAACACCGTGTTCATACCCTGTTGGTGATTTTCTGCCAACTTAGATAAAATCAAATCGGTAAAGTATTTTAAGCTGGCTTTCTCTTCTTGGTAGTGTAAACCAAGTTCATCGCATACCGTGGCGAGTAACTCCAGCGCAGAAAGCGTTGGGTTTAGTATCATCGCGACTTGGGTGTTATCGGGCAGTTGCTGCAATAACTTACGAGAAACCGTGGTTTTCCCTGTCCCTACCTCGCCGGTAAGCATAACAAAACCGCCACTTTCACTTAGCCCAAAAGTAAGGTGAGCTAACGCCTCTTTGTGCCGCGGGCTCATATAGAGGTAATCGGGGTTTGGCGCGATTGAAAACGGATTATCACTTAACCCAAAGTAATTCAAATACATGGTATTCGCTGTTGAAGTTGAAAACGCGATTTAAACTACCAGAGCGTGAACAGAAGTCAAAGTGTGCTTATACAAACTGCTTCTGTAATAATACGCATTGGCTTAGTTAAATTTTAATATAGAGGTTACATGCAAGTTTATTTAGTTGGCGGCGCGGTACGCGACACCCTTTTGGGAAGAACCGTTACCGAACGTGATTATGTTGTGGTAGGAGCAACACCTGCGCAAATGCTAGCTAAAGGCTTCACTCAAGTCGGTAAAGACTTCCCTGTATTCTTACACCCCAAAACCTCAGAAGAATACGCACTTGCCCGTACCGAACGAAAAACAAGCAACGGCTATACAGGCTTTGAGTGCGACGCGTCTACGTCGGTCACGTTGGAAGAGGATTTAAAACGCCGAGATTTAACTGTAAATGCCATTGCCCGAGATCAAGACGGCGAACTTATCGACCCCTATCATGGCCAGCAAGATTTAGCGCAAAAAGTTCTTCGTCATGTTTCTGAAGCCTTTAGTGAAGACCCTCTACGGGTATTTCGCGTAGCCCGTTTTGCCACCCGCTATGCCTATTTAGGATTTACCATTGCAGAAGAAACCTTAAGCTTAATGACCGACATGGCCAAGTCTGGTGAGTTAACCAGCCTAAGTGCAGAAAGAGTATGGCAAGAAACCAAGCGAAGTTTGCTGGAAGCTACTCCCGAGGTATTTTTCAAAACCTTAAAAGCGTGCCATGGCTTAGACGACTGGTTTGCAGAACTTAGTCAGTCTGAAAGCGCTTTTATTACTGGTATTCAGACACTCAAACAAATTCAAAAGCAATCACACACTCAACCACAGGAACAAAACGCCAGTCAGACTGCGCCAATAGAAATTCGTTTCGCAGCGCTTTGTTCAGGCTTATCACTCAATGAAGTTCAGCAACTGTGTAAACGATTAAAAGTGCAAAATACAGTGAGCGAAATTGCCGAAATGGTGAGTGCGCATAAAACATCACTTCTTAATAGCGACAAACTAGATGCCGAGACTCTGTTATCTGTGTTTAATAAAACCGATGCATGGCGACGACCTGAACGCTTTAGTCTTTTTCTCAATGCCTTGCAGCCTATTGCAAGGCAACTCGCTGATTCAGAACGACCGGAAACTGTAGATGCATTAAATTGGGCGAGACGCGAAGCGTTGATAACTAAAGCTTTAGCAACAGCCAATGCAGTGGATGTTCAGCACATTATTGCCCAAGGATTTAAAGGCCCAGAAATTCGTGAAGCACTAAACAATGCTAAATTGGAAAAAATAAGCGCACTACTTTGATAAGGCGCCCTGATAAACCAAGTTAATCAGGCGCTTTCATCACTTAATTTCGTAAGGTGCTATCAAAGGGGTTGTGATGTGCTTGCACAAAACGATTCGGTAAATTATCTATTACGTGTTTTTTTTCTACGTTTTGTACCATAAATGCTACAATACGCCCCATTCAATATGAGCGTTTTTATACTATGACTTTCGAAGATCTCGAATTAGACGAAGAACTCTGCCACGCGGTGGCAGATATGGGCTACGAGAGCCCCACCAGCGTACAATCTTTGGTTATCCCTCATGCAATGGACGGGCGCGACATTTTGGCTTCTGCGCCTACAGGCACGGGAAAAACCGCTGCGTTCTTGTTGCCAGTTTGTCAGTTTTTACTCGACTACCCGCGTAAGCAACCAGGTTCGACTCGCATTCTTATTCTTACCCCTACCCGCGAACTCGCGCTTCAGGTGTATGAACAAGCCGTTGAGTTAACCAGACACACTGATATTGTTAGCGGTGTGATCACCGGTGGCATTAACTACGGTACCGACAGAGAAACCCTTAGCCAAAGTATCGATATTTTGGTGGCTACTCCAGGGCGTTTGTTCGAACACATTCAAAATGAAATGGCCGATTGTCGTGACATCGAGTGCCTGATACTTGATGAAGCCGATCGCATGCTAGACATGGGTTTCCGCACTATTGTGAACCAGATTGCTAGTGAAGCACGCTGGCGCAAACAGAACATGCTATTTTCTGCCACATTGGAAGGCGGCGGTGTCAGTCAGTTTGCCAAAGACATTCTGCAAAACCCTGAAGTGATTGAAGCGTTTCCATCACGCAAAGAAAAGAACAAAATTCACCAGTGGTATCACTTAGCTGATGACTTAAACCATAAAAAGGCATTGCTCGTTCATATATTAAAAGAACAAGCGACTACCACGGTTGTATTCGTTAAAACCCGCGAACGCCTGCAAATGCTTAAAGACTATTTAGCATCGCAAGATATTATGGTGTGCTGGTTACAAGGCGAAATGCCACAAGATAAACGTATGGCTGCCTTAACCCGCTTTAAAAGTGGCGAAGTGCCGGTACTCCTAGCCACCGACGTAGCCGCGCGAGGCATTGATGTACCTGAAGTTAGCCATGTCATTAACTTCGATATGCCACGTAAAGCCGACGTTTATGTTCACCGAATTGGCCGTACCGGGCGCGCTGGCGCCAAAGGCACTGCGATTTCATTGATAGAAGCCCACGACTTTGAATTTATTTCCAAAGCGGCACGCTACACCGAAGAGCCAATTAAAGCCCGCGTTATTGCAGAACTTCGTCCGCAAAACAAAACACCTAAAATTGGCCCAAGAAAGAAAAAGCTAACGGCGAAAGACAAAGCGAAAGCCAAGGCGAAAGCGAAGCCAAAAATTAAGAATCGCACGAAGAAGCGCTAACGCGATGAGCTGATCTGGGGATAAGTGATGCGGCCCTTTGCGTGCTAGTTGATGACGAGGTTGGCGATGGCACGGTTAGCGCGGCCAATCAGGTGTGTTGGCTGCGCAAGCTTTCTCCCAATTCAGGGCAATCTGCGAAACCGGCAGGTATAAACCACCTTTAGCCATTCAAAGTTTTTTAAAAACGGTGTCTTATTAAGTTGCTCTTAATCTGCTACACAAGCTATTAAATAAACCGCGATTAAAACTGCAATATTTGCGACACAGGCTAGCAAGTAGGAGAACTAACTGCACAGTAACCCCTCTGCCGCATGGATGCGGCAGCGGAGCGTACAGGGATGTATTCACCGCGTGGTTACGGGGTAGTTAGGTCTCCTGCTTAGCTTAGCCAGCGCCAGCTAAAACTGAATTAAATTTGTTAAGGTATTTTTATGACTTTTCCTCAAAAGATAGTGCTTGCGTCTGGTAATCAGGGCAAGGTGCGTGAATTCACCAGCTTGTTTGCTGAGTACGGTGTAGATGTTATTGCGCAAAAAGACTTGGGCGTAGAAGACGTACCTGAAACAGGCACTACCTTTGTTGAGAATGCCATTATTAAAGCGCGACATGCTGCCAAGGTAACCGGTTTACCGGCTATTGCTGACGATTCCGGCTTAGTGGTTGATGCCCTTGGCGGCGCACCTGGTATTTATTCAGCACGCTTTGCTGGCGAGGATGCTACCGACAGCGACAATATCGACAAGCTTTTAAGTGAGCTATCAGGCACTGATAACCGCAAAGCGCATTTCTTTTGCACATTGGTTTTTATGCGCCACGCAGGTGACCCTGTGCCACTCGTTAGTCAAGGTAAGTGGGAAGGTGAAATTCTTAAATCTCGTGAAGGTGACGGCGGCTTTGGATACGACCCAGTATTCAACGTGCCATCGCACAACTGCACCGCAGCGCAGTTAGATAAAGCTGAAAAGAACCGTATTAGTCACCGCGGAAACGCACTGGCTATATTATTAGCATCAATGAGAAACACCTTTGCGTAATCCTCCACTAAGTTTGTATGTGCATATTCCATGGTGCGTACAAAAATGCCCATATTGCGATTTTAATTCACACGGCTTAAAGTCAGCATTGCCCGAAAAAGAGTATGTAGCTCACTTGCTCGATGACTTAGCCATAGATGCTAAGCGCATTGGCGATAGAACCGTTGAAACTATTTTCATAGGCGGGGGCACTCCAAGTTTATTTTCAGCCGAGGCGATTAGCGACTTAATTAAGGGTATTCGCATACGGGTAAACTTAGCGGATGATGCTGAGATCACCATGGAAGCTAACCCTGGTACGGTGGAAAGTGGTCGTTTCGCTGGCTTTTATCAAGCCGGTATAAACCGTATATCAGTAGGTATACAAAGCTTTCAGCCTGCCCACCTAAAAGTGCTTGGCCGCATTCATAATGATACCCAAGCCATAGAAGCGATTAATCAGGCACATAGTGCTGGGCTACCTACATTTAACTTAGATTTAATGCATGGTCTACCCGAACAAAGTGTAGAAAACGCCATGTCTGATGTGAATAAAGCCTTGGCGTTGTCGCCCTATCATTTGTCGTGGTATCAGTTAACGATTGAACCTAATACGCCCTTTTATTCACGTCCGCCTGAATTACCCGATGATGATATTTTGTGGGACATTCAAGAACAAGGCCATGCACGATTAAAGGCCGCTGGTTACGAGCAATATGAGATTTCTGCTTATGCAAAAGCGGGGCATCAGTGCCAGCATAACCTTAACTATTGGCGTTTTGGTGATTACTTGGGAATAGGCTGCGGCGCGCACGGCAAGGTTACGGATATCGCCACGGGAACGATTACGCGTACAGTTAAAATTAAGCACCCTCGTGGCTACATGGAAATAAGCCGCCCTTATTTAGACACAGAAACACGGGTACCTGCTGAAGACTTACCGTTTGAATTCTTCATGAACCGCTTTAGATTGGTAGAGCCCTGCCCTATTGAGGACTACACCGCACTAACCGGTGTTGAATTAACGAAAGAATATCAAGACGCTTTAGACGATGCTCAGGCACAAGGGCTGCTCGATATTACCGATACCCACTGGCAGGTAACCGCAAAAGGCAGACGTTACCTGAACACTTTACTGTCTTGTTTTGTATAGATTGGAAGTAGGCAGGATTGGCCTCGCTAAGTGCGAGGCTATCTGCTATTCCGTTTCCTCTGGGGAATGGGAAATAATGAGATTATACGGTTGCAGTGCGGGTATTGAAGCGCGAAGCTTTTCTTCAGCAACATCTAATCGTTTTAGTTTGTTACAAATCCACTCTGCTTTATTTCGTAGGCTGGTTGCTTTGCTGTTCATATCTCTTTCAAGCTGCTCGCCTACCGTGCCTAATTGACGGGTAATTTCAGCGACTTTGTCACTGTTCACTTCATCACTATTGGTATTGATTCCGCTAATAGCCGACAAAATACCGCCTACCGAGGTAGAAATAGCCTCTTCCAATTGGGCTTCAATTTCACTATCAACAAAATCATCGACACTTTCTAACGATCCTGGGCCGATGAAGTAATGATTACTCGCATGTCTGAACTTGTCTTTAACCCTTACTTTTACCCGCTTCATAGCGCTATTTAAGCGCTCGTAGCTATCGTGGTCGCTTCCTACTAAACCTAGGTACACACTCTCAATAGTATCTACTGCTAAATCAACGCCCTCGGTAGCCAACACTATCATTTTGGGCACCACATAATGTAGGCCATGCGCATACTCACCTAACCACTCGCTTTGTTCAGCGGTAAGGGTTTGCCAACGCCCATCAATAAAAAGTTGAGTTTGATCGTTAATTTGCACCCGCGTGCGAGACTTTTCCATAACGCGAAGTTGAGTTTCATTTACCGCTAAGCCATAAGCAAAATCAATGTTGCACGAAATTTCTGCCGAGGCTGGTTTAATCCATCCAGCAAATAGCACTGTGCTTACCATGCCTAGTAAAAGGCGTTCAAAATATTTCATGAGAGTATTGTGGCTAGCTTACACGCAAATAGGAAGGTGACATGAGTCTAAACTGCGAAAAATCAGGGTGAAGTATCAAGGTAAACATGGATGCCTGCTAACAATAAGAAATACGCGCATTATAAGTGCGCGCCTTCATATTTCCTACCGCACAACCTTCTCATTGGTCTAAAGTATAAATCAAAGGTTTGTGCATCTTCACTAATCGTTTGTGTACGTTCGCACCAATCTTACGTAAATAAAGCGATCTTTCTCTTTGATTGAATGGCTAGCATTAAAGAAAGCCACTACCCATGCCCTATCGGGATCATCAACCGAAGGGGTAGAAGTCCAAAAGTCATCTGGCGGCGTTTCTGGGAACATGGTGCTATTTACCGCTGGTCGTACACAGTCACGCTCAACAATAGTGGCAAGTTCTTTAACATTGGGAAGTCGCCACCCCAGCAAATCTTCATCACTGGCCGCATGCGCTAACTTTAATGCTTGCTGCCATGTGTACTTCACGGCTTCGCCATCACAGGTAGACCCATCCCAGGTTTGGCCTTCTGCACAGCGCTCCCACACCAAGTCGGTAGGCGCGTGTAACACCGTACTACTAGTAATGGTAGTAAAGTCTTCATCAGGTGTGGTTTCAAGCCCGTCTGACAAACACGTTTGTGCCGATAAGCCAGTTGAAACTAGCATAAGCGATGCTGCTAGTGGTGCTAATACAGATGATAATTTAGGTGTTAAAAAAGGCACTACGTTTTTCATAATTATCTCCCCGCTCTTACTAAGCGTACTTTTGCCGCCGAGGATTTATTTAAAAAATTATCTACCCCAGAATCGAAATCCAGCGCCCATGCATTTTGGGCATCGTCGCTGTTTACACCGTCTGCGCTAGGTACAGAAGTCCAGTACCACACTGGGTTTGCTGAAAGCACACCTGTATAAGGAAAGTAATCCTCATCAATGGTCATGCTATCAGAGATACCTAAATGCATAAGCGAAAAAAGTTCTTGGTGCGTGGGCATACGCCAGTCGTAAAAACCACATAACCCTTGAGCGTTTAATGCTGTCACATAAGCTTGCGTGTTGCAGTTAGTCAGTGAACAAACCGTATCGTTGCCGCTTAAATCACCTTCATAACCACCATTAACATCGTCGCTATACCATGAATAAGTGTAGTCTTTATCTTGCAGTGTACCGTCGTCGGTTTTTACTTCCCACACTAAGCCCGTTACGTTGTCGCGTACGCATGACCACGCATCTGCACTGGCATCTTGTTCATCGCCATTGGCATTTAAGCGGGTATAATCGAAGCCCGCTTTGCCTCTTCCTGCTTTCTCAATTAATCCATTATTCTCAACAACATCAGCGCCTCGTTGACCATCTTGACCTGGCCACTCGTTTTGTTGCGCTTCAGTAAGTGCATTATCAGTTGCTTGCTGCAACACGCCAGTATCATTCATTAAGGGAGTCGGCATAGGGCGTACGCCCACATTAATTGTATCTTCTACTTGATTACCGTTGGCATCGGTCACGGTTAATGTGTAAGCCACTACGGTATATTCAGTTACCGCAGGCGCGATAGCAAAAGTAGATAAGCCATCTTCATCATCTATTGCTTGTATGTCTACGTTTTGGCTTAAGATAGATGCATCAGCTGCATTAGCAGGTAACGCTGTTGAAGATACATTATTACTGCGCTCCCAATCATAAGTAAGCGGTAACGCACTTGGAATACTGGTACTGGCATCGCCATCTAGCAAAATAGTTTCACCACTAAAAACACCCTGAGAAGAACCAGCGTCAACCTCAGGCAACGTATCTGACTCTGACTGCACAAAAATAGCCACTGATTCAGTGTCGGTAGTGCCTTCGCTGTCGGTTACTGTCAATTCGAAACTTAGGGTTTGTGCATCATTTGCGATAGGCGTCACTATGGTAAGCGTTGATAAATTGGTTTCTTCACCCGTAATCACGTTAGTGCCGTCGGTTTGCGTCCAGCTGTAATCAGAGATGGATGCGCTCTCGTCTGCAGCATCGGCATCGGTGCTGCTACTACCATCAAAAATAACTTCTACACCACCGGGGAAATTATTTGCATCTAAACCATCCCACTCGGGCACATCAATAATCGCTTCTGGAGCAATATTAATTGGCACCACGGTTATAATGGTTAAATCACTGGCTTCGTTGCCCCCCGTGTCGTTAACCGTTACGGTAATAGTGTATTCTGTGGCACTTGATACGCTTGGCGCTTCAAAGCTAGCAGCAGAATCGCTAGTGTCTTCATGGGTGATAGTCAGTGAAGGCGATGCCGACCAACGGTAGGTATATTCTTCATTCCCACCACTCACTACCGCACTCAATGAATAACTTGCGCCCTCGGTAACCGTTGCATCGTCACCGGCGTTAATCACTAAGTCACTGTTGCTAGAGCCACTGCCGCCATCTGAATCACCGCCGCCACCGCCACACGCAGCTAACACAAACACCATTGCAACAAGAATAAAACATTTAGTCGAAAGGGTAGTTTTTGCCTTCGCCTCTAATAGCAAAAACAAGGGTGAGAATAGAAACTGGAAAAACGTTCGCATAGTGACTCCGGCAACACGTAGAACTGCGGCCTCGTGTCGATTAACTCGAATAAAAAATGGGGGGTGGTTCGCAAGTTACTTGTGGCGATAAAAGTGAATACTAGCGGGCGAGCTGATTACGCTCTTGTGCTTCCGTCATATGCACCTGTATGGCTTCAAGTTGCTTTTTACCAACCGCAACATCTGTCATGTCGTAAATCATCATACTGATGTATTCAACATTTCCTGTAGCCGATATTAATGGCGACAGTGTGATGTTTTGATACATAAATGACTCACTACCTGTAATCGGCCGGTAGTTAGGAAACTTAAATAAATAAGGGCGCTGTTCCCAGGTCATAAATGCTCTGGTTTTTAGCTCGAATACGGGTTTAGATTTTTGCTTAAACCAGTCTTCTTTAATGGAGGGGAATAATTCAAAAAGCGACTTATCACGAACGTCACTGGGTAACATACCACTATGGCTTTCCATGAAGCCGTTCCAGACTTGAATTTTAAACTGTCGATTTAGCACAACAATGCCAACGTCAACCGTTTGAAGCATATCCATCATCCAATGGAATTCGAGTATATCATCCAATTGCTGGCTCATTAGAAGTCCTCCAACAGGTGGGCAAGTTTCGAATTCATCATTTTCATCGACTCTTCGGTAAATAACAAAATCAAATCACATTGAACATTGTAACCTTCTAAGCCATAGCTTAGCTCGATGGCGAGGGTTCGTTTCCATCTAATCTGATTCATACTGATAATTTCAGTAATGGCTCGGTGCTGCCCTAAAACAATAGGATGACCTTGGCTGAAGTTAACATCCATTTGCACTGCTAGGCCAGTAAGGCAAGTGCCGATAAGAATACTGGCAGCATCCATTAATAGCTCGAGCTGAAGCTGGTCATCTACTTCGCCTTCCACATTGAGAATTTTTGCCACATCTTCAAAGCTCGAATCACTTAAAATACAAATGGCCTCGCCACTGATGCCCGGCCCTATAAAGCCCTGGCAAACGGCGGTAACTTGTTCATGACTTTCGATATCTGAAAGCATCATGTGTAATTCAGAAACTTCAATGAGGTTTACATTGGGGATAGGAAGTCGAACGAAAACGTTCATGATGCGAGCTAAATGATCACCGGCTTGACCCATGGCGATATTCGTTATTTCTTGGTAGCAATCACGGATATCAGGGTCTAAAGGCGCAGCTTCCACAACAGGCTCTGGCTCGCTGCGCAATATGTCAAATTTATCGAGCACTTCAGCAAGGGTTTGAGGCGATACGGGCTTACGAATGAAATCCAATGCCCCCAAAGCCGTTACTCTATCGTAAGCTTCAGGTTGAATATCTCCTGAAATAACAATGACCTTAGTCGACAAGCCTTCTGCTTTAATTGCTTCTAACGTGCCATAGCCATCGAGTATGGGCATGTTCAAATCAAGCAGCAGTAAATCTCCTTTACCTTCTTTAAGCGCGACGAGTGCTTCCTGGCCATTCTTTGCAAAATGTACAGAAACATCCCAGTCCTGAGGTAAACATTTGGCAACTTGTTTTCGAGCGACTAACGAGTCGTCACAGACGAGTACAGAAAACATTGAATAATCTTACCACCTAGCTTTTTGATAACAGTGAAAATTACAATGCGTTGTAATCAACACTGTATCGGCGTTAATACTTCGAACTGAAGCGATAAATTTTGACGGTTCATATATTGACGTGACACGTCGAAACTCACAATAGCACTTTCGAATGAATTGCTTTAATCCATTGTAGTCAAAATTAAAGCGATGGTGAGAGAAAACTAAATATTAATGGCAAAATAATAGCGGTAAATATGCCATTTACGCATAAACCTAGTGTTGCCATGGCTGCCACATCATCACCCATATGTAACGATTTTGCGGTTCCGACTGCGTGTGCAACCGTACCTAGTGCAACGCCTTGAGATTGAGTATCGGTTACCTTAAAAACACGAAAAATACTCGTAGCGGCAATGGCGCCTACAACACCGGTAGTAATAACAAACACGGCTGCAAGAGCAGGAATTCCCCCTATTTGAGCCGATGCTTCCATGGCGAGGGGCGTGGTAATAGATTTGGCTAACATAGTGAGTTGAATGCTAATTGGCGAGTTGAAAACCCAAAGTGCTGCCCATGCCAAAATTGGCGCAACAATTCCTCCTGCCATTATGCTCACCACCAAAGGTAAACCATAGTGACGCAAACGTTGCCATTGTCGGTAAATTGGCAGTGCCAACGCAACCGTTACAGGGCCTAACAACCAATGTAACAAGCCAGCAGATTGCTGGTAATGGGCCATAGCAGTATTGGAAAAATACACAACCAATCCCACACTTAGCGCCGTAAAAATAAGGGGGTGAGAAATCGGGTAACGGTAGTATTTGCGATTTATAGCTAACCCAACCCAATAAAAAAGTAGCGTGATGGCAAGCCAAACCACACCCGAAAGCGTAGCGGCATTTTTAATAGCCTCAATCATTGTCACTTCCCTTTTTTACTTCCCGTTGCTCGGTGACTTGTTCGGCTGCATCTTTCTTAGCAGGTACTTGCGAAAGGTGTGCATGGCGTGAGGACAGTAGTTTTTCTGCTATTTTAGCGCTAATCCCCAAGCTTATGCAGGTAGTGATAATTATCGCGATACCAATGGCCCACCCGTTTTGTGCTATTTCACTCCAATATGCACTAACGCCAAGAACCGCAGGTACAAATAGTACCGACATATGACGTAGTAAGGGGGAAGCGGCACGTGCCACAAGAGGTTCGGCCGTCGGAACGATAAAAAGTACGGCCAGAAGAATGAGCAAGCCAGTAAGTGCACCTGGCAGTGGTAAACCTGTTGAGGAAGACAGCCACGTACCGAGGTAATAACACCCAAGTACTAATGTCGCGCCAGTTATCCAATTTCGCGTTCCAGCCATCACACTTCTTGTTCTCCCGAAAACACAGTAAGTTAGTAGAAAAAGCACTTACTTCTTAGCGAAAACAGTCTATCGGCTGAACGAATATGACGCTAGTAAGACATTGGTCTTTATCGAAGTTTTTCTTTCCAAGCAGAATTAGGCAGAAGAAGACAGAAACAGGCAGACTCATGCGTAAGCGGTTCATGCTAGGAGGTTGGTGCGTAAAGGAATAAGCGTGTATTTGATGATTTGTGCTCCCCCTTTAAATAAAAAAAGAGCTGCTGAAAAGCAGCAGCTCCAAATCCAGGGATATAAAATTCGGTCAAACAGTCTAATTTTCTTGCCGTTAACGTTTTGCCGTTAAGACAGATTTATCAGCGTTCACTCTGCGAGCAAGATAGTCGCCTGTTGACGTCGCGTTATGCGACTGAGCGAAAGAAAGCATATCTTCGCCATTACACACTAATCCTTTGTGCAAATTTCTATAACTAATACGACTGCGTTTAACTGCTTTATGCAATGCTAAGCGATTATCTTCTTTTATCGCTTCACAAACTGCTACAAGGTCTTGTTCAGTACTTTCAGGATACCCATTTGCATTGGCTAGGCTTGCAGATAATGCAAGTGTAATTCCAAGACCAAACAAAGCAGGTAATCTAACGTGGCGTGACATATCCATATCAAGTTCCTCAAATGAGATTAGTTAAATGATGCGTCGACAACTACTTTTGTCTTCGCGAGCATAAACTAGTGAAAAAATATGACATTCGCGCTATAAAAAGGTTAAAGCTCTGTTACGTGAGACCAAGCGATAAACCGACGATAAAAGCCGATAACTAACCACGCTAAAACGCTTACTGGTCGCGGGTTATACACACTTTGATACAAGTTATTCAGTCATTTGACACGGAGGTAATCATGTTAGAACAGCAAAAGTACCATCATATTAGAGAACAAATGCGCCCAGGCGATATTATCGCTTTTGGCGGAAACAGCCTTTTTTCTCGCTGGACAAAGTTAACCACCCGCTCAGCGGTTACTCACATTGCTATTGTTATGCAAACCAAAATGCGTGACGAAGCGTCGGGCCGATACTTTAATCAAGTTATGGAAGCCACCGTTTATGGCGGTAAAAAAGGCGTCATGACTAACCGCTTAAGTGAACGGGTGCATACCTACGACGGCGACATGTGGTGGCTGCCGTTAGGTGAATCCGCTCGCAGTATGTTCGAGCAAAACAAACGGGACTTTTTTAATTTTATGTTTGCTCAAGAAGGGAAGGCCTATGACGTACTACAACTTTTTGGTTCAGCTGTAGACGCGCTAGATAGTCACCCTATTTTAGGAAGCATTAGCTACAACCAAGAAGACTTCAGTAGTTGGTTTTGTTCCGAGTTAATTGCCGAAGGGCTGGAAACCGCAGGTGTTATCAATAGCGTTAACGCATCAGAAGTCACGCCAGTAGATATTTGTCGATTTTCAATATTTGAACAGCGGTATGTGCAACTTAAAGGAGAAGCACGGCCAATAGCGGGGTTTAATACACAGCTAGCAGATAACTGGGGTCAGGTTTGCTGACCCCACGTTATTTCTTATAACTAGAAAATGCTATCTTGATGGATTTTGATGAACATACTGGTACCGATTTTTGTGTAATCGATTTTATATTCTTTTCCATTTAGGGTTTGAATAAACACTAAGGTTTTTTCATCGCCGAACACGTCGCTTGTCGTAATATCAACAAGTTCCATATCCATCATTTTAGCATCACGCTTATTTTCAGGGATTTTCCCTTCATATTGCTTGATGCCTTTATAAGTAACGATAATGGGCGGATGTTCGTCGCCGTTCGTTACTAACAAATCTAACTTTCGAATTTTATGGATAATGGTATTTCTACCGCTTATCAGGAAGGCCTTCTCTGTCATTCTTATCTCCGCGCCAGTTCGCCTTGTTCAGGAATCATTTATTTTTCTTAAGATAGCAAATTTTGACACTATGTGCACAGCATAACCTATTGGCGATAGGTTATTATCTCTGCTTAAAGTATAAGCATAAATTCACGTTCACGCGTATAAAAGCATCTATCATTGATTAAAAATATACTATTTAGCATGGCTGATACTTACGTCATCCATACGCTGGCATCATTATGACCCGCGAACCTCTGCCTCTCTAGTATCCGAAAGTCTATAATAAACCGTTAGTGCGCGTTTAATCCCACTTTATCCATGGTCTATTCAGCAAGTTACGTAACAATTGCTTGCATGGTTGTGTTTCAGGGTTCCCGAATTCACAGCTATCTGCCTCTAAAAGGTCGACCTGAGCCAAAATGTTGGATACTGAGATCTCAAGTGTCAGTTCGCTGTCGAGCTGTGTCATCGGTAAAATGAATTCTACCCTGTTAGTATAAGCACAAGATGCTTCAGGCGCTGCATCGACAGATTCAGACACACAATTAGCACTGCCCAAATGATATTGCCACTGTTTATCATTTGCCCCCGCGTGAGATAAATCTAAGCGCAAGAAACGATGCCCCGACTGTTTGTTTAAAAACATGCTGGTATCACTTAACGGTGATGCTTGAGCTAGAGGGTCGGTATGGTTTACATCAAAGGGAAGCCCCATTGTGAACCTAAGGTTAGTCGCCAGTTTTAATAGACCTTCCGATACATCTAGAACGATTTTATTATTTGCATTTTGTGGCGCGCTACACAACGTATGAAACTTTAATAAGGCAGTAGATTGGGTTTGCCACTGCGTTTGCTTAAATGATACTCGCTGCCATTTACCGTCAATACGCACTTCAGGTTTGGTTAAGTAGAAGCCAAAGTAATCTAGTTGCCATTTTGTAGGCCCTACTTTTACCATTAATGGGCATGCGCCATTTTCGATGCCCGTGAGCGTAAATGGGATTTCGCCCACTTCTCGTTCACTCAATCCCAGCTTGTCGCAGCCCGACAACCCTAAAATAATCGCTAATATGACACCTAAACGCCCGTGCATTTTCATTTCTATCTGTACTTCCTGTTTGAATTTAATCTGCGAGGGCCTTCGCCCAGTGGCGTTAATAAATAAACGACCCATTGCTAAGGATCCCCGTTGCTAAGGATCATAGTGCGGCTAATAAGGCTGGCTCGTCAAGGATTGAGGTTGCCGTGCAAGGTAAAGAAGGCGATAAGAATGCAAATTAGTCACAAATGTAGGTAAAGCTGAACAAAAATAAAGCAAACTGTTCACAAAGCCTAACCCTAGGCGTGACAAGGCAAATAAAACTGCTTATACTTGCGCTCGCTTTTCATTGATACGTTTCACGTTTTCAACCAAGCGATTTCAAATATGGCCCCATAGCTCAGTTGGTTAGAGCATCCGACTCATAATCGGCAGGTCCCCTGTTCAAGTCAGGGTGGGGCCACCATTTTTCTATATACACCTTCACCACCGTGTGCATAACCAAACACGATGTAAATCTGATTATCATTTACTAATAACGAACAACCTCACGTTTATTTCAAAGCGCTGGTGCTATCTCTAATGATGATTTCATAGGGAAGAATATATTCGGAAAAGCTGGGCTGTCTCCCTTCAATTATGCGAAACAAAAGTTCGGCGGCTTTTTCTCCCATCTCAACTGCGGGTTGCCTTATTGTAGTCAACGACGGATCGCAATAACTCGACACATCAAGATCGTCAAATCCTGTTATTGATATATCCTCAGGTATTCTAAGACCTTGCTCTTTAATCCCCTTCATTGCGCCTATCGCCATTTGATCATTTGCGCAAAAAATAGCTGTTGGCCTATCTTCCATTTTAAGAATATGGCGCACCGCATTTAACCCAGACCAATACTTAAAATCGCCTTCTACTACTAAGTTTTCTTCGTAGCTTAGGCCTGCTTTTTCTAGCGCTTGGCGATATCCTTGAACCCTTTCCTTCGAATGAGCGTTATCTCGAAGCCCCGAAATCACGCCTATTCGTTTATGGCCTAGATTAATGAGGTATTGCACCATTTTTTGCGCCGCATCAATATTATCGATACGAACAGATAAATAGGGCGTGCCCTCGCAGCCAGCAGCATTTATCGCTTTAACGTCTTTCATAGGCAGCAACGCATTTTTAGAATGTGGCGTAAGTTGAATAAGCCCATCAGCTTGTCGGGTTTCCACTAACCGAATAAACTCTTCTTCTCGGTTCATGTTGTCTCGAGTATCCCCCAACAGCACATTATAGCCATGCTTGGCAGCAGTATCTTCAACACCGCTTATAAGCGTCGCAAAAAATAGATTGGCGATATCAGGCACCAACACCACTATGGTATTGGTTCGCTGCAAGCGGAACTTCTGTGCCGATAAATTAGGTCGATATTGAAGTTTCTCTATAGCCTTATTGACTCGTAAAAGGCTTTGTTTTGAAACCATCTCAGGGTTACTTATTGCGCGCGAAACTGTCGCTATTGATAAACCAGATTCCCTAGAAACGTCTCGGATGGTCGCCATAGTATTTTGATACTTATTGTTATTAACATGGAGGTGATTAAAAGAGTGCTACGGTGTGAAATATCAGATACCTGAAAATCATACTAACTTTCCCTTTCTGCCAAGTGTAATTCATGGGGAGTACAAAACGTACCCCCCAACAATGATTAGCTAAATTAGAACTTGGCGCGAACGCCTACTATGTATCTTGTTTCATAGTAATTTTGAAAGGCATACTGATCTTCCCATTGCAGGTAATAATCTTCGTATTCCCCAGTAATATTAGAGCCCTGCGCATAGACAGACATGTTCTCTGTAATGTCGTAGCTGGCAGAAATATCTACGTATGAGGTCGGCGCTTGAAATAGGTTAAGTGCTCCCCACCCGCCTTGGCCAGCTAGTCTTTCACTACGATAATTATAAGCAATACGCGCTTCGAACCTGTCTCCCTGATACCAACCAATAACGTTGAACTGACGTTCTGAGTTATCGGTGAACATGTTCTCTTCACCATAAATATCGGTACCTGCACCTTCGCTAGGCGAGTAAGTGAAGTTCGTGTCTATACCAAAACTAGCGAGTAATGAATCAGGTTCAACTATATCGCTAAATGCTACTTTAGCGCCAAGTTCGAAGCCTTCAAGTGTTCCACCATCTCCCTGCACCAAGGTAGTTATAGGCACGCTTCTTCTTACAATGCCATCAGCATCTGGCATTTCCATATCTACCGTTTCATTCACAGTAAAACTGTCTATATCAACACGGAAAACAGCGGCACTCACCATACTCGCCTGACCGACGTACCATTCTAGTGACAAATCGTAGTTGGTAGAGCGCCATGGATCGAGTTGAGGATTACCCGCAAGACTTCCACCGGTAACAATGAACTGACCTTGCGTAGGGCTGCCTTCAACTGAATCAAGTGCATTGCTAAGTGCTAAACCTTCACCGTACTGGTTTAGATTTAATGGCGTCATATTTTCAGAGTAAGCAAATCGGGCAATTACGTTGTCAGTAATGCGGTAGGCCAAATTCAATGAGGGTAAAACATCGGTATATTCATTGTCTGAAAGCACATCGCCTACATCAATGGCTGTGGCGCTATACGGTAAATTATCACCGGCAATATTTTGCTTAACAGACAAGTCTGTTTCGATAACTCGTACGCCTACATTACCTGTTAATAAACCATCTAAGCCTTCAAAGTTAGCTTGTAGAAAATAACTCAGCTCTGCCACATCTGCATTGAAGCTGGAACCTGGCACAATTTCTCGGGTTGATTGGCCAAATACGCGATTGTGAAAAGCTTCTGGATCATCATAGTCAGCGGGGTCTACTGCCCATACGGTAGGTATGCCCGACACTGGCCCAAAGTCTGAGACTTGAATAACGTTGTTGTTCTGATCTAACGGAATATTTTCTAACGCGGCATAAGGCATAAATTGACCATCAACAACTTCACCGTCTGAACACGATGGAGCATTTGCACCAAGCAATACATCGGTCGCTTTCCACTGGGCTAAGCAACCTGCAGTTTGCACCGGTGAAAATAGATGATAGCGCTCATAATCGGCACTTCGCTTCCCATAACGGATCCCCGCTTCAATACTAGTAACGAAACCACTTTCAAAGAGATACTTACCTTTCATACTGAAGGCATTAATGTCGCCGTTTGCGTTTTCATTATTCTCAGAGCTATACGCGCCCACATTGTAGCTTCCCAGATTCCCCATATAATCGGCTATTGTCGCGCCATCGCCTAACCCACCAGCAAGAGAACGGTCGAAGCCACTCCATACAGGATGTTCACCGGTTGTATCGTAGGTAAGGTGCGGGTTTTCACTGTAACCTAACGCATTAATCGCTTGTAGGCAGCCGCCTTGATCGCCGACTACCTCATCCTCTGGTCTGCACTTATCCGCTGGCACTAGATTCGTCGTACGACCAAGCGTAGTTTGGCCGTTAGTCATATCACCTTCGTTATAACCGTGACGATGCTCCTGTGACGCTCTGCCTACGATTGCTCTAAACTGACCAGTAAATGCGCCACCATTATCGTAATCTAGCTGCAAATTTATATTCGTCGAGCTATTGTTATAAACGTCATTTTGCGTGAAAGACTTCATTCGCGAGGGGTAAAGCTCTGCTTGCTGCCAAGCGTACATTTCGCCACCATCAATCATTGCGCCCGTAGCTCGCTCTTCGGTTGGTTCAAACCAACCTCTAGGGCCCCACTTGTTGGTCGCGCTTAATCCTACTTTTCGGTTGTATTCTTCTTGCTCTGTGTAAAATACATCAGCGGTAAATATGAAACCTTCTCCTAAATCGACCTGGGTAGAGGAGTTTATCCCTATCCGTTCTCGTTCAGTACCTTGATTCCATGCAGAAAAGCCTTGTGCCCCAAGGATCACTCTTCCTTCTCGGCCTGCTACTCCGATATCATCGGCACTAGTTCGGTCAGTCCAACCAGCGTCGCCAGGGTTTGCTGTGTTTAAACCATTATAAGAATTCGCTAAATTCACATTGGCATAGGTACCGGAAAGCATGAAGCCAACTTTCCCGTTTTGCCAGTTATAAAGTGCTGATAAGTTCGGATCATTTGAGGTTGTTTCATCGCCTCGCTGAACCTCTGCTGCACCACTGAATGTTGAACCTTCCTCGAAATCAAATGGACGATAAGTTTTAAGATTCACCGTGCCGGTGATACCCGCATTTCCAAGGTTCGCAGTTGCATTTTTAAATACATCGGCACCACGAAATAAGGGAGAAGGAATATCACTGAAGTTAGGTTGAGTAGATACTACTGAGTTTGCGCCAAGGTACTGCTCACCATTTAGCTGAGTGACAACTTGAGGTAAACCGCGAATGTTAAGCGAACCTCCCTCACCAGCTGTGCGTCGAATTTGAACGCCTGAAATACGTTGCAGTGAATCAGTAATGGTGACATCCGGTAATTTACCGATATCTGTCGCGGCGATAGAGTCGACCACCGTTGCAGCATGCCGTTTGGCAAAAATGGAAGCCTCTTGAGAACCTCTAATACCGCTAACATTAATGACTTCTATATCGTCAAGTTCATCAGATGTCTCAGTTTCCTGGGCTGATGCCGTATAACTTTGTGTTGCAGCTAGAACGCACAATGCTAGTGCGGTTCGTTTGAATCCGTGATGGTGTTTTAAACTGTCTCTCATCTTTCATCCCTTTTAGCGTGATGGCAATATTTCATGAGTCAATGACGTCTAGCGCCACCACAAATGAAACCGTTTTCAGTGATGAAAATGTAAATCAGTAAAAGACACTTTTCAACAACAATTCATTTACATGGATTTGTTTAATTATTTTCTTAAAACCCTCAAAAATATTACAATAATTGTTAATATTCAGATAGATAAAATTAAAACACCTAAAAAATTACAATTATAAAAAGTTCATCTATTACGATAAAACGCACATAAACAACGACAAGCAACTTTACATTTATGTTACACAAATATCATCAAAGCAATTCACCCAGAATAAAAATAACACATAAATATCAATAGCTTAAAATATAATTACAATGTAACAACCTTAAAATCTTGAAACCGGTTACATCAGGATGTAAATTAACAAATAAATCCAAATGAATTTACAGCATTTGAAAGTATCCAATACCTCTCAATTAAATATGTGAGACTAAGATGAACCGTAGAGACTTGATCAAAAACCTTGCAACGATATGCGGTGTAGCGGCTGCCAACTCAATGGTCAGTATGCCTGCACTTGCATCTGCCAAAGCATTTGGTGAAAAGCAAAGTGGAAAATCGCCAACGCTTTTCAGCGGAGATAACCTCGCGATACTTCGCCAAATTTGTGCGCTAACCATTCCTGCAACGGACACCCCAGGAGCAGCAGAAGTAAATTGTCACCTCTTTATCGACCATCAGCTAAGCACTGTGTACTCGTCTGAACAACAGCAATCTGCAATTAACGTCATGTCAGCGATTGATTTGGCAAGCGAAGAAATAAACAAACAATCGTTCGTTAACGCAGATAAAACGTCACAGTTGGCGTTGCTTTCTATGTTGGAAGCCAGCAAGGCACCATTTAGTGAAACGCTAAGGTCTGATTTCAAAACCATCAAGGGCTTAATCGTTTTTGGGTACTACACATCTCAAATAGGCGCAACTAAAGAGCTGACCTATCTCGCCGTTCCCGGCGGGTTCAAAGGCTCAGTGCCCTTAACTGCTGTGGGCAGTGCGTTCAGTTCGAAAGCCTACTATTAAGATACGGAAGTCTCAATTATGAATAAAGAAACCTATATTGAAGAATCATCAGAAACCTACGATGCCATTGTTATTGGCTCTGGAATTACCGGTGGGTGGGCAGCTAAAGAGCTCACTGAGAAAGGATTTAAGACGCTTATTATCGAGCGAGGTCGTATTGTAGAGCATCGTAAAGATTACATTAGCGAAGGTAAGCCGCCGTGGGAATATGCTAACCGAACAAAAGTGGATAAGGAACTTGTTGACGAGCAGTTCGCTATTCAAAAGCAATGTTACGCTTTTCACGATGGTACAAAGCAATTTTTTGGCAATGATAAAGACTATCCCTACACCACCAAAACAGGCACTGAATTTAGCTGGATAAGAGCCAATCAGCTAGGCGGAAAGTCACTGCTTTGGCATCGCCAATCTTATCGTATGAGCCCTTTCGACTTTGAGGCGAATAAACTGGACGGACATGGTAACGATTGGCCAATCAGATATAATGATCTGGCGCCTTGGTATGAGTACGTTGAAAAGTTTGTAGGCATCAGCGGAACATCAGAAAATCTTCCACAGCTGCCAGATAGTGTGTTTCAGCCGCCGTTTGAAATGACTAAGCCAGAGAAAGATTTCGCCGCAAAAATGGCAGACGCTGAACCTGACAAGCCGGTTATCATCAGTCGATGCGCACACTTAACCAAGCCTGAGAAAGTTCATGTCGACTTGGGAAGAATGCAATGCATGGCAAGAAACGAATGCCAAAAAGGCTGTTCGTTTGGCGCCTATTTTTCTACTCAAAGCGCGACGCTACCCGCCGCCGCTAAAACAGGTAACCTATTTATTGCCCCGAACAGCGTTGTAGAAAGCCTTATCTACGACGACACCACAAATCGGGTAAAGGGTGTTCGTGTAATAGATAACGACACACTCAAACAACGAGAGTATTTCGGCAAGATTGTCTTCCTATGTGCATCAACACTAGGTTCTACTCAAATCATGTTGAACAGTACCTCAAAAACATTTCCAAAAGGCATTGCCAATAGCTCTGGTGTATTGGGGCAGTATTTGATGGATCATAATTACAATGCCCTTGTTACAGCCAGTATTGATGGGTACGAACAAGAGTATTACACCGGAAGGCGGCCAGCCTCTTTATACGTTCCCAACTTTCACTATGAACCCAGCCGCTACCATGAAAAGTTCAAACGGGGCTTTGCATTGGCGGGATCAGCATCTCGTGAAGACTGGCAATCTATGGGAACCAGAGACGGCTTTGGCGCAAGTTTCAAAAATATGCTTCACAACCCAGGTAAATGGGGAATTGGCCTGCAAGCCCAAGGTGAAATGCTTCCGCGCCAAGATAACCAAGTTACCCTCCACTCGTCGAAGAAGGACAAGTGGGGTATTCCTCAACTGCATATTAACTGTCAGTGGTCGGAAAACGAAAACCTTATGATGCAAAGTGCATTAGAAGTAGCGTCTTCCATGATGGAAAAAGCAGGGTTTCACAATATTCAAAAACGTATCTTGGGGCAACCGCCAGGGCTAGCGATTCACGAAGTGGGAACGGCTAGAATGGGGCGCGACCCAAAAGATTCGGTTTTAAACGGGTTCAATCAATCTCACGATGTACCCAACCTATTTGTAACCGATGGGGCCAGCTTCTGCTCAACTGGCGTAGGAAATCCATCACTTACCTTTATGGCCATGACAGCACGAGCAGTCGACTATGCTGTTAAAGAAGTTAAATCAGGACGACTCTAATGATATTAAGAAAAAAATACATTTCTTCCATCATGATGCCCTTCGTACTTTGTGCTACTGCCATGATGGCTGGGTGCAACAACGACAGCACTATGAATACTAAAACCGAGAATACTGGACAGCAGATGGAGAGCAAACAGCTAAACGCCACCCTCAATGCGCCCCAAATTAGTGTACAGCTTTGGTCTGTGAAAGATGCGCTGAAACAAGACTTTAAAGGTACACTCGAACAAGTGGCAGATTTAGGGTTTGATGGAGTGGAATTTGCGGGCGATTTTGGCCCCTATGACAACGATCCAGCCGCTTTAAAAAACTACCTTTCATCCATTGGGCTAGCGCCAAGTGGTGCGCATGTGTCTGCCGAACTACTTAATAATAATTTTGATGAAATCGTTCAATTTTATACAGCGCTGGGCGTTACCGATCTCATTATTCCTTGGGATGATCGTGCATTTAATGACGATGATGTAACAGAATTCGTTAGTGAGTTGTCGCGCTTGTCAGAAAAATTAGCCCCTAAAGGAATGAGAGTTGGGTTTCATAATCACGCCGAAGAATGGGCCTCGTATGAAGACACCACGTTTTTTGATTTTATTGCGAATAACACACCTAAGTCGGTGATTCTTCAGCAAGATGTAGGTTGGACAATTCACGCAGACAAAGACCCTATCGCTTTTGTAAAGAGGTACCCAGGCAGAACGATTACCACGCATTTTAAATCTGACGTAGAAGAGGGCAGTAATTTACGCCCAATCATCGGTGAAGATGGTATTAGCTGGTCTGCAATTTACAAAGCGACGGTGGTTAGCGGCGGTGCAAAATGGATTGTTATTGAACAAGAAGAATATCCTGACAACCTATCGCCAATGGAAGCACTTTCTAAATCAAAATCTGGGTTTGATAAGGTTATTTCAGAGTAATCTTAGTCACAATATCGATGCAGTGCTTCAGCCGTTTGGAAGCCGAGTTTTGGTATAGGATTTAAGAATAAAGAAAACCACTAAAGCGACAAAGCCAGTCACCCCTGGCTTTGTTTCTCTTAAAACGTCCCATAGTCTCTTTCAAATTTTTATCACACTTTTAAGGCTAATGCGCCAGCTGAAACCCCGGCCTGTTACTTTCGCCATTCAAGCAAGACTATCAGTTAAATGTATTGATGGGTGACGAACACTTAAACAGATGTAAAGTATGCCACGTGGCATATCGAGCTAATAGAACGTAGTTGTTTTACACTAATTATTGCTTGGCATGATAAGCGTTAGAAACTGCAAAGCTGTCTTCAAACCAGTTCCAGCTCTTTACTTTCCCATCTTCAACGTGAACGCGTACCGCCCAGCTGAATTTGCCTGTATCCACACCAGATTCATTCGCTATTGCACTCATGGTGCCCATAAATACCGCTTGGTCACCATTTACAAAGCTAAAATCCGTAGTCCAACTAGTTACTTTTAAACCTGCGCCGAAACGAGGAAGAAAGGTATTTAATACTTTATCTTTTGAGTCCCACTTGCCAATCCAAGGAATACTCCCGTCACCTTCGTTGTGCCAAACAAAGTCATCTGCCATCAGTGCCTGAAGCTTTTCCATGTCACCCGAACCTGCAGCCCAAAGAAATGCTTGCGCAGTTTCTAACGTCTTAGCAGAATCAACTGACTGTGTTTCTTGTGCCGAAGCAGAGGTTAGCTGGAAAAAAGCTAGCAAGCTTACGAGACCAATTAATAGACTTTTCTTAAACATTTTTTGCTCCTGATTATCAGTTTTAAAGTTCGATGTGTTGGTGAGATAACTATACCTGTGCTAAATTTTCGGTAAATTCGCTAATTAAACACATTTGGTATGCAAAAATGCACAGCATAAGATGGGGTGATCTGCAGTATGTATTAGCCGTGGCTAATGAAGGGTCGCTGTCGGCTGCCGCTCGCTCGCTTGGGGTGAACCACAGTACCGTATTGCGAAGGCTTGACGCGTTTGAATACCGCCATAAGTTACAGGTCTTTCATAAACTTTCTACCGGATACAAATTAACTGTTGAAGGCCAGAAGTTGCTTGAATCGGCGCTTGCTGTTCAAAACACCGTGAAAGAATTAGAGCATAAGATTTTCGGGCAGGAAATGAAGCTGGAAGGCACACTCAGATTAACTACAACCGATGCCTTATCTCGCTTAATTTTAGGTAAGCATCTTGCTACTTTTCATCAACGTTATCCGAAAATTCAATTAGAACTTAGTCTGACATCTCGTCAATTAGACATTTCACACTTAGATGCAGATGTTGCAATTCGCCCTGCTGTTGAACTGCCTGAAGACTTGGTTGGCACCAAGTTGTGCAAACTCGCATTTGGGGTTTATGGAGCCCCTGATTATATTGATAGCCTCCAAGGTAAACATCCTCTTGAATCTGCATCCTGGCTCGTGATGCATCAAGGCAATGCATCTAGTCAAATTTCAGAACTCATCTCAAAAGAAAAGATAGTCATGAAAGCCGACTCTTTTGAGCCTTTGTTGATAGCAGCTGAAAACAAGTTGGGGCTTGCCTATCTCCCCTGTTTCATGGGGGAAGGAACGGGAAAATTACAAAAAGTAAACATAGAAATAAATCACCAAAGTACTGATCTTTGGATGATGACCCATAAAGATCTAGAAAACGCTGCTAGGGTAAAAGCGCTTTTCAACTTTATACAAGAAGCCATGAGGTCGGATTTCAACCGATTAGCCGACTTTACTAACTAGCACGTATTTCCTCTCATGTATTGTAGGTTTAACGCACTTCAACGTAGCCATTGAGTAAATATGTGTAAAGCACGTAAAAACACGTAAAAGCCATTGACCAAAACTCCCTCAAGAAGCTCAAATAATCTTTTATTTCATATAGTTATGTAAAGGCAGATTTACACAAATGAAATAAAGATGAAATAAAAATAGCCAACAATTGCGCTACCTCAGGCAACCGCAATACGACATGCTCAAATAAGCATGCGTGGCTAGCTGAGCACTTAAACCAAACTTTACTTAGAACGGGAAATACATGAACAATAAAACTCAGTTCAATCGCATCGCGATGGCTGTGGCGTTGTCTATTGGCGTTGCAACAACAGCCGTTGCAGCCACTGGTCAATCATCAGCTATGCGCGGCACCATATTAGGTCCTCAAGGTAATCCCGCAGCAGGTAGTTCAATTACCATTATTCATCAACCTTCAGGAACGATAAAAGAGACCACCGTAAATGAAGAAGGCGCATTCTCAGCACGAGGTTTACGTGTTGGTGGCCCTTATATGATTATCGTAG
Source organism: Alteromonas lipotrueae (assembly GCF_019249215.1). Taxonomy (GTDB): domain Bacteria; phylum Pseudomonadota; class Gammaproteobacteria; order Enterobacterales; family Alteromonadaceae; genus Alteromonas; species Alteromonas lipotrueae. Next base: position 91,584 of record NZ_JAESDI010000004.1, read on the forward strand.
AGTCACAAAAGTTCCAAAGCCGTGTCATCGAAGATGTATATTTAGAACTGAACGACACATTCGAGCTTGATACTGCCCTTGAATCTGCCTCTGATATGGAGCGTGTAACAGTAACGGGTACCCGCGACTTTTTCTCAAACAACGGTTCAAATTCAGTATTTGGTGAATCGGCTATTGAGAACATGCCTACCTTTAACCGAGATATAAAAGATATTGTTCGTTCAAACCCGTTAGCGGTGGTAAGTGCCGATGGTGAAGAATTAAGTATTGCCGGCTCTAACCCGAAATATAATACTTTCACCGTTGATGGCGTAGGCGTTAACGACACCTTCGGCCTACAAAGTAACGGTTACCCTACGTCACGCCCCCCAGTGTCTTTAGATGCTATTGGCCAAGTGTCTGTTGAGTTTACGCCCTTTACCGCCCGCGCAGGTAAATTTGGCGGTGGTAACGTGAACGTGGTGACCAAATCAGGTACCAATGAATTTCACGGTACGGCATTCTATGAAGAAGTGCCTTTCTCTGGCACCGCAAAAGACACCAAACTTTACAACACGGAATATGACGTAGATAACGAAGAATCGTCCTACGGCTTTACGTTAGGCGGCCCGTTAATTGAAGATAAACTTTTCTTCTTTGGTTCTTATGAAAAGTGGGAAGAAGAAGTTGACACTGGCTTTAATTCTTCTGCATACCCTACAGATCTCTTAAGCGCGGCAGAAGACGTGATTACTGCCCTCAGCGATACCTACGGCCTTGAAGATTCAATAGCGGGCGCGCCTGATGCAGACGAAGATGAAAAATACCTCATTAAATTAGACTGGAACATCAATAACGATCACCGCGCAGACTTTACTTATAGCTATCAGGAAAATACCGCGGCACAAAACTACAACGATGATTCAGAAACTATTCGCCTAACTTCAAACACTTGGACATTGGCGCAGAAAAATACTTACTATACTGCCCATGTCTATTCCGATTGGACAAATAACCTTCAAACAGAAGTCAGCCTTTCATATAAAGAGTTTGAGCAAGCATCTGTTACCGCTTCTGATTGGGGTGAAATCAACATAGATACTGCCACGGGTACAGATAGTGGCTACAGCGTAGTGGCTGGGGTTGATGAAAACCGCCATGCAAATGTGCTTGAAAACGAAGTGTGGAACTTTGCATTGCATGCTACTTACTTAGCTGGCGATATCGAATATAAGTTTGGTACTGAAATAGAAAACACGTGGAACTACAACCTGTATGGTCGTGATTCTTTAGGCACCTGGTATTTTGACGATACTGAGGCATTCGCTAATCAGGAAATCTCTTATTTCGAATATGCCAACGCGTATACAAATGATGTTCAAGACCTTGCCTATGACGTTGAAAGTACGGTTTACTCACTTTACGGTGATGCTACTTATGAAGTGTTTGACGACTTTACGGTAACCGCAGGCCTTCGCTACGAGTACCTTACCGTTGAAGACTCACCACAACTAAACAGCAACTTCGCTAGCACCTATGGCTTCACAAATACTGAAAATCTAGATGGCTTTGATATTTTCCTTCCACGCGTAAGCTTTAATTGGGATATCAACGACGACTTAACCCTTCGTGGTGGTGCTGGCCGCTTCTACGGTGGTATGCCACTGGTTTGGATATCTAACGCTTACACCACCGATGGTGTAACCAACGACTCAGTAACCTTTTCTAGCCTTGACGCAAGCTCGGTAGACTTCACATCAGTTCCTACAGAAGCCCAAAGTGCGTTAATGCAAGGTGCGGGAAGCACGAACTCAATCGATCCAGATTTTGAACTGCCCTCTGACTGGCGCTATCAAATTGCGGCCGACTACACGTTCGACATCCCTACCCTTGGCGACAACTTCGCGTGGACAACTGAGTTAACCTACGTTGACCGCGAAAATGCGGCTTATTGGGAAGACTTATCGCGTATCGATAATGGTAACAGTACCCCAGATGGCCGTATTATTTGGGACAATGTTTATGACGGCACTGAATATGAAGACAACTATGATATTCAATTAACCAACTCGGATGACGGCGGCCGTAGCATTCTGTTTACCACTGCGTTAGCTAAACAATGGGATAACGGCATAAGCCTAAATACATCCTATACCCACCAAGATATTACTGAGGTTAACCCAGGTACAAGCTCAACGGCTGAGTCGAACTACCAGTATGAAGTAACGGTTAATCGTAACGACCCTACCGTGGGCACCGCTTACTATGAAACCAAACACCGTTTTTTGGTGAACCTTGGTTACACTCATGAGTATTTTGAGGGTTATAGCACTAACTTCAACTTATTCTTTGAACGTCGCTCTGGTCAGCCTTTTTCTTGGGTACTAGGTTCATATCAAAGCGGCGGTTTAGGCGATCAAACTGCGTTTGATGATTCAGATGTGTATCTTCCTTATATTCCATCAGGCGCCAACGATGCTGCCGTTGATTTCGACAATGGCCTTAGCTACGACGAAATTATGGCGATTGCTGAGCAAGCAGGTGTCGCTGGAAGCGCTGGCGGATATGTTGGAAAGTACTCGTCAACTCAACCTTGGATCACCACAGTAGATTTAGCTATTTCGCAAGAAATTCCAGGATTTGTTGAAGGCCACAAAGGTCGTATTTATTTGAATATCGATAACTTTGCTAACCTGTTAAACAGTGACTGGGGTAAAGTGTATGAAATGACTTATCCTCAGCAAATACTGTTTGATTACGACATCAACGATGCGGGCCAATATGTTTATTCTGAGGCATACGGCGGCACAGACACCAGCAACTATGACTCGTTTGATGAAGAGCAATCTACATGGCGAATTAAGGTAGGCGTGAAGTATACCTTCTAATTTTTAAATAAGTATATTCATCAGGACAAAGCCAGCTGCATTTAGCTGGCTTTTTTATTTCAGTATTAATGACGCATTTAATATGCTGAGTTTAGCGTCAAAAAAAGTTGGCAAGCTATTTGTAAGTTCACGGGCAGGTATTGAATAAAAGAGTGCGTAACACGCACTGAACAACGAGATTTTGACACTATGCGCCTACCGACGAAACAACTAATCAGTAAAATTGAAACACTATCTAATGATTTGTCTCATGACCAGCTCTCCAACTTTCTTGATATCATTAACGCGATGACTGCACTAGTCGAAGAGGCTAGCGAGTTGAGCAGTAATGACGACGTACCCAAATCAATTAATCCCGCTGCTTACAGCTCAATCATGCATTAACTATGTCGTCGTACATAAAAGGAAATAGCGCACTATGTATTTAAAAAATAGTGAAATAGGTTTACCCTTCTAGGCATAACAATTAAGAGTAACCAACTTTTCTCAATATGCGCTTTTTCTCCTTTTCGGTCGCTTTCTTTCTCAGCCTATTTAATTCAGGGTTGGTTAATGGAGACGTTATTAACACATCATCAATAACGCTTCATACTGACGATCACAATTTAACGAGCAGAATTAATCAACCGCATTCCCCCTTTTCCGCAAGTGTGGATACGGCGCAATTATTGGTTGATGCCATAGGCTACGATAAGCCTATTTTAGAAGTCTCACTCAAACGTTCATTCCAACAGATAGAGAATGGCGAATCGGTTTGTGTTATCAACAAGATAAAATCAGCCGAGCGAGAAAAGAAGTACACCATTTCTTTGCCACTTAACTTCTTTCAAACGCAACAACTATATCAGCTTTCCTCACTGCCGCCTTTGGCTCCAGAGCTACTAAACGAGAATGGCGAAATAGTCAGCATTCATAGAGTACTAGAGGCGTTTAAAGCCTCAGCCATTGTGCTACCAGAAACTTATTCTTATGGTGAGCGGGTAGATGATGACTTAAGTAAAATAGACGACAAACAAATTATAACCTTAAGCAACCCTACATTTTTCTCGAGTTTCACGAAGATTATTGCTGCTGGCAAAGCTGATTTCGCCCTTATATTCCCCGTGTCTTTGTATCAATCATTCGGCGACACTAAGCTTATTAAGATGAGAAGTTACGCTATTGCGAACAACCCAAAATTCGTTTCTGGGCACGTTATCTGCGGTAAGACACCTGAGGCGCTTGCCTTTATTGAGAAAGTAAACGCGGCGATAAAAAGTATTTACGCCAACCCAATTTTTATCGAAGTGCATACGAAATATCTCCCTGCAAATACGAGACAGATAGTCGAGCAAGCAATACACCAACAGGTAGCTAACATTCTGTAGGTTTTTTCCTATCACACCGATTCATTCTTTCAATTTTCGGCACTTTAATGTTGACCGTATACTTGGCTAAATCAACCTAACAGATTTAATCAGGTAACCGAAATGAATTCCTCTGCTGCGCCCACGTCCTTTCCTCTTTATGCCACCAAGCGCCCTAAACTTGCGCTTATCGCTGAAGGTGGTGGGCAGCGAGGGATCTTTACAGCAGGCGTATTAGATGCTTGGCTTGAAGCTGGTTACGACCCTTTCGATATGTTTATTGGTACATCAGCTGGTTCACAAAATTTGACCAGTTTTCTGGCGCGGCAAAAAGGTTATGCGAAACGTTTAATTCGGGGCTTATCGCGGCATAAGCGATTCTTCCAATTAGGCCGTGGTTTAATGGGAAAGCATATTGTCGATTTGGATTGGTACTTTGAAAAAACGAAAGAAGCGAACCGCATTTTAGATTTCAAGGCCGCGAAAGAAAGCTTGGGGGAGAGAGAGTTATTAATTACCGCTACAAATTCTCGCGATCGTAAGCCTTATTTTTTAAGCCCCAAAGGCAGTGGTAATCAATGGCGAGAACTATTGAAAGCCTCTAGCGCTTTACCCTTTTTATACAAACAAGGTGTAAAGCTTACTACTGAATACAACGCGGTTTCGGTTAGCGAGAACAAAGCGAATACACTTCCTCAAGCACAACCTGAATCAGACTATTACCTTGATGGCGGCTTGGGTGCACCTTTACCAGTGCGAGAAGCTTACGAACGAGGAGCAAGAAAAATAGTCGTTATACGTACTGGCGATGTGAATTTTCAAGCTCAATCGGCATGGCTGCACAAATTAAAATCATTGGTGTGCGCAACGGGTCATTGTCCAAAAACAATTAACTACCTGGTACAGCATGAGCAAGCGTACCAGCAAGAGTTAGCGTTTATCGCAAACCCACCAGCGGATGTGGAAATTATTCAAATTTTTGCAGGCACTAAATTACACAGTAAATTACTGGGCAGTGCGGATAGCGATCTTCGTCACGATTATAAAGTAGGTGTAATGGCTGGAAGACTTTACTTAATGCAGCAATTAGCTCCCAAGCCTGCTCCGCTTAATGTCGATAAGAGAAATAACATACCTGATGTAGCCAGCGCACTTCATAGCGCATCCGCAATAGCTCAAAATGAACAACACAAGCTATCTGCGTAGTCAAAGATTTGTGATGTTTGCAATGAGTGTGGCACCATAAATCTGGTATTTAGGTAACTTATAGGTCGTCACAACAATGAAATATATGTGCAATACAATGTGTTAAATTATTTGTATATATACGTTATTTTGTGACGCTACCGCCAAATAAAACAGACTGGAAAATATTATCGACAGACGACGGCTTTGAACGCTATAACGCGTTAAGAGCGTTTATTCGTGGGCTTACCAACGATAATGCAGTTGCTGATGACGTGTTGCAAGAAACCCTACTTAGAACCAGCAAAAGCGCTCAATACTCAGAACTAGACAATCCGCTCGCCTATATGATTACGGTGGCGAAGTCAGTCCTCTACGATCATCAACGCAAAAAGCTCCCTCTCTCGGTAGATTGGCAATCCGAAGAGCTTGAAGCCGCAAATGACAGCCCTGAAAAGAGCTACCACAATGCGCAAAAGCTTGCCTTTATCGAAACCGTACTGTCTGATATGACACCGCTGCGTCGCGAGGTTTTTATACTACGTAGAGTAGATGGATTGAGCCGCGATGAGATAGCCAACACATTAAATTTAAGTGTAGAGGCTGTCAAAAAACATCTCACCCGCGCCATGGTAGAGCTTACGTTAAAATTGGAAGCGTCAGGTTGGGTAGAAAAAAATCACTAAACCCACTCATTAGTGTCCCCACTTTAGGCGACAAACACTCTACTAATAGGTAGACGGGTAACAGAGGCATAGATGGAACAACAAAAGCATTTAGACCAGGCTGCTGATTGGTTTGATCGCTTCGACGAGTTAGACGAAAAAGGCAAAATCGCCTTATCAGCTTGGTTAAGTGAAGAGCAACATCAAATTGCATTTCAACGTATCGCACAAGCATTTGGGCAGCCGGAGGTTGCAATGGCAGCCATCAACGTTGCGGCTAACCGTTGTGATGATACTAGCTTGAAGAACGATAACGCAGCGAACAAAAAGCCTCGCCCCACCTATGTTAGCTATTGGGCTATGGCGGCAAGCTTTGTTACTGTTGCCGTTCTTGTCGCGTATTTAAGACTAAGCCAACCAACGCCTTCACCCGAAATCGTTGACAATGCCGTGCCATTATCAACACAAAACATGCAGCTAGCCTCCTCAAAAGCTCAGCGTATATCTCAGGTACTCAACGACGGCTCTGCGGTGCATTTAAATGGCGACTCACAATTAAGCGTTAACCATAATGCCACCTTCAGAGAAGTGAATTTACGTAAAGGGCAGGCCTATTTTGATGTGGCTCACGAGCCATCTAGGCCATTTATAGTTAACGTCGATAAAGTGAAAGTACACGTAGTCGGCACCGCTTTTGATATAGATAAACTTTCTGACAAAACGGTGATCCGTGTATACGACGGTATTGTGAAGATTATTGCAGACAAAACCCATACTCTCATCAAAGGTGAAGGTATTGTTTTAGAGAATAACCTTTGGAGCCAGACCTTTAGATTGACGGATGATCAACTACCAGCATGGCGAAGTGGCTGGTTAGATATTTACAATGAACCACTTTATCTGGCGGTAGAGCGCTTCTCTCGTTATTTGCAAAAGCCTGTAGAAATTAACGTTGATAAAGATGCTTTACTAACAGGACGATTCAACTTATCCGAACCTGAAGCAGCATTACAACTGTTAGCCAGCGCACAAGGTCTAACGTTAGAAGAGCATCAAGATCGCTTTGTTTTAACCGATACTGCTCGCTGATGTTATGCAGATAAACGATGCGAGCGAATAACGCTTCAACAGCATACTTTAAATTATCTCGGGCACCTGTTGCATGCTGGTGCATCTGTCTGTTAACGCTTTTCAACACAAGCTTTACCGTGCAAGCAGCACCAGGCGCTAACGAAACAAAACCGGTATTTTTAGAACCTCAACCCCTAGTATTAAGCCTTCAAGCTATTGCTACACAGTTCAATCTTCCCTTTGCGGTAAATCAACAACACATTGCTAATATTGAAGCACCAAAGCTAGAAGGCAACTTCACACTCGCTGAATCATTAACTCAATTGCTGAAAAACACGGGCTATTCGTACCTTATTCAGCCACACGGATTCACGCTTGTTCAAGCGCCTGCAACACACACTAACGACAGCGCTATGGAAGAAGTCTCTGTTACGGGCATACGCGCCTCGTTAAATATATCTGGTAAGCGAAAACGTGAAAACCGAGTCATATCTGACATTATTGCGTCACACGACATTGCCACCTACCCCGATCGTAATTTAGCCGAGTCGATGCAGCGTATATCCGGTATTTCGATAACCAGAGAAGCCGGTGAAGGACGTCAAATAATGTTGCGGGGATTGAATCCTGATTTTACGTTAGTGACGTTAAATGGCATGCCTGTGTTAGCCAATAATGATTCCCCAATGGACAGTAGACAACAAAAACAACAAGATAGAACTTTTGATTTGAATTTGTTTTCTACCGATTTGTTTAGTGAGATACAGGTACTTAAAAGTTACTCGGCAGACCAAGCCTCTGGCGGCATGGCGGGCATTGCAGCGCTTGAAACCGCCCATCCATTTGACAATCCAGGGTTGCAATGGGGCATCACGCAACAAATTGGAAATAACCAATTTAGCGATCACTTATCAAAAAAACTGTCAGCAATGGTGTCTTCAACCAACGATAAGTGGGGTGCCCTTTTCTCAATAAGTTACGGGGCCCGTGAATCGCAGGAAATGGGTGCAAATACGTTCCGCTGGCGGGTAATTCCACCCGACGGCGCTGATACTTCAGAGCTCCCCCAAAAATTCACTGCGGCTTGGAACAATGGCGAATATCGTGTACCGCGGGGAAATCGTTATTCGGTGTGGCAAAGCGACATGAAACGGCTAGGCGTGGGCGCCTCGTTAGAATATAAAACTGCCCGTCACCATGCCACCTTCGACTGGCTCTACGGTAGATTAAGTGGCAACCGCTTTGAGTACCACCTTTACCCAAGGGGCTATCAGTCAACCCCTATTATAGAGGGCGAAACGGTTATTACCGCTGGCGAAGTCAATGAGAAGAATGAATTGGTCTATGCGGCGTACGAACAAGCTCAAGTAGGCACAGAAAGTCGTTTTCAACAGGTTTCCACCACGTATAACCAGTGGGTAATCAACTCACATCATGATATTGGCAGCACATGGAAAGGCCATTTGTTGCTTGGATGGGAAGGCGCATCTTACGATATTCCCACCAGCAACAAAGCCTATATGCAAGGTGTTACCGACGTAACCATTGATTATCGTCAAGATAGTCGTTTTGCTAATATCACCTATTCACATGATTTAACTCAACCTACGTTCTGGCGAATGAAAGAACTGGATAGTGAGCAGTACTTTACCTCTACCCAATTTATAAATGCCAAATATACGCTGAGTTTCGAGCCATCAATAACACGTTCATGGCAATGGGGAGTAGACGCGGTTAGATTCGAAAACGAGTCAGAGCTACTCAATATCCAGAATTTTTTAGACGAGGAATGGGCAGCTTATTTCAATGGTGTGCCAGAAGGAACAACTACTAGCAACGGCGTCACTAGCGTAAATAGCGCAGTTCCAGCAATACATAGTACAACACTTACCACTCACCCAAAGCTACATTGGTTAACCCTTGATACCAACAACGTATTTCGATATTTCAATTTGCCAACCAATACCCAGGCACTTCAAAATATAAACCGTGTTACCCACGAACTTCCTTCACACTATCAAAGCAAAGTCACCGAATCTCGCGTTGCCTTATTTACGCAATGGCAACGTGAAATTGGCCGTTTTCATATTAACAGCGGCTTACGCGTTGAATACGAAAATACCGAAGTGAATAATATAAGATCTTTGGTCAGCAACGTGCCTAACATTCACTATACCAACTGGCTACCATCATTGAATATTACCTATGAATTACAGCCAGATACGCTATACCGCCTAGCGTTAAGTCGCAGTATAGGTCGCCCGCAATTAAATGATATTACCCGCCCAGTGGAATACCTGCCCGAGACTAACTCGCTTTATGGTTTCAACCAAAATTTGCGCCCTTACTCCTCCTACAACCTAGATATTGCGTTTGAAAAATATACCAGCGGCGTCAATCAGTTTTCACTATCGGCATTTAGCAAATACTTAGATAACTATATTGTTTATACCTCTGAAACAGTGGCGTTTTCAGGCACACCTGAGTATGCAAACTGGACGGGCGACACCATAAATGCGAATACACTAGTGCAACGAGTGACCACAGCAAATACAGAGCGCGCGTGGTTATATGGACTAGAGGGAAGTTGCCAATTGGAAACATCATGGCCGTGGCATCCTGAATACAAAATAGGTGTTATTACCAATCTAAGCTACACCCATGGACAGGTACAATATTTTAGTGCTGTGACTGGCGAGAAGCTGCAATATACCTCACTCCCCTACTTATCGCCCTGGCTTGCTAACGTTACTGCGTATTGGGAAAGTTATGCATTGAGCGCTCGATTATCTGCAACCTACCGCGATAGTTATTTAGCGCGTATCGGCGATGAGACCATTATTGATGAAGACGAAACAGGGTTTGAAAAAAGCGTTTATTTAGATGCCGTTGTATCCTTTCACGTAGGCGAACATTGGGAGTTACGAGCCGAAGCCACTAATCTGACTAACGAACGAGAAGAGCAATATACTGACTCTGCACATCGCGCTTATAACACCACATTCAGTGGAAGAAACTTTTACCTTGGTGTTACTTTTCGCCATTAAGTCGTTTCTGCATTTCGAAATAGTAAAAAGGCACCCTAAGGTGCCGTCAATCTTTCACTACTTTCACATCAGTGTCGATATGGTATACGTTGCTGTTACATTGCGTAGGTAAAGCCTACGTAAAACGTTCTACCGCTTACCGTCGTGTTGTAAAGTCTGTCGTCTGAATCCGAATACTGTTCTTCTCGCTCGTTAGTCAGATTTACCCCTTCCACGCTCACTTTTAACGCATCATTGACGTTGTAAAATGCCGAGAAATCCCAGTAGGTAGAGCCATGAAACCCAGCTTCATCTTGATCGCTACTTGAGGTTTCAACCGTTACCAAATAATCATCGCGGTAAGCGGTAGAAACACGTGCGCCCCAAGTTTCAGTTTCAAAATAAAGGGTAAAGTTGTAAGTATGCTCAGATAGCCCATAGAAAGGACGAGATACTTGTACCGTTTCACCATCAACTAAAATGTTGTGAAGCGACTCGCCATCGGCATACGTGTAGTTTGCAATAGCACCAAAATTATCGAACGGCGCAGGTAGAAAATCAAAATCTCGTTGAACGCCAAATTCCCATCCCGAAAAGTCACTGTCGTCAAGGTTCTGCGGTTGAGAAAAGTTATACAAGGTGGCTGCCGTTTGAGGGTTACCATCTTCATCAACTGCACCTTCAATTAACGCCAGCGGGTAGCCTGTATCACCATAAGGAATGCTTACCGTGGTTGACGCTATAAAGTTCTCAATGTCTTTACGAAAGTGTGACATAGACACATAACCAACTTCATCAAAGTAGTACTCTACTCCCACTTCCATATTTAACGTTTCAAATGGCTCCAGCGCAGGGTTACCAGCACCAATATTCAAGCCACTTGAACCCGACAACGGATCCGTATTTACCGTACCACTTACCGACAAACTCCCCAGTGTAGGGCGTGTTAAGTTTTTACCTGCACTACCACGAACCACTAGATTGTCTGTGGCATACCACGCCACATTCATCGCCGGTAATACACCGTCGTACTCTCGGGTTACGGTAACGTACTCTGCACCATTAACCAATCCGCTAGAGTTAATCTCGGTGTTGTAATAACGCAGGCCAACGTTAGCGCGAAGCTCACTATCGCCCAGTAGCATATCTAACTCATACACTGCATAGGCCGCTTGGGTTTCTTCTTTTACTTTATCTGGGGTTGGCGACGTAGCTAAGTCTCGATTAACACTGAAGCTATCTAGTACGCCATCTACATCAACACTCAACCAACTTTGTTTTTCATGGTTATCATTAATAAACGTGTAGCTTGCATCCACAATGTCTGAAATCTCACCGCTTTGCCATTCGCTGCGCAGTACGTTTGCCGTTTGAACATCGCCACTTTCGTGTTCGAACTGCTTCATTGACACACCAAACTTCAGGCTACTTTGATCATTTAACGCGTAATCGGCATCTAACTTAGCCACATCAAAGCTGTTATTCACTTCATTTTCTGCAAGATCCACTTCGTGATAGCGAAATTCATTGATGTCTGTCGGATCATAATCACCAATATATGAGTTATTGCCGTAAAAACGGTCATCGCGATAATCAATGGTCATGTCAGCAAAAGACTCTAAATACACCTTAGCGCTATTACTGGTGTAATCACTGCTCATTGTGCCTATTAAACCAGAGAGCGATAAATCAGAACTCACCGTCCAATCGCCATTTAATACCACCTGAGTAATTTCAGTTTCAGCTATTTGACTGCGGCTTTCTGAATGCAAAGCTGCATTGGCCCACTGTGAGTAAATAACTTCATTGTTGCCGTTATATTCTAGGTCTACGAGTTCTGAACAAAAGTAGCGGCTCCCGTCATCATAGTCTGGTCCAGTACAGCCCAATGCGGTGGAACTCGAGCCACGACTTTGGAGATGGTACTCTTTTCTATCGCTGTCCAGCTTTCCGTAAAGCGCGTCAATACCGAAGGATAAGTCTTCGTTTGGACGATACTGCAACGCTACTGTTGCGCCTATGCGTGTTTGGTCGCTATTAAATTGTGAATAACGGCTGCCTCGAGAAAAGCGTAATTCCCCTCTTTCAACTGCGGCTTGGTCGGCCTCTGACAAGCTCGAGATATCTGAACCTTGGTCTGTTCTTGGGCGCCAACGATAGGTGTTATAACCTTGCTCACTCGTGTCACGATTACTGTAAGCGATAGAGAACAATGCACCGAATTTGTCCCACGTATTAGATACTAAAGCCGCTATCCGTGGACTTGTATCTTCGGTAAGTGAGTTTTGGCCAGCCTGTACACTCACTGCACCTTTAAAACCGTCGTAATCAAATGGTTTTGCGGTATGCAGCGCTACCGTACCACCAATGCCACCCTCGTCCATATCTGCAGAGTATGACTTTTTCACATCGATTTGATTAAACAACTCAGACGCAAAAATATTAAAATCAAACGAACGTGACGTGTTCGTGGTGCCGCGGCTGTCCATCGCTGATGAAGACGTACCCAATGCTTCCATACCGTTAAGCTGAACTTGCGTAAAATCAGCATTCAGGCCACGAAGTGAAATTTGACGCCCTTCACCGGCTTCACGGGTAATAGTCACCCCAGGAATACGCTGTAACGATTCGGCTAAGTTCAAATCGGGGAAGTCAGCAATATCTTCCGCCACAATAGAATCTTGTGAGCCAAGGGCATCGCGTTTAAGGTCTTTAGCCTTTATTAATGAGCTACGAAAACCGCTCACTACGATTTGCTCAATAACGTCATCTTCCGCTGTATTCGTTTGCGATACTTCTTGCGCAAAAGTAGGCAAAGATAGCGCGCCTACGCTACTTAGCACAGCAAGTGCTAGAGCATGCTTTTTGAACGTTGCGGGCTTTTTAAATACTGGATGCATTGTGTGTTCCTTTTAAAATATTGATATAGATCATGTTAATTTTTAGTCGCTAATTGAATTGGTGCGTATCAATCTGCCCTGCGCAAAGTGCACCGAGTAATTGCTGCGCTTTGCTTGGGGAGATTGTGGATAAAAGTCGGTAGATATCATTTGCGCACCGCTTCGAAATGCCGCGTCACGCTGCAGAACTTTTTGTTCATGAGAAGCTGATAAGTTGGCGTCTGCGCGGGTGCGCACCAAATATCCAGACTCCACCAATTGGCGAATGTCTTGATGTTGTTCAACAGGATTGTTGCGGATCATAATGGCCGCTGAAGGATGCCCAGGTTCAAATGACGCAAACATGGCTCTTCCCTTCAGATTATTTAGCCCTTGGGTGTACCTTTCGCGCTGGCTTTCATTGCCATCGAATAAAAATATGAATTTGCCACGTAAATCGTTAACGCTTGGCCAGCCTTTATTTGCAATAACGCTTTGCAACGATTGGGCATTGCCTCGAATGTCATCAGGGCTAACGAGTCGGTCTTGCAAAGTATTCTGTATTACTTCATCTAAGCTAGCGAAGGCAGCTTCATCAAACGGAGTGGGCTTTTTACTTTTCAAAAAATCGGGCTGGGTTTCTTTCGCATTCATCATGATGACGATAGGAAAATGTTCTGGGTGAGAGTCAGACCAAACCGTTAGCTGCTTCAAGCATGCTTGTAAGGTTATGCAATGGGTCATAACATCTACATGAGGGATATGCATCACCTTAAAACCAGGCTTCGCCAATTGCGCAGCCTCATGCACCGATAACCAGTCTTCATTTAAACGAGAAGCGAGCTCAACGTGGTGGTACTGATTTCCGTTAGGATCGTTTACCACATCAATTTCTAGCTGACGCAGGCCGAGTGATAACTGCTCATCAAGCGAAAGATGGGAATAGTTAAGTTGGTTAGCCTTATGTACGCTTTGCAAACGAAGAAACTGATACGCAGTATCGGGAAGCGCACGCTTGTAACTGTTGTGCGAGCCTATCCATTGATACTGATCCAGTGGCATGCTTTCATCAAAATCAGCAGCGCTAGCAAAACCTGCGGACAAACAAAGTAACAACCAAAAAAACATTTTTCTTCGCTCTTTAATTTCAATGTGAGGTAGAAGGAAATAAACGAAGAGCGGGGACAATAAAAATCGATAAACCATTAATTTTAATAAAAATGTCATACTACCGATGAAGTTTTTATGACATTTAACATTCACCTGTCCCCGTTTTTTTATGCGTTGCGTCTGTATCTAATTGATGTAGAAAAATGAGGTGAACATGAACCAATATTATCAAAAGCAGACAGGGCTATTTGGGGCAACTATCAATGCTACAAAATGCGTAGGGTTGATGCTGATGGTGTGTGCGCTTAATAATTGCGATGCAACAAACTCCCATCCCTCAGTAAGTGAAAGTACCTCGCAAAATTTGAATCAAAAATCTCAAGGTACGCAGATCGCCTTTCTTGCCGATGTTCACTTACACGACATTTATGCCGCACCAATATCAGGTGGTGGCGACACTGATTTACAAAGAGCTAATCTGGCAAATAGCTTCCCTAAAGCACCAGAAACTCAATCCCCGTTGCTTATGCGCAGCATGCAAGCACAATTAACCTCAACCCGATTATTCAATGAAAACTTCTTTGTATTTCGTGCAGCACTAGATGATATTGCTAAGCGCGGAATTAAACTGGTTGCGCTGCCTGGGGATTTTTCTGACGATGGGCAACCTGCAAATGTGAAAGCGCTTGCCCGTATTTTAGATGAATATAACACGCGCTACGGCATGCGTTTTTTCGCCATTACCGGTAACCACGACCCCGTTCGCCCTTTTGGACGGCCCGGTGGTAAGCCCAATTTTCTTGCTGCCGATGGTAAGGAAGTGGCTATTTATAGCCCAGACCATACTCGGTGTATAAGCAACCAAGCATGGTTTTGCATGAATGATATTCGGGAATGGGGTTATCACGACATTATGCAAACACTCAAAAGCCACGGTTTTTCAGGGCACGCACAGGACGTGTTGTACGAAACGCCCTTTAGTAGTGCTGAATTTGAGCAGCGTGGTTGGCAGTGGTGCGACAAAACGTCGTGTATTTTTATGCCAGACGCCAGTTACTTAGTAGAGCCTATTAAAGACGTGTGGTTATTGGCCATTGATGCCAATGTGTATGTTCCTAAGGGGAAATATGCTGAACGTAATTTTAAGGGCTCTGGTAACGCCGGCTACAACGCGCTGCTGACCTACAAGCCCCAGTTGCTGCAATGGATAAAAAGCGTGGTTGAGCGAGCAAAGGCTGAAAACAAAAGGCTTATCGCCTTTAGCCATTTCCCTATGGCCGACTTTTATGACAATACCCAACCACAATTGGAAAATCTTTTTGGCAAAACCTCAAATCAACTAAAACGAATGCCGCTTCCCTCAACCACCGACGCGCTTGACGCGACGGGGCTGAAACTACACATGGCAGGCCACATGCATTTATATGACATTGCCGTGCCCGCAAACCATAAAGGGCTAGTGAATATTCAGGTGCCTTCGCTAGCCGCTTATCAGCCCGGTTATAGCATTGTAACGCTCAATCCACACCATGAAGCCATCGTGGAAACCGTTCTTCAAAAGGAGGTCGCCCAGTTTGACATGCTATTTCCTATTTATTTTAAAGAGTGGCAACAACGTCAACGACATGGTCAGCCATTGTGGAATAAAAGCATTCTTGCCTCAGAAGACTATCTTGCGTTTACCGAAGCACATTTGAAAGAAGTGGTGCGACAGCGCTACGTAGGAAAGGAGTGGCCAAAGGTGCTGGCTACTTTTATAAAAAGCCATACTGTTGGTGAGGTCTTCAACGACGCTATGTGCTCCGTGGGGGCAAACACTATACCTGATGAAGTTGCATCGCTGCCTGCACTAGTACTTGCTTACGATTATTATAAATTAAGAAATGCAGGTGCATTTGCCAATATTGCAGGGCGCGAAAAATGGTATACCAGCAGCATTAATGAGGAAGGATTTAACGCCTGTAAAACACCTAATTCAACCGAACTGCAACACTTACTTGCGGATTTTCTATCGCTGCTTCATAACGCAGCCCTTGCTACCGACAGCACTGAAATTATCGTGAAAGGTGTGTAGAAGTGATTAATGGCAAATAAGCAGTTCACTACAAATTTGTGAAGATACGGCCAATAGCTCAAAATTTCCTCGACACAGCGGTCGTAATTCCTTATAGTGCGCGCCCAAAGCTTACTCGTACAAAACGCATTTTTTTGCGTTAACTACCAAGCTATCTTTTCTTCTGATTTACCCGCTGGATACCTGTTTTGATTACCACCGCCAATATCACCATGCAGTTTGGTTCTGCACCCTTGTTTGAAAATATCTCTGCCAAATTTGGTAACGGTAACCGCTATGGCCTTATCGGCGCAAACGGTTGCGGCAAGTCTACCTTCATGAAAATTTTGAGTGGTAAGTTAACGCCAAGTGCCGGTAACGTGTCTATGGCACCGGGTACCAAACTCGGTATCTTAAGCCAAGACCAATTCGCGTTCGAAGAATTCAGCGTAGTTGATGCCGTGATTATGGGCGACCGTGAATTGTGGGACGTCAAAAAAGAGCGTGACGAGATTTACAGCAAAGCTGATATGAGCGAAGAAGACGGTATGCGCGTTGCCGACTTAGAAACCCAATTTGCTGAAATGGATGGCTACACCGCAGAAGCCCGCGCTGGCGACATCTTGAACGCAGCAGGTATTGAAGAGCACTACCATTTTGGTTTAATGAAAGAAGTGGCGCCAGGTAAAAAAGTACGTGTTTTATTGGCACAAGCTTTGTTTGCCGACCCAGACATTTTGCTTCTTGACGAACCTACCAACAACTTGGATATTTACACCATTACGTGGTTAGCTGATGAACTAAACAAACGTAAATCCACCATGCTGATTATCTCGCATGACCGCCACTTCTTAAACTCAGTATGTACTCACATGGCTGATATCGATTACGGCGAGTTACGCGTTTATCCAGGCAACTACGATGCATTCATTGAAGCGTCAATGTTGGTTCAAGAGCAGTTACTTAATGAGAATGCAAAGAAATCTGCTGAAATTGAAGAACTTCAAGGCTTCGTAGCGCGTTTCTCTGCTAACGCCTCTAAAGCGAAGCAGGCGACCTCTCGGGCTAAGCGCTTAGAAAAAATTGAATTAGCTGAAGTTAAAGCATCTAGCCGTCGCAAGCCTTATATTGTGTTTGAACAACACAAAAAACTTCACCGCTTAGCCATTACGCTAGAAGATGTAGGTCATGGCTACCCTGATCTTCCGTTATTTAACAACGCTAACTTATTGTTAGAAGCAGGCTCTCGCCTTGCTATCATTGGTGAAAACGGCGCGGGTAAAACTACCCTCTTAAAATGTTTAGTTGATGAATTATCGCCTGAGCACGGTACAATAAAATGGGCTGAAAATGCCGCTATTGGTTATATTCCACAAGATAGCACCAAAGACTTCGATTGCGATTTAAGCTTGTTTGATTGGATGAGCCAGTGGCGCTTGCCAAAGCATGACGACTTACAAGTTCGTGGCATGTTAGGCCGCTTATTGTTTAGCTCAGACGACTTTAACAAGAAAGTTGCAGTATGTTCTGGTGGTGAGAAGAACCGCTTGTTATTCGGCAAGCTAATGCTACAAGACATCAACGTATTGGTGATGGACGAACCTACTAACCACTTAGATATGGAATCTATTGAAGCGCTGAACAATGGCCTTTATAAATTCGACGGCACGGTTATTTTTGTAAGTCACGACCGCGAGTTTGTGTCATCACTGGCCACGCAGATTATCGAAATAAAAGATAACAAGCTTAACCACTTTGAAGGTAAATACGAAGAGTTCTTAGCGCATAGCGAAGGCAAGTAACCCTTAAAGTAGTCAATGATATTGCTAAAGCCCCGCATGGTAAATTTACCTTGCTGGGCTTTTTAATATGGGGGGCTTTAAACTCTACAACACCAATACCTTTTTTACTGTTTTTCTAACAATAAAATTCCATGCGAAAAAACGGGCAATACTTGCTATACCTGCGTCTTTCGTAAATGCAAAAAAGCGCGCTTTAACTCGCTTGTACGCCAGCGCTCTATTTTCGTATTTCACATCAGCCATAGACGCATGATTTAAATGCGATGAATCTAAAAACTGCTGAATACTGTAATAATCACGCTTTTCGATGTTCAGCGGCAGTTGCTTTTGAATTACGCCTTCATCGCGCTGCTTATCTAAAATACCATTAATGGTCAGCATCGCATTTAATCTACCCCGTTCGTAATCATATTGGCGAAAGCGTTCATCAAAGAAGCCTAAAAATGCGCCTAGCAACTCACCACTAAGCTCGTCTTTTTTGGCTGTAATGGTATAAATGGTTTTTAAATTGGTTGGGCCTAACCCCGCGGCATGCTCTAACAACGCAATGGTGTCTACCCATAGCTTAAAGTGACTTGGTGGAAGTGGTTTTGTTTCCACATCAACGCGATATTGTGTAGCGAGTCGGGCAACATCGGCGGCATATTCAATAGTATTTCCACCATACACCACGGTGATCATTGAATCTATAATGGCTTGCTCTGCGAACACCTCATCGCTGGTAGCGCTGTACAATTTTTCACGTAAGGTGTCGGCTTGATGATCTAACCTAAGGACCTTTTCGTTATCTTGCTCTTGCAGTAACCACTCTTGAAACCCGCTTTGAAGGTACACGCTATTAAGCATTTGCTTGGCACTTTGTGCAAAGGATGCTGTAGTCGCATCAAATTCTGGATTGGCAGCACTCTCCCTAGGATTAGGAGAAATGTAAAAGTAAAACCGATTTTCATAATCGGTATAGTTTGTATCGTTTTGTTCAGCCAATGATACTGCCATCCCCAAAGGGTAATTATTAAACGCGCCTCCATCCATAAAGCTAAAGGTACTGTCTTCAAATTTTACAGCGCCGCGACCACTGTAATCGCCATGCAGCCAACTTCGGGTGAGTGACACAGGCGAGAACGCCACAGGGAAGGCGCCACATCCTCGTGCCGCGGAACTGATCTCGTTCCAAATAGCCTGGTTATCTGTTGTGTTGTCCAGTGTAGCGGTATACCTGTCTTGATGGCGCGTTTGGGTGAACTTTCCTTGCCCCAAGGTTTCCGTTAAATAGGCGAAGGTATCTACCTCGTAATCGACGCCATTGAGGTTAGACATGGCCAGCCCCAATCTGATAGAGGTCGCGCTGGCAACATGGGGCGTTTGAACTAGCGGTGTTTCTATTTGTGCTGGTGGAGAGTTAGGTGCTGGTGAAGCGTTATACGTTGGTGATTTTACGTATCGACTATTAATGAGCTTATCAGCAATGGTTTTTACAAAGCCATTCGAGAGCAATGAATTTTTGGCATTGTCCCCCGGCAAGGGCGTTAACAATCCATTGATATCAACCGACTTCACCCATGCTTCGTAACCAACATTGGTATTTTCGCCCGATAAGGCGTCGCCATCGTACAAAAGTTTCTGCGCTATCATTGCGGCGGTCATGCCACCAGCACTAGCGCCAGTAAGTACATCTATCTCAATTTTTGGATTGGCAGGGTTTTCGTTATGTTCTTTTAGCGCTTTGATAATTTCATAAAGCGTACCCGCTTCATAAGAGCCCAAAGAAACGGCGCCTGAAATGGCAATAGCAACGCGGTAGGTCATGTTACGCTCCAGAAAATTCAATAGTTTTGAATCACCGAGAAGACAGTCTCAGAACGCTGATCCACAGCACACTGGGGTAATATACGCTTGAAGCTTGGGTTATTGAAGCCTTCCTTTTACCCAAATCTTGGCTAACTTAATAGTGTCATCTACTAATAATACATTCGCATATTGCCCTGCTGCGATACTGCCTAGTGTTTTCTGCATACCCATAAAGGTTGCAGGCGTACTGCTGGCCATTGCACTTGCTTGGGGTAAGCTTACGCCTAAATCTTTACAGGTATTTACTACTGCCCCATGCATATCTAAGCATGAACCGGCCAATGTGCCATCAGGGGTGGTGAGTTTATTGCCACTGCGCCTAATTTCGGTATTAAAGAATGCAAGCGTGTTTAAATTGCTCCCCACATGCGCCATAGCATCGGTCACCAGCATTAATTTTTCTTTGCCTTTAACCTTTATGGCCAACTCAGCACTTTTAGGGTGAACATGATGATGATCCACAATTAACCCACAATAAGCGCTATCAAACAACAACGCTGCCCCCACCGCGCCTGGCGCGCGCGAAGTAAACGCTGACATTGCATTGTACAAATGGGTGAAACCACTCGCCCCAGCGTTAAGCGCATCGCTCACTTTTTCGAAGCTAGCATTGGTGTGCCCTAATGCAACCACTACTCCTTCTGCCACCATTTCTTTTATAAAACTAAGGCTCACACTTTCAGGCGCCACCGTTAACAGTACCTTACCAATATCCTTTCGGCACAAAGTCGCCAGCTCACTATCATGTGGCGTACGAATAAAGCTTTCTTCATGCACCCCTTTTTTCGCGGTGCTTAAAAATGGTCCTTCATAATGAATACCATCAATATTAGGATGATTGTTGGCAATGGCTTCACTTACCGCATCAGCGGCCTTAGCCATAGTCGTCGCATTATCGGTAATAAGCGTAGGCAACATACTGGTAGTGCCGAACTGCAAATGCGCATTCGCCATGGTTTTTAGTGCATCGTACGTAGGCGTATGATTAAACAGTATTCCCCCGCCACCATTCACCTGTGTATCGATGTACCCAGGAATAAGCGTACCTGCGTACTTTTCTGCAAGCTCTTCCTTTGTGGCATCTCGAATGTTTTGAATCACGCCCTGTTCTATACACAGCGTTTTATTTAACTGAATGCCTGCGTTGGTCAGTACTTTGTGTGCTGTAATTGTTTGCATTAAGCCAGTGCTGCCTTTTGTTTTGCGTATTGAATAACCCCGACTTCGGGTGACGATTTGGGCGTAATTAATTTTGATTGAATATCAGCACTTAACAACGGCTGATATACATGGCTTAGCCCACCCACTAAACAGATGGGCAAATCTTGATTATTGGTGAATGCTTTTTTATTAGATGCCTTCTCGTTAGGTGTCTTCCCATTAGATGTCTTGCAGGTGAGTGTTTGACCAACAGCGTTGAGGTAGCTAGCACCTTGTTGAATAAGTACCCCGGCTGCCAAGCAACCTCTTTCATAAGCCTTCACCACACTAGGGGCTAGTGCACCGAACTCTTTACCTCTAAAGTCCGCCACTTTTGTTACCAGCTGGTGTGCGTTTGACACGGATAAATTGTCGCAGACAGATGCAAACAAGAGGCTTTGAGGAATAAGTTCATCAAACACCAAAAAGCTGTGTTTAACCGCCTCATGGCCTAACCAACCGCCACTGGCATTGTCGCTAATTGGCAGCCCATAACCGCCCTTGTCTTTAAAATCGTGCGCTTGAGTACTGGTACCAGCGCCAGTAAAAACCGTAGCCGCCGACCCAGTGCCGCAAATAATTAATGCACCGGCATAGCCGTTATGAGCACCAAGACAGGCTGCATGCAAATCACTAATGACCGTTACCGCTTTGAAGGGGTGCGCTAAACTGAGAAACTGTTTTAATGCGCTGGGAATATTTGCGCCAGCAAGCCCTGCGGCAAGGTGTATTTGATTGAGCTTGATTGCTGAGTTTGTAGGCTCACTCGCAGCGCTAATGGCTTTTTCACTAGCATCGATAATTGACTGCATTGCGACAACAGGATTGGTCATGATATTGGCGGAACCGGATTCGGCGCAGCTCAATACGTTACCTTGCTCATCCTCTAACTGCACTCTGCAGTGAGTACCGCCGCCATCCACACCAATATAAAAACTCTGATCTACCATTTAATTTTACGTTCCATTTTCATGCTACTATCAGTGGCAATAAGGAGTGCTAAGTAAAGCCATTTATCAGCTTGCACTTGGCGCCGCCGTTAGTTTATCAACGCTTCACTTAACCGCATTTTATCATAGCTTTACTCTCTACCAACAAAAAGCAAAAGCCATCCGATCTCGTCATTTTGTGTCGTTTATTCCGTCTTTTGATCCATCTTTTTCACCACCTTTTGACCCACCTCTTATTTCAACTTTTACTCCAACTTTTTTCCCAATTAGGTATGGCTCAGACATCCATCTAGTTGTCAAAATTAACCGCCAGACTGTATTGATACCTAAAATCAGCTTCAACAAGGAATTTATCCGGTGCTACTTTCTCATAATAAACAGTTTCTCTTTGTACATATTGCCAAAACAGGGGGCACGAGTATTCGAGAGGCACTTTCACAGTATCGCTGGGGACACCGCTACGCCATAGCACAATTTATCAGTAATAAAGTGAGTCAGTTTTGTGGTCACAAGATTGGTAGCCGCTTTCCCCGCCATTCTCGCATTATTGCGGCAAAAGAAATGCTACCTGAAGAATACTTTCATGGATTGTATAAGTTTTCAGTGGTGAGAAACCCTTGGGACTTGCAAGTAAGCTCCTACCATCATATTAAACGCGAACGGCCTCAAGTGATGAAAGGTCATGATACCTTCGAGCGCTTTATGCGATGGAAATTTAATCCTGAGCGTCCATATCAATACCACATAGACACATCACTACAATTGCAAAGCGATTATCTTGTCGATTTACAAGGCAATTTGTTAACTGATTTTATCGGACACTACGAAAATTTACAGGAAGACTTTGATGCTATCTGTTCGCACTTGTCCATTCCCACATCGATACTTCCCCATAAACGTAAAGCAACAGACAGAAGCCGCTATCAAGGGTATTACACGGATGATCTAAAGCGCTTAGTGGATAACCACTTCGCAAAAGACATTCAATTATTAGGTTACCGCTTTTGATGTTAGTGAGAATGCTTAAAGGTATATAAGCCTAATGTGAAACACCATTGTATTATTTGAAGAGGCCAGTTCAATAAGCCAGTGCTCATTAAGTTAGCGCCCTCTTGATATTGGATAGTGTTAGATGGGCTGTGATACTTTAGTGTGGTGCGCTTTCTTTTGTTCATACATTAGGCGGTCAGCCTCTTGAAGCAAGGCATCTAAGTTCTTGCACGACGTATCAGTTATCACTCCGCCTACACTCGCCGTAACGGGAATTTGAGCATTAGGCGTTTGAATAGTTAGGTTACTTAAGCGCGCTTTAATTCGCCCCACCAACCGTTCAGACTGACTACGGCTGTGGCAATAACTTAACACCACAAACTCATCGCCGCCTAACCTACCTACCACATCTCGTTCGCGACATTGGCGTTTGAGAATTTTAGCCAAAATACGCAGTACATCATCGCCTGATTGATGCCCAAATGAGTCATTAATTCGCTTGAAATTGTCCACATCAATAAACATTAAGGTGATGTAACCACCGTGTCGATTAAAGTCATCCAAGAGTACTTTTGCCGCCCCTTGCCACCCGTCGCGATTGAGAATATGGCACAGCGGATCCGTAGCGGCACGCTTAAATGCTGCCATCCTGTCATTATCAAGCTTTTTCACTTTTTGCGCTGCAGCGAAAGCAAAAATTAACGCTTCTATTGTTACTGCTATGATAAGCCCATAGCGCTGAAGGAACGGACTGAAGTCTTTCAAATAGAACCTAGCCAGCATAGCAACCATTATTATCGACACCCCCAATAATACTAACTTTGCGCAGTGTACTTTATGATAAGCCGCATAAAGTATGGCTGATAAAATACCAGCCATGATAACCAGAGTTAGTTTCGACATGACCTTGTTTATCATCATGCTTACATCACTACTTAACACTAACTGAACGCTCACCAAAACTAATATGATTAGCGATAAATAGTGCAGTGCGCTTCTTTGCCACTTTTTTAGCAACGCCTTAAAATCGAGCAATTGATCTAAAAATCGCAAAGAAGCAAAGATGGTCAGCCCGGCAAAAAATACACTTAGCTGAATGCTATTTAACCACTGCACATTGGGTAATAAGGTGTAAATTACCCCTTCCTGCAACAAGAAAAAGATGGCCGCACTCGCCACGTAGAAACTGTAGGAATAGAACCCAAGACTTCGCATGCTATTGCCCAGCACCCCAACATAAATTGCTAAGGCAAAGCAGAAGCCTGCAAATGCACTCAGTGTTAACGTATGTATGGTATTAAATGCGTAGAAATCAGGCACTGAGGATATACTGGGGTACAGCGCCCTATCAAACTGGGCTTCTATATCTAAGTAGTAAGACGCTGCGCCAGTGGGAAGCATATAGGCGTGCCGCGCGCTCGGCAGTTCGATTGGCTGGGTTAAAGTAGGTGCTGCTGAACGCTGGGTTTCTAAGGTACCGGTTACAGAAGCATCAACCTCTAACCGATACAGCTCGGATTTATTAATGAAGTTGCGGGGAAAATGGAATATATGCGGGTGTGCTAAATCACAGCTTAGTGTTAAACGCTGCTCGCCTTTCACCATTGGAATAGGTGTGCCCACTTTGCTGTTTAATGGTGAGGTTATAACGCACGACGCGAACACACTCTCACTGATAAAAATGCACAAAACTGCCATCAGTAATTTTACTGACCTTCTTACATTCAGGTCGCACATGGAAGGTTACTCGCCCCCAACAATCTGTACTGATGCAAGATCCAATTTGCATGGAATTACCTTATAAACTTCACCCTGACTAAACAATATGCGCCGTTAAAATTACAACACAGATTAGTCGGCATCACCTCTAAAACCGCCGTGTTGTATGCGATAGTCCATTAAAGGCTATTTTTAGTGTAGCTTCAAAAAATAGAACCTGCCAAATATCCGTCAATTTTCTGTCGCAGAGTAACGTTTTTCCAGCGCGCTTAATCCTACGCCATTTCGCTTTATCACTTTAAGCTGGGTAGGAATACGCTCTTTCATCGCTTCTATGTGGCTAATAACACCAATCATTTTACCGCTAGCATTTAGGTTATCTAATGCATCTAAGGCAACATCTAAAGTTTCGGCATCTAGCGTACCAAAGCCCTCATCAAGGAAAAGAGAATCTATGCTCGTTTTAAAACTCACTAAATCAGACAAGGCCAGCGCTAACGCTAAACTCACCAGAAAGCTTTCGCCTCCCGATAGGGTTTTAGTATCGCGCACCACATCCCCCTGCCACGTGTCTAATACACTCAAACCTAAACTGTCTTTTGTGTTGCGGGTAAGCTGGTAACGCCCGTGCAACCTATCGAGTTGTTGATTGGCTAAACGAACTAAATTATCTAGCGTTAAGCCTTGTGCAAATCGTCTAAATTTATCGCCGCTGGCTGAGCCAATAAGAGAGTGCAAATAAGCAATATCATCATACGATGTTTCAAACTCACGCATTTCATTGATTAAGCTTTGCTGTTTTTCAATCGCCTGCCTATTACTCTCTAACTGTTGAGATAGTTGCCCTTGTTGTGCCAGTAACCGATCTTTTTCATCATCTTTCTCATTCAAACTTGCCTGTGTCGCTTCTGCAGTCGATTGTTGCCATTTCGTGGCGTGTTCATGTGCTAGTAAAGTGCTGTGCTTTTGCGTGGCGGTATTTAATAACAACTGCGCATTCTGCTGCTCACGCTCAATTAATTGCTTCCTTTGAAGTAAACGCTGGCGTTCTTCATAGGGCAATAATGCACTTAAAAATTCGGTTTCATCAGCAAACGGGCTTTGGCTTAATGCGGAATCGAATTCGACTTGCTTTGCTTCCTTGGCTTGTTGTTTTTCTTCTAACTCTGCAGTGAGTATTTTTAGTTGGGCGGTAGTATTTTCTAACGCTCGTTGCACCTCGCGAAGGGCAGTGTCACATTCTTTATAGCGCTGCTCTTTTGCTGATAGGGTGTGCTGAATTTCACGTCTAGCAGCGCCAATATCCCCTTGGGGGAACAAATCATGACGTTTAGCACGTTGCGCTTCACGCTGGGCTTCAATTTCTTGAATACGTGTATTGTATAATTGGGCTTCTTTATCTGCAGCCGCTTTAATTTCACTTTGCTCAACCACTTTATCTTTAAGGGCTTTTAACTCGTGAGACAAGGTACTGTGCAGACGAGTTTTCTCTTGAAACGCTTCCACATCTTTATGTTTTTGAGCAAGCCACTCAGCCATATTGGCACCCGGTGTTAAACCCACGCTTTCAATCTCATCAATAAGCGTGCGGCGATTATGGGCAAGTGCGGTCTCAATACTAGATTTAGTCGTGTGGAAGTCGTCTAGTTGCCCTTCTAGTTGCGAGACTTTTGCCGTTAAAAGCGCCATCTCACTGTTTATTGATTCTATTTGCTGCTGATGCAAAAGCGTCTTATTTTTGGCTTCGGCTAATTTTTCCTCGCTAGCGCGTATATTGCTAAGCTGGGCGTTTAAGCGAGATTGACGTGCTTTGCAGTTCAGCTGAAGCTGGTGAAAAGACTCAACATCTGAAATAACAACGCTAGCCTTCAAAGACGTCATTGCCCCTTGCCAGTCGGCTTCAAGTTGAGAAAAGGCTGCGAGTGCTTCTGCGATCACCTTCTCGCACTGCTGTTTTTCGAACTCGGCGGTGTTGATTTGCTCTCGCTTTTGCGTACCTAGTTTCTCTATATTCTCAAGTGAGCGGGTTAGTTCGTCGCGCTTGGCAATGGTTTCAGGCACATCAATATTCATCAAAGAAGCATCGTGCTCAGTGGCACCGCACAAGGGGCATGCCTCGCCTTGTGAGAGCGTTTGGCGTAAATGTGCAAGCTCAGCATCTAACTTAATTAACGATTCAACGTCTTTTAAATGGCTGTGCGTGGCTTTATAACTAGCCACTAACTCTGCCCGCTCTTGTTCAAGGGTTTCAATATTGGATAACAATGACGTTAGTCTTTCAGACTTTTCAGTATGGCTATTTTTATGATTGATATAAAGCCGCTGCCATTGTTCGCACGACGCAAGAACAGGCCAGTTATTATTAAGCACTGCGATATCTGCATTAACGCTGGCTGTATCACCATTACTAAGGAGTTGATTGAGGCTAGATTCACACAGTGAAACGTTATCTGCGCTTTGTTGATGTAACGCCACCACATTAGTTTTGGCGTGTTGTTTCTCAGCTAAATCGGCCACGGCACCGTCTTTAAGCTGCTGCGTTGCGGTTATTTTCTTGGTTATTTCCGCTAGCGTACTTTCGTCATCGCTAAATCGAGCCGCTTTTTCTTTCCAGCCACTGATTTCGCCTGCCATCTTACCATTTGCCGCATGAACATTAAGGTAGGTGGTTAACTCATCCAGCGTGCGCTTTTTACCTTCAAGTTCATCAGAGTATGCTTGCTGGCTTTCTTGCGCTCGGCCCTGCTTTATTTTCGCATCAGCTAGCGACTGCTGGTTTGTCTCAATGCGATTGGTAAGCTTATTGATTTCAGTATCAATCGGAATGATTTGTTCGTTAATCAGGGTTTCAATACGCTGCTGGTCGGCTCTTGCTTTGGTAAAGTTCGCCTCACTGCTTTCAAATTCGGCCTGCCGAGTTTGTTGCTGGCTTTCTAAACCTGGCAGTTGCTGTTGTTTCAGGCTGAGATTGTTGGCAATACGCTGCACATCGTCACTTAGCTGACTAAGAGCCAAGTGGGGTAAGCGAAGCAATTCCGCCGGCTCACCAGCAACTAATAGCGCTAGTTCGCCTTTTGCCTGCTCGAAAATGTTATTTGCTTCAACTAATGCCGCGTTCGCCTTAGTAAGCTCTTGTTGATTTTGCTCACACGCCTGTTGCCATTGCAACTGTTCTCGTAGCGAGACAATCTCGGTATTTACAGTAAGTAGCTGGGTTTTAAATTGGTCCAGCTGCGAACTAAGTTCGCTATGTTGCGCTTCACTGAGTAATGCTACGCCTTCCAGTTTTAGCTTGAATTCCCGTTTTGTGGTTTCTGCTGCCTTATATTTCTCATGAATCGCTTGAGATAACTGACCATAAATTTCTGTGCCAGTAAGCTCTTCTAATAATTCAGCCCTATCGCCTTCGTTTGCATTTAGAAAGGCCGCGAAGTCGCCTTGGGAGAGCATCATTGATTTTGTAAAGCGCGCAAAGTTAAGACCCGTCAGGCGTTCAATCTCTTCACACTTGGGTCTGACTTGGGTGGCCAACACTTTGCCAGATTCTACTTCTGCTAATTCCACGTCAGCAGACTGCAAATTACCATCAGCCTTCCCTCTAGCGCGCCGCATACTCCAAAACGCGCGATACGCTTTGCCCTTTATATCGAATTCAACTTCAGCTAAGCACTCTGACGTACCACGGGTCATAATATCGTTCGAGGTAGTCGAAATAGTGCCCAAGCGCGGCGTTTGGTGATAAAGCGCTAAACAAATAGCATCAAGCAATGTAGTTTTGCCTGCCCCTGTTGGGCCGGTAATGGCAAACAAACCGTTGTCGATGAAAGGAGACTGGGTGAAATCTATCTTCCACTCCCCTTTTAAAGCATTTAGATTTTTGAGCCTAAGGGTAAGAATTTTCATAGGTTCCCCTCACTTGCAGGTGAGGTATTAACAGGTGCGTTATTTTGCTTTTCATCAATAGCGCTGTTCACATCGGTAGCATTGGCATTATCTGCGGCTTCATTGCCCTTATGTGATAACTGCACATCGTCTACCACCTGCTCGAACAAGGTTTGTATTCGCTGTTTGCGTTGTTGGTCGTCGTCAGACTCAAACGCTTCCAGTGACAATCTTGCATCAAAAACCTCATGCACAGACAACTCACTTAAGTTAACCTTATTTTCTGCTGAAATAGCGCTGGCTCTTTGTTTACGCATTCGCTTTAATTGCAAAATTTCCGCGGGCTTGTCATCTATTAATGCTTGAATACGCTGCTGTAGGTCGGTTAAGTAATCTTGGGTTTCTACTTCAATACACAGCCATGCAGGGTGCTCTGCGCTTGCGGCTTGCATTACCTCGTTTTGCTTTAAGGCAAGCTCAATATCCTCTAAGTTACCTCGTAAAACTGCCATCGCTTGAAAGCGGGGAATAGGTTTACTTTCTACCTGCACTAATGTTTTGTTTTCGAACGTGGCTATCAATACTTGTTTTTGTGACTTTAGTTCATCGAAGCTTAACGGAAGAGGCGAGCCAGAATATCGAATATGGTCGCACCCTGCCACTTTTTGGGGTCGGTGAATGTGGCCAAGCGCAATATAATCTGCCGGAGGAAACCCTTCGGCTGAAAAACCCTCTAGTGTTCCTATATAAATGTCGCGCACACTTTCACTTTCACTCACCCCTAAAGCCGTTAAGTGTCCAGTGGCAATAATTGGCACTTCTACATGCAATTCCTTGCGTTTATCTAACGCAATCTGAAAAAGGTTGACGTAGTGCTGCTTTATAGCCTCGCCCAGCGCCTGACGTTTTTCAATTGCCGATTCTCCTGCTTCGCTTCTTAAAACATCCCGAGCACGGATAAAAGGCACAGCACACAGTATTGCGCCTATTTCCCCACCCCTGGTGTGTAAAGGCAGTACTTGCGCTTCGCTATCGCCATAGGTGCTAGCAATAACATGGCAGTTTAGGTAAGACAGTAACTCCCTGCTTTCATTTAATACCGACACCGAGTCATGATTGCCCCCTAATACCACTAAAGTGCATCCCATACCCTGAAAATCACCCACTAGTTGATGATACAGCTCCCGTGCGTAACTTGGCGGTGTACCAGTGTCAAAAATATCACCGGCCACAACAACAGCATCTATATTTTCTTGATCAACCACCCCAAGCAGCCACTTAAAAAATTGCTCATGTTCATTCTTGCGACTTTTAGTAAAGAAACTTTGGCCTAAGTGCCAATCTGAGGTGTGAAGAATTTTCATGTAAGTTGACTCTAAAATGCAGTTAAAAATGGATAAAAAGTGTTCAAGTATAAAAAAATAGTAATTTTGAACGTTTAGTTATTAAATGACATACCCAAAAAAGTACTAATTTCATCTATTGTCTAAACGCGTTTTAAAATTAACCGTTCTATACTCTCCGTACTTTATTAGAGATTAACGGAGCCATCATGTTTGTATCCAGTTCACGATATAATAAGGAAGTTGCTTCACTCACGGATGAGAACGCCAGCTTAGCAGCTACGCTAAGTGCATTGAAAGATAACCTTGCGTACGCGGTTTATTCAGAAAGAGGAGATTGTCTGTTTGCATCGTCTCCGCTTTTAAATATTTTAGCGCGCCCCAATACGGCTACGACTTCTTTCAACCACAAAGATCTTCGTGTCCCAGGTATTCAGAGTGATAACGATTATCGTATATTTTGGCAGTCGTTGGTAAATGGAGAATCTTACACGAATACCGTTGCGATGAAAGCAGAGACCGGCGAAACAAAGTGGCTGAATGCCAGCTATGTAAATGTGGTAAATAATAACGGCGTTGAAATTCATGCTGTTTATCATGATGTTACCGAGCAAGAAAATGCACTATTTTCTGGAAAGTCTATTACCGACGCACTTAACAAATCGATGGCCGTTATCGAGTTTGAACCAGATGGCACCATTGTTACTGCCAATGAAAACTTTACCGCGACCGTTAAATACAGTCTTGATGAGATCAAAGGTAAACACCATCGCATGTTCTGTAAAGACGACTTTTATCAGAACAACCCACAGTTTTGGCAAAACCTAGCAAGTGGTCAATTCTCTTCGGGAAGTTTTGAGCGTATCAACGCTGATAGAGAAACTTTATGGCTCGAAGCAACGTACAACCCCGTTTTTGATGGCGCGGGAAAAGTGGTGAAGGTAATTAAGTTTGCTTCAGATGTTACCGCCCAGGTTCAAGAAAAGCATGCTATTGCGCAAGCCGCCGAGCTTGCTGTATCTACCGCAGAAGAAACGTCGCAAATTGCCTCAGATGGCGCCTCTTCTCTTCAACGTAGTATTGATGTATTCCAAGTTGCGTTAGACGAAGTTGATCAAACTAATAAGTTAATGCACGAACTCAGTGAGCAATCGCTGAAAATTGAAACTATCGTAACCACAATTAGCGGAATTGCCGATCAGACCAACCTTCTTGCACTGAATGCTGCTATTGAAGCGGCCCGCGCAGGCGAGCAAGGTCGTGGCTTCGCCGTAGTTGCTGATGAAGTTCGTCAACTTGCACAGCGTACTAGTGATTCAACAGTAGAAATTGAATCTGTAGTGGCTGAAAACCGCAAACTTGCGAATAAATCGACGAGCAAAATGGCAGTAGTGAAGGACAACGTAGACCTTAACAGTCAGCAAATCACCCAAGTACAGGGTGTGATGGATGAAATCCTTAAAGGTGCGACAAACGTATCGGAAACGGTTTCAGGCATTCTACGTTAATGTAAAGTAGTTTCTAGTAAAGTAGTAAAACACAAAACGTTGTTGTACCTGTATTTAGCCTAACGCGAAATTCAGTTACAATGACGTGATGTCGTATCCCGTCCCCGCTCAACAGATTGAAACCCTGTACGAGATTAAAAAAAGTAAGTTTATTGCCTTTGCCGCTTTCGCCGATAGCCGCGAAGCCGCTATGGCACACCTCGCAAATGTAAAGCAACAATACCCAGATGCTCGCCATCATTGTTGGGCGTATTTACTTGGTAATCCCCATTCCCCATCCAGCGCAGCAATGGCCGACGACGGCGAACCAAGTGGCACAGCCGGAAAACCCATTCTTAATGTTTTACAGCACAAAGGTGTGGGCGATGTCATGGTGATTGTTACCCGCTACTTTGGCGGTATTAAGTTGGGTGCAGGTGGTTTAGTGCGAGCTTACTCAGCCTCGGCGCAGCAAGCTATGGAACAACTTCCCACGCGAGAAGAAGTGCGTCTTTATGATGTCTCTATTAATATCGATTTTAAGCACGAGCAATTTATCCGGCATTTATGCGAACAATTTTCGGGCAAGGTAGTTAGGTGTAACTATGCACAGCACGTTACCGTTGATGTGCAATTGCCAAGTCACGCCATCGACGAGTTTCAAGAAAAAACTGCTGCCATGGCTATTAGTTTAACGCGCTCTGACAATGACTAATCATTGTTGGTAATCCCAGCACTTATCTAAAATATGTAACGAGAATTTATGACGAGCATTAAAAAGCCCGCTCAGCGGGCTTTTTGTTCTTAAACATTCCATATAGCGGCGATATTAACTATCCGTTAAAGGTGCCGCGAATTGGGTAATCATTTTCTGGGTCGCGAATAAATTCCAATCCGGATACCAGCTGTTCTAAATCAGGGCGTACAAAAGGTGCATTCGCCAACTCACTGATTTGAATTGTGTTGTTTTGATTTAAAATAAACAAGGCAGGCTCAGCGAAATTATGGTCGGTTTCCTTTTCGCTGCGAGGCACAGAAATATACAAACCTAACCCTTTCATATCATCTTCGCTTAAACCCGAAGCAATAGGGAACGTAATCGATAAGTCTTCAAGATGCTCATTCAACTGAGATTGACTGTCAGCAGATACCGCGATTACATCAACGCCTAGCGCTAACAAACGCCCTTTGTAGTCTTCAAGCGCGTTTAGATACTTGGTACAAATTGGACAGTGCTTACCACGGTAAACAACCACCATCTTCCAATCGCAACCTTCACGTTTGTTGCTTAATGAAACGGCCTCACCAGTGCTCAGTGTTACCTGCACATCGGGAAATGAGGAATCAGGT
This sequence comes from Alteromonas lipotrueae, assembly GCF_019249215.1. Lineage (GTDB taxonomy): Bacteria > Pseudomonadota > Gammaproteobacteria > Enterobacterales > Alteromonadaceae > Alteromonas > Alteromonas lipotrueae. The sequence goes on from NZ_JAESDI010000004.1 coordinate 124,357, forward strand.
TGTAGTTTTTGCGTATACATACAGTCTCCTTAATTGCGTATTAGCTACATGAACCAATTACATCGGTAATATCAGTTATCAGTAGCGCTAACCATCCCGCTAGTGCTACCAATAATACCTAATTAGTTCTACGCCTTAAGGCTTGTAAAGATCGCTTTTATTCCACAAAGCCCTCGTTGGCTCTTATGGTTAACGGGTGATAACCCGGCCTCGCTTGTTCAAAGGCACGTTTAGCAAATGCTTTACCTTCTGGGGTTTTCGATAACTCGCGATACAGCGGTTTAACCAATTTATTACGGCCAATGTTAACAAGGTACTCGTACAATCTGTCGTAGGCTGGTTTGTATTCATTTGCCACCGCAATCATCAACCAACTGTGGGCTATTTCGTTATTTTGCGTGGTGGTTAACGAGAATGCGGTATCTAATGCAGCTAATTGCTTTGCTGATAGTTCATTTGGCATATTGTTCAAGAAATATAGCCACTCATGCACAGTCCATAGTTCTGTATCTATATTTACCGCTTCTTCGTCGCCTCCTAACCAAGCACTGCGAGTAGTATCAATTTTATCAAAGGCATCCGATTCAGGTACTGGCGCACCTTCAGGAATTCCAGGTTCAAAAACCCATTTGTGAATACGAACTTTACTCAGCTTATCTGGGTATTGCACCAATAAGGTTTCATCCAAATAGGCCAAGAACGTATCGGTGGTAATACTCTTAAACGCGAAGTCTTCAAAGTACTGCATTAAAAACGCATCGAAATTTCCACGTCCGATTTTGTTTTCAATTTCGCGTAAAAAGAGCGCACCTTTTTCGTAAGGGATATTTGAGAAAACATCGTCTGGGTTTCTGCCGCGAAGGTCTATAGCTAAAATTTCATCTTCTTCGTTTAGGGCCTGTATATCGTTTTGTAAATCTTGATACCCCAACACCGCTTCTTTTTTAAATCGGTCGTGGCCGTATATCATTTCCATAATGCGGTAAGTTAAATAAGTGGTAAAACCTTCGTTTAGCCACAAGTCGCGCCACGTAGCATTGGTAACCGTATTGCCCGACCAGCTGTGTGCCAGCTCATGAGCAATAAGCGATACTAAGCTTTTATCGCCAGCGATGACGGTAGGCGTAATAAACGATAAGCGTGGGTTTTCCATACCACCAAACGGGAAAGAAGGCGGTAAAATCAGTAGGTCGTAGCGATCCCATTGATACGGACCATAGTTTTTTTCCGTGACTTCTAACATGGCTTCAGTATCTTCGAATTCTTTTGCCGCGGCATCTAATACGCTAGGTTCAGCATAAACGCCCGTGCGCTTGCCCATTGGCTTAAATTTCAAATCACCAATTGCCAATGCAATTAAGTAAGACGGTACAGGCTGCGGCATAGTAAACGCGTATTCACCATCGCGAGCAGTGGTGGGGTCGTTTGAAGCACTCATCACTGCCAATAAGTCTTCAGGCGTATGAATAGTGGCAGTGTAGGTTACCCGTACTTGAGGAGAATCCTGTAGCGGTATAAAGCTTCTCGCATGCATAGCTTGCGCTTGGGTAAACAAGAAAGGATGTTGTTTTCCGGCAGTTTGCGCTGGCGTTAACCACTGTACACCCGACGCCTCAGGCGACGTTGAATAGACGATAGTTAGCTTATCAGCACCTTCAGGCAACTCAACAGATAGCGGCGTACCAAGTTCAGGATCGGCGTCGCCCATAGTAAAAGGCACTGCATCGCCGTTTACCGTTACCGATGTAATATCCAGTGCACGAGTATCAAGAACAACCGTGTTAAAGCTAGGCGCGCTGCGTTCAACCGATAGCGTAGCACTACCGGATAATTTTGACGTTTCAAAATCTGCCGTTAAGTCTAAATCTAAGTGAGTGACTCGCACTTCTGATGGATTCGCGAATGAGTGGTAATCTTTACCCGCTTCAATTTCACTAACCACATCAACTTTAGATACTGCGCTCTGTGCAGCTACTTTGCTATCGGCGCTATCAGAAACCGCAGATGGTGTTTTAGTTTCTTGTGAGGGTTGTTCGCTACACGCAAACAATATTGGCGCACAAATGGCTACCCAGCCTATATTCTTCATAATACTTCCAGTTATTTTTTCTGTCTTTTCCATAATAACAAAGAAGTACCCTATTGCTTAAGCCCAAAAACGACAAGCAACGACACCAAAAGTTAAATTGACGATTCACGCCCTCCCTCACCTGTAAATTGCAGTGCGATAATTCGGTGAGAAAGGGAGTAAGGAGGAAGCAAGTAGTAGACGTTTTAGGCTACTGAAATTTGCACATCAATATTGCCACGAGTGGCATTTGAGTAGGGGCAAACTTGATGCGCTTTTGCCACTAGGCTTTCTGCTGCAGATTTCTCCATATCACCTAAGTCGACATTCAGTTTTACTGCAATAGCAAAGCCTACTTCGATGGGCCCAATAGATACATCGCCAGTTACACTAATATCGCTGCCCAATTTGATTTTTTCCGCAGCAGCTACATGCTTGAGCGCACCAATGAAACACGCTGAATAGCCCGCTGCAAACATTTGCTCTGGGTTAGTACCACTGCCACCCGCTCCACCTAATGCTTTTGGTGTTGAAAGGGCTACATCTAAGTTTCCGTCACTTGATTTTGCTGTACCTTCACGACCACCTGTTGCAGTTGCTGTACCGGTATAAACCACCTGTTGAAGTGTGTGCATTGTATAAATCCTCGTTTGCCTTGCTCATAGTGAGCATTCTGTTGAACATAAATAATGAATAAGAAATGCAAATTTATTTTGCATGCAAAATAAATTAACACTAATGCGGCTTGTAGATCAAGTCTTTTGCATGCAAAATATTAATCATACCCTTTACACCCTTTTAGGAGCACTCATGTCTGATAACGCTAGGCTTGATGAATATATGCCCGACGACTGCGGGGCTGAAGCGCTTTCATCAGAAGCACTTAGGCCCGATTCGCTCAAGTTAGAAAGCCAGTTGTGCCATCGGTTTTACACGCTATCTAATGCGTTTACTCGCGCCTATCGTCCACTGCTGAAAAGCCTTGATATTACCTACCCACAGTATGTAGTGATGATGGCTTTGTGGGAGCAGTCTAATGTGACCATTGCCGAGCTACTCGCTAAAACCGTGATAGACGGCGGCGCTATGACACTGATCCTTAAAAAGCTAGAGCAAAAAGGGTTATTGGGTGTGGTCAAAGATGAGCATGATAAGCGTGTACGCCGAGTTGTGTTGTCGAAAGCAGGTGAAAATGCCAAGCTGAAAGCGCTTGATGTGCCTGCGCAAATGTTATGTAAATTGGATGGCATGTCGAAAACTGAAGCGAAGCAACTTGTTGTATTAATGGATAAACTACAAGGGTGCTTTAACGTAGATTGAATACACGGTTAGCGAGTCCCCCAAACATTGCTAATGCCAATTTCGCTTTAGCACTTGTGTATAGTGTAGTCATAGTTTGGTTGGTCGTAACTTTTATCGCTACAAGGACTGTCACTTCTGTTTATGAAGAGCATCATCGTTTCCAACATTTTTGGAAGAACTAACCATCATTTCGTACTACCCTTATATTCCCAGCATCAGAATTGTATTTTTCAGTGAAAGAACTAATGGATAAGTTAGGCTGCAACAGCACCATAAAATGTAGACTAGTTTTGTATCTTCATGGGTTTATGAATGCTCATTCTGTAAGTTATAATCTGCAGGGTTGTAGGCAAGAAATGTTGGTGTTGCGCGAAACATTAGAGGGGGTTATAGAAATCACATAACTAGACGCTCGCTAAAATTGATACGTCCGCCTATTATCCAAGACGATATGCTGCACCTGAACTTAGTAGACATCAAAGAGAACTCATATGCATCTTGCACAATTAAATATTGCCAAAGCAAAGTATTCTTTAGAATCTACTGAGATTAAAGAATTCGTAGATAATTTAGACCCTGTTAATCGTATAGCAGAATCAAGCAGCGGCTTTATTTGGCGATTAAAGGACGACAGTGGAAATGCTACTGAAATTCAAGCTTTTTCAGATCCGAATATTATCGTAAATATGTCAGTGTGGGATTCGGTCGATGCGTTGAAGAACTTTATGTTTAGAACTCACCATAAAGACTTCCTTAGTCGTAAAAAAGAGTGGTTTTTTGAAATTCCCGAAGATACTTATGTTTTATGGTGGATTCCAGTAGGTCACATCCCTTCACTTGAAGAGGCGGTAGAAAAATTAGAATATCTACGGAGTAATGGCGAGACTCCAAAAGCATTTTCTTTTAAATGTAATTTTAGTGCCACTGAATTCATCCTGAGTAATACCTAACACATTGGCCAAAAAATCGAAAAGAGACTATTGATGAATATCGATGTTGCATTGGTAAGTTCCTTTACTGAAAATGGTAAAGTCGGGAACCCTGCGGGTGTTGTCTTGAATGTTGATGGCTTGTCTAATGCGCAAAAACTAAAAGTCGCGCAAGCGGTAGGCTATTCAGAAACGGCTTGTTACCGATGATGACGAAACAGACCAAGTTGGTGTAGCGTCTGGTGCTCATTTTGTGTTTACTGCCGGTAATCACTTTTTGAAAAACGACAACTGATGACTATCGTTAATCAGTAAGTGTTTACCGTAACCGTAGAACACATCGAAGACCTCCACGCGTTAAAATGGCTATCGACGAGTAGCATCAGCCATTGAATCATTTCTGTCTATTTTACCTGCTACACTTACAAGGCGTTTACCGATTAATGGGGAATAGAAATGGCTCAGCACAACAAATCAGAGGTGACACTTGAAGCGTTAGAGGCAGAAATAGCCGACCTTATCGATGACCCTGCACTCAGAGAAGAATGGCTAAATAGCAACGTTCCCATTCTGGAATCAAAAACGCCTAAAAGCTATTTCCACACTCCCTCGGATAGAACGAGGCTTATGCAAGTTGTGCTTGAAATGAAATTTGGTGAGATGGCTTAGTAACACTTCAACATTTCTCTGGGCGTCCAGAGCGGAAACGGGAACAATCCTCCCCATTGAATGCAAATCCGCCTGAGCGGGTTTGGTTTCAAACAAAGAATGTTTAAATTAATCAGTTACTTTCCACGATTCGAGTCTAGAAAAAACGACACTCGAAATAACCTGTAAGTTTTCAACCATGTTTTTTTCAGACGACGTGAACCTAAACACAAGATTTTCACTGCTTATAGTTATTGCATACTCCGGTTCTAACAGCGCACCAGTTCATATTAGATAGCGGCTTAATCCAGTTAAGCCAGCGCACGATTCCGTCTGAAAAAACGCAGTTGCTTTTTTAATTAATTCAGCAAACAAATTTCCTTTGGAACGAATCATGCTGAAGAAAAAACTCAAGATTAGAACCACGCATTTGATATGTTTTTAATCCATATTTTTCTAACATAAGTCATCAAGCAAAAAGCGAGGAGCGGCTTATGAAAACCACCGTAGAAAATTGGTACATTGTTACTGTTATGGATAGTGAGCAATTGGTCGGTGAAGTGCTGTACGGTACAGTTATAGAAGATGCGACCATCCGCTTTTATGAAGGGGACTATGTGACCACCTCTCGTATAGTAAGCAAGAACTTAAAAGAACATACGGTTGTTACTGCAAGTAACTCATATTATCAGCTCAAAGGAAGTGGCAAACGAGCTATTATTGATTTAGACGATTTCGAACTCCTACGGCACGGATTTTCGCCAGAGCAGATTCGAGCGTTAAACAGTTCATCGCCTCTTTTAGCCCATTAGCTTTTGCACCAAGCTGATTTTCATCGTTCAACCACTACTAAGTTGGAGCAAATAATGCCGACAAGCAAAATTGATTTTCACAATGCCGAATGCTCGGCCTGCTGCAAAAAGCATGTCGATATTAGAACTGAAATAATTGCGCCATCACCAGAAAGGCCAAATGCTATTCGTAAGAAAATAATCTTTCGATGCGAAGATCATCTCGATTGCGATGTCGATGAGATTGAAAAGCTTGCGCTTGTCAAAAAGCGTTTTCAAAATCTAGACGAAAATGACCTTGTTGATGGCGAAACATTTTTTAATCAATTGGACTCTGAATAGATATAGCTGCGCCTCCCAGCTTTGGCACCAACCCAAAGGAAGCGAAGCGCCAACCCAAAAGTTAAACGCCAGAAAAAAGAAAACCAGCTCCCGCTGGCTTTCCTTTGCTTAGTTCCGCCTAGATTTGCACCCGACAGTGTGTACTTTTAATTAATAAGACATTTTTGAGTATCGTCATCAATTATAATAACGAGAGGTTTAACACTCCTTTCAAAAACTAGTTTTTCACCCGCTAAGTCACAGACATTTCTTTTAATTTCTGCTGCCGCTACTACTGAGTGATCAACTATAATTGCAATTAAAGTTATGTCATCCCTTACCTCAATATCAGCAAAATCTAGCGAATAATCATTATCTACACCATGTTTTCTAAGCACTTGTTTACTATTGTCGTAAGGCTTTAAAATAATCATCTTTTCCCAATTATTTACATAGTCATCTATAGATGCTTTTCCATTTTTTAGGTCCTGATAAATTCTTTCACTAAAATCTGAAATATTTGACTCATTGGTGCTTTCAGAACATCCCTGCAAAATCAAAAAAATTGAAAGTATTAAAAATATTCTTTTCATTAATGTGATACCAACTGCCCATCTTTGATATACCAAAGTTGGCCGCTATTTAAGCTATTAGTTACCGCTGTTTGCAATGATAGCCTCATAGCACCATCTCCGTACCTATGAGTAAATCCACTAGGTAACCATGTCGTCTCAGTGGCTAACGCTCTACCTATAGCATTGTTATGCATATCCATAGTATTTTCTATTGCTGGACCACCACCAACTTGTTCATGCAATGAAGTAAATGCCTCTGCATGTTCTGCCGAAGTATACCGCGTTATCAGTGCATTCCAATATGCATGTCTAAATGCATCACCTTCCCCGTTATGTAGTGAATTGGGGTAAAGCTCGGCTGCTTTGTTATATGCTTGAAGAGTTGCTGCCGCAATTCCGGGAGCGGCAAGTTTATTATCCATCAAATATTGCCACTCTTCATCAGAAACTCGGTCTTTCAATCTCATTAACAATTTATGTGAATCTTTTGCATAGCTTTCACCATTAAACATTTGAGAGAAGGCACCAGTTGTAGCTCCGTTCGCAAATTTACCTCCCGAAATTACCGAGGCAGTACCGCCAATTACAGCAGCCGTAACAACCCTTGCACCAGCGTTTTCAGGAGCATAACCAAACTTTTCGTAAATCATTGGCTTAGCTGCGGCAGAAAAACCAGCAGCAAAGAACCCATGTCCAAAATTTCCTCCTTGCAGATCGGACATAACACCACCAACAACGCCATTTCCAACAATATTTCCAAATGTTCCGGGATCGAACATTTGTCCTACGCCATAGAAAGCGGCTGCGCTAAATGCGCCCCTTAAGGCCCCTGTTAGGATGTTTCCTCCATTAGCAGCGGCACCAACAGCGCCAGAAATTGCTCCGGCTGCCGCAGCACCATACCAACTACTTACAAACCAACTTGCTGTTCCACCGGTAAAATATATAAGAGCAGCTCCAGCTATAACCCCAGCAAATTTCTTAACGCCTTTCCACAACTTGCTAAAGAAATACCCACTAGGATCGGTATAGCTCATAGGGTTATTCAGAACATACGAATAACGATTGTAGTTCTGGCTATTTAACGGAGCCTGAATAAACGGATCAGCCTGTAAGAATCGACCCAAAGTTGGATCGTAGATCCGACCGTTCATATGGATAATCCCAAGCCCATCCATCATATTATGGCCAGTATAGCCTCGGTCGGTCGGCTGCATGTAACTGGCATTCGCAAATACCGATGCTTGGTGGATTTGAGTGCGCTTTCCAAACGGGTCAAAGAATGCCTGCTGTACTACAGTGCCATTAACGTTCGTTACCGTGGTAATAGATCCCTGATGGTCTTTATGTAAATAAGAGTATTCTTTTGTCCCGTTACTTCGGTGTGAAATAACAATGTCTCCGGCTACGTAATACTTGTGTTCCGTTGATGAGCCACTACCACCGGTCCTTCTCACTTCTTCATAATTGCCAAGGTAGATAGTTTGATATTCGTTCGTCTTTCCGGCTTCGACACGTTTCTCTTTCTTAAAGTAAAGTTCACGATCCACACCGTACTTCATGTCTGCGTATAGGCCACCTTTGGTAATTCGAGTAGGCTTATCGTAGGTGCCATAGTTGAATGTGCGTCCAGTGCCGTCACTACGGATGTTACCGTTATTGTCGTAGGCAAACGAACCAAAACCTGTAGCTGAGGTAAGGCGATGTACGCGGTTTGCATCACTATAATTATAGTTACTAACACCATTTTTCTTTTTCAAATTACCGAAGCCGTCATATTGATAATCGATGTTATCATCGAAAATTGAGGGCATGTTAGCCCCCCAATCGGCTACGCTCACTGAGCGGTAATCGAGGCGGTTCAGGTCATCGTAAGTGTAAGTCTCGGTAAACTTCGCCCCCACACCTGGGTTGGTACCGTACTCTGTCGTTCGAGTTTTTACGTTACCCATTTCATCGTGAGTCACCCCCGAGTAGAAAATTGCCGAAGATGAACGCATTACGCGCGTACTCGTGTGCCAACCAGTATCTCCACGGTAACCAAAGTGAGTGCGAATATTGTTTCCGTAAAGAATCTCAACTGCTTGACGTCGTCGATCGAATTCTTTTACTTCTTTAAGCAACGCACCAGTGGCGTTATTGGTAATCTTATAGAGGGCTCCGGACGACGTCTTGTAATGCATTTTCACTTGCAGTCGGTTGCCTTGGCTGTCTGCTGGAAAGGTTTTTAAAGAAGGACGGCTATAACCGTCAAAACTGGTATTCTGGTAATAGGTTTTTCCACCTGCGTAAGTACGGGTTTCAATTGGGCGTTCTGCACTGTCATACTTGAAGTACTTACGTATTGTGGCCGCGGTGGTGGGCGATGTACCGCAAGACTGGTTTTTACCATCATATTTTGCAGTCGCAAAGAGTCTACCCGCTTTGTATGCATCTCTGTTATCGCTGTTATTAGTGGCGTAATGCCAACAAAGTGTTCCTTCGTTCGCTTGGTAACTACGAATCTTTCTGCCTAATTTGTCGTAATTAAGCGTGAAGGTATGTCCGCGAGCAGTTTTCTGTGTATACAACTCACCAAACGCATTGTAAGTGTAAATCCAAGTACCTTTATCAGGGTCGGTCATCTTGGTTTTGCGGCCGTACGTATCGTACCAGTTCTGAATTTTGCTGCTCTTACCGTCGGCTTCGGTAATGGTTTCTTTCAGGTTACCATACGCGTCATATTTAAATTGTACCTCTCCACCTAATGCGTCAATGGTTTTAGTTGTCTGACCAAAACCGTTCGCATATTTGAAATAGGCATTGCCACGCTCGTCTAAAGTAGATTGCTCCAAACCATTAACAAAATAAGTGACTATTTCACCGTTGGGCTTGGTGACTTGGTCAACCTGCCCAAGTGCATTATAAGAATAGGTGGTCCGGTAACTGGTAGAGGATGGCTCGGTAACATAATCTACTCGCCCCTGATCATCATAGTACGTAAATACTTTATCCCAATCCTCTTCCGCGCTTCGAACATAACGAGCGACTTCACGCCCCCACTTATCATAATAAGCCTTAACCGCAGATTTGCCCGATTCTGTCTTTGACTCGTAATAGTAAGATCCAGAAACACAATTTAAACACCAATTTCGGGTTATCAAAGTAATGCGACTATCTGGATGGTCAATTTTGTAAGCCCGCCCAAAGTCATCATAGAATGTTTTGGTAGGCCGTGAATTAACAGAATATACCGTTGAGTTTTTAATCAAGCCAGATACAGCGTTTCCATACACACCGTTATACTGGTAGGTAACATAGTTGCCCATAGCATCGTGCTGACGGTGTACGAAGCGCCCATTCCCTTGATATTCAGTTTTTGTTGTACGAGTCTGTGTGCTGCCCGTATTCGTAGAATATCCTGCAACTGAAACCTGTGTTTTATTCCCGTAAGTATCATAAGAGTAAGTAGTGGTTGTTTTGTATTTGGCGTTATCCGGCGACACAATTGCCTGATGAAGATAATTACTACTGTTGTAAGTGAATCGGCTATTACGAGTAATTTTACCTCCACCATTTACGGTTTTTTCAACTCTCGTCGTTTCCAACCGTCCCCAGCGTCTGTCCTTGTACGTATTTACCGTATAGGTCTTCTGGTTGTCACCATATGTACCACTGAAATCGTTACTATCTTTATCGTAAACCGTAACACTGATGTTATCGACATTGCCCCAGGTGTCTTTTACCGTTCTTGTGTTAGTCTGGCTTACGAATTGTGTATTAACCCCGTCATATGTGTAACTTTTCTCAAAGGAATCATAAATATAAGCGTGATATCCCCCCTGTGCAGTCTTCATCGCTTTCAGGTTATTTTTCGCCCACGAGAGAGCATGTGTGCCGATAAATTGCGCCGTAATACGAGGAATACCCGTCAAGACAAAATTAGTATTACCGTGATATTGGTGGTTATAGGTTTCTGTGACTACCCCAGTTTGCTGGTCAATGGTTCTTAGTACTTCAAACCCCAAACTTCCACGGCCTTTTCGATGAAGTAACAATCCACCGTACTGATATTTCACAATAAGATCTTTACTACTTGTGACATCGGTTCGTACTTCAGATACCAGCTTCCCTCCAGCAAATGGTGAAAAGACGTTAGTATGCGTGTTGTATGAAGAGTCTTGACGGAAATATAACGCCGTGTTTGTCATTGGCGTGTATTTAATATTGGTCGCAACACCAAAGCCGTTGGTGATTTTATTCACCGTATATTCGTTTTGGTTTACACGTATGGAGTAACGCCGCCAGTCACTTGAAGAACCAATGTATAAGTCGAGATTTCCATCTCCGTTACCGTCACCAAAGCGAATAGTATTGTTACTGCCGAAACTCCGAGTTCTCACATAAGTAAAATTAACTTTGCTTGGAGATGTGGTTAGACTGCTAACATAAATAGTCCAAGAAGAGTTGCTTGTTGCGTAAAGCATATCTGCCTTACCATCGTAGTTAACATCAACAAACTGAGAGTAATTTGCGCTGTCAGTATCGTATGGCTGCGTCAATATCTGCTCGGCACCGAACGTTTTTCCATTTGATAAACGGTAGCGCCATTTACTCGCATAGGAATAAATCATATCCGTCAAGCCATCACCATTTAAGTCGGCATAACGAATATCTTTATAAGAGGCGGAGAGCGTTTGTACTTTACTGAAATAGGGGTCATTTGCACTGTTGGTTTTGGAAATAAATACCTGTCTATTCGACGTTGTATTCTCTTGCCACGTGCCCATCAAATCACCTTCACATTCTCGCCGAGTTTGGGCGAACAACCGGTCTCCACGGGAGTTGGTACAGTATCCGTCGGTTGACGTGACTTGAAGAATAATATCTGATAAGCCATCACCGTTAATGTCTATAGCGCTGGCGGATTTGATGGTAGCGCGATACATCTGAGCGTGCCCAAATAATGCGTCGCCGCTCAACTCTGAACTAAAAGTGAAAAGGTGATTGTCGGTAAACGATTTATTCCCCGTGTTTAGATAAGCACGAACCTCTTTACCTTTGCGGTAAACAATATCCTCAAAACCGTCGCCATTGACATCCATCACGGCGGCACCACCTTTAAAACCCCAGGCACGCAAGTTAGCCCCTGACGAATTTTTAATATATCCTTTTTTCAAGCTTCGACTTACGGTATGGCTGGGGCATTTGCTCGTACCTTCACATCGAGCTGGTGCTGACTTAGTATTTTCGTAGTACACGATATACCAGTTTTTATCCTCACCATCGGCAACTAGAAGGTCGCGTACACCATCGCCGTTATAATCAATGTTGAGTGCATATTGGCGCTGTGAACCACTATCTCCAATATTTGTTAGCGTAGTGGTTGAAGTAGAGGTCGCCGACTTTAAGCGCCAGTAACCGCTTTTTACGTACATCAGATCAGATTTTCCGTCGCCAGTTAAATCGAAAACCTGAGCTTCATAGCGGTTGTGCTCATCCCCAGTAATGTAAGAATATGCGTTAGTATAATCTACTGCTGTCGTAGTATTTGGGTGTGTCCAAGTTAGGGTCGTAGGTTTTAAACAGTTAGTAGTAGAAGAAGCTAGCGTCGGGCATTCTTGAACAGATGTGAGCATTCTGCGCTTGCTCTCATTATATGCCAATTTGTAAGCACGATATTCAACACCGTCAACTTTGGATACCACACTGGTAAGTACCTTGCGACGCATAGAATAGCCTTTATTGTTGTAGCCCGATGCGTAGAAGCTTTTATTAGTATAATTAAAATTGATAGACGCGAATGGCGCTAGCTTCTTTCCCAGGTGCCCCGAATATTCCACTTTGCTGATATAAGATGAGCCATATTCCTTAAGATAAGAAAAGCGAATATAATTACCCTTACGGTCTCGAATAGCTTTTAACATCCAAGTATTTGCTCTGGCGCTAGAAGCTCCAGAAGCAGTAATAAAGGCATCTGTTCCTGGGGTTACGCTTCCCACAGTCGAATCGTTTCGAGTATCTCCGTAATAGAAAAGCTCACCAGACTTTTTCCATACGACAAACCAGCGAGGGCCGTTTTCAGTATCGCCACCCAATGCTTTCGCATGACTAAAATCGTCATTCTCCAGATAATAGTTAGTGTTTGGCGCACCGTAACTGCCACTTTTAACTTTCATTTTCTGGCCATCAAGACAGAAGCGATCGTTTTTATTAATATTGACCCCTTCAATTCTGCCATCTTGAGAAAGGTTTTTCGGACAGCGCGATATGGCAGACAGACCACTAATATTCCAGCCTACGCCCAAAGGGCCTTCAAACGAGTTAGATGATGAATAAGACAACGCCATCTGTGGCTGAACACCTGCTCGACCAGTAGGCGCTGCTATTGGAATTGTGTAAGTTGCCGACCCACTTTCATCTACTCGAAAATCACCGGGTGTGAGCCCGACTTTTTCTGCAAAGGCAAAAGTTGGCAATACCGCCAGCACAATGGCAAACAATGAATGCAAAGCTTTCATCGGATCTTCCCTGTTCTGTTTTTTTAATTAAAGGATGTAATTACATCTGTCGCACAGTCTATGTATGGCAGCTCGACTGTGAACGTGTTGTCGTTGTTATGAAGGGTAATACTCGTATCATAAATGACGTCATTTCCTGACATCACCTGAATTAAAAGGCTCGCATAACGGTCATCTTTGAGATCATATTCAATGAATGCAGCAATGGGGCCGCTCACGGGACATTCTTCAGAATCTTCATTATCTAGAATGGAAACAGAAAGTACCTCAGGGATCAGGTTTTCTGCGGCACAAATTAGCGGGAATATTAGGAATAAAGATAACAGCGTTGGTTTAATTTTCATTGTAAACAAATCCATGTTTTCATTTTTAGAATGAGTCTTTCCATATATCACTCGTCGACAATATACGTAGTTTTACCTCACCTCGCGTTCAAAAATCAACCAGAAACTAACAGCTTTAATAAAAATTTAACATTTATGTAGATAGCAACTTCAATAAGGCGGGTTTGAAATGGTTTAACGCTTTTGTGCACGTAAGTGAACTGACGCGCCGAAATGTGAGCTTTCTCCATTATTTGATGTGTGCGAGAAAAAAAACTTTTGCATTCAGATGTACCTATCTACTCGTACACCCTTCTTGGTAGAGGTAGTCAGTGCCATCGTTAAGGCACTGACTATTGCAATATTATGAGGATAACCGTTCAACCATTTAATAGGGAAGAACGAACATAATATCAGGGAAGATTAATGGTATGTTGCACAACGTTATCGCTACGCTTCACACCTTGTCCCCCACCTATAGTTACCCGTAACTTACCCTTATAAGGTTGGCGCTGACCCTGTTCATCAACATAAATAAGTTGAGAATCATCAATGATGAATTGCATTGACTGGCTTTCTCCCCCCCCTAAGCTTACTCGTTTAAAAGCAACCAACTCTCGCTGTGGCGTACGAGTGGGCGCATCAGGCATTCCAAGGTAAACTTGAACAACTTCTTGGGCACCTACATCACTTTTGTTGGATAACGTGGCGGCAATATTAAGCCCGTTGTCGGAGTGGGTAACATTGAGCTTATCGTAATGAAAGTCTGCATAGCTAAGGCCGTACCCAAACGGATAAAGCGGGGTACCCTCGAAGTACTTATAGGTTCGATTTACCATACTGTAATTTTTAAAGTCGGGTAAGTCTTCGACAGACTGATAAAAAGTGACTGGCAGTCTGCCAGAAGGGCTAGTGTCACCATAAAGAAGATTCAGCAATGCCGGCCCAGTTTGCTCCCCAGGATAGAAACCTTGAATGATAGCGTTCAGGTTTTTGTCCTCCCAGTTTAGTGCTATTGCGCTTCCGCTCATGTTAACCATAACAATGGGTTTGCCCAGTTTATGAAGCGCTTTTAGTAGTGATGATTGGCTCTTGGGCAGTTTGATATTCGTTCTATCTCCATGAGAGAACCCATCAATCTCCAGAGGCATTTCTTCTCCCTCCAGTTCAGCGCTAATACCACCAACAAAAACAATAACATCAGACTGTTTTGCCACTCTAATGGCTTCACTCTCTAAATTTTTATCTTCTAATAACCATTTGAAACTGATTTCTGGTTCAATCACATTACTGTGCCAGAACCGCTGAATAAGTGACTCAGCCTTAAAGTCATAGGGTTTACCTGCCTCAAGATAGCGACTTTCGGTTGTCAGTTCTCCGTCTAGATAGACCTCGACATTTTTCATTTTAAAGTAATAATTTCCAGATTCTTGTGGGGTAATTTTGCCCGTCCAACGCACTGCAAACTCTTGATTTGATGATTTGTTAAACGGTATATCTGCGTTCGTAACATTGATGTTTTTTTCAATTTGACGCTTGCTAGGCTGGAGATTGAAGTGACTTGAAGAGTAATAGTTAGCGACTAAACCTGAGTTTGATTCGCCTTGCATATTTACATGGGTGAAAACCGTGGAAGGCACAGGACTAAAATGCGTAAAAATGGTTTCCGTAATACTGCTCCCTGGCGCGTAACCTAATTGGTCTGAAGGCAGCGCCTGCGAAAAGGCTTCTTTCGGCGTAACAGGCGTCACGGGAGTGCCATGGTAATTACCCACAAGTATGGCGGGATTGTCGGCATTCGGCCCGATAAGCGCTATTTTACTATTACGTTTTAGGGGCAACACACCATCATTTTTAAGTAAAACCATGGATTTCTCTGCCGCTTCTCGTGCCAATTCAGTATGGTTTTTAGCACCCACCACAGACATAGGGATTTTGGTATAAGCATGTGTACTGCTGCTATCAAACATTCCCAGTTTCATGCGTGCAGTCAGCAAACGAGTAAGCGCTCTGTCAACATCACTTTCATCAACCAAATCTTCGGCAACAGCTTTTATTAGATAACTAAAGGTGTTGCCGTGGTGGTCTCCGCAATTTAAGTCCGTACCAGATTTCAAAGCACTCGCTGCCGCGTGAGCAGGGCTATCAACTACATGATGGGAATTTTCATCATAGAAGTCAGCAATAGCACCGCAATCTGATACAACATAACCGGAGAAATTGAATCTTTCTCGTAGGGTATTTTGAAGTAGTTCTTCACTACCACAGGCAGGCGATCCGTTTACTCGGTTATACGCGCACATCACAGATGATACATTTGTAGCCGCAATGGTGTCTTCAAAGGCTCTCAGATAGGTTTCAGTCAAATCTTTTTCGGACGCGGCGTAATCGTCGCTGTGTCGAGAAACTTCAGGGCCACTGTGCACCGCATAATGCTTCAAGGTGGCGACCGATTTAAGGTAGTTTGAGTCATCACCTTCAAGGCCTTTTACAAAATTGATCGCCATTCGAGAAGTTAAATACGGATCCTCTCCGTAGGTTTCTTGGCCTCTGCCCCACCTAGGATCGCGAAAGAGATTAATATTAGGAGACCAATAAGTAAGGCCTGTGTACATCGCATTAGTATCTTCGCGCGAAAACGCGTGGTGCTTAGCACGTCCTTCGTCTGAAATTGTAGACGCTATCCTATAGATAAGAGGCTCGTCGAAGGTTGCAGCCATGCCGATAGCTTGGGGAAATACGGTGGCTTTACCTGCTCTTGCCACGCCGTGTAACGCCTCGTTCCACCAATAATATTCGGGAATGGAAAGGCGCTCTATTGCTGCTGATTTATCAAATAATTGACTCACTTTTTCTTCCAAGGTTAACCGGTCAACTAAATCTGCGACACGAGTCTCAACCGGCAGCGATTGGTTTTGAAATGGCAGTGTTTCAGCATAACTGAGGGAAGTAATTAAAAAGCAGGCGGATATGAGAATTCGCTCAGGCAGTTTTTTGATTATTCGATTCATGAATGTAAATGTCTCATGTCTTTCCTAAGGGACAGTTACGCTAATCATTTGAAATGAAAAAATCGTCAAAACAAAGTTACTTTTGCGTATTTGAACGTTCACGTCATCTCGGATTGATGTGAAAGGGCGCGGAGTAATTCCACAACGCGTCCTATGGGAAGCAACCTCAACAAAACGGCTACTCTCACCACATCACAATGATAACAAAATGTAACAAATATGTTTATTTATTGCCTCACCCAACTCATTCGTCGTTCATTTATACGTTTTTCACAATATTGAACTGTTTTTTTAAATTCATAAAATCAACAAGTTGAGAACAACCCCCTATCTTAAAATGAGATCTTTCGTTCAAATTAGCCGTTCACATCTACGCTGGGCGAAATGTTGTATTTATGTTGTTATTTTTAAATGGAGATTAAACGCTTTGGTGTTTATTAGAAACATGACTAGGGAAAAAAATGAAAAAATATAATAAATCGACGATAACTAATATAGTGAGAAAGCCTAGCTTTAAACTCTCGCTTGTTTCCAGCGCCCTCTTAAGTACGCTATTAGCCTTCCAACCCCAGCTCGCCTTTGCGCAGTCAAACTTCCCCTCAGAAGACAGTAAAAAAAACCAAACTGACGAAAATGTAGAAGACCTTGAGGTCATTGAGGTGCGAGGAATAAAGGAAAACTTAGCAGACGCACAGTTACTTAAGCGCTACGGTGATACCTTTCTTGATGCAATCTCAGCAAAAGATATCGGCGCATTGCCTGACAGAAGTGTGTTGGAGGCTATCGTTCGATTGCCTGGTGTTTCCATCGAACGTTTTGCAGGTGCCAACGATCCAGACCATTTTAGCGTTGAAGGAAGTGGCGTCGTGGTTAGAGGGTTAACCCACACCAGAAGTGAATTCAATGGTCGCGATACCTTTACCGCCGACTCAGGAAGAGGACTTAGTTTTCAGGATGTTCCCCCTGAATTAATGGGCGGTGTCGAATTATATAAGAATCAATCTGCAGAAATGATTGAAGGAGGTATTGCGGGTACCGTAAATTTAATCACTCGCAAACCCTTTGATAGCGACAAGCGTATTTTAGCTTTTTCTGCCGATGCCACCTATAGCGATTTTATAGAAAAAACTACGCCAACCTTTTCTGCATTGTATTCGGATGTGTTTGAAAGTGACTACGGCAAATGGGGCCTGTTGCTAAACTTTTCAGATTCCACGCTTAAAGCGCAATCAGACGGTACCCAAGTCGGTCGATTTGAAACACAAAACCAGCTAATTGACGGCGAAAGTGTCATGGTACCTCGCACCACACGGTTAACTCGAAAGCAAGATCTTAGGGAACGTCAGGGGCTAGCAGCAGCGCTTCAATGGGAGAGCGTAGACGATACTATACTCGCCACAGCACAGTTTATACGGTCAGATTCCTCGTTGTCGTGGACAGAACGCGCCATTGAATTGGCAGACGATGCCGTCATTAATGACTTAATCCCAGCAGAGGGTACAACATTTGATATCGACGAGCAGGGGCTGTTCGAGTCTGGAATAATTACGTCTAACGCGGGTTGGAGAGGAGATGATGCCGAGCGCCAGCCTGGCGGTATTTTCGGTGCTCAACACGCGATGATCACACGCGCCAGAGAGCAACATTCTGTGGTTGATGATATCGGATTAAATGTACGGTACCGCCCCAATGATGAGTGGGCATTTAGCGCAGACTTACAATACGTAGAGTCAACGTCAGATATTGTTGATTTCTCGGTAATGGGCGCTACACGTGCCGTGGTTGGAATCAACAATAATGGAGGCAGCACGCCTGATATATTTCTGACCGACCCAGCTAACGCCGGCGACGAAACGCATTTCTCCAACCCTTACAATTATTTTTGGCGCAGTGCGATGGACCATATTTCAGCCAACGAGGGGGATGAAACCGCAGTAGCGTTAGATGCAAAATATACCTTCGAAGATGGACTGTTTACGTCTATGAAAATAGGAACCCGCTACGCACAAAGACAACAGACCACCCGCCAGTCCACCTATAACTGGGGGTGGTTGTCAGAAGCTTGGGCGGGGAACGGCAATGCTTGGTTCGATGCACAAGGTGATGAGCTTGGCGCTGGACTAGGCGACTTATACGAGGCCGTGTCTTTCCAAGACTTTGCAAGAGGTGGTGTATTAACAACATCAGGAGGAAATACCTTTCTTTTCCCTAAAGAGTCTATCGCTGATAACTATCGTGATGCTGAGTCTACGTTCGCCAGCCTTTCGCCAGGCTGGGCTTCCTTAGCAAGCAGGCCAGGTGCCATAGGTGATTTTTTGCCAAATGAAATTAATGAGACTACCGAAACAAATAACGCATTTTTCGTTCAAGGTAATTTTGAGGGGGAAGTTAAAGGGCTCTTTTTCAGCGGTAACGTTGGTGTGCGCTACGTTAAAATTGAGAATAAGACAGACGGGTTTATTACATTCCCCGATAATCTAGCGGTTCAAGATGATGATCCTGAAAACTTTTTACCGCCTGACCAAGCCGCATTCGGCAATGCTGCCTCAAGGGAACAAACAGCGGTTAGTGATTACAGTAAATTATTACCAAGCTTCAATCTTAAATTAAATCTAAACGACGATATGCTGCTGCGTTTTGGTTACTCCAAAGCCATTGCCCTTCCTGATCTTGGAAACCTTCGCAATTACGTCGAAATACAGGGCGATGATTTGCAGGTTGAATACTCAGGTGAAGGCGATGATAGAGAAATAACCAGTGCGCAATACCAACGCTATACCGCAAAATCTGGCAACCCCTTTCTTAAGCCGATGGAAGCCAACAACTACGACTTCGCCTTTGAATGGTATTTTCCAGAAACCGTTGGCTCGTTGACCACATCATTCTTTTATAAAGATTTAAGTAACTACTTTATCAACGGTTCCACCGATCGCGTATACGAAAATAACGGCGTGTCGCAAATTGTTCAAGTTGATGGCGCTACCAATGGCGATGAGGGCAGCGTTCAAGGTGTGGAGATTGCTTATCAGCAGTTTTTCGATTTTCTACCAGGTGCGTGGAGTGGTTTGGGACTGCAATTTAACTATACCTATGTTGAAGATGAAGGCTCACCCAATCCGGGGTTATCACCAGACAAACCAGATTCTTCTGAAGGTGAAGGCATTGCTTTTGATAACTTACCGCTTGAGGGGCTTTCCAAAGACAACGTGAATATTGTAGCGATGTACGAGAAAAACGGCTTTAACGCCCGCCTTGCTTATAATTGGCGCTCTGAATACCTGTTAACCACGAAAGATGTCATCACTCAGCTTCCCATTTTCAATGAAGCAAATGGGCAGCTTGATGGTTCGTTCTTCTACCGGTTCTCAGACAATATTGAATTGGGGCTACAGGGCACAAATTTAACCAATACGGTCACACGTACCTCCATGCAAATTGACGCTGAAGGGAATCAAGTGGGCCGGTCGTGGTTTGTTAACGATCGCCGAATAAGCTTGGTCGCTAAAGGGACTTTTTAAAAGTTTGAGGATAAAACAGGCATGCCACATATAATGGCATGCCTTTAACGTTATGGGGAAGTTATGTCTCAATCAATGTCTATAAAGTCTATCGTGATTGTAGGCGGTGGGTCTGCAGGCTGGATGACCGCAGCGACCCTCAGCAAGGTCTTAGACCTATCAAAATATAGTGTCACGCTTATCGAAAGCAAGGACCTTCAAGGGGTTTCTGTGGGTGAGGCGACTATCCCTCAAATTACTTTATTTAACCGAATTTTGGGTATTGATGAAGCTGACTTTATCCGTGCCACTAACGCGACGTATAAGCTGGGTATTGAATTTAAAGACTGGAAGCATCAAGGTCATGCCTATTTTCATCCCTTCGGCACGTTCGGTATTAATATGGAAGCATTGCCGTTTCATCATTTCTGGCTTAAGCGTTTTAACGAAGGTGCTGGTGGCGACCTTTGTGCGTATTCCGTTGAAGCGATGGCGGCTAAAGGTGGGCGATTTGGCAAGGTTAAGGCGCAGAACAATTCCCCCCTCGCCAATATGAGTTATGCATATCATTTCGACAGTACTTTGTATGCTAATTTTTTACGCGACTTTGCAGTAACGCGCGGAGTTCGGCATGTTAGTGGTAAAGTTGAAACGGTTTCAAAACACCTTAATGGCCATATTAATACGCTTACCTTGCAAGATGGCCAATGTATTGATGGTGAGTTTTACATAGATTGTAGTGGTTTTCGAAGTTTACTTTTGGAAAAAGAAATGGGTGCGACGTTTAGCGATTGGAGCGACCTATTGCCCTGTGATAGTGCCATTGCAATCCCGTGTAAATCTGCCGATAGCATGTTAAAACCCTACACCCAATCAACAGCGAAAGCCGCAGGTTGGACATGGCGAATTCCTTTGCAGCATCGAATTGGTAATGGTTATGTGTACTCGAGTAAATTTACGGAAAAAGACGTCGTGCTAGATGAGCTCATGGCGCAATTGGAGGGAGAACCTTTAGCGGAGCCAAACTTTTTAGCCTGGAAGACAGGAATGCGCCCTCAAAGTTGGATAAAAAACTGTTTAGGCATAGGATTATCTGCTGGGTTCATTGAGCCGCTAGAGTCTACTGGGTTACATTTAATTCAATCGGGGATAGCGAGATTGATGACACTCTTTCCAAACAATCGGTTTTGTCAAAGCGACATTGATATGTACAACCGCCAGACTGAAAAAGAGTTTGAACAGATTAGAGACTTTATCGTGTTGCATTATGCTTTGACAGAAAGAAACGATAGCGAATTTTGGCGATACTGTCGCAACATTTCATTGAGTGAGTCGTTGAATCAAAAAATGCAATTATACAAAGATTCAGGTCGTATTTTTCGCATAGACAATGAGTTATTTAATGAAACATCGTGGCTTGCCGTCATGCATGGGCAAGGGTTACGAAGTGAAGGATATCACCCGTTAGTGGATAGAATGAGCACATCACTCATTGATGAACGACTTACCCATATCGCGAGTGTAATCGATAAGTCAGCTGCTGTACTTCCCGAACACGCACAATTTATTGCACAACTAAGTTCAAAGTAGCTCTTAATGACCACATTGTTAAGCGGCGAAATTGTTGCCGCTTATTCCCAGTAGTCTTTTCGATACTGGGTAGGTGTTTTCTCTGTTAACTTTTTAAAGAACGTATTAAATGTGGCTTTACTGTTAAAGCCCGCTGCATCCATTATATCTAACATGGTCGCGCGGCGATTCGACTCGCTTTCTAATAGCAATTTACTCTCTTCAATTCGGTAATGATTAATAAACTCAAAAAAGTTTTTATTAAAATGATGATTAATAATATGAGAGAGAACCCGAGGGGGGACGTCTAATTGGTTTGCCAGATTTTCCAACGTTAGTAGATGGTTCAAATAAGGCTTGTTTAAATGCATGTAACGGGTGATTTTATCAACCTGCCGAACGTCTATTTTCGGTTTTTCTTTTGTGGCCGCGGGGGTAAGTTTACTGTCAATTCCACGAAATATGGTGGAATAACCTGCACTAAAGAATATCAGTCCAGATATCATTAACAAAACCGCATAGTTTGAACTTAGACCTATAAACCCATGGTCGATATAGAGCCCAAATTCATACGCAGAAACAATGGCAAGCGCCGTTACTACGGCAATAACTCTAACAACTAAAAAGCCTATAACTAACGCTTTTAACCACGTCAAATCCACACTCTCAGTTTCTGCAACTTGTTGTTTAAGCTGCCTCTGATAACTATTGAGTTCTATTAGGCACAACACCCCGCACGCCACTCGAAAAGCTTCACGAAACAAATATATTGCTCGCTCTACGAATGGAGTATTGGCAATAATATCCCCCTGCAAGGCGGCAATTTTCACAGCCTCATCTTCAAGCCACCAATTGTTAGCAAAATAGATGGCGTAAACCAAGAAAGGCAGTAAGAAAAGCAGGTCGTAGCGTCTGAACTGGTAGTCTTTGTATATTAGACTACGAATGTAGAAAAGTAATAATGGCGCTTCAACCCAGTACGCGAGTCCGAATGAGTAAAAAAGGTTTGGTGAAAAAGACAACGCTATAGAACGAAACATCTCTCCAAAATTGATTAGATTGTCTAAAGGAATTGCCGCTTGTGAAAGTAAAAAGGCGGCGAGCAAAAAATGTGTTTTTCTTTTGCCGCGCTTGAGTGTCGCCAAGAAAAGAGCAAATAAAAGGCACTGAAAAACAGTGAACAGCAAGACCATATCATGAAAGTTAAACAAAACGATTTTCATTAATAACCAAACACTTTTTTATTGTTTTATAACGTGTTCAATACCGTGACGCAAGAAGCGAATTGACCTAAATTGTGTAAATGGAATGTTTTTTTTCTTAGCCATCAACCAAACATGTCTACATTCGTTTAAATACACGTACAAAGCGTCTATTTCTACGCTTTGCGCCTTTAGTAAGACGACTTATCGTTGTATTTTGACAAAAATGTAACAACTTAAAACCACATAACACTAGGGTCTCTAATGTATCGCTTCTTGTCAGTTAGTTCGCGAATTATGAACCGAACCTTATTTCTTTTGCTATTAGTCG
The DNA here is from genome assembly GCF_019249215.1 of Alteromonas lipotrueae. GTDB lineage: Bacteria > Pseudomonadota > Gammaproteobacteria > Enterobacterales > Alteromonadaceae > Alteromonas > Alteromonas lipotrueae. The sequence goes on from NZ_JAESDI010000004.1 coordinate 147,424, forward strand.
GTCTGACGAGTTTGATCTTGAACGGATGTGCAGATGACAATGGCAAATCTAAATTTCAACAAGCTCGCTCAGAAAAGCCCTTGAGTATTAAACTCAATCAGGTGGGATACCTACCAAATGGGAAAAAGCATGCACTTGTGCCAACGTCAGCATCAGGCAAATTTTCAATAAAGCGCTCAACGAGCGATGACGTTGTCTATCAAGGAGAGTTGGAAGTAACTAGCTCGTGGGACCTTAGTAATGACCCATCGTTAAAATTAGCGAGTTTTAATGACTTCGATGAACTTGGAGAATTTTACTTAGACGTTAAAGGTATACCGCCCTCTTTGCCCTTTACCATAAGCCCAACTATTTATGATGACGCCCATCGCGCTGCATTTAAGTCGTACTATTTTAATCGCTCTGGTATGGCGCTAAGTGAAGAATATGCTGGGCAATGGAAGCGACCAGCTGGTCATCTGGATACGCAAGTTAGTGTGCACTCCTCTGCCGCCACCTCTTCAATGGACGCTCTTAGCGCTCTGCCCTCTGAAAAGGGCTGGTATGATGCAGGCGACTACGGAAAATATACTGTTAATGCTGGCATTGCGACTTATACGTTACTTGCCGCTTACGAGCACTACCCTCAATACTATGAAACGGTAGACGTCGCGATCCCAGAATCAAACGACGGGGTTGCCGATTTACTAAACGAAGTGCGTTGGAACCTAGACTGGATGGCAAGTATGCAGCGCCACGACGGGGCCGTATTTCATAAGCTCACGACGTTAGAATGGGCAGGTGTTGAAATGCCCCACGAAGATAATGCGCAGCGGTTTATGATTGGTGTATCCACAAGCGCTACGTTAGATTTCGCCGCCACAATGGCAATGGCGAGCCGTATTTACAAAGACCTAGCACCCGATGTAGCCCACCAATGGTTGCAACAAGCTGAAGCAGCGTGGCAATGGGCGACCCTCAACCCTGATGTTCGCTATGTACAACCTGATGATGTACAAAGCGGCGAGTATGGCGATGACCAATTCGACGACGAATTTTTCTGGGCGGCGTCCGAGCTATACATCGCCACAGAGAATACCCGTTACCTCAGTCAAATTGAAAATAGTGAAATCAATTTTAGTATACCTGGGTGGGCAGATGTTGAAACATTAGGCCTGATTTCATTATTGAAAAATGCGCAGGACAAGCTGTCAGTTTCGCAGCTTATTCGGCTAGAATCTGCTTTTATCGCGCTGGCTGAAAAAATTACCGAGCAGGTATCTACCTCACCTTATTTAGTGCCAATGCAAGAAGATGATTTTGTGTGGGGGAGTAATAGTGTGCTCCTCAATAAAGCCTTTATTCTTTTAGCCGCATATGAAATCAACGGCACTGCAAAATATAAAGATGCAGTCTACGACAGTATTTCTTATATCTTCGGCATGAACCCAACAGGCTATAGCTTCGTTACAGGCTATGGAAGCCTCACGCCTATGTCACCCCATCACCGTATTTCAGCAAGCGATGGAGTGATAGCGCCTGTACCTGGCATGCTAGTGGGTGGGCCGCATGCAGGGCGTCAAGATGAATGCGATTATCCCTACCCTGAACCAGCAGAATCTTACATTGACGATTGGTGCAGCTTTTCTACCAATGAAATTGCTATTAATTGGAATGCGCCCTTGGTATATGTTTTAGGTGCTATTAACGCGTTGCCACAGTAAATCTGCATGGTAATGCCATTCAAAAAGAACGCGCATGGTATAAAATTTCAACCCTGCTGCGCTTTTTTATACTTCATTCGTTGACGTCGGTTAGCATGAAGGCGTTTTTGTATAAAGGTGTTCTGGCATGGAACGCCCCTGCACAAAGTGAGTTGGCATCATTGGCTTCGCGCCATCAGCAGCTTGTATAAACTGGTGTAGTGAATCTGGGGTGAAAAGACTTTTTGTAAACAGTGCTTGAATAAAGCAAAAAAAAGCTGCCATTGGCAGCTTTTTTTATTTCTTCACATGCATTTATTTATAAATAATTTGGTTTACGTAGTTCTCCAGCCCCTCTTGTTTTCCAGAGAATGGCTTAGGATCTAAGCCATTAGCTAGCGCATGTTTCGCCAGGGATTCTAAAGACATATTACCTTCTAAAATTTTCTGCCCAACTGTTGAACCCCATCCAGCATAGCGATTTTCCACATTCTGTGTGAGCACGTCATTTGAAAGCATTTCATATGCTTTCTTTAAACCCAGCGCACAGGTATCCATTCCACCTATATGACCTAAGAACAGGTCTTCTGCATCCAAACTTTGGCGTCGTAATTTGGTATCGAAGTTAAAGCCGCCCGATGTGTAGCCACCATTTTTCAGTATTTCATAGCAAATGAGGGTCATTTCTTCTACCGAATTAGGAAATTGATCGGTATCCCAGCCTAATTGCGCGTCTCCACGGTTCGCATCAATGGAACCAAAAATACCTAGCGCAAAAGCTGTCGCTATTTCGTGATGGAAAGAATGGCCAGAGAGTGTGGCGTGATTCGCTTCAATATTTACCGCAAATTCTTTCTCTAAACCAAACTCTTTTAAGAAGCCATAAACAGTTGCAGTATCGTAGTCGTATTGATGCTTAGTAGGCTCTTGTGGTTTTGGCTCAATTAATAATAATCCGTCAAAGCCGATTTTGTGTTTATGCTCAACAACCATGTTCATAAAGCGCCCAAATTGCTGACGCTCTCGTTTTAAATCTGTGTTTAAGAGCGTTTCATAGCCCTCTCGCCCCCCCCACAAAACATAATTCTCACCGCCAAGTGCCTTCGTTGCATTCATGGCGTGATAAACTTGGGTCGCGGCACGAGTGAATATTTCAGGGTTCGGGTTTGTGGCAGCGCCAGACATGTAACGTGGGTGACTAAAAACATTGGCTGTGCCCCAAAGCAACTTCATGCCAGTCTCTTCTTGCTTACGTGCAAGCACATCTGTCATTTCTGAAAGATTGCGAATGTATTCGTTAACTGAATTGCCTTCAGGGGCGACATCAATATCATGAAAGCAATAGAATGGTGCGCCTAGTTTTTCAAAAAAAGAAAAGGCCACATCGGCTTTTTGCTTAGCACGTTCCATGGGATCACCGGCTGCAAGCCAGGGCCTATTGAAAGTACCAGTGCCAAATACATCAGCACCATCCCAACAGAAATTATGCCAATAGCACGCAGCAAACCGCAGGTGCTCTTCCATCGTTTTCCCACCCACCTCTTCTTTCGGATTATAGTGTTTGAAGGCAAGAGGATTAGTCGACTCCGCCCCCTCATATTTTATGGTAGGGATGTTTTCGAAGTAGTTATTCATGGTTTTTCCTTTATCTAAAATGCGTAATAAATGACGATAAGCTTTGAGCTCGCTTGCGTTGCTACGTGAAGAAAGGCTCTACTGCGTAATAAAGTTCTCGAAACTGTTGACGCTTAAGAAGGTATCTATTGTGAATGTCTTTCTGAGGGCTGTAAGACGCTTCAAGAGGCGGCTTAAAACAAACATCACTTGGCGCTAACTGAGGGTTAGCAGCAAGCTTGGCTAATCGCGCGGCACCCAAAGCCGGCCCCACATCGCCGCCCTCTCTATACTCTAAAGCGTAGCCGCTGATGTCGCTGAGAAGCTGTCGCCAGAATATGCTTTTAGCGCCCCCGCCGATGAGGCTAATAGATGTTGTCGTCACGCCACTTTGGTGTACGGCATCGATGCCATCTGCAAGCGCCATCGATACCCCTTCAACAACAGCGCGAGCCATATGTACACGGCGAGTCGACGCCGACACACCAAAAAAAGCGGCTTTTGCAGAAGGGTTATTGTGAGGTGTTCTTTCACCCGTTAAGTAGGGTAAAAATAAAGGGGTTTCTGAATCTAACTGGGTGGTATTGCGCTGAATGTCTTCCATCATTTCAACTACATCTTTGTAGCCACTTTGAAGGCAATACCATTCTAAACAACTTGCGGCACTGAGCATAACGGACATCATATGCCACCGGTCAGGCAATGCATGACAAAAGCTATGAACCGCTTGTGCAGTATTCACTGAAAACCTTTCGGTAACAGCGAAATAGACACCTGAGGTACCTAGTGACAACATGGCATGTCCGGGCTCGAAAATACCACAGCCTATCGCGCCAGCAGCATTGTCTCCTGCGCCACCAGCAATCACGACATTATGCATACCCCACCGCTCAGCCAGTGAAGCTTTTAAAGTGCCAGTCACTTCACTTCCTTCAAAGAGCGCAGGCATATTATCAACTCCAAGACCACATGATGCTAATAACACTTCATCCCATTGACGCGTTTCAGTATTCAACCACATGGTGCCAGCAGCATCAGACATATCAGATGCAAACTCGCCGCTAAGTTGATATCTTAAAAAATCTTTGGGTAGCAACACTTTACTTACTTTCGCAAATACCTCGGGCTCATATTTTTTAACCCAAAGTAGCTTGGGGGCGGTGAACCCCGCCATAATGACGTTGCCTGTGCGCATAGCTGAATCAGGAACGGCCTTGTTTAGCTCGTCACATTCGGCAACACAGCGTCCATCGTTCCACAGGATTGCTGGCCTTAGCACGTTCCCTGACTCGTCAAGCAGCGTTGCACCGTGCATTTGGCCACTTAAACCTATCGACTTAACATTGGACAATTCAATCTGTTCAGATAGCTCATCTAAACAATCGCACGTTGCCTTCCACCATTCGCCAGCATCTTGTTCGGACCACAACGGCTTAGGCATGGATACATTAAGCGGCCTGCTTACTGAGACCGTAATTAGCCCCTCCTCATCCATTAACACTGTTTTTACACTGGATGTGCCTAAATCTACTCCTAAGTACATAGTCTTTCCGCGGTTATATGAGGCTATGCCTTAAATATTGATTACTAAAAGCGTCAATATCAATTATGAAATTTTGTAATCGTTTTGTTAATTACCACTTACTCGTTTAGTATATTTAAAACTAATAAACGTAATTGGCTTTACGTAATTTGTTTATATTCAGGAATTAACTATGGTTGAAAAAGCGCACAGTATTACGCTGCTTTTGAATGCAAGTAAGATATTTGATAGGCAAATAATTGAAGGTATCGGAAGCTACCTGCAAGTATCAAATGCCGATTGGGACCTGTATTTAGAAGAAGACTTTTTAACTCGTCTTGAGCATTTTGATGAGTGGAGTGGCGACGGCGTTATTGCAGACTTTGACAACCCCGCTATTGAGCAAGCGCTGAGTAACACCAAGATACCAGTCGTAGCGATAGGCGGCTCTTACCAAGATGATGCTAGCTATCCAAATGTACCCTATGTGGCGACAGACAATTATGCTTTAGTGGAAGCCGCTTTCAATCATTTACGGCATAAAGGAATTGAAAGGTTTGCATTCTACGGCTCGCCAATTGGCAAAGCGCAAAGGTGGGCGCAAGAAAGAGAGCAAGCCATGCTGTCTCTCGCGACACACTATGGCTATGAATGTTATGTCTATCGAGGCCATGCGGTTAGAGCCGAAACGTGGCAATATTCTCAGAAGCGCTTAACCGATTGGCTTAAAAGCCTACCCTCTCCCACAGGGATAGTGGCAGTGACAGATTCTCGCGCGCGCCACCTTCTTCAAGCGTGCGATCACCTAGGCTTTCTTATTCCAGAAAGGTTTGCCGTGATAGGCATTGATGACGATGAACTAACACGCTTTTTAAGCCGAGTTAGCTTGACGTCTGTACGACAAGGTAGTTTGGAAATGGGGTATCAGGCAGCACGATTACTGCACAAGCAATTAAACGGAACCGCAATAAAAAACAAACAATTGTTAGTCCCCCCTGTGACGGTAGCAGAACGCCAGTCTACTGATTTCAAAGCAATTAAAGATCCACTTGTAATGCAAGCGTCCCATTACATTCACATGAATGCGTGTAAGGGAATTAAAGTAGACCAAGTGCTAGATCATGTAGGCATCTCGAGATCTAACTTGGAATCGCGATTTCGAGAAGAAAGAGGCCATAGTATTCATACAGAAATACACAACGAAAAACTAAACCGCGCATGCCAAATGCTCAAAGAAACTGATGCCAATAGTGGTGATATAGCCAAGCGTTGCGGCTATCCGTCGGTGCAGTATATGTATGCTTTGTTTCGAAAGCACTTTGATAAAACGCCCGTTGAATACCGTCAAGATTCACAGCCCAACCATTTTGAAAATGAGCCAAGCTCATCAGTCATAAAAGCCAGTTGATATCGGAACCTTACCTTAAAGAGAATAATAATATGGACACTACAACAAATATTGACCTGCCTAATGAAGCCTCGGGGAATGGCTTCGTTTTATTTATTACTATCGTGGCTACCATCGGAGGCTTTCTATTTGGATTCGATAGCGGGGTAATTAATGGAACTGTAGAAGGGCTAAGCGTAGCATTTCAATCAGAGAGTGTCGGTACAGGATTTAATGTATCCAGTATGCTACTTGGATGTGCAGTAGGTGCTTTTTTTGCTGGTCGTTTAGCTGATAGATACGGAAGGAAGTCATTGCTCCTTGTAGCCGCAACCTTTTTCCTGGTTAGTGCATGGGGCTCAGGTATAGCAGGCAGCGGATCGGAATTCGTTATATATCGTATTATTGGAGGACTTGCCGTAGGGGCAGCGTCGGTTATGGCACCTGCTTATATTGCAGAAGTCGCACCGGCAAAGTATCGCGGCATGCTGGCGTCTATTCAACAAATAGCCATTATTAGCGGCTTGTTCGCTGCTTTTCTAAGTAACTATTTTCTTGCCGACTATGCGTCAGGTTCTACACAGGTGCTTTGGTTAAATTTTGAAGCGTGGCGTTGGATGTTCTGGATGGAAGTCATCCCAGCATTGCTGTTTTTCCTCATGTTACTTTTTATACCAGAAAGCCCTCGCTTTTTAGTGGTTAAGAAAAAAACAGATAAAGCGAGTGAAGTATTGGGCAAACTTTATGGCGCTAATGGGCAAAAGAAACTGGCCGAAATTGAAGCGTCTTTGTCGCAAGATCATAAACCGCAATTAAAAGATCTTATTGATAAAAACTCTGGAAAAGTAAGATCAATTGTTTGGATAGGGATTGGGTTGGCTGCACTTCAGCAGTTAGTTGGGATCAACGTTGTATTCTATTACGGTGCCGTATTGTGGCAAGCCGTGGGCTTTTCAGAAGCAGATGCACTACTCATTAATGTGATAAGCGGAGCTATCAGCATCGCGGCATGTGTTGTGGCGCTATCTGTTATCGACAAGATTGGAAGAAAACCATTGCTTAAATGGGGTTCTATAGGCATGACGGTATCGCTTGCCGTAGTAACGTTAGCCTTCCTAAACTCAGAACAACATGTTGATGGCAGGCTGGCGTTAAATGAATGGGGGCCTGTTGCACTCATCGCTGCCAATCTTTATGTATTCTGCTTTAACTTTTCTTGGGGGCCGGTAATGTGGGTAATGCTAGGAGAAATGTTTCCTAACCAATTAAGAGGCTCCGGCTTGGCCGTAAGCGGGTTAGTGCAGTGGTTTACTAACTTTGTTATCACATGGTCTTTCCCAATGCTTCTTGCAGGAATAGGCCTTGCGGGTGCTTACGGACTGTATGCTTTCTTTGCCTTGCTCTCTATCGGCTTCGTTCTTCGCTATGTTTATGAAACAAAGGGCTTAGAGTTAGAAGAAATGAAGGGTTAACTACGCCCATGACTACATAACGTAAACAAGACTCTACGTTCAACACTTTTACTGATTGTCATTCACACGCGATGAGATAAGTGACGAATACTTTTAGCGACAATGATACGAAAGGTTACGCCTTCATCAACGTACAATGTAAAATTGTCATACTCGTCGACAACGCTTCTGTTATACTTTAGCGAACAAGTGTACGCTGAAAGCGCGCTAAATGAATTACACGCGTTAAGGTACAAACATATCGCACAATTGTATTAGCAATAAACGTATCAGTACGGCCGCTAGATTAAAATAGAGTTGGAGGAAGTCATGACAAGTATTACGGCAAAAGCCTATTCTGTATTGGAAGAATGGCTTAACAGTATCAGTCATGGTGTTGGTTTTATTGCTGCCATTGTAGGTATGGTATTTCTACTCTACCGCGCAGATAACACCCTAACCATTACCGCCGCTGCGATATACGGCGCTACGCTCATTCTTATGTTTTTGAGCTCTACCCTTTATCATGCTACGTCACACCATAAGGCAAAGGGCTGGCTAAAGCTATTCGACCACAGTGCAATATATTTGTTGATAGCAGGTACTTACACACCTTTATTGTTAGTGTCGATTGGAGGCGTACTTGGCATCACCATGACGGCGGTAATTTGGTGTTTAGCTCTTGGTGGCGTTGCCTTTAAGCTTATTGCGCAGCACCGTTTTCCAAAAATATCCGTGATGACCTACTTATTGATGGGGTGGATTGCCATTGGGCTCATTTACCCGCTGTATGTTGCGCTACCAGGTGCTGGATTATGGTTACTGGTCGCGGGTGGTTTATGCTTCAGCCTTGGGGTGTGTTTTTATGTGGCGAAAAAGGTAAAATATACTCATGCTATCTGGCATGTGTTCGTATTAGGCGGGTGCAGCTGCCATTACTTCTCAATATATTATTATGTGGTATGAATAAAAACGAATCATCATCTGTATCCCAAGGTACAAATCGCCAAACATCCCTTGCGTGGTTTTCACTTAGCGCTGGAAAGATCTGTCTGGGGCAAAAACCGACATCTGATACCTATGCAAGGTTGAAAGGGTTGGGGGTTACTCACCTTGCCACGGTACAAACCGGTGAAGAAGATGCCCCTGTTATTCGCGATGGAGCTAAAGCAGCTGGGTTAGAGTGGATATGGCTGCCTTTTTTACACCCTTCAGCAGATTCACCTACCGATGATGTTCACTTGCATCAATATCTGCACGAACTGTCGCAGATGCTATCTGAAGGCGCCAGTGTGTACTTACACTGTGATGGTTCACAGCATCGCTGTAGCTTACTGTTTTATGCCTTGTGTCATTATTGCCGCGTGCCTTCAAACAGTGCTTACAGTGCATTACATAGCTTTGGGGCAAGTTCGGCAAATGGGTTGTCGCGCGGTGAACTACAATGGGCGGCAGAACTCGGCCATACCGCCCCTTAGTTAGTGTCGTAATCGTATTGCGTACGCGCTGGTTTTGAATGTCTGGTTTTAATAGTACAGTTAAAAGGTATAAATAGTAGCGCTAGTCAATAGTGCTTCGGCGTCAATTTTCTCTTGTACACATGCTTTTATTTTGGCTTTGCTGAACACATAAATTCGGTCGTGCTTGTTATTATCATCGCCGTATTCAAAGTCTTTTAATATCATGCTGACGTGTTCTCCCTCAGGTACCCCCCTAAGTCCTGCGCCAAATCGGCAAAATGTGCTGCCAATACTGGCTTCAAAGTTAGCCAAAAATGAACGATAGGCTTGCTGACGACTTTCCTTTTGTTTCGCTAATTTTACTTGCTGCTCACCTTCTAATTGACGTACTTCTTCTTCTAGTTCCGCCGACTGGGCATTTATTGATGCTAAAGACGATTCAAGTTCCTGCATTTCTTTTTCAAGCGCTTCTTTTCTATCGTCATCAGCTTGTCTTAATTCAAAAGACATATCGCGCTTGCGGCGCTCGAGCTCGCGAGTTTCCCACGCTAATTCTCTAGAGCGAGAGCGGATATCACGTATTTGGTCGTTGTTATCTTCAAAAACCTCGGCAATTCGACGGCTTGCTTCGCCCGCAAAATCTTCCCATTCACGGCTTAGCTCAAAAACAATACCACCACCTTCTGGGGCAACCGGCGCTGCTGGAGGCGTTGGCATGCCTTCCACCATGGCTTCAATATCGTGGATCCAATCAGCACTTTTGCCTCGTACAGACACAGTGAACACTGCCCCCTGCCCCGCTAGATAACTGCTTTCTAGTCGCGATACTCGCCACCCTTTTGGATTAGCGTTTTGACGAAAAGCGGTGTTCATTACGCCCGACATAATTTCCAATTCATCTGACAAAGACGCATAAGAAGTAGCATTACTTTGGGCAAAGGTTAACGCACTAACACTGGTTAGTAAGCAAAGAGATAATAGTCTTTTCATAAGGGCTACCTATTGGTTATTCGTCTAATGGAGACGCTGAATTCGAGTTGGGAAGCACAACGCTATATCCCATACCTATGCCATCAATTTCATCTTGTAACTTGCTAAACTGACGGGCGTAAAATCGCTGATCATCAATGCGCTGATCGTTAATAAATTGAAGCAACTCAGCAAAATCTTGCTTACGCGCCTCTCGGCTAGAAGCCAATAAATATTGAGTGAGCTCGGCACTCGTCTGCTGTTGCTGTGCAGCAAGTGATTGTGCATATTCTTTAAACAACACTTGATTCGCTTCTTGGTACATTTCCCGCTGCTGTTTTACTTGCTGGCGCACTTGCACACGCACTTGTTCGGCAACCAAGCTTGATAGCTGCTCGGCATCTACATTGTTTGGTGTTTGCGCCGTTAGTAACTTCCCATTATCTTTATTGGGCATACCCGTAAACACCAATACAATGGCAACCGCGGATAGCGCACAAGCCAGTGCAGGGAAGCCTTGCCACTGAAACCAACTCGATTTATCTTGTGCTGGAAATAGCTGTGCTTTATTCCAATCAGGCACTGGGGGCGCAACAAATTCACTGGCGCAGCCTGCCAGAGCACTGGCATTATCAGCCGCGGCTGCAAACACGCTATCTTGGGCGTATTTTTTAGAAAATGTCGCTTTTTGTTCTTGGGTAAGGCTGTTGTTTACCCACGCGATAATTAATGCTTCATTGGTATGGTCAGGTTGATTCATTTATTCCAACTCCAACTTTAATTTGGTTAGTGCGCTATACAAACGCGACTTGGCGGTATTAACCGAAATATCCATTTGCTCTGCAATTTCTTCAAAAGTGAACTGCCCAAAAAATTTCAGCTCCACCACAGCTTTTTGTGCCAAGGGCAAAGCTTGCATAGCTTGCGTTACCGCCCGACTTTGGCGGTCGCTGGTAAGCTGCATTTCAGGGCATGAAGCTTCACATAGAGGCTCTGAAATATCATCGATATCGGTAAACGCTTTTCGCTTTCGGTACAGCTCCATACATCGACAATGGGCTATTCGATACAGCCAGCTTTTAAATGTGCCGTCGCCGCGATAATTCGCCAGGCTTCGATAAACCGAGACAAAAATATCCTGCATCAAATCAGAGGCGTCATGGCTATTTCCGGTCATGCGGATACCGTATTGGTACATGGCCGTTTCATAGCGCGAAATAAGCGTGAACCACGCTTTTCTGTTGCCTTTTAATGCTTGTTGTACGAGTTTTTCATCCCGTTTTATGAACACTGCGTTCCCCGCGATATAGGTGTTTTTTTATATTCCCTACTCTTACAGTCGACGCAGTGGGCGAAAAAGTTTGAAACTTTTTCGCCAAAAACATTATTTAAGGGTGGGAACAGGTAGAAGAGGAGAGATGATTTCGCCAATACGACGAAACAATTGCATACGCGTAGTGCCTGAACGCCACACTAAACCTATTTCTCTAAAGCCTTGCTCTTCGGCGGCAAAACTTTTTAAGTTGGTGTGTGCCAAGATAGATTGGTTAATGGCAAGCTCGGGTAAGAAGGTATAACCCATTTTACTGTTTGCAAGCTGTACCAAAGTGTACAAGCTACTGGCAGCTACAGAGCTTATTTGGTCGCTGTGCTGAAGGTTACATGCACTAACCGCGTGGCCGGTCATACAGTGCTCTTGTTGCAGTAAGAAAATACTCTTCTTGGGTAAAGAAGAAATATCGACGGGGTCGGGCAATTTGTCAGCCATTTCTTCATGGGCCACAAGATGGAAAGGGTCGTGCCCCAATACCATTTGCTTACACCCTGGCGTTTCCATCGGTAACGCTAAAATAAGTAAGTCTAAACGCCCATCAATTAACTGCTGAAGCAGCTTTTCCGTAGTGTCTTCTTGCATCTCAACATTGATGTCAGGCAAGAAGGCGTTAAATGCTCCCAGCATGCCTTCAAACAAAAATGGCGCGATGGTGGGGATAACACCTAGCTTCAGTGTACCTCGTTGCCAATTCCCTGCATTTTGTGCGTATTCCACCAGCTCACCGGCTTCTTGCAGCAGCAACTTGCTTCGTTCAACAATATCTAACCCCAATGAAGTAAACACAAAAGTCTTGTGCTCCCGTTCCAGCAACTGGCTGCCAAAATGTTCTTCTAGGTTTTGAATTGCCGTGCTCAATGTAGATTGGCTTACATTACAACGCTGGGCAGCGCGGTGAAAATGCTGCTCTTGATATAGGGTAACTAGGTAATGTAAGTGTTTGAGATTAGGCCACTTCATAACAACTCTTTACTGATTAGGAAATTAGGTTTTAATCTAGCACAAAGATTACAAAAGACCCAATAAGAATACGGTTATTACCCTTTTATGAAATCGCACTTTGTTATGATGTAAATCATGCTTTCAAGGTAGCAAGCTTGCAAATCAAGCGTTAGGATGAAGAATAAGAACGTATAGCGCCTCAATAGCTAAGGATTTCTATGGACAGCCATTTTACTAATATTTTATGTGTACTCAGTGACTCACATCGCCAAGACGATGTGGTTGCCCAGGCCATTCATATTGCAAAGAGCAATCAAGCATCACTAACCATTATGCTTACCTTAGAAGCCCTGCCCCCTAATGCAAATATGGTAATGGAGTCATTTGCCTATATCGACTCACACCAATCTATGGAGTCTCAGGCAAGAAATTGGCTTACCGAGCAGGAAGAAACATGGTCGAAAGAGTACCCCGTGCAAACCGTAGTCAAAATCGGACACCCACTGATTGATATTGTAACCGACGTGCTAAGACACCATTACGACTTGGTTATTAAACGAAGCGAAGAAGGCTTTTTAGACCGCCTATTTGGCGGGTTAGATATACGCCTGTTTCGTAAATGCCCCTGTCCGGTTTGGGTGTTAAGTAAGAAAAACCGTAGCCAATATAAAAACGTGGTGGCGGCACTCGATTTAAATTATCACTACCCTAAACACGAAATCTCAATTCGCAAAAAGCTTAATTTAGATATATTACGCCATGCTGCCCGCATCGCTATGTTGGAATTTGCACAGCTTCATATTGTGCATGTTTTTGATGCAGTCCCGGAGAACATCGTACGAGATGGTTTTATTACCGTAGACAATGACCAAATGGAAACCGACCTCGCCAAAATTCATGACGAGAGAGAGCAAGCCCTCGAATCGTTATTAAGCGAATTAGAAAGTGAACTAGCCCCTGACATTATCGACTTCTTGCAACCTGAAAAGCATATTGTGCATGGTTATCCTCGTAGAGAGATAGCGGCTACCACAAAATCACTTAATACTGATGTTATTGTAATGGGTACTGTGGCCCGTATTGGCGTTCCAGGCTTTATTATGGGCGGTACGGCAGAAGAGACTATTCAACAACTTAACTGCGCGGTGGTAGGCATTAAGCCCGAGGGGTTTGACTCTCCCATCAAGCTTGATGAATCTGAACAGGCTGAAGAGTAGCGAATACAAAATAGCGCGGGCTTCCGCGCTATTTAAATATACGCGTTATTAAAAAAACAAAAACCGCGTTAAACGCGGTTTTTGTTTTCAAATCTTAATAGGCAATTAAACGCCGAAAGCTGCCTTCAGTGCGAAGAAGAAAATAATGGAAAGAATTGCGCCTGCAGGCAGGGTAACAATCCACGACACCACAATATTTCTTACGATGCCGAGATTAAGCGCAGAGACGCCTCTGGCCAGCCCCACACCTAACACCGCGCCCACAAGGGTTTGCGTAGTTGAAATAGGAAGACCGGTTCCTGACGCTATCACTACAGTAGTAGCTGCCGCTAATTCGGCCGCGAAACCACGGCTTGGCGTAAGGTGAGTAATACCTTGGCCGATAGTTTTAATGACGCGGTGACCGAATATGGCTAAACCAAGCACAATACCCAAACCACCAAGCGGTAAAATCCACCATGCTAGGTTGGCACTGGCATTAATTTCACCGCCAGAAGTCACCACACTCACTACCGCGGCCAAAGGCCCAATAGCGTTAGCAACATCATTTGAACCATGCGCAAATGCCATACAACAGGCAGTAACAACCATGAGTAAGGCGAACACTTTTTCCACATTGGCAGCTTGTAAATCAGCGTCTTCTGAACCGCTGAACTTCATGCGACCAATAAACCACTTACCAATTATGGCTAATATAATAGCGATAATCACAGCCAATATATAACCGTTCACGGCGCTCATTTCTAAGCCCACGTGTTTAAGCCCTTTTTTAATGGTAACTAGCGACATAATGAAGCCTGCTAGTGCCATATAGAACGGAACATAACGCTTGGCATTTTCAAACGGAGATTTGGTTTCAAAGATAAGTTTATGGGCACTCATGAAAATAAGGTATGCAATAATGCCCGAAATAGCTGGCGTCACTACCCAACTACCAACAATGCCGCCTACTTTGCCCCATGCTACCGCGTCCATACTAACGCCAGTTGCGGTAAAGCCGATAATAGCGCCAATAATAGAATGCGTAGTAGATACAGGCCATCCTAGCCAAGATGCAAAGGCTAACCATATACCTGCTGCAAACAGAGACGAAATCATACCGAGTACGAGGTACTCAGGAATAGCGGAAAAATACTCTGGATCAATAATACCCTTACGAATGGTAGAGGTTACTTCCCCACCCGCCAAGTATGCTCCGGCGAACTCAAAAATCATGGCAATAACAATTGCCTGTTTTATTGTTAACGCTTTAGAACCAACAGATGTTCCCATTGCATTGGCGACGTCATTTGCACCAATACCCCAAGCCATAATGAAGCCGACACCGGCAGCAAGGAGAATAAGAATGAGACCATAACTCTCGAAAAATTCCACGGATAACCGCTCCTGATCTTTACGCGATTTAAGCTAGCTACTGCCACATCACCCGACAAATGTACGGCTATGATGAAGACAAAAAATGATAGTTACACGGCAAAACGATTCTTAGCAAAGGCTTAGATTATTTTTTGCACGAATTATACTTTGCTGCGGCGCATGATAGCGTAATCGTCTGCAGAGCCATAGTGAAAATCTACGAAAAAACAGAAAACGCAACGGAATTAAATTCATACGATGATAATTTGGGCAAGTGTTGCGGTTTTGTGACAGTTTTTGAGCATTTTTTAACTCAAATCTTCTAACTTTTGATGAATGTTTTCTAGCGGCGTATGCCTTACATCCGTCCCCCTGGTTAAATAAACTACGTATTCGCACACGTTTTTACACCTGTCTCCAATCCGCTCTAAGGAACGCATGGCCCACAACACGTCTAGCCAGTCTTGCATATCTTCTGTGGTTTTTTCCATTTCTGTGGTGGTGTAGGTAAGCAGGCGTTTATATTCGCTGTCTATTCGGTTGTCTTGTTTATACACCGCCAAGGCTGCACTTTCATCCTGACGCGCAAACGCATCGAACGTACCCCGCATCATCGCCGCTACACGTTCGCCGATTAACAACATGCTGCTTTTAATAGTGTCAGAGCTGGGTAATTTATTACGGGTGACCAGCTTAGCGATACGTTCTATTTCGTCGCCCATTCTTTCAATGTCGGTGATGGCTTTAGAAATGGTCATGATTAAGCGTAGATCGCTTGCCGTAGGATGGCGCTTGGCGATAATTCGAATACATTCTTCATCTATCTGGATTTCCATAGAGTTAATCTTAAGGTCATTCAACACCACTTTTTCTGCCAAGCCAGGGTGGTTTAATTTAAGCGCTTTTAAGGTATCTAATAATTGCTGTTCTACTTCGCCGCCCATGGTTAATACCGAGTTTCTTAAATTTTCCAACTCAATATTAAAGGTTCCGGAAATATGGGTATTCAGTGCAACCTGACGCATTGTATCGCTCCTATTCACTACTGCTGATTTTGCTAATTAGCCGTAGCGGCCAGTAATATAATCTTCAGTCTGTTTCTTCTCTGGCATAGTGAATAGCGAATCGCTGTCTGCATATTCAACCAATCGCCCCTGATGGAAGAACGCCGTGTAATCTGAAACTCGAGAGGCTTGCTGCATATTGTGGGTAACAATCACTATAGTACAACGCTTCTTAAGCTCAGCCATCAACTCCTCAATGAATAAGGTCGTTAATGGGTCTAGCGCTGAGGTAGGCTCATCTAACAACAAAATGTCGGGTTTGAGTGCTAGCGCTCTGGCAATAACAAGGCGCTGTTGCTGACCACCGGATAATGCATTAGCCGACTCAAACAACCTGTCTTTAACTTCATCCCATAACGCTGCTTCTTTTAATGCGCTTTCTACCGCATCGTCTAGATGGCGACGAGTTTTAATGCCTTGCAGGCGAAGTCCGTAACATACGTTATCGTATATACTCATGGGAAAAGGATTAGGCCGCTGGAATACCATACCTACTTGGGTACGCAGCCGCGACACGTTCACTTTTTTACTATTGATGTTGCGACCACCAATATTAATTTCACCCTCGTATTTGCAGCCATCGTACAAATCGTTAAGCCTATTGAAGCAATTAACCAAGGTAGATTTCCCGCACCCACTTTGCCCGATTAATGCGGTGATTTTGTTTTTTGGAATACGCATAGAAATGTCGTTAAGCACATGCTTATTTCCAAACCATAAATTAAGGTTACGCACATCGATAGCCGTGGTCTCATCAGTGATGTCAGCCACGTTGAGCGTATTGCGTTCAAACAACTTCAGCATGTAAAAGGTTACCCTTGTAAATAGCGCTTTCTTAACCGCGTTCTTAGTATAACTGCCAGCACATTCAATACAAATACCACTATTAGCAGTAGCAAGCAGGCGGCAAACATCATTGAAGAATTCTTCGCATCAGTATGACTATGAAAAGCGCCATCATAAATAAGTACGCCCAAGTGCATGAATTGACGTTCTAAATGCAGATACGGGAACTCTCCATCTATAGGTAGCGTAGGAGCAAATTTCACCGCTCCAACCAGCATTAGAGGCGCGACTTCGCCTGCAGCCCTAGCGATTGCCAAAATGACGCCTGTCATTATTCCGGGTGACGCTATGGGCAGAATGGTTTTAGCGATAGTTTCTACCTTGGTGGCGCCAAGTGCATAACTTCCCCGCTTCAACCCTTCTGGTACCCGCCGCAAGCCTTCTTCGGTGGCAACAATAACGACTGGCAAGGTTAAAATAGCCATGGTCAAACTCGCCCAGAACACACCTGGGGTCCCCATGGTGGGCGCTGGCAATCTATCAGCAAAGAAAAGTGCATCTATATTGCCACCCAAGGTATAAACAAAAAAGCCTAAACCAAAAACCCCGTAAACAATTGAAGGTACGCCCGCCATATTACTAACGCTTATTCTTATAGCGGTGGTAAACGGCGTATCTGGAGCGTATTCACTCAAATAGATAGCCGCAAGTACGCCAAAAGGCGTCACGATAATGGTCATTAAAAATACCATCAGCACGGTGCCAAATAGCGCGGGATATACCCCTCCAGACGTATTAGCCTGTTTGGGAGAATCAGTAAGGAAGGTAGCAATACGACTAAATACCACCTGCCATTTTTCAAAATAGCTAAGCTGGCTTACATAATCGACGCTTTTAATTTCCGACACCCGAATAGCGTACGCTTGCGCATTGGCAAAAGTGACGCTGAGTTCGTATTCGTCTCGCTCTTCCTCTAGATGAATAACTTCATGCTGCCAGCGTTCAAACTGAGTCTCTAAGCGCTCTCTTGCCGGTGCATTTTGATCAACACCTTTGCTATCTAGTGATGCCAAAGATTCATGAATGGGCGATAGTCGCTCGCGTCTAATTTTCTCAATTTGAGCACTTAGTGCCGATACTCTGTTTTGAATATCTGAAAACAGCGACAAGTCTTCCCGTCGGCTGTCTGGTGTAGATAAAAACTCTGGCTGTCCCAATACAAAGCGACCATCTTTTGTTTTTATTTCGGCACTGCCGTAAGCAAGTTCTTTGTTAATAATATCCGCACTGGCCAACTGCATTTGTGAGCCGTAAGGGCTTTGTTCGTCAGCAAAGTGAACTTGATATATTTGCTCTACTTCGTCTGCCATATAAAGCTGAGCGAACATTTTATGTTCGGATTTAGCACTTTCATTGGCTCCGGTAACTTTATATGTCACATCATAAATGGGCTCAGGCCAAAAATACGCACCACCACGAAAGGTAATAAGGAACAACACACTCACCAAAGCAATTAACAGCAAGCTAGTAAAAAACGCCGTTAACGATATCACTAGCGACTGGCGATGAACGGCATTAAAGCCGCCTTTGAACATATTATTCATAATAAGATCTACTGCGTAAGCGTTGACGAGTAAATTCAGCAATCGTATTTACAACAAACGTGAAAACAAACAGTATGCCAGCGGTAAAGAACAGAATTTGATAGTGTGCAGATGACACATCGGCTTCGGGTAATTCTATGGCTAAGTTGGCCGTTAATGCCCGTAAGCCTTCAATTAAGCCCCAGCTCGATATTGGGGTGTTTCCCGTCACCATGAGCACAATCATGGTTTCCCCGAATGCGCGACCAAAACCCAGCATAATCGCCGCCATAATGCCCGGAAACGCGACATGCAGTACTATATATTTAAGGGTTTGAAGCCGCGTGGCGCCCAACGCAAATGATGCATGCTTTAACTCATCGGGCACGCCCCCAATGGCATCTTCAGCAATGGAGTAAATACTCGGTGAAATAGCCACACCTAAGGCTATCGCCACCACTATCGTCGTTTTTCCTATGGGGCTATCAGACTCAGCGGCTAGCATGTCAAAACCATCTACATTAATTAAGCTAAAGAACCATTCTGGCGCCCATGCCACACTAATGTAACCCAATATAAAAACGCCAAGTAACGCAAAGCCCAACTCAGCGCCATGTCGAAGTTTAGCGGGTAGGCGGTCGGCAACAGGGCGTTGAAAAAACGCCACGGCAATGAGTACAAATGGAACAACAATAAGAAAAAAAGCAAAAGAAAATAGAAACTGTTCAGCCATGGGGGCTAGCCAAATGGCAGCGATAAAACCAATAAGCACACTGGGAACAGCTTCTAGCATTTCGATAGCGGGCTTCAGGGCATGGCGAAGTCGCTCTTTTGCAAAAAAGGCGGTGTATATCGCTGCACCTATTGCTACCGGTATAGCAATAAACAAAGCCAGTAGCGACGCTTTCAAGCTACCTATAATTAACGGCGTAAGACTAAACTTGGCCTCTTGGAAATCCGTGGCGTTTGTGGTTTGCCACACCGTATCTGCTTCGGTATATCCCTCATAATGTTGCGGCGCAAATAGCGACCGCCACGTAGTAATGCCGCTTAAATTATTCGCCCGCCAAATGAAAATAGAATCATCGTTATAGCCGTAAAGACGGTTGCCAAACCAAGAGATTGATTGCATGGGTTCAGGCAAATCAATTGTCGTAACCACTTCACCTGATACTCGATTTATAAATAGTAGGCGTTGTTTATCGGTAAGCGCTGCCACCACATTAATACTGGCATGCTCTTTTATATCAATCAGCCGTTCGTCCGCGTTCAAAAGGAACTGGTAGGTTTCAATGAAACCGAGCGTGTTCGCATCGCGATGTAATACCCAGCGGGTAACTTGGTTAGTGCCATCTTGTAAGAAAAACGTTCTGTCTTTCTCTAGAGATAAAATAGAAATGTCATTACGGCTGAGTTTATCAAAAGACGCTAACAGCGAGAGCTGTGATTCATCCTCGAAAAGCCGTGAAAGGAACAAGTGTGCTCCTTTTTCTACCAACACCATTTGTGCACCAGGTAACAAATGTACTTTATCGACATTGGCAAAGAACTTATCAACCATTTGCGTAGGATTGAGTTGGTTCACTCCTCGTATATATGTGCCCGACTGTGTATGCAGCGCTATTGCCGCCCACTTAGATGAGAACGCAAATTGCCAAGACGTAGTTTGTGACCAATACTTGCCCGGTAGAGCAAAAGATATTGTAGAGGACACAAGGCTTGAAGGTTGAGCTAAAGGGTCTGAATGATTCGCGATTATTACACTGCGATACGCTAACGATCTGACGGGCACCACCCGAACTTGCCCGCCCGCAGAGATATCCACAATCGCATTTTCGCCCATTAAAGAGGTCGTCGACAACTGATGTTCACAAGGGCGAATATAGTCGTGATGCTTAGCGAAATCATTATCTTTGTAGCCATATAAGCTTAAACGGCAATCCTCACCGTTAGTTACCACTAATTGGCCGCCAAGCAAATCTCCAGCGCTTTCTACTTGGCTACCTTCGGGTAATGCAAGCTGGTGCTCTTTCTCAATATTAGGCACTAACGCCAGAGGTAAAGCCTGACTAACAAGGTGCGAAATTAAAATAACCAGCGTCAGCAATACCAGCCCACCAAAGCCGGTGACGATATATCGCCCCCACTTATCATTGCGTTGGCGTTTTTTATTGATGCTATCGCTGTAGGAAGTCATTCTTATTTAATAATATTATCAGGTGTAAATTACACTGGTGAGCAGTGTAAGTTTTGTTATGCTAATAGCAAGCGAAAACTTTTGGGTTAGTTCCGGTGAATAACGCCTAAAGTAAGCAGCCTCAAACACTGTTGCTAACAAGGTTTATTAACAATACTAACCAGTAGCGCTTTTTCAGTGTGACTTATGGTATTACCGTAAAACCACAGTAGCAAACGTATTTCTACAGATTCTGGAATAGGAGTTTCTCATGCAATCGCTCATTATTAGTATTATGGGTAAAGACAAGCCTGGTTTGGTTGATACGCTAGCTAAGTGCATTTACAAGCACAAAGGTAATTGGCAAGGCTCTAGCTTTGCACATATGGCGGGCATGTTTACCGGCTTTGTTGAAGTACACGTTCCCGCTGACGAGAACGAAAAACTTGTCGACGCGCTAAATGCCATTTCCGATTTATCGGTTCAGTCTGTGGCAGTGAATACATCAACCAATTCATTAACGAATCAACTTACCGTTGATGTAATGGGCAACGACAAAGCCGGCATAGTGCAAGAGTTAACCTCGGTGCTAAACCAATTTAACCTTAACATCCTCAACTTCTCATCACGCTGCGAAAGCGCACCTAACTGGGGAAGTTTAATCTTTAAAGCTAATGCAGTTATTGCGGTGCCTGAAGGGTTTGATGACGATGCGTTGCAAGACGCCCTTGAATCGTTGGCGAACGACTTGGTAGTGGATATACAGGCCAAGCAATAAGGCCCTAGCGACACAGAAAGGTTTCAAATCACCTCGTTGAGGTAAGGGACTACGAATTAACCCTATTATATCTAAGGGTTGTCACAGTAATGTCATTGACTGATGTCAGTCTTTGGCCATTTTAAGAAGTGAAAAAACGATAAATTATGGATAACCCAGAACTATATTATCCCAAAGAACTTAGCTGGTTAGCATTTAACGAAAGGGTTTTGCAGGAAGCTGCAGATAAGAACAACCCTGTAGTAGAACGTATTCGGTTTTTAGGTATTTACTCCAATAATCTTGACGAATTTTATCGTGTTCGTGCTGCTGACGTAAAACGCCAAATAACGATTGCCCAAAATGATGGCAACGAAGAAGAGGCGGAAAAGCAAACCGCGCTAATGGCGATTATTCAGCAAAAGGTTGTTCAGCTTTCCGACAAGTTCGACCATATTCATAAAGACGTTTTAAAAGCGCTCGCGCGATACAATATTCATATTCTGCAAAAGCATGAATTAAACGAGTATCAAAAGCAGTGGGTACGTAACTTCTTCGTCAATAAGGTGCTTCGCCATATAGCCCCTATCATTATTGACAAGAAAATGGACTTGTTAAGCCGTTTAAATGGCACATCTGTTTATTTGTATGTCGCGCTGCGCCGTAAAGACCGCAACACGCGCTATGCGGTTATTCAGGTGCCTACGTCTGAAATGTCTCGCTTTATGCTTATTCCGCCGGAAAAGAGTCGAAAGAAAAAGCATATTATTATGCTCGATGACATGATTCAGCTTAGCTTAGAAGACATCTTCCGCGGCTTTGTTAAATTTGACGAAGTCGAGTCATTCTCATTCAAGATGACCCGAGACGCCGAATACTCTATCAATGACGAGATTGACGAAAGTTATGTAGAAAAAATGTCTGAGAGCATGAAACAGCGCTTAATTGCCGAGCCTGTTCGGGTTATTTACGACAACGATATGCCTGAAGATATGATGCAGGATTTACGTAAGCGTTTACGTATAACTAAACTCGATACCATGCATGCTGCAGGGCACTATCGTAACTTTAAAGACTTCATTGGCTTTCCAAACGTGGGCCGCGAATATTTAGAGCATGCTCCGCTACCGGCTATCGACAGCAACGCTTTTTCCAATTTTAATACGGTATTCGATGCCATTACCGCCCACGATATTCTACTGTATTACCCATATCACCGATTCTTACATGTTACCGAATTTGTCCGCCAAGCAGCATTCGACCCTAGCGTAAAATCTATTCGCATTAATATTTATCGTGTGGCCAGTAACTCTCGCATTATCAACTCGCTCATTGATGCCGTTGATAACGGTAAAAAGGTGACCGTAGTGGTAGAACTGCGCGCTCGCTTTGATGAAGAGGCCAACATTGAATGGTCTAAACGCATGACCGATGCGGGTATTCGCGTAGTGCTCGGCGTGCCAACCTTAAAAATTCACTCGAAGCTTTGCGTGATCACCCGCGAAGAACGTGGCGCGATGATTAACTATGCGCATTTTGGTACGGGTAACTTCAACGAAAAAACCGCAAAAATCTATACCGATTACAGTTTATTCACTCGAAACCAAGAATTGGCCAATGAAGCGGTGGCAGTATTTGACCTTATTCAATACCCTTTCCGCCGGTATAAATTTCAGCATTTGCAGATTTCACCGTTAAACGCGAGAACCCGAATTCAGTCACTTATTCGTCAAGAAATTCAGCATTTAAAAGAAGGCCGTCCTGCACAAATTACCTTTAAGATTAATAACCTTGTTGATAAGGAATTAATGGATGATTTGTATCGGGCCAGTCAAGCAGGGGTGAAAATTCGCGGTATTGTTCGCGGTATGTGTTCCATAATACCTGGCTTAAAAGGTATTAGTGAAAACATTGAAATCATCTCTATTGTCGATAGGTTCTTAGAGCACCCTAGGGTGATGGTATTTGAGGGCGGTGGCGAGAGAAAAGTGTTTATCTCTTCTGCTGACTGGATGACCCGCAATATGGACAACCGCATAGAAGTAGGCTGCCCTATTTACGATAAAAACCTGCAACAGCGCATTGTCGATATTATGGATATACAATTCCGTGATACGCTTAAAGCGAGAGTGATTGACAAGGAACAAAGCAACAAGTACGTTGCTCGAGGCAATCGCAAGAAATTACGTTCACAAATAGAGATTTACGACTATCTTGTGAAAGAAGAAGAAAAAGAAGCAGGAAAATAAAACCCTAAATGACTCAGCATGAATCTGTTTTTGATACCGTTGAAAGCCGTGAGGTTAATAAAGTAGCCGCGTTAGATATTGGCTCGAATAGCTTTCACCTTGTGGTAGCGCGTATTGTTGCTGGGTCTGTTCAAATTCTGCATCGCGTTAAACAAAAAGTAAGGTTAGCTGAGGGGTTGGACGACGACAATATTTTGTCTGATGAAGCCATGGAGCGTGGTTTAAAGATGCTACGTATTGTGGCTGAAAGTCTACGCGGTTTCGAACCCGACTCGGTTCGTATTGTGGCCACACACACTCTGCGCAAGGCCAAAAACGCCGACCACTTCATTAATGCCGCGAAAGATATTCTGCCCTACCCTGTAGAAGTAATTTCAGGCGTGGAGGAAGCCCGCCTGATTTACTCTGGCGTAGCACATACTAACCATGCTGATGGACAACAGTTAGTGGTGGATATCGGTGGGGGCTCAACAGAATTTGTGATTGGCGAGGGCTTCAACCCACTTATTTGCCGCAGTTTGCAAATGGGCTGTGTTAGCTACACTAAGCGATTCTTCCCAGACGGGTCATTAAAAAACAAATCTTTTGAGCTGGCCATTACTGCGGCTGAACAAGAGCTGGAATTTATTCAAGATAAGTACCGCAAGCTGGGTTGGGTACAATGTGTTGGTACGTCGGGCACAATTCGCTCGTTGTTCACTTTATGCCAACAAGATAGACCCAACGACCACGATATACCCGTTACGCTCAAGAGTCTGCGTAACTTAATGAAGCAGTTTATTAGTGCAGGTCATATCGACAAACTCAACTCCCCTGATTTAACCGAAGACAGACGCGTGGTTATTGCCGGCGGTTTGGCTATATTAGTGGCAGTATTTAAAGCGCTAGAAATAGACACTTTGGTTTATTCCCCTGCTGCATTACGCGAAGGCGTGATTTACCAGATGGAAGATGAGCTGCATCATGCCGATATACGCGGCAGAACAGCTAGCAGCTTAGCTACCCGCTACGATGTTGATACCGCGCAAGCTACGCTTGTGCTTAACACGTCACTTAACCTCTTTAGCCATGCTGAAAAAGCCTGGAAACTTAAACACCACGACTTTAAAAGCATGTTGGGTTGGGCGGCGTTGTTGCATGAAGTGGGCATTCAAATTAACTCGCGCGGTGTGCAGCGCCACAGTGCCTATATTCTCGCTAACGTAGATATGCCTGGATTTACGCAAGAACAACAAGAATTATTAGCCACCCTAGTACGTTTTCATAGAAAGAAAGTGCGGGCGAACGATCTTCCCAACTTTAACTTGTACGATTTAGCGGCCGTTAAAAAGCTTATCGCTTTATTACGTATTGGCGCGTTGCTCAATATCAAACGCCAAGAAGGCTTCTTGCCGGATATAGAGATTGATGCAGATAAGAACGGCTTAAGCCTTACTTTTCCTAAAGATTGGTTGGAAGAAAAACCAATTCTGGCAGCAGACTTGGTTCGAGAAAGTGCGTATTGGAAGGCGTTAGACTTAACCCTTTCTATTAAATAAGCCGGTTTGCGAGCAATAGAAAAGGGAGCATTAATGCTCCCTTTTTACGTTTTACGTCAACGTATTTCAGGACGGGACATAATTAATAAAAAAGGGGCGCTGACAAGCGCCCCTTTTAAACAATAAAACTTATGCTTTTGAAGCTTGGTAAATACCTTCAATCGCACCATCTAGTGTCGCTTCAAACTCGTCATCAGACTGTTTGTCAGAAACACCTTCAGTTAGTGCTCTTGAGAAACTTGCGATAATGCCTTGGTTTTCTGAAAGCTTCGCATTGGCTTCTTCACGGTTGTAACCGCCAGATAATGCTACCACTTTAAGTACACGAGGATGATCAACAAGCTCTTTATAGAAGTTAGCTTCATTAGGCAGTGTAAGCTTTAACATCACTTCTTGGCCTTCGCTCAACAAATTAAGCTGAGTAAGAATTTCAAGTTTAAGCAGTGCTTCTGCTTCCGCTTTTTGAGGACTATGAATATCTACTTCAGGTTCAATGATAGGCACTAAACCTGCTGCGATGATTTGCTTACCTACTTCGAACTGCTGCTCTACCACATCTTTAATACCTTGATGATTGGCCAGTTTTACCACTGAACGCATCTTGGTGCCAAAGACATCTTGGGCAACGGCTTTAGCCAGTAACTCATCTAGACCAACAATCGGCTTCATCACCTGTACACCGTTGTTCTCTTCAACAAGCCCTTTATCCACTTTCAAGAAAGGAATAACGCGCTTCTTCTGCCACAAGTAGTGGGCAGTAGACATACCTTCAATTTCACGGTCTAGGGTATTTTCAAATAAAATAGCGCCTAGAACACGCTCGCCACTGAAAGGGGTGCTGGTGATAATACGTGTACGCATTTGGTGAACAAGGTTAAACATTTCTTCGTCAGAGCTGTATTCTGACTCTTCAATGCCATATAAACGTAGCGCTTTTGGTGTACTACCGCCGCTTTGATCCAAAGCTGCAATAAAACCAACTTGCGTGTTAAGTTTATCTAGCATGGCCTGCTGTGCTTGTGATGCCATTGCAACACTCCTTTTTTATAATACTGCTCTAAGAACAGGTGTAGGGTTTATCGTTATATGCCGACGTACTTCAATGTATCGCCGGCGAAAATCGGAATCGATTTTTTAGTAGTCTGCTAATTTTATTTGTTTTTTTCTTCTAGCATGGCTACTGCAGGTAATGTTTTGCCTTCTAAAAACTCTAGAAATGCACCACCACCTGTAGAGATATAAGATATCTTATCAGCGATTTCATATTTATCTACTGCTGCCAGTGTATCACCACCACCTGCAATTGAGAACGCATCGCTATCAGCAATGGCTTCGGCTAACGCCTTTGTACCAGCACTGAATTGTTCAAATTCAAATACACCAACAGGGCCATTCCAAACAATAGTGCCCGCATTTTTAATAATGCTTTCAAGAGCTTTTGAGGAATCAGGGCCAATATCAAAAATCATGTCATCGTCAGCGACATCGCTAACGGCTTTAAGCGTCGCTTCTGTGTTTTCATCAAAGGCTTTACCCACTACCACATCGGTAGGTACTGGAATATTCCCACCATTTGATACTGCATCGCTCATTAGCTGCTTAGCTTGCTCGGTTAAGTCCATTTCAACCAACGACTTACCTACGTTATGACCTTGCGCGGCAATAAACGTATTGGCAATACCGCCGCCAACAATAAGCTGGTCAACTTTTTCCGCTAAGGTTTTCAGTACGGTAAGCTTAGTTGATACCTTAGACCCGCCTACAATGGCTACCATTGGACGTTTAGGGTTATCTAGGGCTTTGCCTAGTGCATCTAGTTCTGCCGCAAGAAGTGGGCCTGCACACGCTTTAGTGGCAAATTTTGCCACACCATGGGTAGACGCTTGTGCACGGTGCGCGGTGCCAAATGCATCCATCACGAAAATATCGCAAAGGGCTGCATATTGCTTGGATAGGGTTTCGTCGTCGCTTTTCTCACCTTCGTTAAAGCGTACGTTTTCTAGAATAACTAATGAGCCTGGTGCTACATCAACACCTTCCAAATAGTTTTTTTCTAAAGTAACCGGTACGTCTAGCGCGTCGTTCAAATAATTCACAACAGGCTGAAGTGAGAATTCCTCCGCTGGCTCACCTTCGGTAGGACGGCCTAGATGCGACATTACCATTACCGCAGCACCAGCATCTAACGCCGCTTTAATAGTAGGAATGGAAGCTTTAATACGCGCATCAGAGGTCACTACGCCATCTTTTACTGGCACGTTTAAATCTTGTCTAATTAATACGCGTTGACCATTTAAGGCCAAATCACTCATACTTGGAATTGCCATTGTCTTTCCCTTGTTAATCGAATAACTGTGAAAGCTGCCAAGGCTGGCGCTACCAACCTTGGCAGCAAAATTCTTAATTAGCTTGCGTCATACATTGCTTGCGCAGTGTCGAGCATTCTGTTTGCAAAACCCCATTCGTTGTCACACCACACCAGTGTTTTTACCAGTTGCTTATGACTTACGCGGGTTTGCGTACCATCCACAATACAAGAGTGAGGATCGTGATTGAAATCAACAGAAACTAGCGGCTCTTCAGTGTAATCTAAAATACCCTGCAATCGCCCTGCTTTCACTCGCTTGAGTGCTTGATTGACATCCGCAATAGTCACTTGCGTACTTAAGGTTACACTTAAATCCATTGCAGTAACATTAATGGTTGGCACCCGTACCGCAATAGCTTCAAATTTACCTGCAAATTTAGGCAAAATACGCTCTATGCCCGCCGCTAACCGTGTGTCTACCGGAATAATAGACTGACTGGCTGCGCGAGTACGGCGTAAATCTGGGTGGTAAGCATCAATTACTTGCTGATCATGCATAGAAGCGTGAATAGTGGTAATCGTTCCGCTTTCAACCCCAAAGGCCGCGTCTAGCGCTTGAATAACCGGCACGATACAGTTAGTGGTGCACGACCCGTTAGACACCAACTTATGCGCCGCTTTCAGCGTGTCATCGTTAGTACCAAAAATGATAGTATTGTCTAAATCTGGCGAGCCTGGAGAGGAAAAAAGTACCTTTTCTGCGCCTGCATTAATATGTGCCTGCCCCGATACTCTATCATCGAACTTACCTGTGCATTCCAGCACAATATCTACCCCAATTTCGCGCCAAGGTAGTAAGTTGATATCCGGTTGTGCTAACAAGCGAATAGCATCGCCTGCCACGTTAAGTGTGTTGTTTTCTAGTGTCACATCAAAACCGAACCGCCCGTGGGCGGTATCGTATTTTAATAAGTGAGCTATACCTTCTGGCTTAGCAACATCGTTAATCGCAACCACATTAAAGTGGTTATTGCGCCCGCTTTCATAAAGCGCGCGCAATACATTGCGACCAATACGACCAAACCCGTTTATGGCAATGTTTACCATAGACTGCGGTGACCTCGTTAGCTAAGAGACAATGCTGCCTCTACCACTGCTTCAGTAGTAATATTGAAATGTTTGAACAAGTCACCTGCTGGTGCTGATTCACCGAACGTATCCATCCCAATGATGGCGCCGTTGAAACCTACGTACTTGTACCAGCTTTCTTTAGATAACGCTTCAACTGCAACGCGCTTAGTTACGCTAGAAGGCAATACGCTTTCACGGTAATCCGCTGATTGACGGTCGAAAACGTCGGTAGAAGGCATAGAAACTACACGAACCGCTTTACCATCTGCAGTTAGTTTATCTGCTGCTTCAACAGCAAGTTGAACTTCAGACCCTGTAGCAATAAAGATGTATTCAGGCGTGCCTGCACAATCTTTAAGCACATAACCACCTTTGGCAACGTCAGCAACTTGCTGTTCGTTACGTTCTTGCTGAGGCAAACCTTGGCGAGTGAAGATCAACGTTGAAGGACCATCGTTGCGCTCAATCGCGAACTTCCATGCAATAGCAGATTCAACTTGGTCACATGGACGCCAGTTATCTAGGTTTGGTGTAGCACGCAGCGCCACTACTTGCTCTACAGGTTGGTGAGTTGGACCATCTTCACCCAAACCAATTGAATCGTGAGTGTATACGAAAATAGCAGGTTGCTTCATAAGCGCCGCCATACGTACCGCATTGCGAGCGTATTCCATAAACATTAGGAATGTAGCACCGTACGCTTTAAAACCACCATGAAGGGTAATACCGTTCATCATGGCCGACATACCGAACTCACGTACACCGTAATAAATGTAGTTACCCGATGCGTCAGTGGCTTCAACGCCTTTACTGCCATCCCAAATAGTCAGGTTTGAACCGGCTAAGTCGGCAGAGCCGCCTAGAAGTTCTGGTAACAAAGGACCAAATGCATTTAATGCATTTTGTGATGCTTTACGTGACGCAATGTTTTGCGGGTTAGCTTGCAAATCAGCAATGATTTTATCCGCTTTATCGCTGAAGTCTGCTGGCAATTCGCCATTTACACGACGCTTAAATTCAGCGGCTAATTCAGGGTATGCACTTTCATATGCTGCGAAGGCGTCGTTCCACGCGCTTTCAGCATCGCCGCCCTTGCCTTTAGCATCCCAACCGGCATAAATGTCGTCTGGAATTTCAAATGCACCGTGCTTCCACCCAAGCTTTGCGCGGGTAGCGATAATTTCGTCATCACCTAATGGTGCACCGTGACAAGACTCAGTGCCTTCTTTGTTTGGTGAACCGAAACCAATTACGGTTTTACAGCAAATTAGCGTAGGCTGAGCGCTGTTCGATTTAGCTTGCTCAATAGCTGCTTTAATTTGTTCAGCGTCATGACCGTCAACACCTTCAATCACTTCCCAGCCGTAGCTTTTAAAGCGTGCTGGTGTGTCGTCGGTAAACCAACCTTCTACTTCACCATCAATTGAAATGCCGTTGTCATCCCAAAAACCAATAAGTTTGCCCAGGCCCAATGTTCCAGCAAGTGAACAGGTTTCATGAGAAATACCTTCCATCAGGCAGCCATCGCCCATGAAGGTATAGGTGTAGTGATCGACAATATCATGGCCATCACGGTTAAACTGAGCCGCTAATACTTTTTCAGCTAGCGCCATACCTACTGCGTTACTAACGCCTTGGCCAAGTGGGCCAGTGGTAGTTTCAACACCTGGTGCATACCCATATTCTGGATGGCCTGGCGTTTTAGAGTGCAGCTGGCGGAAGTTCTTAAGCTCTTCAATAGGCAGTTCATAGCCTGAAAGGTGAAGCAAAGAGTACAACAGCATAGAGCCGTGACCGTTTGAAAGCACGAAGCGGTCTCTGTTTGCCCAAGACGGGTTTGCTGGGTTGTGTGATAGAAAATCACCCCATAGTACCTCGGCAATATCGGCCATCCCCATAGGGGCGCCTGGGTGACCAGATTTGGCCTGTTGAACAGCATCCATGCTTAAAGCACGGATGGCATTGGCAAGTTCACGACGAGAGGGCATGTTGTCTCCTGGTTTATTTTGTAGCTGAATTTCGCTAAGGGAACACTGTGGGCAAAATCCCTTTGTTCAACCTTAAAGCGCTGCTTTGCTGTATATCGTAATGTGGGCGTTATTCTTACCTATGCCACCATTCAGTTCAATGGCTTTTCATTGCCATTACCGAAAGTTGGCTAAAATAATGAATATTCACATCATTCCTTTGCAAGCCAATGTCGCTTCACTAGGAAAGCGTGGCTAAATTTACTCAATTATCTATAAAAGTGATCCGCGACTGTCAACAAATCGTAACGAAAGGACTTTTAGACGTCTAGAAGTAAAGACTGGTATTTATACCTTGTTTTAGTACAATACTCACCTATTTTGAACAATAAACGCTTATGGAGCATGTATGGCCACGCATTTATTCACCTCCGAGTCAGTGTCTGAAGGACACCCGGACAAAATCGCCGACCAAATCTCAGATGCGGTTCTAGATGCTATTCTAGAACAAGATCCTCGTGCCCGCGTGGCCTGTGAGACTTACGTTAAAACCGGAATGGTATTGGTAGGTGGTGAAGTCACTACCTCAGCGTGGGTTGATATTGAAGAAATCACACGTAAAACGGTAAGAGACATAGGCTACGTTCACTCTGATATGGGTTTCGATGCTGATTCTTGTGCCGTATTAAACGCTATTGGTAAACAGTCGCCAGATATCAACCAAGGCGTTGACCGCGAAAGCTTTGAAGAACAAGGTGCAGGCGACCAAGGCTTGATGTTTGGTTACGCCAGTGACGAAACTGATGTATTGATGCCAGCGCCTATTACTTATTCTCACCGCTTGGTACAGAAACAAGCTGAAGTGAGAAAATCTGGCAAGCTAGACTTTTTGCGCCCTGATGCGAAAAGCCAAATTACCTTTAAGTACGAAAACGACAAACCTGTAGGCATCGATGCCGTAGTACTTTCTACTCAACATTGTGACTCAGTTTCTACTGCGCAAGTACGCGAAGCGGTAATGGAAGAAATTATCAAACCAGTGCTTCCTAGCGAATGGATTGATAGCAACACCCGTTTCCACATTAACCCTACTGGTCGCTTTGTTATTGGCGGACCTGTCGGTGATTGTGGTCTAACTGGTCGTAAAATCATTGTAGATACCTACGGTGGTATGGCCCGTCACGGTGGTGGTGCTTTCTCAGGTAAAGATCCTTCAAAAGTAGACAGAAGCGCGGCATACGCAGGCCGTTATGTTGCTAAGAACATTGTTGCTGCTGGACTAGCTAAGCGTTGTGAAATTCAAGTGTCTTACGCCATTGGTGTTGCCGAGCCAACCTCTATCAGTATAGATACTTTCGGTACCGGCGTAGTTGATGAGAAAACGCTAGTGGCCTTGGTTCGCGAACATTTCGATTTACGCCCTTATGGCTTAATCAAAATGCTTGATTTAGAACGCGCTATTTACTTACCTACTGCTGCTTATGGTCACTTCGGCCGTGAAGCCTTCCCGTGGGAAGCGACTGATAAAGCTGAAGCGCTCCGCTCAGCGGTTTAGTCTGCTCAGCGCCGTTAATCTAGCTCAAAACTGAAAAAGGGTCGCTTTGTAAAGCGACCCTTTTTAATTTCAGGTCATTAATTTGCTATAGCTTGGCGATAGCGTGCTTATATTTTGGCTATATGGAACCTGCGAGAATGGAAGCACTTTTCGTACTCCCACTCGCTATGACCATATCAGGCAAGCCAAATCGCGCTAACGCAACATTTTGAAATTCTTTCTTGTGGGTCACTTCCGTTTCAGCAAAATCTGGCGGCAAAAACTGTCGACTACTCATTTCACTGTCAAATTCAACTTCCACTACTTTCAACGGTGCTAAGTTACCGGTGAAAATATCTATCACCAGCTGAGCTCCAAAAAAGTCGATACGATATCGCTGCTTTTCCACCCGCATATTTTGGGTTAAAGGCCATAAATCAGCGAATTGCTCAGAATCCAACGCAATTCGCGTGTCTCTGCGTTTAAGGCCAACACCTTGTTTAACGGCCATGGTGTAGTTACCGCCTTCATCTCTAATTCGAATATGCTTATCCGGCTCGGTGGCTAAATAACCTTGTCTTATTGCCACAGGTTTTCGTGTATCTAACAAACCTTCTGGCACATAGCTTACTAAAAACTTTCGTTCAAATTCCCATTCCGTTTGCATCACTCACCTCCGGCCATGTTCCCTATTTGAAAGTACTGCTTTGCCTACTAAATTGAAGTAAGTCTTACTACTACCCTTTAAAAGTTAGTTCACAATAGAAATATCTAACAAGTTTATTTTTAACCTTTTAGATAAAAGACTACACTTACTATTCAGCACTCATTTTTTGTTTCAGTTTTGTGTCAAATTTTTATTTTAAAGTTAGGCACATAGGGCGAACAAAATACACTCGTGGCTATGAAGCTACCACTTATATTTATAATAATCGGTAGTCATTAGAACAAGTTAACGCTGTCTCACTCGACCAGGAAATTTTTCATGAAAACATACCCAACTTGCGTGGTTTGTTTAATATTGCTTGCCCCTTTGAGTGCCGCTTATAGTGAGGCCGCTGATTGGGACAGCTACTACGGCCCTATCGTGTTTAAAAGCGAAAAGATAGCAAAGTGGAAAATTAAAAGTCGCTTCAATGAAACGCGCCTCGAATCCATACCTGGCTACGATAGTCATTTTAATGCCAGCAAAAATAGTCAACTATCAATTCGCGCTCACCGTGCGTTAACGCTACTTTTCGAACAACAAATATATGCCTCGTTTAATACGAGTCACTCACCTTTACAGTACTATCCTGAATGGCGCTATATACCCGAAGACTTAGGCACTTTTACTCGATTGGGTTGGCTAGTTGGTGACGAGAGTGGTTTAAATATGGCGCTGGAATTTGAACATCGAGAAGTAGGAGATAAAGAAAATAATGCGCTTACGTTAGGTGTTCAATACTTTTTCTAATGTCTGGAAGAACCCTTAATGCGGGTTCTAATTTTTGTGTTTTGCTGCTTCCACCTGATTACGGGTTTCCACATACGTGCTTTGAATAACTTTTGCATCGGTACTTGCTCGATGGCGACGGTCGTCGCTTTGCGATTCAATATTTGATTTAACGCCGTGCCAAAGTGCCATTTGAGGTTCGCTTAACACATACTCTAATGCACGACATGAAAAAGACATTTGAACCGAGGCTGCTGCAAAAAGTTTAATAAGCCAAGGGTTATCTACCACCCAACCATCGCTGTACACAATGGTATTGCTTAAAAAGGCGTTAAGCTCGTGGCACACTTTGACCGGACAAACGCCGTAAGTGTTCAACATGGCTCTGGTGATACCATGCAAAGACTCTGCTTCTTTATCCCAATGAACCCAACTATCAAAGGGACGAATGAGTTTGCACCATTTTGCACCATCATAGCGCACTATCCCTATTTCAATAGGATAACTACGGGCACCAAACCCACTGGCTTCCAAATCAATAATGGAAGGGGGATAATTTCTCTGCAAGCTAACTCCCATCTGCGCTGACGTAAAATGCGCCATACCTTCTTTAAACCTAATAAATTAACTCAGAAAGCGCAAACGGAATTGAAAATCATACTTCTGTTGTATAATTAAAAAACAAATCGACACTTCATCTACCGTGTTAATAGTAGAATCGTGCCAATTTGTATTATTGTACAATCAGAGCGCGAGCTATAAATAAAGCGACAGCCCGCTTTTAGGTGGTTATTACTCAGCCACTGCCAAGTTGAGAATTTGCTCACTTACTTCTGGGGTAATGGCACCCGTTTCACCGAGTGAGAGCATTTTGTTTCCTTTCAGCTTTTCGACCACAGCATTAACGGCACTTTGCTTGTCGCCTTCATGCTCAGTAAGCTGGGTAGCGACTTCAAGACTCTGATAGAACGCTTCGATAGCGTCGATAGTTCGAAGCGCAATATCATCGCTCTCGTCTAAACCAAATACATTTTGGCCCATCTGCGACAACTTTACTGACTTAGTGTCAAGTTGAACCCGTAGTAGTGACGGCTGAACAATCGCTAATGAACGAGCGTGATCTACACCATAAAGTGCCGTGAGTTCGTGGCCGATCATATGGGTAGCCCAGTCTTGCGCAACACCCGAACCGATAAGACCGTTCAATGCCTGGTTTGCAGACCACATTAGGTTAGCGCGCCATGCATCATCTTTGTTATTAATTTTTCCGCCAAGTTGAATGAGGGTTTTCAGCAAAGTCTCGGCGTAACCATCTTGAACCGGTGCATTTTGCGGGAAGGTTAAGTACTGCTCGCAAACGTGAACAAAGGCATCGACTAAGCCGTTAACTACTTGGCGATGCGGAAGGCTTTTTATTACATCAGGGTCTAATACAGCAAATTGCGGATAAACCAATGGAGACATAAACGCCAATTTTTGCTTTGTCGCTTTTTTACTAATAACAGAGCCGCCGTTAGATTCAGAGCCTGTTGCTGGCAAGGTCAGAATGGCACCGATAGGCAGCGCGTTATCAACGGTGTGCTTGCCCGTTAGAATATCCCAGCCTTCCCCCTCATATACGGCGCTTGCCGCAATATATTTGGCACCATCGATAACGCTACCACCGCCTACTGCAAGAATATAGTCAACGCCGGTCTCTTTAATTAGCGCAACAGCTTTGTCTAGCGTTTCAATGGTTGGGTTGGGTTCAACGCCACCGAAAGATTCCCAATTGTAGCCTACTAGCGCGTTTTCTACTTGCTCATACACGCCATTTTTTTTAATAGAACCGCCGCCAAATAACACTAATACGCGGCTGTCTTTTGGGATCAGGGTATTGATTGAGCCAATCTGCCCTTGGCCAAATTGAATGCGAGTTGGGTTGCTGAATGAAAATTTCATAGTCTTTCCTCTGTCATTACATGCTTGTGTTAATGCATAATAGTGCTATTACGCGTAAACAAACCGTCTATTTCTGGAAAAAATTTGCCTATTTCTACAAACAATACTGTTTCCACTCCTGATATGATTTTATTAAGTCAAATTCTAAAGCAGTTTTTAAGCACCCTCGGTAAATCAGCGCTTAGTGGCGTGAGCAAAACGGATATAGAGGGCATACGAGTTTTTCGCGACCCTCATGGAAGCCCCAAGCAGCCTCTACTTTATCAGTCAGGCATTATTATCATGTTACAAGGCACTAAACGCTTGTATGTTGATAATCGTGAAATAGAATACAAGAAAGGCGATTACATTGTTTTCGGTGTGCCCTTGCCTGCTCAGTGTGCAGCAACCTTGGATGATGACGACTGCATATTGGGTTTAGTCATTGATATTCCCGCTTCGTTACTTGTAGAGCTTTCCCAATGGCGTGACGCCAAGGCAAAAAATAGCCCCGCTCCTACCTTCACAGTAAGTCAGCAGTCATTAGATAAAAACATAGCCGATGCCACACGCAGACTACTTCAAGCTTTAGCCCACGGTAATAGTGCAAAGGCATTGGGCGCAGGTTTTGTACGAGAAATTGTATATTACATCCTTAATGGCCCTGCCGGTCATGTTCTTTGCGGCCTTACCGACAACGGACATTATGCGAGAATCGCACAAGCTTTGCGGACGATTCATGATGAGTATGCCTCTGCGTTAAACGTAGATTCACTTGCCGCCCGTGCGAATATGAGTGTTTCTGGTTTTCACCGCGCATTTCGGGAAGTAGTATTGGATTCACCCGTTCAATATATAAAGAAATTTAGACTGTCTAAAGCCAGAGAGTTGATCGCATTAGGTTATCGAGTGGGAGACGCTGCCGACGCGGTGGGTTACAACAGCCTGTCTCAATTCTCTAGAGAGTTCAAACGCTACTACCAATTCACCCCAGTACAAGACCGTTAATCTGCTCATTAATTGCCGTAATATAACTAACTTAACGCTGTTATTCACCGAACAAAACCTTGCTAAAAGTGCGGTTTATGCATGACTAATAATTAAACAAAAATAGACGAAAGAATAATGTTTGGAAGGTAAAACTAACCAATTAATGCTATACAATTACAAGCCTTACCCTCAACTTAAAGATTTTATGCGCTTACGTTTCACTTTTTGGCTGTTAACGTTAATGACATTAAGCTTTCACTCTAACGGCAGTGAGGCGTCTTCACCACTTTATATTGGTATAGACGCAGACTTTTCGGCTGTCGCCGTTGACGGTGGTGTAGCTATTAAACGGGGCGTTGAACTTGCGGTAGATGAAATTAATAAAAAGGGGGGCTTACTAGGCCGTCCAGTTAATATCATTTTAAAAGATCATAGAGGCAACCCTGCCCGCGGCATTCACAATATTAAACAGTTCGCCACCAACAGCGATTTAATCGCCGTAATAGGGGGCGTACATACGCCTGTTGCGTTAGCCGAGCTTGAGTCTATTCATCAACTTAACTTGCTATATCTCGTTCCTTGGGCGGCAGGAACACAAGTAATTGACAACCAATATGCTCCTAACAATGTATTTCGCGTGTCAGTTCGTGACGCAGAGGCGGGGAAAGTACTTATTCAGCATGCTGCTTCTCGTGGTATTGAGCGTGTAGCACTGGTGTTAGAGCGTACTGGGTGGGGTCGCTCTAACGAGGCATCACTCACCTTAGCCGCTGCCGACATGGGGATAACCATAACGACTATTCGGTGGATTAACTGGCAGCAGAAAAAATTTGAAGAGGATATATCTGCTATCAAATCAGACAAAGCAGAAGCCATCATTCTGATTGCCAACGCACCTGAAGGTGCGGTAGTAGTAAACGAATTAGCAGCACAAAACCTCACAGCTTTACCTGTTATTTCCCATTGGGGCATTGCTTCGGGGAACTTTATAGAGCGTTTAAACGTTGAGCCGGACTTACTTAATTTGTCGGTTCTACAAACCTTCCACTTTGATTATCAAAAACATGCAAAAGCCCAGCAGTTGTTAGAAGCTTATCACAGCAAATATGGCCTAGTCGATCCTTTAGCTATTCACGCGGTTACAGGTATTGCGCACGCTTATGATCTTGTCAATATGCTAGCGTTAGCGGTAACCAAAGCAGGCAGTACCACGGTAGATGCGCTGAGAAATTCACTGGAAGATTTAGGTAGTTTTGAAGGTGTAATCAAAACTTATGACCCAGCATTTACACCCACACAGCATGACGCATTAATGGCTAAGGACTATTTTATGGCTTCATTTGATAAAAAAGGTAACTTGGTCGTTCTGGAAAATCAGTAATGCAATTTCAGCCACCACCGCTTAGAAAGCGCTTATTAACCAGTATGCTACCCCGTTTGTTCGGGTTGATTTTAATTGTTGCGTTAATGCTTTTTGCGTTTGCCTTCTTTTTTGCCAAGCAGCAAATCGAAACTGTACAACAACAGTCTATTGAAGGCTTAAAACAAGACCTTTCTTTTATCGTTAATGATACGACGCGACAATTATCAGACCTGGCGTCTAATGACATCATTATTAATTCCCTGGTCGACTTTGAGCAGAGAGACAATTATCTCCCAATGTTCTTTAGGTCGTTAAAGTTAACCCAAACCCGTAATGTTGAGTTTGCGTTGTACGACTTTTCCGGTGAGATGGTAATTCAGAAAAATTGGAGTCATTCTATTTCTGAAAAACTAGATACTGCGTGGCAACAAAGAACACTAGGCGCGTCGCTATCATTTTCTTCAATCACCCAAAATGGGGTGCTTTTTTCAGTTCCGGTTTTGCTTGGCGGTGCGGCAGAAGGGGCATTGGTCATGTATGTAGAAAGCCTTCAAGCCTTATTAGCCCCCTACCCTAGGCTAACTAACCAAATTGTTACTGAAGAAAATGGGCTGGTACTTTTCAGCAGTGATCCTGAATTTATCGTTCCCGGCACACCGTTTAGTGATGTCGATACCATGGGCTATGTGTTACAAGACTCGCGCTATCAAAACTTAATCCTGTATAGCATTAAACCTATCGGCAATGCTCTAAAAGGCTTGTATTGGTTGGCGCTGCTCATGCTGGCCATTATTGTAGGTATTGTCTTAGTTAATTTTCACATGATTCGAACCACTGCACTACTTGCAGAGAATACCTTATCAGCCCTTTATAAAGACATTGTTAATCGTATTAAAGATACCGACTCACAAGAGCCAGTGATTGTAGAAGAGGCTAGAGAATTAGCCAATATTCGCAGTGCGTTTGATACCTTAATTTCTGACCTTGCAGAGATGTCCTTATCGAATGAACAGTTTTCTAACGTTATTGATTCGATGGGAGACATGCTCTTAGTCGTAGATGAAAACCACCGCGTAATGTTAAGTAATAAGCGATTCGATGCTTTTTGTGACGATCAATATGGTGAGCGTGAAGGTACGGTTAAGTACATTCTCAACAAGCTCATCAATAAATCGGCAGGAGAGTTAAAACACTTCTCCATCGAAGATGGTTTAGAAAAGCATATTAAGTGGACGAACACACCACTTGAAGATGCTAACCATAAAATTAAAGGCGCAATATTCGTAGGGGTCGATTATAGCAACCAGCGTTCGCTAGAAAGCCATGTGCAAATTCTTAATCACGCTATGGATGAAGCCACTGTCTCTATTGTTATTGCGGATATAAAGCGTACGGGTCAACCAATTATTTATGTAAACAATGCGTTCAACCGCCTGACTGGTTACAATAAAGAAGATATTATTGGTAGAAATTGCAGGTTTATGCAAGGAGAAGGTACTGATAGCAATACCACCGCACTAATACGAAGCGCTATTGCTAACCGCGAGCCAATTGAAACCACCATTCTCAATTACCGTAAAGACGGTGTCTCTTTCTATAACAAACTCATACTCACACCCGTAAAATCCGATGGCGAAGTTACACACTACATTGGTTTTCAACAGGATGTTACACAGCAGCGCCAAGCGGAGCGCTATTTACAAGATGCGAAGCAAAAGGCGGAAGAGTCAGCGCATATGAAATCTGGCTTCCTTGCCAGTATGAGCCATGAAATTCGTACGCCTATTCACGGTATTTCTGGGGTACTGCAGTTGCTATCAAATTCACCATTGAACGACGAGCAAAAGCATTACCTCTCGCTTGCTAATTTTAGTATTCAAGGCCTACTGCACATCGTTAATGACATTCTTGATTTCTCTAAAATTGAAGCAGGGCAGCTTCAAATTGATGATCAACCCTTCGATTTACTCGAAACCCTTGAAAGCTTGCAGTCGCAATATGCCATTTTATGTCAAGAGAAAGGACTACGTCTGCATTTTCATTTTAACCTTCAAGGCTTTCACGTAGTCATTGGAGACTCTGTTCGCTTCCGGCAGATTCTGTCTAACTTGATTGGCAACGCGGTTAAATTCACTGAGAAAGGTGAAATTGACGTAACTACCACCTTAGAACACACCAACAACGACAAGCTTCGCTTAACCTGCGCAGTAAAAGATTCAGGGATAGGTATCGCGAAAGACAAACAAGCAGGAATTTTTGATGTGTTTACCCAAGAAGACCTGTCTACAACCCGCAAATTTGGTGGCACCGGGCTAGGGCTTTCTATTAGTAAACAGCTATGTGAACTTATGGATGGTGAAATTCGTTTAGAGAGCGAGAAAGGTGAAGGGAGTACATTCACTTTCAATATCATGCTAAAAGAAGGTGATGACAGCCTAGTTACTCCCCAGCGAAGTAAAACCCATAGCCACAACACAGCAACGCACAAACGTAAAATTCTCATTGTTGAAGATAACGACATCAATCAAGTCATTGTGAAACAACATTTAAGCGCTCACAAAACATTGAGTGCGAAATCGGGTATTGAAGCATTGGAAGCCTTAAAGAAAATGAAAGTGACTTTTGATTTGATATTGATGGACTGCCAAATGCCTGACATGGATGGTTTTGAAGCAACCCGCCGTATTCGTCGCGGTGAAGCTGGCGAGCGATATGTTAACGCCCCCATCATTGCACTAACAGCGAATGCCATGAAAGGTGACAGAGAAGACTGTTTCAACGCTGGTATGAACGACTATTTGAGTAAGCCCTTCGATGTTCAAGACCTATTAGAAAAAGTAGATTACTGGGCTGATAAAAGCGCCGTAGCCAAACTTCAGCTTAGCTGATTCATTACTCTTGTTTACCTCAAACACTATGCACTTTGAATAGGGTAGATTTGTCGTCTATCCTATTTACACCCATCAAAAAAATAACTTTTCAATAGTAAATACCGTTAAGCAGCAATGGCTTAATATCATGACTTAATGAACTCTTGGTAAACATGACTCACACCCCTGAAATTACAACAGGCCAACAAGAAATGTTGGCAGTACGATACCGTCGACGCTATAGGCTCTGTCAGGTTTTAACTATATTAGGGGTGCTTTTCCTATTTGCGTTAGGGATTTTTAGCGTAGTCGACGGCGCTCATGTCTTAGGCACCATATTAATCGTTAACGCTCTGGTCGGCCTACTAAACCTTTACCTTTTACAACGTACCGGAAATATTGAGCGCGCAGCCACCATTTTAAGTGGTATTCTTTTTTTCTTATCAATGAGCTTAATAATTACAGGCGGCAAGAGTAATACTGGAATCTTATGGGTTTATCCTATTGTTGCCATTAACCTTTTTATCAATCGCTTCTGGCCTGCGGTGTTTTGGTTTGGGGCTTTCAGTATTGCCAGTGTTCTACTGCTGTTTACACCCGTTTCAATTTTATTGATAGCTAGCTACTCACTCGTAGAAGCAATTCGGTTTATTTTAACGATGCTAGCACTAAACGCGATCTGTCTAGCTGCCTTACGTTCCGAGGAACAAGCCTACCGAACGATTATGCAATTGCATGATGATGATATCCGGCAAATGGCCTTTTACGATACGCTGACAGGCCTTCCTAACCGCTGGAGCTTCAAAACTAACCTAGAACGTCTGCTAACCCGAGCAGGAAAAGATAAACAACGCATTGGCTTGTTGTATATTGACCTAGACAACTTTAAGCAAGTTAATGACCAATACGGCCATGAAGCAGGCGACCGACTATTGCTTGGGTTCAGTGAACGGCTTTGGGAAGCAATACGTCCCACCGATCAACTGTTGAAGCCGGAAGCAGAAAGTTTGGCAAGACTCGCTGGCGATGAGTTTGTTGTGCTACTTCCTAATATCAAAGAGCCGCTCGATGCCAGTGTCGTCGCAACACGTATACTAAATATCTTCGATGGTGGTTTCGAAGTCGATGACGTAACACATATAATTTATGCCAGTATTGGCATTGCCGTGTATCCCGATGATGCCACCGAGTCCTCTATGTTACTTCATCATGCAGATGCGGCAATGTATGACGCCAAAGATAACGGCCGTAATTGCTTTAGGTTTTTCACCCAGAAAATTGCCGATACGATGCACCAACGACAACAGATTGAAAGAGGCTTACGACAGGCGTTAAGTGAAGAGCATTTCTCTTTGGTTTATATGCCTATATTTGACTGTAAAGATAACACTATTGTAGCCGTAGAAGTACTACTTCGCTGTCAAAGCCCTGAACTAGAAGGGTTTGGCCCAGACCACTTTATACCGGTTGCGGAAGCTACTGGCTTTATCAAAGAAATCGATTTATGGGTCATCGACAATGCCCTGCAAGCGCTAGTAATCTTGCAGCAAGAACATTATTTTAAGGGACAAATCTGTATAAATATCTCGGGGGTAGAGCTGCACAATGAACCATTTCCCGCACAGCTTAAGAACCTATTAGAGCGCCATAACATTGCACCTGAAAGTGTAGAGCTTGAAGTCACTGAAACCGCATTTGTGGCTGATGATGCAATCGGCTTAGAAACGCTAAAAGCACTGGATGAGCTAGGGGTGTCGTTAGCGCTCGATGATTTTGGTACAGGCTACACTGCTTTTAGTCAGTTAATACATTACCCTGCTGATTGTCTGAAAATTGATCGTTCTTTTGTTAATGACCTTTTTTCAGAACGTGAAGCACGCAACAAGATGGTGATGATTATTCAAAATTTGGCAAAGCTTTACGATCTTCGCGTTATTGCTGAAGGCGTTGAAACTGAAGCTCAGATGAATTATCTACGTGAAAACGGCTGTGACTGGGCACAGGGATATTATTTATCGCGCCCGCTGCCTTGGGATGACTTACTTAAATTATTGAGCGATTGATGAAATGGCAAGTGAAGCAGACGCTTCACTTACTCAAAAGAAAGGTGGAGTTGGCCGATAAGCCGGGTTCTGTCGTGGGCAACCATTCCTCTAGATCAGCAATTACTCACTGATTCAAGCAACCTACCCGATCCCCATGCGGGCCACACGTTAAGGGATCCTATTTGGTCTTGCTCCGGGTGGAGTTTACCTTGCCACAACCTGTTACCAGGTGTGCGGTGCGCTCTTACCGCACCCTTTCAGCCTTACCGGCCATTGCTGGCTTAGGCGGTCTTCTCTCTGCTGCACTTGTCGTCGGCTCGCGCCGCCCAGACGTTATCTGGCACCCTGCCCTTTGGAGCCCGGACTTTCCTCCCCTTTCTTACGAAAGCGGCGAT
Source organism: Alteromonas lipotrueae (assembly GCF_019249215.1). GTDB lineage: Bacteria > Pseudomonadota > Gammaproteobacteria > Enterobacterales > Alteromonadaceae > Alteromonas > Alteromonas lipotrueae. Next base: position 190,468 of record NZ_JAESDI010000004.1, read on the forward strand.
TGCCTGGCCAACTCCGCGGCGCATTCTACATGAAGATAGCCTATTTAGCGACAATCACTTGGCAGCTTTTAGGTATCGCCGTAAAAGCAAGTCTCTACCACGTTTTTATCAAGTAGTTTTGTTATAACAAAAACCTGATCTTCTGCCCGTAAAACTGTGCTCCCTTTGGGAATAAGCGTACTTTCACCACGGGCGACTAACGCCACAACGGTATCTTCGGGTAACCCCAACTCTGAAATACTTTTGCCTGTTGAGGCAGACATAGCGTGAAGCACAATTTCAATTAACTCGCGTTTGTCTTTAGCCACTTTAACGATTTCTAGCGTGTTCGATTCACCTCGAGGGTTATCGAGTACTAAACCCAGTTTGCGCGCAGCAAATGGCAAACTTGCCCCTTGTAGTAGGGCTGAAATCATAACAATGAAGAACACCACGTTAAAAATAAGTTCGGCGCTGGGTAATTCAAAAATGAGTGGAAAAATTGCCAGAATAATAGGCACAGAACCACGAAGCCCTACCCATGAAATAAGCACTGAAGCTTTAAATGAAAACCGACTGAGTAATAACAATGGCATTGCCACCAGCGGCCGGGCCACAAAAATAAGTACTACGGCAATCAACAAGCCTTCTTTCCAGGTATGTAGAAGCTCAGAAGGGGTAACCAACAAGCCTAAAATAACAAACATCGCTATTTGACTTAGCCAAGCCAAGCCATCTATGAATACAAAGGTATTTCGTTGATAGGAAAATCGGCTATTACCCACAATTACGCCGGTAATAAAAGTCGCCAAAAATCCGCTGCCATTTAAGTTTGAAGCTAAACCAAAGGCCAACACCCCAAATAACATAACGAACACTGGATATAAACCAATCGCCATAAGCGTTACGCGCCTAAACAACGCAACCGCTAGGCCACCTACTACTGCACCTGTAATGGCTCCCACGCCCATTTGGCTGACAAACAATAACGCTAATTCTGACGCCTTTGTGCTGCTATCTTGAATAAGTGTGATAAGACCAATGGTAAGAAAAATGGCCATAGGATCGTTTGACGCACTTTCCAGCTCTAGGGTTGCTTTTAGTCTTGATGGAATAGTAATGCCCGCATTGCGCAGTACAGAGAATACTGCCGCAGCATCGGTAGACCCAACAATGGCACCAAGTAATAACCCTAAATAAAGGGGCAAATCGAGAATGTACATGGCTGCCACACCGGTTATTGCCGCTGTGCCTACCACGCCTATAGAGGCAAGTAATGCAGCAGGCTTCCACGCCCGCCTAATCGACTTCTTTGAAGTTTGAAGCCCCCCATCAAATAAAATGAGGATAAGCGCAAAGGTCCCTATGGAATGGGCTGCATCGGCATTATCAAAAGAAATGCGACCGATACCATCTTCACCAGCCAGCATGCCCACACCTAAAAAGAGCACTAATACTGGCACGCCAAAACGGGGGGACAGTTTGCTGACCAATACGCCAAATATCGCTAACAAAGCACTGAGTAGAATGATTTGGTCTACAGCAAACACACGTTATCTCCCTTTAACTTAGTAATAATAGTATACAGATGAAATGAGCAAAGCGGTATTTCACCGCTTCGCCTATTTCGATTTTAGCGGTTAAGGTATATGTGCCAGCGACGCTTTTACCTCCTCAGAAGTAGGACGAAGTTGAGCCTTCCCTTTTTGCTCTCTACGTTTACCCAGCATGTGAAGTAACGATGAAGTAATAAACAAAGTCGACGAGGTGCCAATAACCACTGCAAATACCATGGGTACGGCAAAACTGCTAACTGCATCTCCTCCTACTAGCGCCATCGGTAGCAAAGCAAGCAGTGTGGTTAACGAAGTAAATACCGTTCTGCTTAGCGTGCTGTTTACCGCGTCGTTGATAATATCAGCTAGAGAACGCTCTGGGCCAAAGCGCAGCAACTCTCTTACGCGGTCTAACACTACCACTTTATCGTTAATTGAATATCCTATTAAGGCCAGTAGCGCGGCCACTGCGGTAAGATTAAATTCAATACCGGTTAAGGCAATAAAGCCAATGGTTTTAGTTAAATCAAGTAGCACGGTAAGTAAGGCTGCGGTAGCAAAATGTGCTTCAAACTGAAACCATAAATAGGCCAGCATTCCACCTCCAGCAATAAGCAATGCTAAAATGGAAAGGTCGGCAAAGCCATCACTCACCTTCGGCCCCACAACATCAACCTTATTAAATATCACGGTGCTATCGGCGTCTTGTATCACCTGTTTTAGCGCTTCGATGTTGCTACCTTGCGGGGCTACGGTACTGGATCCGGCATTAGCTTCAGTAATAGGTACAGTGTTCGATTTTGCTGATACTGGCGCACGCAATAAATACTGATTTTCGGCGCCATATTCTTGAATTGCGATGTCTTCAAAATGATGTTGTTTTAGCACTGTGCGCAATTGCTCAGTAGATAGTTGCGGTGCAGAAATTTCCATCATAGTACCGCCGGTGAAATCCACCCCGTACTGCAAGCCAGGTTTAAAGAAGAGCGCCATGGAACACAAGGTTAATATCAGTGAAATACTCAAAGCTAACTTTTTAGATTTTATAAAGTTAAACGGCCCTAATTTATCCGCCATGGTTAACAATGGCGAAGATAAATTAATTGGCTCTCTTTGATGCTTCCTTGTTGCCCGCTGCATAAGTAACTTAGTAAGCGCCACCGAAGTAAACAGTGAAGTTATCAGGCCTATTGCAATAGTGACGGCAAAACCTTTCACTGGACCACTACCAAAAACAAACAATAAGCTAACGGCAATAAGGGTTGTGAAGTTTGAATCAACAATAGTACCAAACGCCTTATCAAAACCAATTTTAAGGGCACTACCTGCTGGCCTGCCTTTTTTCGTTTCCTCACGAATACGTTCGTTAATGAGGATATTTGCATCTACCGCCATGCCCATGGTGAGTATCAGCCCAGCAATACCAGGCAGAGTAAGTGTGGCACCAAACAACGTAAGCACGCCAAATACCAGCGCCATATTCACCGAAAGCGCAACACTCGCAATTGCGCCCCAACGGCCGTAAATGGCTAACATAAATACTAAAACCCCGAGTGCCCCTGCAATGCCGCTTTTCACGCCGGTTTCAATAGCATCACTGCCTAAATCTGGCCCTACCGTGCGTTCTTCAATAATATGCAATGGAACGGGTAGTGCACCAGTGCGCAGCATTAGTGCCACATCTTGCGCTTCGCTCATGGTAAAGCTACCGGTAATCTCTCCTCTGCCACCGGGAATAACACTATTGATAACCGGCGCCGTGACGACCGTGTCATCTAGTACTACTGCTAACACGCGACCAATATTGTTTTTCGTCATGATAGCGAATTGTCGAGCGCCATCGTTATCTAAACGAAACGTCACCACGGGTTGACTGGTTTCAGGGCTAAACGCCGCTGACGCGTCGGTAATATGCTCACCTTCTAGCGCAACATGCTTTTCAAGTAAGTACTGCCTGCCGTTAATGTCAGCCCGAGTAAAGCTCTCACTATTTTTCACCTGAGTTTGCCAGTGAAAACGCATTTGCGCTGTAGTACCTAGTAAGGCTTTCACACTGGCTGGGTCTGAAATACCGGGCATTTGCACTAAAATAGCATCGCTACCTTGGCGGGTAACACTGGGTTCTGTGAGGCCGGTTTCGTCAAGTCGTTTGCGTACCACCTCTAGGCTACGATTAATCGCATCTTTTACTACTGCTGCTTGGTATTCCTCAGTAAGCTCAAGGATAATCATATTCCCTTTTTGGCTAATACCTTTTGGAGCAGTGCCTTGCTGTGTCAGAAGCAACGCGCTACTGCCATCTGATTGCAGCGACACTTCATTTGCCCGTTGCTTAACGTTGTAAAGGTCATCGGGGTTCGAAAGCGTAAATTGTACTGCTAACGCGTTTTTGGAAGTATGTTTAACATAGCGAATGTTTTGTTCTCTTAAGTCACTAAAAAGCGCAGAAGAGTAGGTATCTAATTGCCGAGCAAACAACGCGTCAGTATCAGCTTCCAGCAATAAGTGAGAGCCCCCTTGTAAATCTAAACCAAGCGAAAGCGTGTGTTGGCTGTACCACTGTGGTACATGCTGCTTAAGTGAATCGGGCAATATATTGGGCGCGGCGCTAAGTAGGCCTAGTAAAATAACCAGCGCATACACTAGGCCACGAAATGAAAATCGTGTCATAAAAATCCTGCAATAAACCTTTAAAAGTTGAGAAGCACTGCAACTGCAGCGCGTGATATCAGTAAGGTATTACAGGGAATAAGGTGGGCCGCGATTCGATATGCCCTTCCAATAAAAGGCAATATATTCAAAGGGAGTGCTAAAGATAGTATTCGAGAAATCGACGAAAGCTAAATGATTTTGATATCCAAAGAGAAATACATGTTCATCTGAATTATCTAAATCGGCATCTTGCGGTTGAGTGTGCTGAGTAAACCCAAAGCGTGAAGCAACAGAAAGCCCGAAGTCAGAAAAGGATATCTGCGGGGTTTGCTCATTAAACGATGCGGTATCGTTTGCACAATAGGCTGAAAATGGCGCGCTGAATACAAGCACCGACACCACAATAGAAAAGACCCACGCATAAACTGAAGACGCGTAGTTTTTCTGAGAAGGTGAATGAGCGTCATTGTGACGTTCAGGCATAAAACGATGCATAAGGGCGGTAGTGATAACTTTCTATTATTCCGTTGCGCTGTATATGGGTACGAAATAGTAAAAAGCAAATTTGAGAGTTGCTCTTAATGCTTTTTTAAAGATTTTGTACTCTAGAACACTGCAATGACTATCTACACTGACGTTATTAGGCCGCTCCAATCTTGTAGAGACGTTAGGTTTTTATTATCCCTTAGTATCAACTCCCAAGTGCAACTACGGGCACTTCCACTACCGCTGCTTTAACTTCAAGCCTATCGATATTCGCACTCCTGAAAATGGTGATATTGACTGATAATGAGACGGACTCGGCTACACAACCACTCACTTGACTAACTCAATATCGATGTCAGGCTTATTTACATAAAATTTACTTTATATAAACATTTTTCACTGGTTGAATTATAAGCAGTTGAATTAGAATGCATTTAAATCATTGGCTCGATTAATGCCTATTAATCCATCAATTATTTAATTTTTGGAAAACACTATGAAGTTACGCTTCACACTTTACGCTCTTATTGCCGCTTCATTACTTACCTTTCAAGCCAGCGCGGCCATTATCCCAACTGGCTTGAACATTAGTGGCGTTTTACTAACAGATTTAATTGAAGGTGATGGAGACATTATTGCCTCTTTAGATAGAATCGAAAATAGTATTATTGTCCCATCGACGACAATTTCTGGCCCATTGGATACTTCAACGACCATTGGTGACGACCCATTAGAAATAGATCGGCTCACACACACCAGTTCTGGCTTTAAATTCGAGAGCAATTTTAACGGTGTAGCAGGTGCATTGGGTGAGTCCTACCTTGACGGTCAGTTCATCTTCGTTGCAGATAACCAAACCACTGATGACTTTGCGCTTACATGGTCACTTGTCTTTAGCTTAACCGCGAGTGCAGGCGATGAAGCCACCGGTGACTTCATGAATACTTACCTAGTCTTAGATAATGTTTTTAGTACCTTATTCGAACGAGATTTATTTTCTGACACCGTATTAAGTGACCTCCTAATTACCGATGGCGTAGAGTCTGAACCCGGTACACGAGGGGCAGCCATTAGTACCTCGGGTGAGTTCTTTTTTATGCAGACAGTGAGTGCCGGTAGCTTTGATGGATTTGGCGGAATCTTCGGATTGCAATCTATCCTTGATAACGCACTGGGTACCCACAACAGCTTGATTAGCTTTGATATTACATTGTCTGGTATTGAAAACTTAACCACCCCACCAACCACTGTCAATGGGCCAGCGCCACTTGCACTCGTATTTCTGAGTCTTGGTCTTATGCGTTTATGTCGTCGCAAATAGACGAACAAGCTCAACGAAATTAGGTTAGAGCATATATTTAGCATTCAAATTTTAGTTTATTAGTTATAAACACGACTTCCTTGAAAGTTTGCAGTTGGGAAGCGCGATAGAATAGGACGTTTTTTATGAAAAAACTCAGATGTATCACGCCACTTGCCACAGCAAGCTTGCTAATAGCCAGTATCCCGTTAACCGCACAAGCAAACTGTGGCCAGGAGGCTTATATTGCCAGTATGTGTCCATTTGCTGGTAACTTTGCTCCACGCTCAACAGCCTTTGCGCATGGTCAGTTATTAGCTGTTTCAAACAACGAAGCACTATATTCATTGATTGGCACTACTTATGGCGGTGATGGACGCACCACCTTTGGCTTGCCCGATATGCGAGGCAGAGTTGCCATCCACCAAGGGCATGGGCCTGGTTTGTCAAACTACTCCATTGGCAGTAAAGGGGGCCTTGAACAAGTCACATTATCTTCTAACCAGCTTCCTTCGCACACGCATGCAGCAACAACAGTAGCCACGGTGTCCGTTAACAATACAACGTTAAATGCTGATAGCACAGTAACCTTAATGGGAAGTGATTCAGCAGCTAATATCTCTTCACCAGCGGGCAATTCATTGTCGCAGTTGGGCGGTCGAAGGGCACGAATGTACAGTAGTGCCACCCCCGATGTAGTGATGAGTAACGACGCAGCCACGCTCAATGTTAGCGTTGATGAAGCATCGCTTAGTGCTGGTGTAGCAACAACTGTAGGTAATAGTGGAAACGGCCTATCCCATGAAAATCGACAGCCCTACCTCGTCGTTAATTGGATCATTACCTTGCATGGTATTTTCCCTTCACGCAGTTAACTCAAGAGAACTCGTATAATGAAAACAATACTTAAGCCTGTGTTACTTACATCGGTAGTACTAGCAGGAATTTACACAAGCCCTGCGAAAGCTTGTGACTCCGAGCCATTGATTGGCAGCTTATGCACTTTCGCCTTCAACTTTACACCACGAGGTTGGGCAATGGCGGATGGACAAATTTTATCTATCAACCAGAATCAAGCTGTGTTTTCTCTTTTTGGAACGACTTACGGAGGTGATGGCCGCACAAGTTTTGCCCTACCGGATTTACGCGGTCGGGGGGTTATTGCTCCAGGCCAAGGGCTGGGGCTTACTAATTATAGTTGGGGACAAAGAGTTGGCGTAGAGTCAGTGGCGTTAACCGCTGCGCAAATACCTGCTCACACTCATTCAGCATCGACAACCATCTCGGTCAATATTGCAGATGATAATGACAGCGTTACCGCTGTAGCAGTACTAAAAGGCGCAACATCTTTAGGTGATTCAGCTACCCCTTCCGCAGCTATTTTTGCTCCAAATGTTGGCAGCGCTAACGCATATTCAACCGCTACGCCTGATGTTGCACTAGACGCTGACAGTATTGCTGTATCGCTATCCGGCAGCACTAACGCAACAGTGACAACGACAATTACCCCAGCAGGAGCAGGACAGGCACATTCCAATCGAATGCCTTATCAAACCCTCACTTGGGCAATCGCGCTTCAAGGCCAATTCCCCAGTCGCTCATAATATAAAAAGGAAATTAATCATGAATAAATTTACGTGTTGGATTATTGGTGCGGCAGCAGTAACTGGGTCTATGTTCACTCCTCATGCCATAGCATGCCCATCCATTCCGACCATTGCGCAAATGTGTGTGGTAGGTTTTAACTTCGCCCCCCGAGGATGGGCGCTTGCAAACGGCCAATTCTTACCCATTTCTCAAAATACTGCTCTGTTTTCACTGATTGGCACTAACTATGGTGGTGATGGCCGAACAACGATGAAGTTACCCGATGCCAGAGGGCGTGTTTTAATTGGCGCAGGTCAAGGGCCTGGCTTATCTAACTACAGGCTGGGGCAGACTGGCGGTGTTGAGTCAGTAACTCTGACAATGCAAAATATGGCTAATCATAACCACAGCGCCACATCCACCGCGGACATTACTGTGGAGATCACTGGTACGCTACAATTAGCAGGTGCTAGCGGCAGAGCAAATCAAGCCTCTTTAAATGCAAATACCATGGCCAGAACGAGTGGTTCTACGCGAGTTTATGTGGTGGCAAATGGTGATGTTCCTGTTGTTGATATGCATGCGGATAGTATTGTGGTTACTTTGCCAACAATTGACGTTAATGGCACAGGCGAGACAACACTTGGAGATGCCGGTGGCAATCAACCACATGAAAATCGCGCTCCCTCATTAGCGATGTATTGGATAATTGCGTTGGAAGGAGCATACCCATCAAGAAGCTAGCACATTCATATATTGCATTGCTTTGTCTGCTGTCAGCAGGAAAGGCTATTGCTGATACACAGAAAACTGTTGATTCGTCGTTGTGGACAGAACAAGTAAATCAAGCGCAAACACTAGAACAGCAAGGCCAACGTGTTCAAAGTGTGGCTTTGCTTAAGAAGTTTGCTGATGCTGGCAATGGGTTAGCGCAATTTAGCTTTGCATGGCGCACTAAATTAGGTTCCAGTGAAATAGCTGCCAATCGCTCCCTTGCGTGTGAGTACTTCGTTAAATCTGCGCAATTAAATATTCCTGTGGGGGCACAAGAGGCTGGTCATTGTTATCGCGACAATATAATAACTAGTTCACAAAGCAAACATACACAGCTAGCGAAGCGGTACTATCAAATTGCTATCGACAATGGTTTAGTTGCTAGTTATTGCGATATAGCTGCGTTACAACAAAGTAAGCCAACAATAGAACTTAATCAATTGGTTGCTCAGTGCGAACAGGTCGCTGTGCAAGGCGCTGTTTATGCCCAAGAAATTCTCGTGGATATTTACGCAAATACCAAAGGTATTAATAATAATGAAAAAGCGATTTATTGGTTAAAAATTGCTGCTGATAAATCGGCTAAGTCGGCTTATCGCTACGCGCTAACCCTACATCAATCGGGGCAGATCAAACCTGAATTGATTCGTTACTATTTTGAATCAGCAGCATCTAAAGGGTATATTCCCGCCTACTTAGAGACAGCGGCTTTGTATTATAACGCAGCTACCGAAGAAGTATCTGATGACAACGCTGGGGCACTCATTGCAAAAGCCTATTTGTGGTCTAAAGCGTGGCAAGTCAGGAATCCTCAGGTTGAAGTCCCAGAATGGGTTATACAAATAGGTCAGCAAATACCGACACAGTGGAAAGTAGAACTTGACCAGAAAGTGACAGAGCACGTTAGTCTCTATCCGATTTAAAGGGTAATGGTTTTAAGAATTAATTGTAAAGACCTAGCGCTAGATATTTTGGGATCGCAATTGATAGAACCGGCAAGCCCTCTCCCCTACTCTTTCCTCACTTATACTGGAGGCCATGAAGGCTATTGACCTCCAACCCACTACCCTTTGCACACTAAACAATATGAAAAATACTAATCTCTTTACTCACTAGCAGGGTACAAACATTGTTAACAGCCACGTGAAGGAATACATCATGTTTAGCGCCATCCCTACCCTAGATTTACTGCTAAAAGGCTTACTGTTAACCACCATGGGCATGTTCTGGGTGGTGCTGCTGGTACGCGTGAACGGGTTGCGTTCCTTTTCTAAAATGACCAATTTTGATTTTGTGATGACAGTGGCGGTAGGTTCGTTACTAGCGAGTGCGTCTCAAACTAATAGTTGGAGCGCGTTTTTTCAGGCAATGATTGCTATGGCAGCATTGTTCTTAGTGCAGTTTGTCACTGCCCGATTGCGCAGACGTTCCGATAAAATTGAAGCACTTATGCAGAATACCCCTGTTATATTGATGCGCGACGGTGAAATTATCGATTCTGCGCTAGCCGAAACGCGGGTCGCCCGTAGCGATCTCATGGCAAAGCTTCGAGAGGCGAACGTGCTTAACATGCAGCAAGTTAGAGCGGTAGTACTGGAAACCACCGGCGACATTTCTGTGCTTCACGGCAACCATTGTGCAGATGACATGCTAGAAGGCACTAAAACTATTGGTCATCGATGATTCTTAGTGTAAATCTGAACTGCTGTTTTTATAGGATTGGCACACTACAATTCATTGTGCTTCCCTGCTTTCTATATTCATTTGGCATTTGCCCTGAAATAGCTTTAAACACCCGATTGAATGTTGCTAAGGACGAGAACCCACTCTCCAATGCTATTACCAAAATGCTCCATTGCTGGCATTCGTTGCTTCGTAACAATTGCTTAGCGTGTTTTACCCTGAACTGATTTACGAAAAGGTTGAAGTTAGCAGCAGCAAAATAGCCTCTGATGGCCTTGCTCACTTTGTATTCCGACGTATCTAACGCTTGCGCTAAATGAGCAATTTTTAAGTTTGGCTGCAAGAATATTTGTTCTTGATGAATTAACCTATTTATTCCTTTCACAATAGACATATCAATGGCTTCATCTTGTTGTATTGCGTCGCCCTCGCTGCAAGTGCTAGTGAGACAAGAAGAAGCAGACATGCCGCCATTTAATGATTGACTAGATGTGTCAGCGTTAACTTGATTTCGTGGTTCATTCTGTTGTTGTTTTTTTATTTTTCCACGTAGTTGAACACTCATTTTTTGCGCGTGAACCACGTACTGAATAGCGCCAAGAATTAGCATTGCCGAAGAACATATTAACCAGGGTGCGTAATATTCAATTTCTGTGGGCGTGAATAGAAACTTAGGTAATATTGATGAATTAAATAAGCCAAGGAAAAAGGCAGTGGCAAAGACAATCGACTGGCGCTTTTGGATGTTATTTTTGCTCTTAAACCCGCGTAAAGCTTCCCAAAACGACAACGCTAAAATGCTGGATGAAAGCAAGGTCGTAATTTCATTCATTCCCTGTTTAAGTTTAAGCATCTGTGCTTGGTTTAGCAGGTGTGGAATATCGCTCGATACTACTAAGTGCCACGTTTGATTAAATATCACTAATCCTGCAATCACAAATGCTACCACAATATGCCTACGACTTAAGGGCTTGTGCTCTCGAAATAGCGTTCTTGCAATTAACCAAACCACATTGCATGTCGCACAGGTTGCTAGCCCAATAACATATTGATATACACCAAGGGTATCAGCACTTAATTTCTGCGTGGCCACCATGCAAAGGGACGCACTAAATATAGCGACTAAATAGTTTACCAATTGCTTATCTTTTTTGAGTGCATGAGTAAGCATTATGCTCAAACTACAGCACACTAAAAGGTAATAAGGTAACTCGTTATGCCATGACACAGGGGTTCTACGCCTTAATATATAGCTCTGCCCTCAGTGTAAGAAGAATCACCGCCAAGCACAAAATAACTTTGTTAAGGAGTATGTCAAAACCGCTAATTTAAGGTGTTCATTTTTCGAATTTGAGAAGAATGAGCCCTTATTTTCTTTACGATAGAGGGACATTAGAGGGCAAAGCATTTATTCAAGAGGCAAAGATATGTTGGCGAAAAGTACCTTAGCACCGGTTTCTCTTAAACCTGAAACCCCAACTCCCGATCCACTAACACCCACGACCTTATCAGCCGCATCGAAACTTTATGATGCGATTCAGAAAATAGCATTTTCTTGCTTGCTCATCGCACAAGCTTTCTTTGTTAGTTATCTGATTGCAGGTTATGGCTTTACAGGTGTGACTGCTGGAGTATCTCAATGGAATCGCTTTAATAGCACGGCCTATGTTGCCGGCGACTCACTTGGCAATGCGATGTACGCCGCGCATGTTTTATTGGCGATAGTAATGATCATTGGCGGAAGCTTGCAGCTAATACCAGCCATTAGGCGTAACTATAAAACGTTTCACAAATACAATGGCCGGCTTTTTGTCACCCTTGCGTGCAGTATCTCGCTAGCGGGCATGTATCTCCTGTTATCTCGGGGTACCGTTGGGAATCCTTTACTACATGGGTTAACGGCTTTTTCGGGCGTAATGGTGATTGTAAGTAGTTTCTTTGCGATTCGTGCCATAAGAAACGCTAACGTGACGCTACATCAAAGGTGGGCGCTACATTTGTTTTTAGCCGCCAATGGCGTGCTCTTTTTTAGGTTATTCATATTCGCTTGGATGACACTTTTTGGCACGCTTGGCATTAATACTGCCGACTTTACTGGTCCTGCCGTAATAAGTGTCAGTGTGCTTTCTTATGTCGCGCCTCATATTATTGCGCAGTTAATTTGGGTAGTTAAAGTAACTGCTACCGATCGTGCTACTGATAATACCAATCGAGTATCCCTACTCAAACACCTAATAAGCGTAACGCTGCTTGTTGTCTCTGCTGTGTTTATTATCGGTCTTTTTGGCTTAACATTAGGGAGTTGGTATCCCGCCGTTGTCGCCTAGTTTTACCTTAGGAAACGACCCTAGGAAATGGGCCTAGAAAATAGAGCCAGAAAATAAACGAAGTGTAAATGTAGACTAAAAGTACTCTGACCCCATTTTTCCAATAATTTCGTCAAGCCTATACAAACGAAAAAGCCCTCAATCATAGAGGGCTTTTAAAGAGTAGATCGTGTTCGGCTTAGTGTTTACAGTAAATAAGTTGTTTAATGCGAACCAGTAAACAAAGGCTATCTAGAAAGCCCCTTTTGTAAGTAAGATGTTTACCAATATGACGATTAATAGCATCAAAGTATAAGGTGGATTAGGTGTAGTAGCTTATACTTGATCTTACACATTCATTTATAGATTTAGACACAATCTGACAGACGGCTTTAGACAAGGAGCGGACGTTCAGGCCACACGGTTCTTGATTCCGGTATGTGCCAATGTGCAGATCATCATTCGACCTTGATTGAATTGGTGTTAATTTTAGTATTCCGGTGAATAAGCTTCTTATTGGTGAATATACAGTTCAGTAATCATTTTCAATTGTTTTGAATTTCCAGACGAAGAGCACCGTACCTTTTGCAATACGGTGCCTAACCATCATACTTTGATTAGTTTCGAATGCATGATCCGATATAAAACCGGTAATATGATCAACGTTAAAATAGTGGACGAGATGATCCCGCCAATCACCACCGTTGCAAGCGGTCTTTGCACTTCAGCCCCCGTTCCGACATTAAGTGCCATGGGAATAAAGCCTAAACTTGCTACCAGTGCTGTCATCAAAACCGGACGCAATCTTGTGATAGCTCCGTCAACGATTGAGTTAATTAAGTCACCTGTTTCTAGTACTCGCTGTTTAATAAATGACAACATCACTAAGCCGTTTAGTACCGCAATACCAGAGAGCGCAATAAACCCAACTCCGGCAGATATAGACAGTGGCATGTCACGCATCCAGAGCGCGAAAACACCACCCGTTAAGGCTAAAGGCACGCCAGTGAAGATGATCAAGGCATCACGAAATGAGCCAAACACCACCACTAGTAACACAAGTATTAGAAAAAGCGTGGCAGGCACCACGATAGACAGTCGCTGACTGGCACTTTCAAGCTGCTCAAACGTGCCACCATAATCCAGCCAATAGCCTGCGGGCAGTGCAACCTGTTCGGTTATTTTTATTTTTGCTTCGTCAACAAAACTCCCTAAGTCGCGTTCTCTGACATTGGCGGTAACCACGACTCTACGCTTACCGTTTTCTCGACTAATTTGATTGGGAACAGACGAGTAACCCAGTGTAGCGACTTCTGATAACGGTACAAATTCCCCATCGGATGTAATAATAGGAGTGCTGCCAATGGCATCTAAATCTGTGCGCATACCTTCATCAAATCGCACAAGCAACTCGAATCGTCTATCTCCCTCAAAAATTAAGCCAGCGGTATTACCCCCGATAGCTGACGCCAACCACTCCTGCAAATCGGCGACGTCCAATCCATAACGTGCCAACTCGACTGGCTTAGGGTTGATAGTGAAGATAGGAATATCATCGACCTGCTCAAGTCGTGCATCCGCCACGCCGTCTATTGATTGCAAAACCGTTAAGATGTCGTTTGCAGAGGCAACAAGCGTGGTTAAATCATCTCCAAAGACTTTTATACCAAGGTCAGCCCTTACTCCACTTATCAACTCGTTAAAGCGCATTTGGATAGGTTGGGTAAACTCATAGTTATTGCCTGTCACCGCTTGTAAGTCTCGCTCAAGGGTTTCTACGAAATCCGCTTTTGACAAAGTTGGATCTGGCCATTGCGCTCGTGGTTTTAGCATCACAAAGGTATCGGTTACGTTGGGCGGCATCGCATCGGTAGCTACTTCTGCGGTACCGGTTTTCGCAAAAACTGTAAGTACCTGTTCGTATTCCATCAGGGTAGATTCAAGTGTTTTTTGCATTTCGACGGCTTGCTCAATACCTGTGCCCGGTATTCGCATGGCGTGGAGTGCGATGTCTCCTTCGTCAAGCTGGGGAACAAACTCAGAGCCTAGTCGCGCTGCCAGCAATAAGCTGCCTACTACTAGCACGACTGAGCCGACAAGCACTATCCAGCGTAATTTCAGTGCAAGGTGAATGATGGGGCGATAGGCGGATTTGCCTGCAACAATAATAAAGCTTTCTTTTTCACTGACTTTTCCGCCCATAAACATCGCGACTGCCGCTGGTACAATGGTAATAGAGAACAGCATCGCTGCTATCAGCGCCATGATGACCGTTGCCGCCATTGGCTGAAACATCTTGCCCTCAACGCCTGTCAATGAGAACAGCGGGATATACACCACAGTAATAATCAATATACCGAACAAGCTAGGACGAATGACTTCGTTGGTCGCTTGAAAAACCAGTTCTAGCCGCTCTTTTAGTGGCAAGACTCCACCTGTGCGCTTCTGAGACTCGGATAACCGCCTGATACAGTTCTCTACGATGATCACCGCACCATCGACAATTAATCCAAAATCCAAAGCCCCAAGGCTCATCAGATTGGCAGACACACCGGTATTAACCATCCCTGTGATGGTCGCCAACATCGCTAGCGGAATAACTGCCGCAGTGATGAGCGCGGCGCGAATATTGCCAAGCAATATGAACAAGATCACTATGACTAATAACGCCCCTTCTACTAAATTCTTCTGAACCGTCTCGATAGCTTTATCGACCAGTAGGGTGCGGTCGTAGACTGGCTCAATGACAATTCCATCAGGTAAGCTGGATTGAATGTCCTTCACCTTTTTGGCAACGGATTGGGCAACGGCTCGTGAGTTTTCGCCGACTAGCATCATTGCTGTACCTAAAACGGTCTCTTCACCCTCCTGCGTTGCCGCACCCGTTCTCAGCTCCTTACCAATAACTACACTGCCAATGTCTTTCACCGCAACGGGGACAGTATTAATGCGTTTTATTACCACATTTTCTATATCGCTAAGTGTCTGAAGTTGACCTTGTGAGCGCACCAGTATTTGTCGCCCATTTCGCTCAACAAACCCCGCCCCCTGATTCGTGTTGTTTCGCTCCAGCGCACGATGGATATCACTTAGACCAATGTCAAAATTCAGCATTTTCTGTGGTTCAGGATTCACATGATATTGTTTTACGTAACCACCAATGGCGTTGACTTCAGTGATCCCCTTAACCAGTGCGAGCTGCGGTTTTACGATCCAGTCGTGTATCTCGCGAAGCGCCATGGCATTGTACGGTTCACCGTTTTTTTGCATGGCATTTTGCTTGGCTCGCAAGGTGTACATGTAGATTTCGCCTAACCCAGTAGCGATAGGTCCCATTTCAGGCGCTAACCCTTCAGGTAGCTGACTTTTGATTGCACCTAATCGGGTATTGATGAGATTACGCGCAAAATACAGATCAGTGCCTTCATCAAATACCGCTGTTACCTGAGATAGCCCGTAGCGAGATAAAGAGCGGGTGTAGGACAGGTCAGGTAATCCCGCCAGTGCTGTTTCTACTACGAATGTGATCCGCTGCTCGGTTTCCAAAGGCGAATAACCCGGTGCTTGTGTATTGATTTGCACTTGCACGTTGGTGATATCGGGTACCGCATCGATAGGTAATTTTTGATAACTGAATATCCCCATGCCCAGCACAAGGAAGATCAACATTAGCATTATCCCTCGTCGCTCTATGGACAAACGTAAAATGGATTCAATCATGTGTTCGCCCCCCAATAACAGAGACGCCTGACCAAATAGATAGCATTGAGTTATTAATGATCATGACCTGCCTCCGACTTTTCTAAATCGGCTTTAAACAGGTAGCTGTTCTGGCTGACAATCACATCTGCAATGTGCAGACCTGATAACACTTCAATATTGTGGTTATCTTGTTGACCTAAGGTAACGGGCACGGGACGGTATTCGTCACCTTCTTTGACAAACACGACAGAAGCATCCTCAAACTCTTGAATCGACGCTTTAGGCACCATCATTGCGACATCAACGGTGTTGATAGTGACAAGGCCTTTGATAGCTGCGCCAACCGGCCATTGACCTGAGGTATTGGATATTTTGGCATACGCCAAGACATAAGGCTTTTCATCGGGTGAGGGTAAGATATGTTGGATAGTGGTGTCTAACGCTGCCCCTGACAGGCTAAGCTGAACGGGTTGCTGCTCTGCTATATCTGATAGCTGTTGTGGGAAGACTTTAAGCTGTGCCCACACGTCATCATAGTTTGCGATTGAAAATAGCACTTGGCCATTTGATAACTCGCCTTCATTGGCATGTCTGGCAATCACGGTGCCTGAAAACGGCGCGGTAACGGGATAGCTTTTCAGGCTTTCGTTGGATTCAACTACCGCCAGTGTCTCGCCTTTTTTAACGTTGTTACCTAAATTTGCATTGACCTTGGTCACCATACCGTCGAATCGTGCACGCACATGACTCAGTGAAGCAGGGTCGGTCACAATATTTCCGTAGACAGTGGTGGTAATATTGAGATTACCCGTTTGCACACTTTGCGTCATTACGCCCATTTTTTGCGCCAAGCTATCTGACATGAATACGCGTTCATCCTTATGGGCTTCCTCTTTACCATGCTCGCCTTCTGCTGCTTGTATTGTGGTGCTTGAAAAAAATCCCAAGGCACTGCAAACAATGAAAACTAACAGCGTGTTTTGCTTCTTAATTAATATATTTTTGTTCATTTTGCTTTTCTCGAAAAAGAGGTGTTGATCGTATCCACAAGAGGCTGTGCAGTCAGTGATTCGATATCTGCACCACGCTGATGAGCTTGCTTCGCTGAATGAATTAAGGCTTGTTTGGCATTGAGTAGTTCTTGACGTGTACTCACCCATTCAAGGTAGCTGAATCGTCCGTTTATATAGGCTTGCTCTACTAATTCCAGCGCTTGAACTAAGGGTGGGATAATAGAGTTTTGCAGTGTCTGTACATTGAGCAGCGCATTGTTTCTGATCATCAAGGCCATATTTAGCTGATGGTATAGGCTTTGCGTCGCTGACTCTTTTTGTTGTTCTAGCTGTGCCTGAATTGCTCGCTGCTTTTCGTACTCGCCAAGATTTCGGTCACCGGCAAACAGAGGCATACTCACGCCTGCTACAAAGGCTGTTTCATCTATGCCATTCATGCGCCTAATACCAGCCGTCCAGCTTAAATCCGATTGATTAGCTGCTTGAGTAAGACGGACTTGAGAAGCCTGCAATCTCGATTCTTGCGTATAGACCTCAAGATTGGGACTGTCCAATAAGGTGGTGAAAAGCGCGGTTAACGAAGGAGACGATTGCAGCGCAAATAAGTCTCCCTCCACATCAGTAAAAGTGGGATCTTTTTCCCCCCACATAATAGCCAGACTATTTATCATGGCTTGCTTAGTTTGCTGTGCGGTCACCACATCCAATCTGGATCTTGCTAAAGCTGCTTCAGCGCGTTTCTGTTCAAATGCAGGGGAAGCACCTGCATCCACGCGTTTTGTGACAGCTTGATAGGTATATCGAGCAAGTGTTTCTGCATCTTTTTGCGCGTCAATTAACGCTTGTTGCGCCAGTACATCGATGTAGCGACGTGTCACTTCAGCCAGTACATCCAAGGTGTGCACTTGTTTTTGCGCTTCGACTAAGGTGGATTGCGCCTTAGCAAACGCCTTACGCGAGTTGAGTTTATTGCCCAATTCAATGACCGACGACAATGTGAGAGTCAGCTCGGTGTCCTTAATGCCAGAGACCTCGCCTGTTCCTAAGAAGTTTTCCACTTCAATGCCTACGTTGAGGGCTGGTTTAAGAGACGCAGTTTTGATTTCTCCCTCAATTGCTTGTTGCCTATATGTGAACTCATGCAATTCGGGCGAATTCGCTAATGTTCGCTGTATGACGCTTTGCAAGGTCATTTTGCGATTGGTGATACTGTTTGTTTGTGCTACTACCACGGTGTGTGTTGTCAGAAGAACAAGCATCGTGAAAATCACCCAAGCGCGCACACGCACAGGGCGGCTCAATGAAATATGCATCATTGTTTTATTCCTAAATTATCAAAAATATATATCGCCAAGCTGTTGGCGAACGGTGTTTGATTAGTTCAGGGGTTATGCTTTAGGTGGGCGTAGTAATTGCGTGACCGGTGCATCTACTACTTTTGATAAGTAATAGAAACCGTGATGGGTGGCAACCGAAGCAAGTTCAATTGCGGTGTTATTTCCAAGCCATTGGGCATGGGTTCCATGACAGTGACCACAATGGTGGCAATCAGCAGGATTGTGAGAAATATCTACGGGGGCGTTATCAGTATCAAGTTGTTCGTTAGATTGCAGTTGAGCATGCGTCTTCACAGAAGCGGTGTTATCTCCCGCCTGATGTTCATGTAATTCGCTTAGATGTTGCGAATCAATAGCATGAAAATCCAAGGACTTGGCGACAGCAGAAAACGACTGAAACAAAATCAGCGAAATCAACAGGTAGCTTGTCACCCTTACACTAAACATATCTATCTACTCTCATCTTTTTCATATTAACAGGTATTCGAACTAAGACCAATCGACCAACTGATACAAAGTGTTTCTATCATTGGATTACACATCACGGCAATCTTCATCGGCAAATTCGATTTCTATCGTAGTGTGCACAAAATCGAACCCAGCTAGGCCGTGACGAAGTTGTTCCTTGAGTTTCTTAAGTTGAGATACAGAAATATCATCATTCAGCTCCACATGGACAGTCATAACGCTGTGCTCTCCATCCAAAGACCAAATGTGAAAATGATGGATATCCATCACATCATCGCTAGACATAAGCACTTTATGAACCTCTTCCATTTGCTGTGCGTCAGGTGTCGCTTGTAAAAATAGCAGTAAGGTTTCTTTTAGATTTCTAATGACATTAAATAAAATGAATAATGTGAAGCCAATAGATAAAATGGGATCTAAAATCGCCCAAGGCTTGAACATCAGCACAATCGACACGATCAGTACTGCGACCCATCCCAGAACATCTTCGAGCAAATGCCAGTTTAATACTCGTTCATTTAAGGAGTTTCCTTCCCTGAGTTTATACGCTGCAAAGCCATTGACTGCTATCCCGAATATAGACAACCCTAACATGCCTTCCACTTGGGGCATTTCAGGGGCCAGTAATCGTGGAATAGCTTCGAACAAAATCCAAATCGAACCAGCCGTTAGTACAACTCCATTAATTAACGCCCCAAGGAGTGAAAAACGCTTGTAGCCGTAGGAAAAAGTAGCATTTGCTTCTTTATCACTGAGTTTATTTAAGCCCCAAGCAGTACCAATGGATAAACTATCGCCCAAATCATGCACTGCGTCGGCCATTATAGCCGTGCTGTTTGTCAGCCATCCGCCTATAAATTCAATGATGGTGAACAATACGTTCAATGAAAATGCCCAGCCTATCCGCTTAGATGCGCTGCTACTCTCGCTATGATTATGATTATGATTGTGCATGATTAATTTTGTCCAATATCGCTTGATTTTCTGCGCTGATTGGCAGTCGCTTAAAAGGGCTGATGTCAGTGCCGCCTGTATTCCCTTTAGGTACAAGGCCGATAGCTGTTTTGGTTGCTGCGCCAACTATTCTTATTGCTTGTCCAAAAACGGCTCTCCAATCTTTGTTTAGAAGACCATGTCGCAGCATTTTATAATGAATTAAACAATGGAAATAAGTAGAGTGCTGACCAATTACATGCGCATCCTCCAGCGCTGCAAATGCCTGCCTCTCATTATTGTTAGACATTGCATCTGAGTAATCTGTCAATTTGGAATCGATATGCGGCTTAACGGCTTTATTGTATGTCATAGTGGCTCACCCACTTTACCTTTCTGTACTTCGTTATTAAGTACTTCCTGCTTGGCGTCTTTCAGGATCATCCACGCTCCGCGCAGCACGACAATCGACACTATACAGCCGATAACCAGATCCGGTACTCTGCTATCAAGCCATACCACTAAAACTCCGGCGATAATGACACCCATGTTGGCGATGACATCGTTGGCCGAAAAAATCCAGCTGGCTCGCATATGTACTTCGTCGTTTTTATGATTACGAATAATCATCAAGCAAGCGACGTTTGCAATTAGTGCAATGAACCCCATTCCTATCATTAATGATGAGATAGGCTCACTGCCGAAGAATAACCTTCTGGTAATATCAATGAGAATAATTACGCCCAGCAATAGCTGAAAGTAACCACTGATTTGCGCAGCTTTGGCTTTATGAAGTATAGATTTACCCACAGCATAAATACCTATGCCGTATACAACCGCATCCGCTAGCATGTCCATAGAGTCTGCTATCAAAGCAGTAGAGTCAGCCAAAATACCCACGGTCATCTCAACGAAAAACATCACCGCATTGATGCCGAGCAGCCAATACAGAACCCGTTTTTGTGAGGCATCTTTGATTTCCACTTCACAGCCGCATCCACTCATTGTTCAACTCCTATTCCCAAAACTATAGCTACAGTGTAAAGTCTATACCTAGTATAGGGTCAACAGCACAAAGGCACGTTTATGAAAATAGGTGAGCTATCAAAAAAAAGTGGGTGCTCTATTCAAACGATCCGTTTTTATGAAAAACAGGGGTTGTTTGAAGCTTGCAATCGCAGTGAAGGTAACTACAGAATTTACGACGCCTCATCGTTGAGGGCACTGCGATTTATTAAACAATGTCGCTCATTAGATTTGACCATAATAGAAATTAAACAGCTGTTGGATACAAAAAATAATCCCAATAAAAGTTGTTCCAGTGTGAACAATTTGATCCATCAACATATGGTTGACGTCACGCATCGCATTGCAGAGCTTGAGGAGCTAAAGCTTACCCTATCTGAGATGGCCTCGGCATGCACAGATAATAGAAAAGTTAAAGAATGTGGGGTATTGCAGTTGCTTGAAGAGTGATACTGATATCTATAAGTCTTATCGTTTTACCTTTGCCTACGGTTTCATAAGGTTACAGGTTCGACGAATTGAAATTCGATAAAGTAACTAATATACAATAAATAGCTACGTCCGCAATTTTGGGCTAAGCAGTCGTTCGACTGAGGTAGGTCGAACGACTGGTGATCGCTCTTTGTCGCTGCTCTATTGTCAATGTGCCAATGACCGCTTAACGTACACAAGAGACTGTCAGCTTTAGTCGCATTCTGTTATTGAAAATGTCAGACTAGATAATGACTAATCCAGATTAGGCCAATTCCCTCCCTCGCTTCGTATCACAGAGCTGGGCTAAACCTGACAATCAGCTCTGTGCCAATTTCAGCTCATCACGCTCTAGTATGAAAACGGCAGTAAAGTACGCTTAAAAGACCCTGTCTCAGCAGCGATGATCTTGTGATCGGCCAGAAACAGTTATTCGCAATAATTTCATTAGAAAACTAACAGCGATCTGAGTTCAGACCAAACTTTTCGTCAGGGAGGTTATTTTCATCATCATCAAACATGAATAAAGATCTTTTGTGGTCTTTTAGAGCGAGAAGAGCAACTTTGAAACATCTTTCGCACAAATCGAGATGATATGTGTTTCCGTCTTCTTTCGATTTCGACCCGTAGCCCCATTTTGCTTTTAACTCACCAAATTCTTCAACTCGGCCTTCACCAACGTCTGTCATCACGCTTTCTTTGCAAACGTCACAGACACGATCAACGACAGTTTCAACTATTCTTTCTTCGAAAATTTTCATTCGTACACCTTACATTCACATTGATACCGCAATAAATTACTCATGGGTTCCTCAACGGACTGTGTTGACCATATGTTCCATTTTGGAACCCATGAGTCATTTGTGAAGACGTGTTTGCTCAACGTCTCTTGATCGCTCGTTGCTAACTATCAGATTTGGGCCAACCCTTCGAGAAAATATGTCAGATAG
Source organism: Alteromonas lipotrueae (assembly GCF_019249215.1). Taxonomy (GTDB): domain Bacteria; phylum Pseudomonadota; class Gammaproteobacteria; order Enterobacterales; family Alteromonadaceae; genus Alteromonas; species Alteromonas lipotrueae. Next base: position 212,691 of record NZ_JAESDI010000004.1, read on the forward strand.
GATATGACCCACTATATATCAGGATTCGGAAAGTTCTAGGCGCTAGTGACATGGACTGGTTAACGGTTTCAGTCTCTGACTCTTTCCTTTTCATTTACCTTATCAACTAAAGCTATTTCAAACTCACCGGACATCAATTGCAGTTGCTCTAGCCCTGTTAATTTTTTTTCAGCTGCACTGCCAAGGTATGCCCATTGCTCAATCTGCTCGGTAACAGTTTTAGGGTATCTTTCTAAAGCTGCTTCAGCTTGCGTAATTAGAAAGTTGTCGATATGTATATCAACAGTACCTTCATCAGTTGACGCCTCTGCTTTTTCATTATTTTTTGACATTATCTATTCTCCTAGCATTGTGATTAATTTTAAATTTAAGCTTGTCGTACATACGCTTACATTTGGTCAATTTGTCGAATTTGCATGTAAACCAACGATGATTACCAAATGCTTTGTCTAACGCATATTTACTAGGCAATTTATTGGTTGTTTCTAGTTGTTGTTTAAGGAAATATTTGAATTTTGGAAAAAGGGATGTGTCTCGCTTCTCCCAAATTTTTGTACTGTGATTAGCATGGTTGCCTTGGATGGGAAACGTAGCATCAAGCCATTTTTTGTCATATTGATATGCCCAGTTCAAAGCATTTCCTTGACGCTCTTTTAATTCTGCTCGGTTAATTAAGCCACTACGATTTAGCTCCTCATTTAAAGTCGCTCTTACGGCATCCCGCTTTTCATACATTCTTAAATATTGACGCCATAGACTTAGCCCATCAACAGACTGAACTACTCCAGTAATCGATGGTTCTGACACACCAAGTTTGGCTGCAATATCTTTACAACTCATATTTTCGATTGCCATTTTAGTTGCTTGTCGCTCTATATCAGCGGTGACAACTTGTTTTCGCTCAGTTGTTTTGACTCCAGTTCGGTTGGCTAATTGTTTTACATAGCCATGACTCACTTTCAAGCGCCTGCTTATCTCCGCAACGTTAAATTGATAACTTTGTAATAGTGCTATTGCTTGTGACTCAATAGTCTCAGACATCTTCAGGGGTTTAGGAGCAGGTATTGAGGGAGGCGATGATTCTTCGCGCACTCCTTTTACTGCAAATTCGAGCAAAATAGGTTTCAATGGATGGATACTTAAATCTTGGTCGAAAACTATTCGACGAATACTTCTGGTATTCAACACATTGGGAACACAAAGCGCTTCAGCTACTTCAATACAACGTTCTATCACTACAGGCATGCGAATATGCATTTGCGATGTCAGCAGCCCACGGGTCTTAAATAGACTTCTAAAGTGTTGCTGGCCAGCATTTTTAATAGTGTTGCTACGTAGCAATTGCAAAATATGCTTTGCAAACTCTATCTGGAGGGTATTAGCGCCTGAAGGAACAACAGATTGTATTGACTCAAAATAAAGCGGGAGGCGGTATTTTCTGGGGTTAAAAGGCACACTGGTTAATTCACTGCCATGTTTGTAGCATGCCCTAACACCCCACAATTGGTGTGACAAATGCCAAAACGCGATACCTATTTTAGACACGTCTTCTTTAGCACACTCAGGACAGTAATTACTTTTCGTTAATGAACCAAATGCCAACTGTGGTGAGCATGAAAGGTTTGCTATATTCATATCACCAGCGCCACACATTGACGCCTTCAGTGCGTCATGGCGGGCGTTATAAAGAATATGCAAAGGGTAAGCTGTATGGTTATGTAGAAGATGGTCTATGCCGTATTCTGAATGACGAGAGATATCCTGAATATGGCTAGGCAAAAGCTGATTTAAACACACCCCTTCATATCCGAACCAATCGCTCGCAGTATCTTTATATGAGACATCACCCCATAGCCAATGACACCGAGCAACATACGAAAACAAAGTTTCATCAGGTTGAATTCGCGGTGTGTTTAACGTCGTTGTCATCAACCTACCTCACGCTTTGTACTCAAACATATAAAACGATTTGAATAACAATAGTAGTAATGGGTGAACTTGCTTGCCGTTATCCATCATGGCTTTTATCCCCACATTTTCAGACTGAATTCGATACCAAAGCTCTTCGCGATGAAACGGAAACAATATATACAAGTAGCGCCTTAGCGCTTCTATCCATTGAGCACTCAGCCTTTTGTCCGTTTCAGTGTTTTTTACTTTGTAAAAAGAGCTTTCTAAAAACACGTTTCGGCACATTTCGAACAATTCGTTGCTGGCACTGTTATTTGACGCCATGACAAGTTCAGTTTCAAATTCAAGCCATCTGTGAAACATTGTAATCTCTGGCTGAATCCCACCTTCCTGTTGAAACGCACTTTCACTTTTCCCGTCAGGCACGGGTTGTATCCTTTGAAATTTTTGATGTAATACATCGCCATGTATTGAACAGGTAAAGACGGTTGCTAATTGATTACGGCTTTTCCAAATTGGAAACCCAAACCGTTCCAACTCTTCGTCTCGACATCGTTGGCAATATTTTAAAGGTGAAAACTTTGCTAGCGGCTTCTCCTCAGAGAAAAGAAGACGTGTCGTCCCCTTCCTCTTAAGCTGCTTTACAACGAATTGTTGATAAGTATCGTCGTTAATAAATGGCCGCCAAAAATTTCCACACAAGTGCTTATCGATGATGTCGCTAAATGGCACGCCTAGCACACCAGATTGTGAAAGTTTCAATGCCCAAAGAGGCAAGTAGCCCTCTGATGTTCGAGGCACTCCTAAGCTAAATGATTGGTAAAAGTCTTGCGGTTTTATAAACGAACCATACGATAACAGTCGTGAAACATAAGCAGGCAGGTATTCACCAGCTTTGATATTAATCGAGTTCGTCAACAACGATAAAGTATTACTGTCCATGAGTCCCCCCCGTTATAATAAAGGCGTCTTCGAAATCATCCTCATCTTCACATGAGTCCTCAACAGTAGTTTTATTTGCAGTGTTTTTTTGAGGTTTACTGGACGTCGCTTTACCGCTTAGCTTTTTACCCTTACTTTGAGATAGCTGAATAAAAGGCGTCTTTAATTCTTCAAAAGCGCCTTTTTCTTGGCTATAAGCTTCATGTATATGTTCGGCAGTGATATTTCCTGTCACTTCTCGTCGCAATAGATTTCCAACTATTGTTTTTAAGCGGCTTGCATTGCCTTCAGTGTAGTAATGAATAATATGATAAAAGTCATTATTAATATGGTCACTGTCCATACCAAGAAATGAAACAAACATCGTTTTCACCATGTCTCGCCAAAACGTTGAAGTGACTGAATCCGAATTTATTTCAATCATGCCATTATGAGCTAAACGCCGCCCTGTTTGCTCGGCAAACCCTTTTAGTTTTTCAGCTTCCGGCGTTCCTATAAATACAAGAGGAATACCTAATAGATTAAAAAGTTGTTCAAGGAATTCGTTAGTGACTTTTTGATTAGCATTAGCGGCTGTTCCTGATAATGCCCACTGAACATCATCGATGACAAGAACCCCTAAACAAGCCATCCGGCAAACCTTTATCATGTATAGGAAACGTTCATCTTCAACATATCGACTGGGGATCTTTGCCGCAAAAGAAGTGCCTAACACCTTATCTATTTCCTGAATGACATTACGATAAAATGCCTTTCTACTCGCGCCTTTACTCATATCAACTTTAACCCACGAAACTTGCCTTATCTCTCTTCCCCCAGTCAAAGGGCTTGGCGGGTGTTCGATTACAGTTGGGATAGTATCTAAGACGCTCTCCATTAGCGTTGTTTTGCCCCCTCCTGACCTCCCACGAATAAAAATTGAGTTCCCTGTTCCTTTCAGTTTTTTGGGCGCAGGAATCTTCTTTAAGTCAGCTAAATGAATATGCTTGTCATAGTCATACGATGCGGGGTGGCGTTTGACGTACCCCATCATCATGAGTAAACGAATTCGACTGTATAGTTCGTATGCGTGTGGAGGAGACATAAAAAAGCCAGTATCTAATCCCACTTCCATTCCGGCGCAATCCCACTCAGCAAAACCCAAGTTGTTGTCACACCGAACTGTGATTTTGTGACTTAAGTCATCTTCCGATAGAGCACGCTTCTCTATAGCTGTAACTAAGGGATTCCCTTTAACAAAAGTATCCATGAATGTGCTTGTTGACATAGGCTGCTTTGACTTACTCATCAGAACCTCCTTCTGAAGAAGAGTGGCCACCTAGTTCATCGCACTCAAAGCCAAACAAGGTGCGGGTATCATTAGTATCAAGGAGAGTCTCTATCTTGGCCTCGATTTTAGAGTTTTCGTCTATGCCTTTAGCCATAGATTTTTTGCCTTTAGCTTTTGACCCAACAGCGCTATTTTCTTTGCTTACCTCGACAACTTTTTCGGCCATATGAGAGTGTTCAAACCCACGACTTTGGCCGTTTAAACTTTTCTGCGCAGCCTCCACTCTTTCAAGTTGATGAATTTCAATTTCAGTCAACTCATCAAAGCGTTTATGTTCTGAAGCAAGATTAAATTCAACTATTGTAAAATCTTGATCAGGATCTGCGTACCAAGCAAATCTAAAATCATCGGGGTTATAACGCATTTTAATTGTGAAGCATGCTTTTTTGCTTTTCAGTTTCGCTTGTCGTTTGGCAAATACTTTATTGTTAGATCTAAAGCGAACCTTCACGTTTTTAGTATCCAATTCGATATAATCTTTAAAAACTTTCGCTTGCCCTTGATTTAACAATGCATATTTCACCTCCTCAACAGGCTTGGTTATGCCACCGCCGATATTAGTATCAATGTGTTGCGCCCAAATCGCGTTAGGAGTCGCCTTAATACCTTTAACGACGTCAGCACTATGTAACCGAGTACAATTAATTTTGCTGCGATTAGAAACAAGAATTGCCTCTATGATTAAACGGTTCAACTGCTCAATATTAATTTCAGATGTTGTGGAAGGGTGTACAGAATCTTTCGCTCGTTTGGGTTTCACACTGCCATCCAATCGTTGGATTACGATGTTATCAGTAGAATCAAATGACACCTCTACCGTACCTCTGGCACGACTTAAATAGGCGGGGGCATACGAAATCCCCTCAATACCTAAATCAGCTGCGAGGGCATCGGAAAAAACGGATTCTGAATAATCGGCCCCCCTATCAGAAAACAGGTATAGACAAATATGCTCACAAGCCCATTCACTTTTATCAATATGAATCCCATAGCGAGCACAAAATTTAACTTTGTCAGTAAAGGCATTGTACAAAGCTGACTTAGCAGCCATTGCATTGCGCTTAAAAGTAACGCTGAATCCAACAATTTTTCCCGAATAGACGTCTATCACATAATACAAATACGGACGGGCTAGACGTATTGTTTTTAATACTCCCGTGCCTTGATCACGAATTCGAGTAACAACATATACATTCAAGGTAGTTGAATCTATTTCGTATAAATAAGTTGGCCCGATAGTGGGGTCTTGAGCAACACCAAAGCGCGGAGCATCATCATTATGTGCCTTCTTAACTCCTTTACTGCATTCATTGAAATACTCAATGTCGACTGTTTTTTCAAAATGATAAGAGAATTGATCGTATGAGATATATTTCGATAAGTTGACATACCTTTGCGCAACATATTGCAATTCATCTGGCGCAGCGTCTTTACAGTATTTATTAATAAATATGGAATATAAGGATGTAATTTTGTAGTCAGGTTGATTTCTTAAATCGTTTGCTATGAATTTATCTAGCCTGCCTTGATCTTGTTGATTAAAAATTCGTCTTATGAAATAAGGCGAAATAGGATCATTACCTAAGTTTTTATTTGCTGCAACCATGAAATTTGCGGGTAGCGGCCTGCCTACACCGGAATTAAAATGGCCGGGTAAAAGAGCTGTAATATGCGAGCCATAAGCGAGGTATAAATTCAACCAATTATAAATTGATTGAGGCGTACAACTTGCCCGTATAGCGCAAGCTTCAATGTCTTCTGTAAGAGGAACACCACGAATATAAAGCTCAAGTTTGGACTCAATATTCTGCTCAGTTGACCCGACAATGGGAAGTATTGCGTTATAGCAAGCTTGCGCTCTTGACCATGCGTTTTCACTAGCCTTTTCAACAACCTTTCTCTTATTAAAATTATTGAGTTCGAAATTAAAATTTTCCCAAGCGAAACCCTGTATTGCACTCCCGAATGTGATCAAAAAAGGTTTATTTGGCTTGTTTTTTTGTAGTGATAACGCCAGCTCGTTTAAGCTAGGGAATATTTTGACTACTGTATAGCGCATATCTCCATGCGTTATTACACTGTTCACTGGAATGTCGGCGATATGAAAGATATCAGAGGTATGTACACTTACCTTATTTTTATCTGTTATAGCTGCCATGCGAAGTCCTCCCCCTCGAAAACATATCCACCACCTGCTAAAGGCTTGAAAAGATCAACGCGTAACTTTTTAGTCCACACAAAATGCCAAAAAGCTGCATATAAACGACCTTCCGGCAAACTGGTCTCCATTGATAGGTTTGCTATCACATCAACTAACCTAAGCTTGCGTTGTTTGCCATAATTCAGCGTTTTAATAAAGTGAGCTAATAGAGAAACCTTCAGAACTGGGGGGATGTCAAGATTACGGTGTACTCGTGCGCAGGTGAGGTTTTCAACAAGGTTTTTATCAAACATCCAAAAGGCACTCGTTATAATTTGAAATTCAACACCTTTTAGCTCTTCCCAATAGTACTTTTCGATACGTAGCTTATCTTGTGTTCTTTCGACAACCCTATCATTACCATCATAAGGGACTATGTCCTTTTCATACTTCAAAGAGCACGCGACAGTCTTTACTTCCCCAGTACTGCTGTCGACTAAATCAAACAAAAAATCGGTTGTCATAATTGCAGCTTGGAATCCCTTGTTGTGATCAGCAACGGATGCACTTGGCTCGTATCGCGGGTGCATTAAATTGAGGCTGACAGCCACTTCCAATGTTTTTTTTACCTTGAGCAAAGGAAACTGAGTTTTAACGTTTGAAACGTTAGATAAAAAGCTCAGTACTAAGCCAAATTTACGCTCTAGCTCACTAAAGTACTCGTGACGTTGAGAGAACAGATCGAGCTGTTCACTTGTCGCTTTACCGAAAGATGAAAATTGACGTGCGGATCTGAAGGGTAAATATCCTCCAGCGAATTTTACTCGCGCTCTATATTCCGATATGTGCTTGTAAGTAAGCTTAGTGGGACTAGGCTGCGTTAACTTTGGTTTAGATTCTGGTTTAAGTTTCATTACTATTATTCCTGTTCATCAAACCCACTAATTATGGCATTTGACACTAGTAATAAAATATAGCAGAGTTTCAGAGCGGAATTATTGGCTTTACCAATAAAATCAATATCTTATAATAACAAAAAATCTTCAAAAGTCAATTTCACCATAAAACGGAGCAACATAAAACTTACACTTATGAGGATCTAAATCTAAATACCTACCCAAACCGACAAATATCACAAAAACTTCGTTTGTCAACAAAGGGTGAATTGGTAACACCAACAATTACAATAAGTTAAGAGGAATCGAAATGAGGATCAGTGAAGATGATTTAATATATTTTTCAACTTTTGTAGCTAAATTTAAAAACAGAAAAGATGCTTTCAGAGAGTTTAAAAAACTTGAAACTGAAGGAGCTTTCACAAATAAAAAGGAGGTTTCCAGAGTAAAAAATAATTCAAAAATAAATAAATAAAAATGTCTCCACACAACTTTATTCATTTGTAGATTCCCGAATTTTCCCATATTCTCTCATTAGCACTTTTTGTGAGACTGACAATGACAGAGCAAATTTTGACCCTGAAAGAGGTGGCAGCGTATCTAAAGCTAACGGAAAAGACGGCGTATCGATTAGCGGCTGATAAGACACTGCCGGGATTTAAAGTCGGCGGGTCATGGCGGTTCAAGTCTTCGGATTTAGAAGCGTGGATAGAAAATCAAAAGGACAAGGAATGATCCCAAATTATCAGCAATTCATGCGACCATTTTTAGAGGTTGTACAAGCAAATAATGGTAATGAAGTTAAACTACGAGACGCTATCAATCACCTTGCTGATACATTTGACTTAACTGACGAAGAACGCAATGAGACGTTATCCAGCGGAAGGCAAAGTATCTTAGATAATCGTATTGGCTGGGCGCGAACTTACCTTACTAAAGCTGGCCTATTAAAAGCGACTAAAAGGGCACATTTTGTAATCACCGCGCGAGGCATTCAAGCTCTACAAGACACTAATGCTGTCATCAATAACGAATACCTCAAGCAATTTGACGAATTCATTGCATTCAAAGAACAGAAAAACGAAGCCAGTGAGACTCTAACAGTAAAGAAACAAGATCCCCTCCTAACATCTACAACAAGTGATATAACGCCAGACGAAGCGTTACTGGACGCATACAAGACCATTAACGAAGCACTGGCCTTAGAACTGATATCCCGCACTCGTGAAGCCACCCCAGCCTTTTTTGAAGATCTGCTTATCGAGTTGCTATTAGCAATGGGTTACGGCGGCACGGGGGAAGGCGCGGCGCACGCACTAGGCAAAAGTGGTGACAACGGTATTGATGGCGTCATCGACCAAGACCCCCTTGGCGTTGACCAAATTTATATACAAGCCAAACGTTATGCTGAAGGTAATAACGTTGGTGCTGGTGATGTTCGAGATTTTTTTGGTGCATTGAATCTTAAACGTGCGCAAAAAGGTATTTTTATCACAACTTCAGATTTCACAACATCAGCACAAGATACTGCCAATAATTTAGGTACTCGAATCGTTTTAATTAATGGTAAAGAGCTAGCCAAGCTCATGCTGCGATACAACATTGGTAGTAGAGACGAACAGGTATTGCACCTGAAGAAAATCGACGAAGAGTTTTTTGACGAAATTTAGGACTTTATATGGATATTGAAGGCTTACAACCAGAAGCCCAAGCGAGAATAACGATAGATGAAAAGCTCAAGCTCGCTGGGTGGAAAGTACAAACTTGGCCTAACACCAACCTTGGTGAAGGGGTAGGTGTTGCTATTCGCGAATATCCAGTTGATAGTGGTAAAGGTAAATATACCGATAGCGCTGATTACCTGCTATTTATTAATCGTAAAGCAGTAGGCGTTATTGAAGCCAAAAAAGACGAAACTATTTTATCCCAAGTGGAAGACCAAACACTTCGCTACGCAAGCAGTAAAATTAAATTTCAGTTTAACAAAGATCCCCTGTCATTCTTATTCGAAGCTACAAGCCAAGTTATTCACTATACCGATTTAAGAGATCCTGCCCCCAGAGCAAGAGAAATTTTCCACTTTTTCAAACCAGAAACATTGCAGGAGTATTTACAACAAAGTAATTCACTTCGCCATCGTCTTAAAAACGAAATTCCAGAATTACCTAAAGCCAAACTTCGAGAATGCCAAATAAGCGCAATTACAGGTTTAGAAAAATCTTTGGCTGATAACCGACCTCGTTCACTAATTCATATGGCGACAGGTGCAGGTAAAACGTTCACTGCCATTAATTCTGTATACCGTTTAATAAATAATGGTGGCGCTAAGCGAATATTATTTTTAGTTGATACCAGAAATTTAGGTAAACAAGCACAGCAAGAATTTCATGCCTTTAAGCCACAAGGTAAAGAAACCTTCTTCCATGAAAACCATATAGTGCAGCGATTAAGCAGCAGTACCATTGATAGTGCGGCTGAAGTTTGTATTTGCACTATTCAACGCATGTACTCAATTTTAAGTGGTAAGCCTATTGATGAAAGTGCAGAAGATTTATCACTTCATGAAATTAAGCAAAATAAACAGCAAGCTAAATTAGTCAAATATAATCCAGCAGTCTCGATAGAAACGTTTGATTTTATTATTGTTGATGAGTGTCACCGCTCAATATACAACTTATGGAAACAGGTCCTAGACTATTTTGATGCCTTTATTATTGGTTTAACAGCCACTCCAGATAAACGCACACTTGGTTTTTTCAACGAGAATATCGTTGCCGAATATAGCTATGAAGATTCTGTGCTTGATGGCGTAAACGTTGGCTATGACGTTTATGAAATTGAAACTGAAATTGGCAATAAAGGTGCTGAACTAAAGGCAAAAGAATGGCTTGATCATCGTGACAAATTAACGCGTAAAAAACGTTGGGCACAAGCAGAAGAAGAAAATACGTATACCAGCAAAGAACTAGACCGTTCTGTCGTAAATACCAGTCAAATTCGCCAAGTTATTAAAGCGATGAAAAAAGCGGTTGAAACAGAAATATTCCCTAGTCGAAAAGAAGTCCCTAAAACACTCATATTTGCTAAAACAGATAGCCATGCAGACGATATTATCCAAATTGTTCGAGAAGAATACGGGCAAGGTAATGAGTTTTGTAAAAAGGTCACTTACAGCGCAAAAGATCCAGATGCCATACTTAATGACTTCCGCAATGACTTTAATCCTCGTATTACCGTTACAGTCGATATGATAGCCACAGGTACAGACGTAAAACCATTAGAAGTACTGCTCTTTATGCGAGATGTTCGCAGCAAAGGTTACTACGAGCAAATGAAAGGCCGAGGGGTCAGGAGTTTAGGTTTTGAAGACTTACATAATGTAAGTAAAAGCGCGACTAGCGCTAAAGATAGATTTGTACTTATTGATGCAGTCGGTGTTGAAAAATCTCAAAAAACAGAAAGCCGCCCGTTAGAACGCAATCCAAACCTTTCAATGAAAGACTTACTGCAAGGTGTAGCTATGGGACATCGTGATGATGACACCATACAAAGCTTAGCAAACCGTTTAACGCGTTTAGGAAAGCAAATTGATAAACGTGGTCACGATAAAATTGAAAAACTAACAAACAAACCTATTGCTCAATTAGCTAGAGAGCTATTAACGTCACTAGACCCTGACGCAATTAACCAACAAGCATTAGCTAATGCTAAGCAACAAGGTATAACTCGAAGTGAAGATTCTTTAACAGATAATGAACGTGAAACAGCAAAGCAACAATTAATTGACAAAGCCTGTGAAAGCTTTGATAACCCTGATGCGCGGGAGGTAATTGAATCGGCAAGGCGGGAACGAGAACAATTAATTGATCACATAAACCTCGATACCGTAACGTATGCAGGTTACAGCAATCAAGCAGAAGAAAACGCTGAAAAAGTCATACAAAGCTTTAAAGACTTTATCGAGCTACATAAAGAAGATATTCAAGCGTTAAGCTTTTTTTACCAGCAGCCTTATCAACGTAGGCCATTAACATTTTCTATGCTGGAAGAACTTCACGAGACATTAAATAAACCACCATTGTTACTGACAACAGAAAAACTATGGAATGCCTATGAGCGCATTAATCCAACAAACAGTAATAAAAAAAATAAAAAGGCAAACACCCAAAGACAACTAACCGATATAATCTCACTCATTAAGTTTGCCATTGGATTAGATGAAGAATTAAAACCATTTGCTGAACATATTGATAGCAAGTTTAAAAAATGGATTTTCCGTCATAACGCCCAACGAAAAACCGCCTTTACCGAAGAACAAACAGGTTGGTTAAGGTTGATAAAAGACCACATCGCTGCCAGTTGTTTTATTGAAAGAGACGATTTTGACTACAGCCCCTTTTCTGACCATGGCGGGTTACAAAAAGTGTGGCGCTTATTTAGTAGCGAAAATAAAAACGAATTAGATAGCCTAATGGCTGAAATGAATCAGGAATTAATTGCGTGAGTAATAATATAAACTTACCACAAGGTTGGGAGGTTTCGCAGATTGGAGAAGTATGTGAACCCTCACAGTACGGGTATACTGCGAAGGCTGGCACTAAAGGTAATTATCATTACCTTAGAACAACCGATATTACAAAAAGTGAACTAGATTGGTCAAATGTACCTTTTTGTGAAATATCAGATGAGGAAGCTACTAAATACCTTCTGAAAGACAATGATGTCGTTATCTCCCGTGCTGGCTCTATCGGCTATTCATACTTAATATCAAAAGCAAAAAAGTCTGTTTTTGCGTCCTATTTGATAAGGTTTCGGCCCTTGTTAAATCCAAAATATTTTAGATACTTTTTGGATTCTCAGCAGTATTGGAATGCTATTTCAGCAGGAAGCTCAGGGATAGCAGTCCAAAATGTAAATGCTAAAACTCTTTCTCTTATCGATTTGCCGATAGCACCGGAAAAGGAACAAGCCCGAATAGTTGAAAGACTCGATGAACTTTTTTCAGAGTTAGACGCAGGTGTAAATGAACTTAAATCCGCTCAAAAAAAATTAACTCTATATCGCCACTCATTGCTGAAAAGTGCTGTAGAGGGAGTTTTAACTCAAAAATGGCGCAATGAAAACAAAGAAAGAATAGATGAAACGGGTGCAGAATTACTAGAGCGTATTCTTATTGAACACAAAGAACGCTGGGTACAGCAAAAGCTAGAAGAATTTAAAGCAAAAGATAAAACGCTCCCTAAAAACTGGCAAGACAAATACTCAGCACCAATAAAGCCAGATGCTTCCAAATTACCTGAATTACCTCAAGGTTGGGCTTGGGCAAGTTTGTCACAGTTGGTAGAAATAATACAAATTGGTCCGTTTGGTTCTTTGCTTCATAAAAGCGATTATATATCTGGGGGAATTCCTTTAATAAACCCGACTCATATAAAAAATCTTGCGATTGAACCTGATAACAACCTGACCATCACTGAAGAAAAGCGAGTTGCTTTAAACAAATATGTAATGTCTGAGGGAGATATTATTATAGGTCGCAGGGGAGAAATGGGTCGGTGTGCACTTGTTACTGATAAAGAGAATGGTTGGCTATGCGGTACAGGAAGTTTATTTGTTCGGTTACTGAAAAGTCTAAATCCAGAGTTTTATACTTGGGTGCTAAGCTCCAAAAGAACAAAAGACTATCTGGCTGAAGTAAGTGTTGGCACCACGATGCAAAACTTAAATCAAAAAATACTCCATAGTATTCCCGTGCCTCTTTTATCTAAAGCTGAGCAAATAGCTGCTTCAGAAATACTCCATAACGAGTATGAAAGAATTGATAGGCAAATTCAAGATATTGAAATAGCACTAAAGCAATCAAATGCTCAACGTAAGAACATACTGAAATCAGCTTTTTCAGGTCAACTTGTATCTCAAGATACAAACGACGAACCTGCATCAGTATTGTTAGAAAAAATCAAAAAAGAACGAGAGGAGTTAGCGAAACAAGCTAAACCTAAGAAAACACGCCAACCTAAAAAAAAAGTTAATATGATGGATACGTTATTAGAAGTTTTAACGGCAGAAGATAGATGGATTGACGCTCAAGAAGCATTTAAAAAATGCGGTATTGTTGATGGTACTTCAACAGACAGGGTAGAAGAAATTTACACGGAATTACGAAAACTTGAAAAAGCAGGTCAAATTGAAGTTGAGCGCAACGGTAGTTATGACCAAATAAGACTTATCAAGCAAGCAGTTAAGGAAGATTAATGCGATTAGCCTCATTTACTATTGGCTCAGAGCGAGATGGTATTCGACAGCAGTTTAAAAACCTTAAAAACGTTACCATCGACTTTGAAGAAGAAGAATGGATCACGCTAGTCATCGGTTGGAATGGCACGGGTAAATCAAACGTACTTGAGGCGTTAGCGGTACTGTTTCGTGATTTAATCATGGGCAAAAATGATAAAGGCGAAAAAGATAAACCTTCCTTTGCTTATAGCCTACGATATTTTTGCCATGAAAAAGAGATAAAGATTGACGCTGACCCTGACATTGCAAAAGAGACTTATAAAGTCAGTTACAAAGATCTAGGTGAAGTTAGAACAGAACAAACGTTACAAGCTGACCTATTAAGTTTATTAACAGGTGAGCCTGAGTTAGCTTCAATTAAATTTGCTGAATTTAAAAAACGACAAGACGACTTTTTACCTAAATATGTTTTCGGTTACTATTCTGGCCACAGTGACAGAATGCAGTCTGTGTTTAGGCCGTACCTCCAGCAATATGATAAAAAACTTCGAAATGCCAAATCAGAAGATCCCGGCTTAAGACGATTGTTTTATGCGTTACCTGTGCATAGCCAGTTTGTACTTTTAGCGTTTGTATTAAAACAAGATGATTTAGTCAGGCACTTTTTAGACACACAGTTGGGCTTAGAGACCGATCAAAATGCAGAAAGCATAGACTCGGTTCTATTAGAACTAAATGAACCATCTTGGAACCTAAATAAAAGTAAAACACCTAAAGGTAGCCATGATGCTTGCCAAGAGACACCTGATATATTCTGGGGTGCAGAAGGGGTTGTTCGTGAATTCCTAGATCGTGTACATGAAGTTTCTACGGCACCAATAAAAATAAAAAGAAAAGATGAAGCTACTTTATGGAATAAAAAAGATCGTGAATACCTTTATATGTTTATCAAAGATATTAGCAAATTGGATGAACTGGTTGGCGAACAAGAACCAAGGGAATTTTTCCGTGATCTTGAAAGTACATACGTATCTGAGTTAATCAGTGAAGTACGTATCAGAGTCAAACTTAAAAAGAACGATGGTAGTGTCACTTTTAGAGAGTTAAGTGAAGGTGAACAACAGCTATTAACGGTTTTGGGGTTATTAAGATTTACTGCTGAAGAAGAAAGCCTCTTCTTACTTGATGAGCCAGATACTCACTTGAATCCTAAATGGAGTGTTGACTATATTGATTACTTGAACAAATTCGTGACCTCAGGATCTAAAGGTGAAAATAATAGCCACATAGTACTCACCACTCATAACCCTATTGCTATTGCTGAATTAACACGCGATCAAGTACAAATCCTTAATCGTGACGAAGAATCAAGAACAATTGCATCGCACAAACCGCATGATGATCCACAAGGTATGGGATACGCAGGGATCATTACTAGTGATATGTTTGGCCTTGGCTCAGCACTCGATAAAAGATCTCAGAAACGCTTAGAGACATACAGAGCTTTAACTAGCATAGAAGACAAAACCACTTTTCAGAAGATGCGTTTACAGATTCTCGTAAAATGGCTGGATAAAGACGGGTTCACGCTGACTCAACGTGATGACGATTACGAGAGGTATATTAAATTTAGAAATCAAATTCTAAAAGAAGAATGTGACACGGAAGATTACCGAAAATTAGCGAAACATGCGCTTAGCCTGTCAAAAGAAGATAGGGATGCTCTCGCAAAAGAAGCTATAGACATGGCATTTTCTAAGAGTAGTAATTAAGCATGTATTATATAAATAATTCGAGAGTTGATTTTCCCGAAAACTGGGAAAGAAGATCTGAAGATGCCAAATATAAGGTTATGGAAGGTGAAATTAATTGCGAGGCTAGAGATTATATATGGAAGGAATTGAAGCTTCAGTTAGCAGACTGCTCAAATGACAAATGTTGGTATTGTGAAACTGCAATTCCTCGGACAGACAACGCCGTTGATCATTTCAGGCCGAAAGGAACTGTCCAAGGATTATCCTTAGCTTATGAAACAGACGAGCTTAATAAATTTAATCTAACCCCTGAGCACAAAGGTTACAAATGGCTGGCGTTTGATTTTGATAACTTCCGATACTCATGCCAACACTGTAATGAATATAGGAAGGACTTAGAAGGAACCTGTGGCGGAAAATGGAACTACTTTCCGTTACTAGATGAAAGTGACAGAGGTTATATAGAAGGGGATGAGCACTATGAAGAACCTATCCTCCTTGACCCATGCAATCCTGAAGACTGGGAGCTTTTATCTTTTAATCGAGACGGTAAGCCATTTTCTAGATTTGAAAATGGCTCAGAGAATGATCTGAGAGTCCGTTACTCGATACGAATTTATCACTTAGATAGTAAGCGGTTGAATGAAAGTAGAGTCAGTCAATGGAAACTACTTAGACCAAAAGTGAGTAAAGCAAAAAAAGCTTTTCTTAGGAGGATAGGTAATAAACCGGGCGCTAAAGCTGACTTTAGCAATAGCCTTAAAGAAATAACACAATTCATGGACTCTCAAAATAAATCTTTATATCGAGGATTTCTTTTGTATCAATTAGAAATTGAAAGAGAGAGTGACGATAACAAAATACACTCATCATGGATAAATACAATTATTCGTTCTGCGAAATAACATTAAAAAAAGACTACTGAGTTATATTTATGAATGCTCCTGCATTAGTACAAAAAGTTTGGAATTACTGTCACACATTACGTGATGATGGTGTTGGTTATGGTGATTATTTAGAGCAGCTAACTTATCTACTGTTTTTAAAAATGGCGCATGAATATGCACAACCACCATACTCAAGAGATACTAAAGTCCCGACAGATTATAACTGGGAAACGTTACAAGGTTTAACTGGCGAAAAGCTAGAAGAGCAATACCGTAAAGTACTGAAAAACCTAGCAACTGAAAGTGGCATGATTGGCGCTATTTTCTTTAAGTCTGAAAATAAAATACCTGACCCTGCGAAGCTGGCGCGTATCGTTAAGATGATTAATGACGAGAATTGGATCAGCTTAGATTCAGATGCAAAAGGTGATTTGTATGAAGGCTTGCTGCAAAAAAACGCTGAAGATACCAAAAGTGGTGCGGGACAGTACTTCACACCTCGCGCATTAATTGATGCAATGCTTGCCTGTGTTCAACCTGAACCGAAAAAAACAATTGCAGACCCAGCATGTGGGACTGGAGGTTTTTTCTTAACAGCAAGTGACTGGATAACATATGGTGATGAGCAATGGATAGAAAAAGGCATGAGCCATTGGAATCCATCCAAGCATGATGAAAACACCTTAGCAAAATCAAAGCTGAACAAAGACCAAGTTAAGTTTTTGCGTGATGAAACTTTCCGTGGCAACGAAATTGTACCGTCTACTCGTCGTATGTGTTTAATGAATTTATTCTTACACAACATCGGTAGCATAGATGGTGAGCCTGAAGTTGAAAGAGCTGACGCATTACTCACAAAAATTGAAGGCGAAAATAAAGTAGATTACGTTCTTGCTAATCCTCCTTTCGGAAAGAAAAGCAGCATGACAATTACGAATGCTGAAGGTGGTGAAGACAAAGATGCACTAACTTACGAGCGACAAGATTTTTGGGCAACTACTACCAATAAACAGTTAAACTTCTTACAGCACATAGTTTCAAGCTTGAAGGATACTGGTAAGGCTGCGGTCGTTTTACCTGACAACGTTTTGTTTGAAGGTGGTGCAGGTGAGCGCATTCGTCGCAAGTGGTTAAATAATTGTGATGTTCATACTATTTTAAGGCTTCCTACAGGTATCTTTTACGCTAATGGTGTAAAAGCTAATGTTGTGTTTTTTGACAATGCTACCCGTGATGAAAAAGTACATACCAAAGGCATTTGGTTTTATGATTTAAGAACAAACAAACACTTCACGCTAAAACAGCGCCCAATGACACTTAATGACTTAAAAGACTTTATCACTTGTTACAACCCCGCAAATCGTCATGAGCGCGAAGAAACAGAAAGATTTAAGTACTATAGCTATGATGAGCTTATTAATCGTGACAAAGCTAGCCTAGATGTATTTTGGCTCAAAGACGATAGCTTAGATAACCTTGATAACTTGCCTGCACCAGACATTTTACAACAAGAGATTATTGATCATTTAGAAGCTGCATTAGCCGCATTTAAAGATGTTGCTGCTGGCTTGCCTGAGAGCGAACTTAAGTAAATGTTGAAAGTAAAAAGCCCACTTTTAAGTGGGCTTTGGTTATCCTTTAAAAATCTTATTTACTATAAAAATCTTAATTAAAGCCTTTAAACAACTTATTTAATATGAACACTTAGTTCGGTGTTATACCGTTATGGTAAACATCTTGTACGTCGTCGCAGTCGTTCAGCATGTCCATGAATTTTTCAAACATCGGCATATCTTCTTCGCTGATTTCTGATTCCGTTTGCGGGATCCAGCTCATCTCTTCTGCGTCAAAGCTAATATCTGGGTAAGCTTCAGTAAGGGCAGTTTTAACTTGGAAGTACTCAGTATGCGGTGCATAAACGGTAATTTTTCCGTTTTCGCCTTCCACTTCAGTCACATCAACATCCGCTTCCATTAAGACTTCCAAAATAGCGTCTTCGTCGTCACCATCAAACTGGAATACGGCTTGATGATCGAACATGTGCGATACCGCACCTTGAGCGCCAAGCTTTGCATTAGTCTTCGTAAAGCAGTTACGTACTTCAGTAATAGTTCTGTTAGCGTTGTCAGAAAGACAATCCACAATTACCATACAGTTGCCCGGGCCAAAGCCTTCATAACGCATTGGTTGGAAGTCTTCACCTGCGCCACCAGCGGCTTTATCAATAGCTTTATCGATAACGTGACCGGGTACTTGGTCTTTTTTCGCTTTTTCCATTAAACGGCGAAGCGAAAGGTTAGTATCTGGATCGGCGCCGCCGTTTTTAGCGCACACGTAAATTTCTTTACCGTACTTAGAATAAACTTTAGTTTTCGCGCCAGCGGTCTTGGCCATGGCGGCTTTTCTTACTTCGAATGCTCTTCCCATCTTAAGATTCTCTTTTTTACAAATGGAGTTCTGCCATCAGTAGCAGAAAAAATTGGGCAAATTCTACCGATTTTATGCCCAACAATACAGTGCCACGGGCACTCTCGCTGTTTTTATTGGTTAAGGTAAGTGCTCAGTAGCTAAGTATTCGTGCGATTGCATTTCACTTAAACGGCTTAAACAGCGCCTAAATTCAAAGTTAAGCACCCCCTCACCGTACAAATTCTCCATCGCAACTTCGGCAGAAATAATCAGCTTTACATGGCGTTCGTAAAATTCATCTACCATGGCAATAAAGCGGCGTGCAACATCATCATTGTGTTGCCCCATTTCTTTTACGTTTGCCACTAACACCGAATGGTAACAACGACTTAGCTCTATATAGTCGCTTTGGCTTCGCGGCCCACCACATAGTGCATTAAACTCTATCATTAACACGCCATCGGCATCTCTAAGCGTGTCTATTTGTCTATTATTAACTTCTATCGTTTCGTTTTCAGAACCCGCTTCAGGCGCCAACTGTACAAAGTAACTATGCAAATTCTTAATCGCATCCCCATCAAGGGGGTAATGATAAATTTCAGCTTGTTCAAGGGTTCGAAGACGATAGTCCACACCGCTATCTACGTTTATTACTCGTGTATTTTGATTTATTAAATCGATAGCAGGCAAAAAGCGTGCTCGCTGAAGGCCATTTTTGTATAAGTCATCCGGTATAATATTTGATGTAGCCACCAACACGATGCCATAACCGAAAAGTTCTTCCATTAGCGTGCCTAAAATCATGGCATCGGTAATGTCTGATACAAAAAACTCATCAAAACAAATCACCTTAGTTTCTTTCGCTAACTTGGCGGCAATCGTTTTTAACGGGTCTTGTGCGTTAGTAAGCTGCTTGAGCTCGTCATGAATGCGGTGCATAAACCGGTGAAAGTGCACGCGCATTTTATTTTCAAATGGCAGGCAATCGTAAAAGGTATCTACCAAGTAGGTTTTCCCTCTGCCTACGCCGCCATAAAAATAAATACCTTGAATGCCTGCGTTCTTTTGACCCTTACCAAACGCCGACTTAAGCTTTACCCGCCACGTATGTTTTTTCTCTGGCTGGGTTAACTCCTCATATAAACGCTGTAATTCTTTAACTGCATTTTCTTGTGCTGCATCGTACTGAAACTCAGGCGACGTCAAATCTGCTTGATATTTTTCCCATGGCGTCATCGCCTATTCCACTCCCGCAAAATGTCAATAGTGGCCGTGGCTGCACCGACCTGCTTGAAATTATCAATTATGACCTTAATTTTAATGGAAATCACGGTAGAATCGTACCTAGTTAATTTGCATAGCTCGTATAAACACAATTAATGCGATCTCTATGCGCTTTTCATACCGGCTCTTGCTATATTCAAGTAATGGTCGAATGCATTAAGTGGCACGTATCAAGGTCTACTTAATGTGAGTAGTACGTTAATTCGGAGAATAGAATGGAACTGTTAGTGTCTCTTGCTTTACTAGTGGTGGGGTTAATCATTGGCTTTTTTATAGGTCGTTTTGTACAAACCAAAACGGGTGGGAATAATGCGGCTCAAACTGAGCAGCAAGTGAAAGAGATATTAGCTCAGCAAGCTCAACATCACATTCATCAAACTCGTCAAAGCCTAGAAGGTATTGAAAGTCAGTGCGAAACGCTGAAGCAACAAATTGAAGAGTACGAAGCACTGCTTTCGCAAAGTAGTGACAATGAAGATGCCAAAGTGCCCTTCTATGGTGAACAGGCAACCTCTTACCTTCGCAACAATTTGAAAAGTTCTGAAAAGTCTAAAGTGAAAAAAGTATCCGACACCCAACCAAAGGATTTTGCAAATTCAGGGTCGGGTCTATTCGTCGGCGGTTCTGAGCAATCTACCGCAGATAAGTCATAACTTAGGAACTTTTTCAGTTATTTCAGAGTCTTTAATTAAATGATTCAATATCGCAATAACCTGAAGGAGTATAAGCGAGCATGAAAGTGTCTTTTCGTCAGTATGTCGTGGCGTCTGCAGTATTAGTAAGTTCTCTTGGCTTTAGCGTGAACTCTTATGCGGCGTTGCCGTTTTTTTCAGATAAAAAGGATGAGGTGCCGTCTCTAGCCCCAATGCTAGAAGAAGCAACACCCGCAGTTGTAAGCATTGCCGTTGAGGGAACCCAAACTTCTCGTCAACAAGTGCCAGAAATGTTTCAGTATTTTTTCGGCGCACCGCAAGAACAGGTTCAAGAGCGACCGTTTAGGGGCCTAGGCTCAGGTGTTATTATTGATGCGGATAAAGGCTATGTGGTAACCAATAATCACGTTGTCGATAATGCCGATGAAATTACTGTCAAGCTTACCGATGGCCGTGAGTTTAAAGCGAAAAAGCTCGGTTCTGATGAACAAAGCGATATTGCATTGTTAAAAATTGATTCCGATAACCTCACTGCATTACCGTTGGCCGATTCAGATGCATTACGAGTGGGTGATTTTGTGGTAGCAATTGGTAACCCCTTTGGTCTGTCACAAACGGTTACGTCAGGAATTGTTAGCGCGCTTGGCCGCTCTGGTTTAAACATTGGTGGCTATGAAGACTTTATTCAAACCGATGCCGCTATTAACCGAGGAAACTCCGGTGGGGCCTTAGTCAGTTTGCGCGGCGAACTCGTCGGTATAAACACCGCAATTTTTGGCCCTAATGGCGGTAACGTGGGAATTGGCTTCGCTATTCCTAGCAATATGATGAAAAGCTTAGTTGATCAAATTGCTGAATATGGTGAAGTTCGCCGTGGCTTACTCGGTATTCTGGGCAGCGATATAGATGCAGGCCTTGCAGAAGCCATGAACGCTGATGTTAATATTGGTGCGTTTGTAAGTGAAGTAACCCCAGACTCCGCTGCTGACAAAGCAGGCATTCAAGCGGGTGATATTATTACTGGTATTAATGGTAGAAACTTGCATAGCTTCCAAGAATTACGAGCTAAAATATCTAGCATGGGCGCGGGTGCTGAAGTTGAACTTACCATCATGCGCAAAGGCAAGAAGATGGATATGGATGTTGTGCTTGGCGATGCCACACAATCAACCGTCACGGCTGCGCAAATTCACCCTGCATTGGAAGGCGCTACATTAACCAATGGCAGTGATGAAGCGGGCAATGCTGGCGTGGTTATCTCTGAACTGGCTAATGGCAGCCCTGCTGCGCGTATTGGCTTGAAGCCTGATGATATTGTTATGGGTGTGAACCGTTTACGTACCCCTTCAGTGGCTGAGTTTAGAGATGCGTTAGATAAAGCAAAAGGGGTTATTGCCCTTAATGTTAAACGTGGAAACTCAACGCTTTACCTATTGATTCGTCAATAGCTGTCATAAAGCTATACATTAAAACAGCGCCTTTAGGCGCTGTTTTTTTATGCGTAATTTACTGAAAGTGTAGGTCTACCGTAAAATGCCTATGCCCAATCGGATTAAAGACGACAGATTGACGGATAAGGTGATATCCTTTAACTTAATCAAATAAAAAATACCATCAACACAAAGCCTTATTTTGCCAACTATCTTGGCTCAAATTTGTGGGCTTAAGTGCTTTGGCATTAAAAACAATGTAAGTGTGGCTTGTGACTGGCAGCTCGATAGTTAATTTCATTATAAAATCAATATTTCTTGGAACAATAGTAGCCTTGCTTCTGTTGTTTTTACTGCCGGATTTACGTCAAGGTAGCGGCCTTACACAAGGACTTTTCACCGAGCCCTCTGTGAGTGCTAGCCGTGAAAGCTATTTTGCCCCCTTAAGCCGCTCTGCCCCTGCGGTAGTGAATATTTATAGTGTCAGTATCGAGAACGACACTGGCTTGTTCCGCAATCAGCCCAGAGAGCGCGCCAGTCTAGGTTCAGGCGTCATCATGACGGAAAACGGCTACATTCTTACTTGTCACCATGTAGTAGAAAATGCTGATAGTATTTATGTTGCGGTGCAAGACGGAAGAATTCTTGAAGCCCAGATTGTTGGTAACGACCCCCTTACCGATTTAGCGGTATTGAAAGTTACAGCAGATAACTTACACATTATTCCCCAAGTTTCTGAGCCAGATATTCACGTAGGTGATGTGGTAATGGCTATCGGTAACCCCTTCGATTTAGGCCAAACGATTACTCAAGGTATTGTGAGTCGCGCTGGACGCAACGGTCTATCTAACTATGTTGATTTTATTCAAACCGATGCCGTGCTGAACCAAGGGAATTCGGGCGGTGCACTGGTTGATAGCAACGGTATATTACTGGGTATTACCAACGCGAATTTCCAAGTACGTGATTCTCGTAATCGTGTTCGTAATGTAGATGGCATTAACTTCGCGGTACCTTACGAGCTCGCCAAGCGCGTGATGGACAAAATTATCAATAACGGCCGTGTTATTCGTGGTCAGTTAGGATTTATTGGTGGTGAGTATCGCAACCGTCCCGGTATTGAAGTAACGGCGGTAGCTAACGGTAGCGCTGCAGATGAAGCTGGCTTGCAACCAGGTGATATAATATTGGCCATTGACGGTATTCGTTTGGAAAGTGCATCCAAAACACTTGATATGATTGCAGAAACCACTCCGGGTACTACCTTAGAGCTGGAAATCAGCCGTGGTGGAAACCCGCTTACTATTCATGCATTAGTTGCTGAGCTGCGTGCCCAAGAATAAAGCGCTGTAGCGCAAGCGAACGCTAACGAGTAAGAGCATTGGTATCGAGCATAAAAAAGCGCCTTATGATAAATAATCATAAGGCGCTTTTTTCATGGGGAGTCGATAAGCCGCAAACTCGCTTAGCTTTTCGCTCTTTATTCCAGATTTCTATTCTTTTACGCGTTCGATGTTGGCACCAAGTGCACCTAACTTTTCTTCAATTGCCTCGTAACCGCGATCCAAATGATAGATACGGTTTACGTGAGTTTCCCCATCAGCAATAAGCCCAGCTATCACAAGGCTTGCAGAGGCACGTAAATCGGTTGCCATTACAGGTGCGCCCTTAAGCGCAGAACTGCCTTTAGACATCGCAGAGTTACCTTCAAGGGCAATTTCAGCGCCCATGCGTTGTAGCTCTGGTACGTGCATAAAGCGGTTTTCAAAGATAGTTTCGGTAATCACACCAGTGCCTTCAGCTACGCAGTTTAGCGTAACGAACTGTGCTTGCATGTCGGTGGGGAATGCAGGGTGTGGCGCGGTTTTAACACGCACAGCTTTAGGCTGCTTTCCTTGCATATCTAGTTCAATCCAGTCTTCACCTAAGGTGATAACCGCACCGGCTTGCTCAAGCTTGTCGATAACCGCATCTAACGTTTCTGGTGCAGCGTGAGTACAACGAATTTTACCGCCAGTTACCGCTGCAGCTACTAGGAACGTTCCTGTTTCGATTCGATCTGGCAGAACACGGTAGTCACAACCATTTAGGGTTTCTACCCCTTCGATAGTAATTTTATCAGTTCCCGCGCCAGAAATAACCGCGCCCATCTGAATAAGACAGTTAGCTAAATCGACAATTTCAGGCTCACGCGCAGCGTTTTCTAACACGGTTGTACCGTCTGCCAACGCAGCTGCCATCATCAAGTTTTCGGTAGCACCAACGCTAACCATGTCCATGAAGATGCGTGCACCTTTCAAGCGACCATCAACTTCAGCGCGAATATACCCTTCATCTACTTCAATTTTAGCGCCCATTTTTTCAAGGCCGGTTAAATGAAGATTAACGGGTCTTGCCCCTATAGCGCAGCCACCAGGAAGCGATACGTTTGCCTTACCTTGCTTTGCAAGCAAAGGGCCAAGCACTAGGATTGAGGCACGCATGGTGCGTACTAACTCGTATGAAGCTGTAATGCTTTGCAGCGTACTTGAGTCTAAGACCACATCGTTCAGTGCAGGTTGCGCTACTTCAACGCCTAACTCTCGTAATAGTGCCACTGTGGTATTAATATCACGCAGTCGAGGTACGTTGGTATAACGACATGGCTGGTCGCTAAGCAAACTGGTCATTAACAATGGTAATGCAGCATTTTTAGCACCGGAAATACGCACGGTTCCCTGTAGTGCAGGGCCTTTCTTTATAACAAGTTTATCCACGAAAAAAGACCCGCTTACTGAGGAATGTGAAACTGGCGCTCACGCTCCCAGTCTTTTACTGAAAAGGTTTTGATGGTAATGGCATGCATAGAACCATCGGCAATCTTATCTGATAAGGGTGCATAAACGGCTTGTTGGCGCTTAACACGGCTCATTTCATTAAATATATCGCCAACGGCGATAATGTTGAAATGAGATCCTTCGCCTTTAACATGAACTTCGTGAAGCTCTAAGGCGTCGGTGAGAATTTTTTCAATTTCGGACAATTCCATAACTTACTTCTTTACCTGCTTGTTCTTTACCTAGCTAATTAGGATCATTCTACTGGTAAAAAGCCATCAACGTCGCTTATTTTAGCCAGTTTACGTAATTTTTCTGGGGGTTCACGCAAGCTAACATTAATCCCCTCACGCTTTCCATCTCTAATTGCGTTTAATATCCACGCTAACCCAGCACTGTCTACTCGCTCAACATCGCCTAAATCTATACAACACATGCCTGCTTTGGCCAAGACGGCGCTTTGCGATGAGGTTAAACTTTCCCAAAAGTTTTTAGTCAGCGTGTCACGATCTAAATGACCATGTACACTGACTTGGGCGTTATCGTTAACCTGAAAAAGGCTCACGCAGCATCTCCGTCGAAATCGATAGGTTCATCTTGGTTTAGCTCAACAGGCTTACCAATCTTATCTCTCATTAATGCAATGACGGCATCAATACCGTCTTGACGAAGAATAGATTCAAACTCACTGCGCTTACTATTTAGCATGCTGATACCTTCAGCTACCATGTCGTATGCTTTCCACTCATTTGTTTTTGAGTCTTTACGTACTTTAAACGCAATTTTAATTTCGGGGCGCTTTGGATCTTGTACTACAGCACGAACCGTCACTGATTTTTTATCATCAAACGACGACTCAGGCTCAAACTGAACCGTTTGGTTATCGTAGTAACCCATCGCAACCGCGTAAGACGTAATTAGGTATTGTCTGAATACGGTTATGTATTCACCCATTTTTTCTTGTGGAACCGATTTGAAGTGCTTGCCTAATACCATGAAAGCAGCAAATTTATAGTCGATATGAGGTACTAGCTCTTCTTCCATAATAGTGCGCAACATTTCAGGGTCCGCTTTAACCGCTTCTTGGTTCGCTTTAATTCTATCGAAGGTTTTAGAAGCAACGCCTTTAACCAACTCATACGGGTTTTGCTCGTTGATTTCTTGAGCTTGTGCCACTCCGACTAAAGAGAGCATCCATACACTCATTATTACCATTAATTTTTTCAATGCTTATCTCCTGAAACTAAATTCTTATTACAACAGACCTGACAATTCCCTTTTTGGTTTCATCAGGTCTTTATTAATTCTAATTAACGTTTGTATTCTTACTCTTCGTCACTCCCGCGACTAAATAAGAATTGTCCTATCAAATCTTCTAAAACCAACGCCGATTTTGTGTCTTGTAAGTAATCGCCGTCTTTGAGGTTTGCGACCCCGTCAAACGAGAACCCAGGCTGGAAGCCTACGTATTGCTCGCCCAGCAGGCCAGAGGTCAGTATGGAAACCGAGCTGGTTTCTGGAAAGCCGTCGTAGCTTTTCAAAATTGACAACTCTACTACGGGCGTGAAGTCTTCTTGATCAAGTGTGATAGAAGTAACACGACCCACGTTTACGCCCCCCACCTTCACCGATGAACGTGCTTTCAAGCCACCGATGTTATCGAACTTAGCGTACAAGGTGTAGGTATCACCATCTCCACCAACCGATTGATTTGCCACTTTCAAT
The DNA here is from genome assembly GCF_019249215.1 of Alteromonas lipotrueae. Taxonomy (GTDB): domain Bacteria; phylum Pseudomonadota; class Gammaproteobacteria; order Enterobacterales; family Alteromonadaceae; genus Alteromonas; species Alteromonas lipotrueae. The sequence continues at coordinate 239,105 of NZ_JAESDI010000004.1, forward strand.
GCCAGTAACATCACAGCAGCAATGGTTAATACAACGAACATGCCAACCAATACTTCAGATTTATATTTATTCATGACTTAACCCTACTCAATGCCGAACATAAGGGCGGTAAGCACGAAGTCCAGCCCTAATACTGCTAATGAAGAATACACTACAGTTTCTGTAGTAGCTTTGCTGATCCCTTCCGACGTTGGAATAGAATCGTAACCCTTAAATATGGCTATCCAGGTGACAACCAAGGCAAAAACAAGGCTTTTAATGATGCCGTTTACCACATCTTCGCCCCATTCCACCGTAGACTGCATAATTGACCAATAACTGCCAACATCTACACCTAACCAATCAACGCCCACTAGGTGACCGCCCAGAATACCTACTGCACTGAATATCAGCGCTAGCATTGGCATTGAAATGATGCCCGCCCAAAAGCGAGGCGCGACAATACGCCTTAGCGGGTCAACCGCCATCATCTCTAAACTGCTAATTTGTTCAGTTGCCTTCATTAAGCCAATTTCTGCGGTTAGTGCAGAACCAGCTCTACCAGCAAACAATAATGCGGTAACTACAGGACCAAGCTCACGAAGCAGCGATAACGCCACCATAGGGCCTAAGCTACCTTCAGCGCCGTAATCAACTAAAATAGTATAGCCCTGCAACGCCATTACCATGCCAATAAACAATCCTGACACGATAATAATTAACAAAGACTGAACGCCCACCACATGAACCTGTTTAATGGTAAGCGGAATATTTTTTAATCTAGGAAGGGCAAGTAGCGCTCCCATTAACATGTAGGTAGCTCGGCCAATAGCGGTTAATTTGCCAATGGTCTTAGCGCCTATCGATTGGAAGAACTTCATTTATCCCCTCCGAAAAAGGTATTTTCTATATCCGGAGCAGGGTAATGAAACGGCACTGGGCCATCTGCCTTACCTTTTAAGAACTGCTGAACTAACTCTGAGTCGCTTTCTCTAATTTGCTGCGCGGTTCCTTCACCAATCACCCGCTTGTCTGCCAAAATATAAATATAATCGGCAATAGTGAGCACTTCCGTCACGTCGTGGGTTACCACTACGCTGGTTAAGTTTAGTGCGTCGTTAAGCCCTCTGATTAATTTAACCAGTACACCCATGGAAATCGGATCTTGGCCGGCAAATGGTTCGTCGTACATAATAAGATCTGGGTCTAACGCAATCGCTCTGGCTAATGCTGCTCGACGTGCCATACCACCAGAAAGTTCGCTTGGCATTAATTGCGCTGCACCTCTTAGCCCTACAGCCTGTAGCTTTAATGCGACAGTCGTGGCGATAAGATCTTCTGATAATTTGGTATGTTCACGTAGTGGAAACGCCACATTGTCAAAAACCGTCATGTCCGTGAACAAAGCTCCGCTTTGAAAAAGCATGCTCATTCGACGACGTGCTCGATAAAGTTCTTTACGGCTCATGGCAACGATAGAGTCACCATCAAACTGTATATCACCTTCATCTGGCGTTAATTGCCCGCCTATAAGGCGCAGTAAGGTGGTCTTCCCTATACCACTGGGGCCCATAACGGCCGTAATTTTTCCTTTCGGAATGCTCAGCGTAATACCGTCATAGATAACACGGTCTGCGCGTCGAAAGGTTAGGTTGTCTATCTCGACTAAATGGTCCATAGCGATTTTATTTATCGACCCTTGAATAATTAGTGATACCAGCAAAGCAAGTAATGACAAACATTACTCACTTCCTATAGATGTAAGGTTTAAGCTACTTAAGTCGCCTTTAACGCTATATTGTTTTCCATAACTGCTAAGGCAAGTTCTATGCCTTCGAGTACATTAAATCGATAAAGTTTACTGAGCAGTGTAATTTAGTGTCATTGTACGCTTTTTCAAGCGCGGCACAAAAGCAAAACGTTACAAGTTATGTTCGATTTATACGAATTTACAAAATTCGAATGATTTTCAATCAGCAAGCCTGATAAAAGGGACACTTAATACCACCTTTACTAAAATAAGCGATAGTTCCCATAGGCAAATGGCATTGTTTTTGCGACAATCTTGTGAAATTCCTAACTATGCTGGTTGTTGTGTTTTTAAACGTAGTCATTTTTTTAGTTGGACTGATTGTACTTAGCTGGAGTGCAGACCGTTTTGTTTACGGTGCATCAGCGTTTGCCAAGAATATTGGTATGGCGCCCATGATGATAGGCTTAACCATTGTCGCAATGGGGTCGTCTGCGCCTGAAATCGTGGTATCAGCCGCGGCGTCTATTAACGGTAATATGAATACCGCTGTAGGTAATGCGTTAGGCTCGAATATTACTAATATTGCCCTTGTGCTTGGTATTACTGCGCTAGTTAAACCACTCCTTGTTGCCTCCTCTACGTTAAAGCGTGAACTCCCTGCCCTGCTTTTTATTACCATCATTGCTGTTGCTTTTCTTTTCGATGGCGAGCTTACTCATCTGGAAGGCATCATCCTTATTAGCCTCTTCGTGATTGTTTTAGGCTTAATGGGTTGGTTGTCTATGAAAGTAGATAAAGAAGACCCGTTAGTGAGCGAGACCACAGATGAAATCCCCAACGATGTACCCACCTCCTCTGCTCTTTTCTGGATTGTAGTTGGCCTAATACTGTTACCGTTAAGTGCACACTTCTTAGTGGGTTCAGCAGTAGAAATAGCCAAATACCTAGGTATGTCAGATTTAGTTATCGGCCTAACCATCATTGCTTTAGGCACAAGCTTGCCCGAACTGGCTGCCAGTATTGCTGGTGTGCTTAAAGGCGAAGACGACTTGGCCTTGGGGAATATTATTGGTTCCAATATTTTCAATTTACTTGCCGTATTAGGCATGCCTGGCTTAATAGCCCCTGGCGCATTAGACCCTGATGTTTATAACCGCGATATGTTCGTTGTGCTCGGGTTAACCCTATTACTGTTCCTGTTTAGTTTCACCTTAATGGGTAATCGACGAATAAGCCGAAGAAATGGCGGCTTATTGATTGCTTGCTTTATTGGTTATCAATTTTGGCTTTTTGCGTAATGTCACAAGAAAATAGCTTCATCACTTCAGCAAAGCGTGTCATAGAAATAGAAGCGCAGGCAATATCAGCGCTTTCATCTCGCATGGACGAAGACTTTGTTACTGCATGCACCTTGTTGCAAAATTGCGCGGGCAAGGTGGTGGTGTGCGGCATGGGTAAATCTGGGCATATCGGGCATAAGATTGCTGCAACGCTTGCCAGTACCGGAACACCATCGTTTTTCATGCACCCTGGCGAAGCCAACCATGGCGACTTAGGCATGCTGAGTAAAGGTGATGTGCTACTCGCTATTTCCAACTCTGGTGAAACCGCAGAGCTGGTTAATTTACTGCCTATCGTAAAGCGTTTGAGCGTGCCTGTTATTGCGATGACGAACAGCGTAACCAGTTCATTAGGCCAACACGCAGACGTGGTATTGAATATCAGTGTTGAAAAAGAAGCCTGCTCTTTAGGCTTAGCACCTACCTCTAGCACTACCGCCACCTTGGTAATGGGTGACGCCCTTGCCGTAGCGCTACTTGATCGCAAAGGTTTCACCTCCGACGACTTTGCGCTTTCTCACCCAGGTGGCAGCTTAGGCAGAAAATTACTGCTTAAAGTGAGTGACATCATGCTAACGGGCAGCGAATTACCCTTGGTAGACGAAAACGCCCTCGTTGCAGAAGCACTATTAGAAATCTCCAAGAAAGGCTTGGGTATGACAGGGGTTATCGATAGCCACGGCATATTGATTGGAATTTTCACCGATGGTGATTTACGCCGTATTTTAGATGCACGTATAGACTTGCATACCGCTACGGTTACACAGGTTATGACCAAGGGCGGCAAAACAACCATGCCAGAGCAGCTCGCCGTCGAAGCGCTAAACTTAATGGAAACTCATAAGATAAGCGCGCTTATGGTAACGGATGAAACCCGCAAGCCCGTGGGCGCGTTCAACATGCATATGCTACTTAAAGCGGGAGTTTTATAATGAGAGACACCCAATCAACCGTAAATACACTCTATACCGCTATGTCAGAGGCTTTGTATTTATCGCTGAAGCACGTTCGCTTATTAGTGTGTGATGTAGATGGCGTGTTTTCAGATGGCCGTATTTACCTCGGTAATGCTGGCGAAGAATTAAAAGCATTTCATACCCGCGATGGCTACGGCGTTAAAGCCCTTGTGAATTCTGGGGTAGAGGTAGCAGTCATTACTGGCAGGCGCTCTGCCATTGTCGAAAATAGAATGGAAGCGCTGAATGTTGCGCACATCGTACAGGGTGAAGAAAATAAATCTGACGCACTTGCTGAACTGATGGCTCGCTTATCACTTAAACCCGAGCACGTGGCGGTGGTAGGTGACGATATGCCAGATACGGGCATGTACCCCCACGCAAGCGTAAAAATTGCAGTAAAAGACGCACATCCTACGGTTGCACAACAAGCAAATTGGATCACTACTTTGCCAGGCGGCTTTGGTGCAGTACGCGAAATATGTGACACCCTGCTTCAAGCAAACGATAAGCTTCACGGTATTCAAGGTGCTAGCGTATGAAGGTATTAGGCTTTGACCGGTTAGGCTTAAGTATTTCGGTGTTATTTATATTGGCATCCGCCATGTATATTCCGATTTGGATGGAAGAAGATCCTACCCAGCAAACTGACCAAGGATTGGATGCATTAAAGCCCGCGTACAAAGCAAAAAACTTAACGACCACCTTATATAATCAAGACGGCCAATTAAATCACAAAGTATTTGCGGCATCGATGGAACATTACGACCAATTGGGCTTTGTTTTATTCCAAAAGCCCAGATATACATTATATACCGACGACGCACAGTCACCGTGGGAAGTCACCGCAACAGAAGGTACTTTGTACAATAACGAATTGATACAGCTAGAAAATAATGTCGTTATTGAAAACCAAAGTGTCGATGACTTTGTAAGGACAATACGTACAGCGTTTATAGAGATAAACCTGTACACTAAGCAAATGACATCTGATCAGCCCGTGGAAATACGTGGCTTACAATATGTGATTAACAGCAATGGGTTTAACGCCAACTTGCGTACCCAGGAATACGAGTTAATAGACCATGTACAAACCATTTATTCGCCTAGCCACTAAAGCATTAGCGACCAGCCTCGCTGTTAGCCTTTTCTCTACTGTGGCTTTAGCGGCTGAAAGCGACTTCAACAAACCGATTAAAGTTGACTCTAAATCGCAATTTGTTGACGGTAAAAACAAAACTTCATTGTTTAAAGATGATGTACGAATTACCCAAGGTTCTTTGGTGATAAATGCCGATGAAGTTGAGGTTATTGCCAGCGAAGGAGATGGACGAGAGATATTTGTTGCTCGCGGCAAACCTGCCAGCTACTCGCAAAAATTAGAAGATGGCGCCCCCGTTACCGCCAAAGCCAACGAAATACGCTATGAAGTGGTAAATCGAACTATTTCTTTACAAGGGAATGCAGAGCTACAGCAAGATACCAGCAAAGTACAAGGCGACAAGATTACTTTCGACATGGTCACGGAACAATTGCTTGCAACAGGCGGCGAAGACGGTGAAGGTGGTAGAGTAACTACGGTATTTACGCCTGAGGCAATACGTAAAGCGTCATCGAATAACGAAGGCGATAAGGCGGACGGCAACTAATCATGGCAACGTTGAGCGCACAGAGTCTTGCAAAGGCGTATAAAGCCCGTCAAGTGGTTCGCGATGTAAGCTTATCAGTTTCGACTGGGCAAATCGTTGGATTACTCGGCCCCAATGGTGCCGGTAAAACCACAACTTTTTACATGATTGTAGGCTTAGTACCCCTTGATAAGGGCAAAATCAGTATTGATGACAGCGAATTAACCCATGAGCCCATGCACGAGCGTGCACGACGCGGAATTGGGTATTTACCGCAAGAGGCCTCAATTTTTAGAAAATTGACGGTGTTTGAGAACATCATGGCTATCTTACAGACCCGTAAAGGGTTGAGTTCAGCGGAACAAGAACAAGAAGCCGATGCGCTACTTGATGAATTTAATATCAACCATATACGTAATAGTACGGGTATGAGTTTATCCGGTGGTGAACGTCGCCGGGTAGAAATCGCGCGAGCATTAGCCGCTGATCCGCAATTTATTTTGCTTGATGAGCCATTTGCTGGTGTTGATCCTATATCGGTTAATGATATAAAGAAGATCATTCAACATCTTCGTGACAGAGGAATTGGAATCCTCATCACCGATCACAACGTAAGAGAAACACTGGATGTGTGTGAGAAAGCGTATATTGTGAGCCAAGGCGAACTCATCGCGCAAGGGACAGCAGAACAAGTTTTAAGTAATCAGAAAGTAAGGGATGTATACCTAGGAGAACAATTCAGGCTATAGTTACTGTAACCGAATTGTCATTTTCAGTTTTAAGCACGGGTATATTCACAACAAGAGTTTAAAAATAAGACGTAGATGAAACCATCTTTACAGCTAAAGTTCAGTCAACAACTTACCATGACACCGCAGTTGCAGCAGGCAATCAAGCTGCTGCAGTTGTCTACGCTCGACCTGCAACAAGAGATTCAGGAAGCACTAGACTCAAACCCACTTTTGGAAGTTGAAGAAGGCGGCGATGACCATCCTGTTGAGAAAAACAACATGGACGGCGACGACCCTTCTGTAGAAGCTGCTCCTACTGCATCTAGCGATTCGTTAGAAGCAGGTGACGCGCTTGAAAAGAACGACCTTCCCGATGAACTGCCAATCGACAGTACGTGGGATGAGTATTACTCGGCCTCTTCTGCTCCCGCCCCTGGTCCATCAAATAATGATGACGACCAACTGTTTCAGGGTGAAACCACCGACAATATTCAAGACCACTTGCTATGGCAAATGCGGTTAACCCCGTTTTCGGATACCGACCGCGCCATTGCTACCGCCATTATCGACTCAATCGATGAATCTGGTTACCTGAACGTCCCCATCGAACAGATTTTAGAATCAGTGAATTCTGACGACGTAGAAGAATTGGTGGAAATGGACGAAGTTGAATGTGTACTCAAACGTATTCAAATGTTCGACCCTATCGGTTCAGGTTCGCGTACACCGCAAGAATGTTTGCTTGTACAGCTTCGCCAGTTCTCAGACGATACGCCATGGCTTGCAGAAGCAAGACAACTTATCAATGAGTACTCGGACCTACTTAGCAGCAAAGACTACCGTACGTTAATGCGCAAGAGCCGTTTGAAAGAAGATCAACTTCGCGAAGCCATGCGCTTACTGCAAACGTTGAATCCTCGTCCAGGTAGTGCATTAATTACCAAAGAACCGGAATACGTTATTCCTGATGTTTCGGTAAACAAGAAGAATGGCCGCTGGGTGGTAGAACTTAACCCCGATAGCTTGCCAAAGTTAAGCGTAAATCAGCAATATGCCGCTATGAGCAGACGCTCTAAAAACAGCAGCGATTCGCAATTTATTCGCTCACATATGCAAGAAGCCAAATGGTTTATAAAAAGCCTTGAATCAAGGAACGACACCTTGATGAAAGTAGCAAACTGTATTGTGCAGCAACAAATGGGCTTTTTCGAGCACGGCCCAGAAATGATGAAACCAATGGTGCTAAATGATGTCGCAGAAATGGTAGATATGCATGAATCCACCATCTCACGTGTCACCACGCAAAAATATATGCATACCCCACGTGGCATATTTGAGTTGAAATATTTCTTCTCTAGTCACGTAGCAACGGAATCTGGTGGTGAGTGTTCATCTACCGCTATTCGCGCACTAATTAAAAAGCTTGTGGCTGCGGAAACGCCCAGCAAGCCATTAAGCGATAGCAAGATTGCTCAATTGTTGGCCGAACAAGGCATCAAAGTTGCCCGGCGGACAATAGCAAAATACCGGGAATCATTATCGATTCCGCCGTCAAACCAACGCAAAAGCCTTATTTAAAGGCCTTGATAATTTAAGGAAGACGAAATATGCAAATCAACCTTACCGGTCATCATGTCGAAATTACTGATTCTTTGCGTAGCTATGTCGATACTAAGTTCAGCAAACTAGAGCGTCACTTTGATCACATATCTAATGTGCATGTCATCCTGAACGTCGAAAAACTTAATCAAAAAGCCGAAGCCACCATGCACCTCAGCGGAGCAGAAGTGTTTGCTTCATCACATAACACCGACATGTATGCGGCGATAGACAGCATGATCGACAAGCTCGACAGGCAAGTTATCAAGCATAAGGAAAAGCTGAAAAAGCACTAAATATTAGTATGGAAATTCAAGCCATAGTAAGTTTGGACCGCACCGAGTGTGCGGTTCAATGTAACAGTAAAAAACGTATTCTAGAGATTATTAGCGACATTGCTGCTAAAAATAATCCCGACATCGATCAGGCCACAGTGTTAAATAGCCTACTCGCCCGTGAACGAATGGGAAGTACGGGTATTGGCAATGGTATTGCATTGCCTCACGGTCGATTACCGGGCTTAGAACACGTTATCGCCATTATTGTAACCAGCAACCCTGCCATCGATTTTGATGCGCTTGACGATCAGCCCGTAGATATATTCTTTGCCCTGTTAGTGCCTGAAGAGAAAACAGAAGGTCACTTACAAACACTTGCTACCGTTGCGGGAAAACTAAGTGATAAAGAAACGGTGAAAGCCATTAGGCGGGCCTCCACCAGTGACGACATTATTACGGCTTTAAGCTAATAAAGCACAGCACCATATTTTAAAAGGGAGAAATGCAGGTGAAACTGATTATTATCAGTGGTCGATCCGGTTCGGGAAAATCAGTTGCACTACGTGCCCTTGAAGATTTAGGCTACTATTGCGTAGATAATATTCCGGTTAACCTTCTCCCTACCCTTACTCATACCGTGGTTGATGAATATGACCAAGTCGCGGTAAGTATCGATGTAAGGAATCTGCCAAAAAATCCAGCGGACTTGGTAGAGATTTTAGATTACCTACCCTCGTCTTGGTCTATGACCATTGTGTATATTGACGCCAGCGACGATGTGTTGGTGAAACGTTTCAGCGAAACCCGCCGATTGCATCCGCTAGCTAAGCTCAACAAATCTTTATCTGAATCGATAAAAGCCGAATCAGACTTACTTGCGCCTATTGTTGAGCGCGCCGATTTGTATATTGATACGGATAAGCTCACAATTCATCAACTCGCAGAGCTTATTCGCGAGCGAATTCTAGGTAAGAAAAGCTCTCGGCTAGTATTGGTCTTTGAATCGTTTGGCTTTAAACACGGCATCCCCAAAGACGCCGACTATGTATTTGACGCCCGCTTTCTCCCCAACCCACATTGGGAGCCCGATTTAAAACACTTAACTGGCTTAGATGCCCCCGTAGAAGTATTTTTAGGTTCCCAGCCTGTTGTAACCAAATTCATTTGGCAAATTCAGAACTTGATAACCACATGGTTACCTCACTTAGAACGCAATAACCGTAGTTATGTCACCATTGCGATTGGTTGTACCGGCGGTCAGCACCGCTCAGTATTTATTGCTCAATCGTTAGCGAAAACCTTTGGCGAAATGCATCCCGATGTACAAATTCGCCACCGCGAGTTAAATCAGTAATGACCATCGAAAAAACACTTACCATAGTCAATAAATTGGGCTTACACGCCCGCGCTGCCACACAGTTGGTTCAGTTAGCCAATCAATTTGATGCAAAAATAGTGTTGGTGAAAGGCGATAAGAAAGCCGATGCTAACAGTGTGCTGGGCTTAATGATGCTGGAAAGCCACCAAGGTGAACAGGTGAACGTTGTGGTTGAAGGTAATGATGCCGAAGCAGCATTAAACGCCATTGAAACGTTAATTGAAGGCCGTTTCAACGAAGACGAGTAATGCTGCACTCGCCTGTGTTACGATTTTCGGTATAAAGCCGCCTATAATTTCACCACATAGCCCGTAATTGTCTGTCGTTACTGCGCTTTTGTCATGACAGCGTCATGGCAATTGCGATATCCTACCGTTATAGAAAATTCCATTTTTAGGCGAAAGCAGTGGCAGAAGCACTGGTCTCAAAATACGTACAAAGCCAACTTCGGGCACTTAATGGCGCGTTAAATAACGGCCAATTTGTTTCTGTACGTAAGCTGCTGCTGGAATTACCCCCTTCTGATGTTGCACATATTCTCGAATCTAGCCCAAGCCGCACCCGAGATGAACTGTGGGAGCTTATTGATGGTGATTTCCACGGTGATATTCTAGAAGAACTCTCTGACGACGTACGTAACGGTATCATCACCAAAATGCTGCCTGCAAACGTCGTAGACGCGTTAGAAGAAATGGATACCGATGACTTAGCGGTTACCCTTAGCAGCCTTCCAGAACCAGTGCTGCAAGACATTCTAGAATCAATGGATGCACAAGACAGACTTCGTGCAGAGCAAGCATTGTCTTACGGTGAAGAGACAGCCGGCTTCATCATGAACACCGACACGATAACCCTTCGCCCTGATGTGACCATTGATGTAGTACTTCGTTATATTCGCCTTAAAGGCGAATTACCTAAAAACACCGATACCTTTTATGTAGTAAACCGTACTGATAATTTAGTCGGTATCGTACCGGTAACGCGATTACTCACCGCTGAGACTGAAGCCAAAGTATCAGATGTCATGGATGAAGAATCTGAAGCGATTCCTGTGCATATGCCAGATGATGAAGTGGCGAGCTTATTCGAACGCTATAACTGGCTATCAGCCCCTGTCGTTGACGAGAAAAACCGCCTAGTAGGGCGTATCACCATAGATGATGTGGTAGATATTATTCGTGAAGATGCCGAGCACTCTATGATGAGTATGGCGGGTTTAGATGATGACGAAGACACTTTTGCCCCTGTGCTTCAAAGTACCAAACGACGCTCTGTATGGTTGGCAGTAAACCTGGTTACCGCGCTAATGGCAGCCATGGTAAGCGACTTGTTTGAGGCCACACTGAGCCAATTAGCCGTACTCGCCATACTGAACACCATAGTACCAAGTATGGGCGGCGTAGCGGGTAACCAAACCCTTACGCTTGTTATTCGTGGTATGGCACTGGGTCACGTAAACGCCAGCAACTCCCGATGGTTAATAAGCAAAGAAATATCTATTGGCTTCTTAAATGGGGCCATTTGGGCAATATTAATTGCTTCGGTAATAGCTCTTTGGAAACAAGACTACATGCTAGGCATCATTATCGCCTTCGCCATGTTGGTTAACATGATAGCCGCAGCGCTAGCAGGCGCTACTTTGCCGCTCATCATGAAACGTTTGAAAATAGACCCTGCACTAGCAGGAAGCGTAATACTCACAACCATCACTGACGTGGTGGGTATATTTGCATTTTTAGGTACTGCGACCCTGTTTTTAATGTAATACCGTGACAATCGCCTACGAGTTGTTCTAAAGCTATTTAGCTTGGCATCATGATGAATGCCACCACATCATTTTGATAATCACCGGTTGTTTTATACTCTCTATACCCTTTAGACACGGCAACACCTATTGCGTATTTCTTACCTTGGTAATTTGTAATTCGAGAGTCTTTTTCGCCAGTTTTTAAGCCTAAAAGTGTGTCGTCTATCTCGATAACCTCTCCCACCTGCTGAGGGCTACCTTCTGTAGCAGAAATAATCATCCCATCACGCTGACAAAACATGCCAAAACAACCCGTTACAGTATACCCGCTTTCATCTTTAGGTAGCGAGTCGTTTAACATTTCAGTGAATTGTGGCTCACTGTCAAACACAATTCCTATACCGCCAACCACATTATTTCGTTCTACACTAGTGATTGACGCGTTGTAGATGTAGGTGTACTTATCATCATACTGCGCGCTAGGAACAAATTTCGACACCGAATATTTTTGTGAATCAGCACACTTTAACGCATCGAAAGCACCACTATGAGTATCAACTTTTTCTCCCACAACCGATGTATGTTTGTTGTTGGATACCGCGATAATAATGCCATTTTTGTCATAAACATATAAATTGGCATAGACAGTGTATAGGTCATTAATGTATCGAAGAATATTTGCAATTTCTTGTTGAGCATCAGGCACAATAGTTGGAAGTTGCAAATACTGACGGAATACTGTGGTAAGCGCCCACCAACGACAATCGTTCGCTCTTTCGTATAGATTTCTGTCCATAATGTCTACCGCTAAGCTAGCGCAAAACCTCACGTCAGCAAGCCGTGCGCTCAACACAGTAGATTGTAGGTTATCGATAGAATCAGAAAAAATTAACGCTATGCTCTCGCCGGTTAATCTTATCTCAGATAATACAGGCATGAATTCAACAGCATTCTTACGTGCCGCAGCAATAATGCCATTCAAGACGACTAAACTCAGATCGTCATTAATTAACATGGATGTTTTAAATATTTGCTTTAAATCATCAGAAAAGAGTTGAGAATTGAGTAACTGACAAGCGTCAGTTTGAAGCTGCCCTTTTTCATTTGAATGCTTAAAGGCATCATTTAATGGCGTCATGGCAACGCCTTGCCATGATAAACCTTTGAACCCCTGGTATCCCTTAGTTTCGGAGGTGGTAGCTATAAAGCTTTTGTGTTTTATAGTGACTAAGTCAGGAGATCCACACTTAGGTATTGTTTCCCCAACTTTGAATTTCTGTGAATGGCTGGTCGCCATGACTTCTCTGTTTTCAGACACAATCATGATGCTGCTAGCGGCACGTTCAGATTGCAAATTGCTAAAAATTGACTGCATTTCGTCGTCAAACTTAAAGCACAAACAAAGAATTCCTACTGTTCTCGCACCCGTGTCGTTACTATCTTTTATTACACAGGAATAAATCAAAGAATTGCGCTTGTGAGGCTGCAAATCTGAATAGCGAAAGGTTTCTATATAGTCGTCTTTCGATGATAACGTTTTTGAAACTAGCGGATCTTCGCTAAATTCAATTGGGCTATCAATATCCAAATTGGCCTTTACCCGCCCCTGCGTATCCAGAAGAATAATCTCATCATATACGCTATATTTTTTTACGTACTCTTCTAAGCGGTGATGAATTTTTTTAGTGTCTTCGGACTTTCTTTCGTTATCGAGCAAGAATGCTCGGATATCATCATCAGTAGCCAAAAAGCCCACATCGGCAGTACGTTCAAACAAATTTCTGATCAGAATATCGATGGCCACTTGAGATTTGTTATGATCATCAGCCAAACGCTTTAACAAATGCTCTTTCATCAGGTTCTGAATCAGCCGTCCCTGTAATTCAGAGAATTTCTGTTTTGTGCTAAGCATTTCTTCTAAAATGCTATCAGACACATTATGGCTATTGATTTTACCTATAAGCGAAATTTTACCCCACCAATGGTTTAAGTCATCAAACCTATCGTTGTAGCTGTTGATGAGAGGAATTGCCGCTTGTAATTTTTCTCGGTTCTTTAAAAGTAATTGTTCCACTACTGCACTGCCTATTATTTTTATTTTCTGACAAATAGTTGTTGTGCTTGAAGAACGAAATTTCTTTTACAATATTGTGGTTAGTCGTAGATTTCGCGTTTGACTTTACAAGGTGTAATGCACTTTTTTACCTTCCCAGTATATTTGGGACAATGCAATACAATCGGCTTACACCTTTAGTTTAATATTACAGCAATCCTGCAGGTATCTGCCTATCGTGGCTCCATTGCTTAGGTGACTGCCCATACAACCGTTTAAACTCTCGGCTAAACTGGGATGAGCTTACGTAACCCACATCCATAGCGGCTTCATTCACATTCATACCGCTAACAATCTTCATTGCAGCCGTATTTAGCCGCATAGACTTTATAAATTGAATTGGCGACATGCTCGTTGCTTGTTTGAACTTACGATGAAATACCGCCCGACTCATACCCACTTGTGATGCCATATCCTCTATGGTGACCGTTTCACTTAAACGGGTTGATAGGTAGTCGATTGCACGAGCAATCTCATTGCCTACCCCAAACGCTCGCCTTGCAGATTCGCCGGCGCCACCTTTCAATATGGCGTAATAGACTTCGCGAAGGCGACTTTCGCCAAGTACAACGGTATCTGCTCCATTTTGGCTTAACTGCAATAATCGCAGTAGTGCTTCAGCAAATTCACTATCCCAATCAGACAGCGTAATACTAGGCGGAAGTACTGCTCCCCTAGCTTTTCGCTGTATACCGCCAGCGCGCTCTACATCCATGGTAAGTTCTGTCATCACGCGAGTATCAAGGGAAATGAACACACCAAGCAGAGGATTGTCAGGCGACGCACTAGGCGTACCCGCCTCTACAGGCATAGAAATACTGCAGCACATGTATTGGTCTGTGCCATAAACATAAGACTTGCCGTCTACTATCGCCTCTTTGGTACCACTGACAATCGCCACTACTGTGGGCTCATATACCGCAGGCGCACAACGAACCCCTTCGGTCACTCTAAATAGCTGCACACCTTTAACACCAGTTTCAAATAGGCCGTCTTCGGTAAGGCTATTTTCGATGAGCATTTTAATTTCTTTTTTAGACATACCAATCAAACCAGTTGGACAATAAATTTATATAAATCGAAAACGAGACAAATAGGCAATTAATTACCCAGCATACCTGTCATAAAATACGTCATATGAGTGCTATAGTTTATCTAACGCCTAATGAGATGAACATATAAATATGAAGTTCAAAAACTTTTCTAACTTGTTAGTTGGGGCACTATTGTGGATGGATATAAACTATCGACACTCAAACTGCTTTATACCGCTGTCAGCCCGCTCTGGTGCCATTAGGCATTGGTGTTTCAGGCATGGCCAAACAAGGCGTTAATTTATCGGCAAAGCCAATATCAAACAACATGCCCTGAGACACTTCACCCGCCATTTTTTGCTCAGGTAAATTAACGACAAACAGCGCTTGCTTGCCCTGAATCTCGAAGGGATTTTCACGTTCTTTTTTAATACCCGCAAGAATAGAACGTTGATGATCACCAAAATCGACTGTGAGCTTCATCAGCTTTTTAGACTTTTCTACGTCAGCAACTTGAGTAATGGTGCCTACACGAATATCCAGTTTCTCGACATCATTGAACTCAATAAGCGCTTTAATTGGGGCGTTTTGCATAGCTTCTCTCACAAATGTTAAATAAGCATCGTACACATAGGCAAAGTAACAGAAAAGTAGCTTCAAACACCAAGGGCTATCGGTTTAGTTCACGTAATTTTATTTAATTAGTAAAGAATCCGGACGCAATGAACGTAAGAAGTATAACGAGGTAGATATGATAAGAAGATAGAACAAAATAATAAGCTGACTTCCTGCCTAGGCAGCAGGAAGTCAGAATGCTTATTTAATCACTTTTAAGGTAGGCTTTCCCTTTTTAGGGGGAACGGGTGCATCTGTAATATCAGACGCGTCTGCGTCTTCAATAGATGCTGGCCCAGTGGTTTGAGGTTCAGATGGCTTACTTGTTTTGGCCATCTCCTCTTCGGTAGCAAACACAGTACCGGCACCATTTTCGCGCGCATAAATCGCCATAATAGCTTCGCTAGGCATGCTTAATCTTCTAGGTTGGCCACCGAAACGAGCTTGAAAAGAAAGCCCGGTTAAGTCCAACGAAAAGTTAACACACGCACTAGGCGACACGTTTAAAACGATTTGCCCGTCCTTAACAAACTCTAAAGGCACTTCCACCATTTCATTCGTTGCATCAACAACAATGTATGGGGTGAGATCGTTGTCCACTATCCATTCGTAAAAGGCCCTTAAAAGGTAGGGCTGATTAGACGTCATAGATGTCATAGTGGATTGTGGATCTCGCGCTCTTGATCGGTTAGCGATGCTTTAAATGAACTGCGAGAGAAGATACGGTTCATGTAGGCATTAATTTCTTTACTACCTGCGCCATTAAGCTCAATACCTAAAGCAGGTAAGCGCCATAATAACGGAGCAAGATAACAATCAACTAAGCTGAATTCTTCGCTCATGAAGTAAGGTAATTCACCAAATACAGGTGCTAATGCAAGTAACGCTTCACGTAAATCGTTGCGCGCAGCTTCAACGTTCCCTTCACCACGGAAGATACGAGCTGCTAACGAATACCAGTCTTGCTCGATGCGGTGCATCATAAGACGGCTTTGGCCACGAGATACCGGATAAACTGGCATAAGTGGTGGATGCGGGAAACGCTCATCAAGGTATTCCATGATGATATGCGATTTATAAAGCACCAGTTCACGATCAACAAGAGTTGGAACGGTTCCGTAAGGGTTTAACTCCAACAGATCCTCTGACAGATTGCTAGGATCTGTGTAGCTTATTTCAACACCCACACCTTTTTCTGCCAACACAATACGCACCTGATGGCTGTAAATATCAATTGTGTCAGAGAACAACGTCATAATAGAACGTTTATTCGCGGCTACGGCCATTCAATTTCCTCCGTCGAGAAACTAGTTATGCCCGCTAAATCGGGCGAAATTCAAATACTAAAAAAGGGGGCGAGAAGCCCCCTTTGCTATTATACATAATTCTGTGCGATTAGTGCACTTCTCGCCAGTATTCTTTCTTCAGCAAGTAAACAAATACAAACAGTACGGCAATGAAGATAAGAACCCATTTACCAATACGGTGTGAATCTAGCTTAGCTGGCTCACCGGTATACTCTAAGAAGTTAACAATATCAGCAACAGCTTGGTCGTACTCATCTGGAGACATTGAACCTGTACCATCAGATTTAATACCTACATATTGTTCAACCATTTCGCCGTCGACCATAACTTCTTCGTGCATTTCAGTTGGTGTACCTTGCAAAGGTTGAAGCACATGCGGCATACCCACTTCTGGGAATACTTTATTGTTAACACCAAATGGACGGCTCTCATCTACGTAGAAAGAACGTAGATAAGTGTAAATCCAATCTTCACCACGAACTCGAGCTACAAGGGTTAAGTCTGGTGGCGCAGCACCAAACCAACCTGCCGCTGCATCTTCAGGCATTGCACGAGTAATGTAGTCAGCAACCTTTTCGCCCGTAAACTGAAGGTTTTCTTGACCTAACTCGTCAGGAATACCTAAATCGGCAAACGTACGCTGATAACGCTGATACTTCATTGAGTGACAGCCTAAGCAGTAGTTCATGAACAACTGCGCACCACGTTGCAACGAGGCCTTATCGGTTAGGTCGATAGGTGCCTTATCAAGGTGCACACTACCACCAGCGGCTAACGCTACACCCGGTAGAAAAAATGCTAAAAAGCACATCAATTTTTTCATTAGGCAATCCTCTCTGGCACAGGCTTAGTTTTCTCGTTACGGCTGTATAGGAACAACAACACGAAGAAACCAAAGTACATAACAGTCGCGATTTGCGACGCAACAATCTTCCAGTTTTCTTGAGGTGTAGCACCTAAGTAACCTAAGAAAACGAATACAATTGCGAACACAATAAGGTTTACTGTGTGTAAACCACAACGATAGCGCCACGATTTAACACGACCGCGATCTATCCATGGTAAAGCGAACAAGGCTGCAATAGCACCAAACATAGCAAGTACACCAATTAGCTTATCAGGTACGGCCTTTAGAATGGCGTAGAACGGCGTGAAGTACCAAACAGGGAAGATATGTTCAGGTGTTTTCAACGGGTTCGCAATTTCGAAGTTAGGATGCTCAAGGAACTTACCGCCCATTTCAGGTGCGAAGAACAAGATATAAGTGAACAAGGCTAAGAAAATACAGAACGCGACTAAGTCTTTCAGCACCATGTGCGGGAAGAATGGCAAGATGTCATCAGCGATATCGTACTTGCTTGTGTAGTACTCATGGATTTGGAATTTAGTCTTTTCTGACTCAGGTAACGAGCCTTTCTTATGCTTAATCGCAATACCGTCTGGGTTGTTTGAACCCACTTCGTGAAGCGCAATAATGTGTAAGAATACTAAAATAACAATAACCAACGGCAATGCAATAACGTGCAATGCGAAGAATCGGTTTAGGGTAGCACCCGAGATTACATAGTCACCTTGTAGCCAGATAACTAAGTCTGGACCTACAACTGGAATTGCACCAAATAGCGATACAATTACCTGTGCACCCCAGTAAGACATTTGTCCCCAAGGCAATACATAACCCATGAAGGCTTCAGCCATTAGTGCAAGGTAGATAAACATACCAAACACCCAAAGCAATTCACGAGGCTTTTGGTAAGAACCGTAAATCATGCCACGGAACATATGCAGATATACCACAATAAAGAACGCTGAAGCGCCTGTACTATGCATATAGCGGATAATCCATCCGTAATCAATTTCACGCATGATGTATTCAACAGACGCGAACGCACCTTCAGAAGTCGGTACGAAGTTCATTGTTAACCAGATTCCAGTAATAATTTGGTTAACTAAAACGATGGTAGCCAAGAATCCAAACACGTACCAAAAGTTCATGTTCTTAGGCGCTGGGTATTGGATGGCGTGCATATTCGCCACACGCATAATTGGAATACGCGCTTCAATCCACTCTAAAAAAGCATTCATATTACACAGCCTCCGCTTCTGAGCCGAGGATGATGTTTGTGTCATCTACGAACTGGTAAGGCGGAACAACAAGGTTCAACGGCGCAGGTACGTTTTGGAATACACGACCAGCCATATCAAACTTAGAACCGTGACATGGGCAGAAGAAACCGTCTGGAACCCCTTCAACCACCTCTTCGAAAGCGCCATCTTTAAGGTGCTGCGGTGAGCAACCTAGATGCGTACAAATACCGACTAAGATAAGGTACTCTTCTTTCATAGAACGGAAACGGTTCTGGGCAAACGTGGGTTGTTGCTCTGCTTCAGAGTTAGGATCTTTCAGTTTATCTTCGTGAGTGCTCAATTCTTCAAGAATTTCAGGAGTACGACGAACAATCCATACAGGCTTGCTTCGCCACATCACACGCACTAGCTGTCCAGGTTCAATCCCGCTGATATCTACTTCAACGTCAGCACCGGCCGCTTTCGCTTTGGCACTTGGATTCCAGGACGCAATAAAAGGCACTGCCGCTCCAACAACACCTACACCACCAACTACCGACGTGGCAACGGTCAAGAACCGACGACGGGTGTTGTTTTCTGGCTGGTTATCATTGTGTGCAGACTCTGTTGCATCTACAGATACATTGCTCATCCACATTTCTCCAGGTTCGGATAATTATGATGTATAACCCTAACTTTTACTGGTTTTATCACGTTAGGATCGTCCATCATATGGCTTGTCATGAAGTTAACTCAAAGGCACTTATGTGCTCATTCGAGAATTCACTAAAGTTTCGTCAAATTTCGACCGCAAATGATAAAAGAAAAGCCCTTATAAACACAAGGTTTTACTGGTATTTAAGCAATAAATTAATCTGAGGCCACTGTTAAGAATTAGTGAGTGATTGGAATAAAATCAAGAATTTGACCGAAATTCGGCCAAATCAGCGCCTTTATTAAAACATTGTTAGCTTTATGTTGAAATGAAGCGGGAAAATTTAGAATACTAATTTACTAGGTAGATGAGCGCCGTTGAAAGAATAATTACGTGACGCACTGAAGGAAGTAGATTTTCAAGCAGAAAATAAAAAACCCGGCATAAGCCGGGTTTTTTGCACAATATATAAAACGTAGAATTAACGTTTTGAGAATTGTGGACGCTTACGTGCTTTGTGTAGACCCACTTTCTTACGTTCAACTTGACGAGCGTCACGAGTAACGAAGCCAGCTTTACGTAGTGCAGGACGTAACGTCTCATCATACTCCATAAGAGCACGAGTGATGCCGTGACGAATTGCGCCAGCTTGACCGTTAGAACCACCACCTTTAACAGTGACGTATAGGTCAAACTTTTCCAACATTTCAACAAGTTCTAGAGGTTGACGAACAACCATGCACTCAGTCTCGCGACCAAAGTACTCGTCTAGAGCACGTTTGTTTACTTGAATGTTACCTGAGCCTGGACGCAGGAACACACGAGCGGTAGAACTTTTGCGGCGGCCGGTGCCGTAGTATTGAGTATCTGCCATGTCGATTGCCCCTTAGATGTCCAAAACTTGTGGTTGCTGTGCTGCGTGCTTATGTTCAGCACCAGCGTAAACTTTCATTTTACGGAACATTGCACGGCCTAGAGGACCTTTTGGCAGCATTCCTTTCACTGCTTTCTCAATAACCATTTCTGGTTTGAAAGCTAGCAGCTTTTCAAAGTTAGTTTCTTTCAGACCACCTGGATAGCCACTGTGTGCATAATAGATTTTGTTCAATGCTTTACGGCCAGTAACCGTAATTTTGTCAGCATTGATAACTACAATGTAATCACCAGTGTCCACGTGAGGTGTGTACTCTGGCTTATGCTTACCACGAAGGCGCAATGCGATTTCTGAAGCCAAACGGCCTAGAGTTTTGTCTGTGGCGTCAACCACGTACCAGTCACGTTGTACCGTTTCTGGCTTTGCAACAAAAGTTTTCATTTAAATATCACCCGAATAATATCGTCGTTACTGATTTCTGAACACCAGAAATCACCATAAAATCAACACAAAGACCCCTTCGAGCCGGTCGATTCTTCCACCTTCCCAAAGGTGGGCGTAACTGGGCAGGGCGCGAATTATACAGGTTTTGATGAAAATGCGAACCCCTAATTTGCAATTAGGGGGAGTTTTCTGCACAAAGTTTCTACGGAAACAGTGACAAGCTTAGTTAATTCCGTTAATTTCAAAGGGCAAACCATTTTAGAAGAGAATAAACAGGAAAATAATGCGCTTATCGGCTGTTTTTTTAGTTGTGGTTCAACTTCTGGCAAGTGTTTATGCTAAAGCCGAATCTGGTAACGTCACTCTCACACGGGCATTTGCCGATGACGATTATGGTTTTTATCAGCAGAAAGTACTTGAGGCTGTATTGTCTGCAACCCCCGAATATGGAAACACGCAGATTTCCTTGCACCCCCACCCTATGTCACAAAGTCGACAAGTAGTATCCCTACTACAGGGTGATGCAGATGTAATGTGGAGCGTGACTAATGCTGAACGTGAGAAATTATTAACCCCCATTAAACTCCCCCTTCTAAAAGGGTTGGCTGGGTACCGAGTATTTGTGATTGCAAACGATGCCCAACATAACTTCGCACAGACATTAACCACCGATGAGCTTAAAACCCGCACCTTGGTGCAGGGGAACGATTGGCCTGACTTGCACGTACTCAAATCAAATGGATTTAATGCGGCAGGCGAAGAATGGAGTTTATGGTTTACATCAATGTACACCATGGTAGAAAAAGGCATGGTGGATGGTTTCCCTCGAAATGTTATTGAGGTAAATGGAGACTTAGCGCGTCATGCAGACAAGCCTATTACTATCGATAAAAATCACCTTCTTGTTTATCCCAACTATGAATACTTCTTCGTACGTCCGGACGATGCTGCTTTAGCAAAAAGAATTCGTATTGGCCTGTCACGGCTGATAGAAAACGGCACACTTGAAGCCATATTTAATCAATTCGAAGCTCATAAACTCGCCCTTTCATTGGCAGACGAGCCTCATCGAACCAGGCACTCACTACAGAACCATTTTCTACCCTATGTGCTTGATTACGCGCGATGGGATTTAGAGAAAGAGAAAGCCATTAAGGCCCTTACAAGCGAATAAACAACCAGCGTCACCGTTTTTCTTGTTTTATACACCGTATTACTGGTAAAACACTCGCTCAAAATACTACTTATAATCAATTAGGAACCCACAATGCGCAGTATACGTGGACTTATCACCTTTTGTATCTCTCTTATGGTTTATGCAAACCTTACCTTTGCCGACAATAGTCGTACATTGCTTAATATCCAGCAGCAATGGGCGTCAATCAATTATGACGTTGACAGTAGTGAGAAAGAGAAAGCCTTTTTAGCGCTCATCGCCGACGCTGAAGCCTTTGTTGCGTCATCTAGTAACAATGCCGAAGCCCTCACGTGGCTAGCCATTACACAATCTAGTGCAGCGAAAGCAAAAGGCGGCCTAGGGGCGCTCGATTTCGCCAAAGCAGCTAGATCAAACCTTGAAAAAGCATTGCAGCAGGATGAACAAGTATTAGAAGGTACTGCGTTAATCGTATTAGCGGCACTCTATCACAATGTACCTGGCTGGCCGGTTGCCTTTGGCAGTGACAAAAAAGCAGCGCGCTTGTTTAAAAAGGCGCTAGCGCTTTACCCAAACAGTATGGATGCACATTACTTTTACGCAGAATACTTGTTTGATGATGGTGAGTATGAAGAGGCGGCTCGGCATTTGACGTTAGCCAAAAGCGCCCCTGAAAAACCAAACCGCCCTATTGCGGACAAAGGCCGAAGATCGGAGATAGAAATATTAGAAGCCAAGGTAGCGAAAAAGCTTTAACGGCTAAGCTTTAGTAAGACCGGTAAAGCGTTATGAATTAGCAGTGGTGATTTTTGCTTGCTGCCATAGTGCTTCCATCTCATCAAGCGTCATATTAGCTAATGGTGAGCCCTTACTCTCGGGCTCGCCTTCTATTATAGACAAATTTTCTGAGTCTATTTTATGGGCTGATTCTGCTTTGAAGGCTAAAGACTCTACCACTTTAAAACGTTTGGCGAATTTGTTACTAGCGTTACGTAACGCCGTATCTGCATCGACTTTACAATGTCTTGCCAAATTAACCATAGCAAACAACGCATCGCCAATTTCTTCTTCTAAGGCTTGCTGATTCAGGGTTTCGGCGTCAAGTTCTTGTTGAATTTCTTCAACTTCTTCTCGCACTTTATCTAAAACAGGCGCAACGTCTGGCCAATCAAAACCCACCTTTGCACAGGCTTTTTGTAATTTTTGGGCATACATTAATGCCGGCATTCCCACTGGCACATCATCAAGTAGACTCGGGAAAGTCGGTTCATTATCTTTACTCGGCGATGTAGAAGTCAGTTTTTGCTTTAAAGCCCGTTGCCTTGAATTCTCATGCTTTAACGCTTTTTCTTGCGCTTTTATACTGTCCCACTGTGCAGTTAAGCCTTCCTCGCTGCTTGGCTGCGCTGAGGTATTGCCAAATACGTGTGGATGACGACGGGTCATTTTGTCGCTAATGCTTTTCGCAACATCATTAAAGGTGAAGTTGCCTTCTTCCTCTGCAATGCGGGAGTAGAACACCACTTGAAACAACAAATCCCCAAGTTCATCACGAATATCTGAAGGCTCCCCTTTCGCAATGGCATCAGCCACTTCGTAAGCTTCTTCAATAGTATACCGAGTTAAGCTGTCCATGGTTTGCTGAACATCCCACGGGCACCCAGACTTAGGGTCTCGAAGCTTCGCCATTATCTCTTGAAGTCGTTTTACCTCAGGCAACTCAGAATTGTTTGCGTTTTGCATCCGTAATGCCTTTTAATTGACGTAATCGTGCGAGCACTTTTGATAAGGTATCTAAGTCTTGTACTTCAATTGAAATGGTAATTAGCGCCGTTTGTCTGTGTTTATCACTTAAACTATTCACACCCAGTAATGGCACGTTTTCATTTGCCAGCACGGTAGTGATATCACGCAGTAAACCGGTTCTGTCGTGGCAGAAGATATCGACTGAGGTTTCAAAACCTACTTTAAGTTCTTGTGACCAGTTCACCTCAATTTGACGTTCTGGGTGCTGCTCAAGCAAATGCTGCAACTGATCGCAGCTTTCTTTATGTACGCTTACTCCACGCCCTTGCGTGATATACCCCATAATGGGCTCACCCGGAACGGGTTTACAGCAATTGGCCAACTGGCTCATCAAGTGGCCAACCCCTTGTACAACAACTGCGTCTTTCTTGCCTGCGCCCTTAGCCGTACGCTTTGTTTTTACTTTAGGGCTAATTTCAGGCTCTTCTGGCTCTGGTTCTTGTAAGAAGTGAATGAAGTTAATAACTTGCATCACTCTCACATCACCTGTGCCTATTGCCGCATAAAGATCATCAGCACTATGACCGTTAAACTTCTCGTACACTTCACTGGCTATTTTGGTGGGCAAGTGGGCGCGATGCAGTTCGCGCTCTAGCAGCTCTTTACCTGCGGTTAGGTTTTTATCCCTATCTTGCTTTTTAAAGTACGAATGAATAGTGGCACGGGCGCGAGATGAGTGCACATAGCCCAAGCCTGGATGCATCCAATCGCGGCTAGGATTTAGCTCTTTACCGGTGAGCACTTCCACTTGGTCGCCACTATGCAGCTGATAAGTAAAAGGCACAATTCGCCCATTGGCTTTCGCCCCAATACAGCGATGCCCTACATTGCTGTGAATATAGTAGGCAAAGTCGAGTGGCGTAGCACCTTGAGGCAAGTCGATAACATCGCCTTTCGGGGTAAACACATACACGCGATCATCAAACACCTGACTGCGCAACTCTTCCACCATATCGCCAGATTCGGCCACTTCTTCCTGCCAAGCAAGAATACGGCGAAGCCAATTGATACGCTCATCGTAACCCGATTGTTTGCCGGTACTGCCTTCTTTGTACTTCCAATGCGCAGCAACGCCTAACTCGGCGTCTTGATGCATTTTGTGTGTACGAATTTGAATTTCTACAGGCTTTCCTTCAGGGCCCACAATAACGGTATGAATAGACTGATAGCCGTTAGATTTGGGGGTGGCAATATAATCGTCGAATTCGTTGGGTAAATGCTTGTAGCTAGCGTGCACGGTGCCAAGCGCGGCATAACAATCTTGTAACCGCTCGGCAATAACCCGCACGGCACGTATATCGAAAAGTTGTTCGAAGGTTAAGCGCTTTTTCTGCATTTTTTTCCAAATGCTGAAAATGTGTTTTGGCCTACCATACACATCGGCGCGAATGTTTTCGCTATTCATTAATGTTTGAAGATCATCAACGATGCCATCGATATAATCGGCTCTCTCTCGACGTTTACCATCTAGTTGCTTGGCGATTTGTTTGTAGGTGATAGGGTGCAGATAGCGAAAGGCTAAATCTTCCAGCTCCCACTTTAATTGACCAATACCTAAACGGTTAGCCAAAGGGGCATAAATGCTGGCACACTCGCGGGCCACCATCACCCGCGTTTCTTCATCCGCTTTTTTCGCTTGTTGAAGCGCGCAAATACGTTCTGCCATTTTAATCACTACAGCGCGAACGTCTTCAACCATAGCAAGCAGCATACGACGAATACTATCAATATGTTGTTCATCGGATTTTTCGTTGAAAGGCGAACCATTGGCTTTTCTAGCGTGCAAAGTTTTAATGGCGTCCATACGCCTTACACCCACAACTAAGTCACGAATTTCACCATCAAATTCTTGTTCAATATCAGCTTCGGTTAAACAATGTTGCTCGCAGTAGGGAAAGACCAATGCCGCTTGTAGCGTAGCGTCATCCATATTGAGTTGACAAAGAATTTCGACCATTTCTTGGCCGACGAGAAGGCGCTCTGGCATTGAGGATACACTGCGCAGTTTATCTTTCGTTTCATCACTTAAATCGAGGCTGTCTAACCATACCTCAAAAGGAGGTCTATCGGCTGCATGTACTTTTCTTGTTGTCACCATAACCGCTGCTCGCTATTGCTGTTGGCGTGTAAATAGCGCCATCGTTTCCATATGATGGGTAAAGGGGAACATTTCAATTACACCCGCTTTTTGCATTTGATAACCTCCATCTATCAGAACACGCGCATCCCGCGAAAAAGTGTTCGGGTTGCAAGAAACATACACTATCGTATTTGGTGTAGCGCGGACCAGTGCATGACAAACTGTCAATGCCCCCTCACGAGACGGGTCAAGTAGTACTTTATCGAACCCACCCGCTAACGCTTTATCTACTGATTTCTCGTCAGCTAAGTCAAGCTGCATCCAGTCAACATTGGAAATGCCCTGTTTGAGGGCGTTACTTTTGGCACGCTGCACCATTTCAGCAACCCCTTCCACCGCCCTTACCGTAGCGCCGCTGTTGGCAATGGGCAAGGTGAAATTACCTAAACCACTGAACCAATCGGCGATGCGCTCACCGGCTTTTGGTGCCAACCATGACAAAGCTTGCGCCACCATTTTTGTATTTACTTCTGCGTTCACCTGAACAAAATCATTAGGCCCTGGTTGCAAATAAAAGCCGTCTACTGTGTTACAGGTGATTGGCGCTACTTCATGCAATTGGGTAAAATCGCCATTACCGTCTTCGATGGTCATATTCACGTTTTGTTCCGCAGCAAACTGGGAAAGCGATGCAATAAAGTCGTTGGCTAATGAACGGGTATGTTTCACTGTAACTTGCACCGTATTCTCACCCGCCAATAAGCTGATGTGCCCGACAAGACGAGCGCTAGCAAAGCCTGCAATGGCAGATTTAAGTGGCGCGATAAGCTGACTTAGTGATTCAACCAAAACCGGGCAACCACCAATATCAACAATGTTTTTGCCCGCGTTTTCTCGAAAACCGAGTTTTATTTTCTCTGGGTTTCTTGCATCAATCGCTAGGCGGGCCTTACGACGATATCTAGGCCTACCACCGCTGATAGGCGCTTGCCATGCCCCGTCGTTAAAATCGAGTTTACGCTGAAACATGCTTTTAAGGGCATCGTCTCGTAGTGCGAGGGCTTCATGGGGATCTACGTGCTGAAGCTGGCAACCACCGCACTGATTTGCCACCGCACAAAATGGCTTTTGGCGATGGTCTGAGGGGGTATTCACCTTAGTGACTTTTGCGTTAACAATCTGCTTGTTGCTTGAAAGCGCTTTTATTTGTACGGTTTCACCAGGTAAAGCACCATCTACGAAATATAAGGTTTCACCCCGAGCAACGCCCTGCCCCTGCCAATCCATACCATCAATGGTTACCACTTCATTAGCAGCATTAATGTCATCAACCGAGGGCCATGATTGTTTAGTTTTTACAATGTGCTGCTTTTCACCTGAGCCTGCACCGCGCACCCGCCCTTTTACGTTGCTTTTGTTTTTGCCCTTGCTAGGTTTATAAAATATGGCCACGTGGTGCTCCCGTTACATTAATTTTCAAGAATAACGGTAGCAACCGCATAGTGAGTTTCATCGGAAATGCTTATTACACTAGAGGTAATGGCTCGCTGCTTACATAGCATGGCAACCTCTCCAGTAAAGTGAAGTTCTGGCGCCCCTAAAGCATTGTTGCGCACTTCGATATGTTGCCAACTGACGCCGTTACCAATACCTGTACCCAACGCCTTCACCGTTGCCTCTTTGGCGGCAAAACGCTTCGCTAAGTAGCGCACTGGCTCATTGCTGGCAACATAAAGGGTAAGTTCGTAAGGCGTAAGCACACGTTTCGCGAGGCGCTCTGTGGTCGCATCGCTTTTCTTCAAACGTGCAATTTCAATAATGTCTGTGCCTAATCCAGCTATGGCCACTAGGTATTCTCTTTGTTGTTGCTTGCGTTGACGTGCTGCTGTCGAGATTCGAACTTACACGCCGCTTCGTGCTTCTAGCATAAGTTGACGCATATCAGCCACTGCAGTGGCAAGGCCATCAAACGCCGCCCGTGCAATAATCGCATGGCCAATATTCAACTCGATAAGTTGAGGGATAGCCGCAATCGGTTTGACATTATGGTAATGCAAACCATGACCAGCATTCACTTTTAGCCCTAGTTTATCGGCATATTCAATGCCTTCCACTAACCGAGCTAACTCTTCGCCAAGCTCTGCTTCGCCGGTTGCTTCAGCATACTGCCCAGTATGAATTTCAATATAAGGCGCACCGCATTCCACAGCAGCATCTATTTGCTTTTTATCTGCATCAATAAACAAAGACACTAAAATGTTCGCAGCTGCTAAACGCTCACAGGCTTGTTTCATCACGGGTAAATTGCCCGCTACGTCAAGGCCGCCCTCAGTGGTTAGCTCTTCACGTTTTTCGGGCACTAAGCAACAAAACACCGGTTTTACTTCTTCGGCAATAGAGAGCATTTCATCGGTAACCGCCATCTCTAAGTTTAGGCGGGTATTGATAGTTTGCGCCAAAATGCGAACATCTCTGTCTTTTATATGGCGACGATCTTCGCGCAAGTGAACGGTAATACCGTCTGCTCCAGCGCGTTCTGCAACATCAGCAGCATGCACAGGATCGGGGTAGTTGGTGCCACGGGCATTTCGAAGTGTGGCAATGTGATCGATGTTAACGCCAAGAAGAAGTGTACTCATTAACAGATACCTATAGTAGAACAAGTATTTGGCAATCAGCGATTAATAGAAGTTTCGCCTATTGCCTGTCTAAAATTGATTGAACCTCATTGTAACAAACTTTCGAACTGTCACGTGGTAAAAAGCGCCATTAAATATGCGTAACACTTATCATTTTAATGTTTTCGCACCACAAATAACTCTCTACTTTTTAGCGGTTTATCGCCAACTAGCGGCTTGAGTAAATCGCGGCATAAGACTTTTGCCACCCGTTTGCTCATGGGTGTAAATTCACCTTGAGCTAATGCAAGTAGCGCACTACCCGGCAATCCCTTGCGCGTATAGCCATTTGGCACATCGTCTGGCAGTGCACAAAAGCCAAATTCCGGCTGAAGCACATAGTGTTTTTCAGCCTCGATAGGCATTTCATATTCTACATCTTCAGTGAAATCAGGCAGTAATCCCATTTCATCTAGAAGTGACAGTTCAAACTTTCGCAGGGTAACTTCAATATCCTCATCGCGGAAAAGCGCCATTAGTGCCTGCTCATAAGCTTCAAACACCGCGTCACTGGCAAGGCCAGCAGGCATTATTCGGTTAGTGAGCTCATTGAGGTACATGGCACAAAATAATGGCGTGCCCGCTAAATTAATAGAAGGTGCGGTACTTTCAACGTGCCGCAAATTTTTCAAATCAGATTTACCAGCAAGTTGAAGCTTGAGGGCTTGAAAAGGTTGAAGCAGGCTTTTCTTATCAGATTTACTGTTGCGTACACCTTTTGCCACGGCACTCACTTTACCGTGTTCTAAGGTAAAGAAATCGACGATATAACTGGTCTCCCGATAGGCTCGGCGATGCAACACAAAAGCAGTCAACCAGTCGTTGTTCATTCATCTTCCCGTGTTTTTTTCAGCAGTTCTGGTATTTAATTTTAGTGAAGGTAGCGTTCTTGCACATTTAGCTGACTAAAGGGCTTAGCTTCGTTTAATGCGTACCACTTTCATGGTTTCAAACTCAATACCTGCCACCTCTTCTACCTGACGGTAGTAAGTAATATTAACCCGCGCCCCTTTCAAGCTTTGATACTGCTTTTTGCGGCGGTAGATAAATGGCACGTCAATACCTTCAAGCATTACCGTATGACGTATCCAGTCTTCTTCTTCACGTTGAACGTGAGACACCACCTTCATATTATCAGACTGATTTAACTGGCCGTGCTTGCTGATTAATTTGTCAGTCTCTGATTTCATATTATTTACCTTGCACCGCGTTATATTCTGGTGTGTGGGCTTTATGCGCTTTCTAGCTGCTCAACAATAAGCTGTACCGACTCTTGGCCGCGAAATACGTTAACATCTAATCGGTAGGCAATGCGTACTTGTTTTACCATGGCATTCGGCCACACTTTAATATCAATATTAAAGGCAATGGCATCCACTTCGCCAACCGAAGGCTCTCGTAGTACCAACTTCAAGTGTTTTTCACCCACCAGTCGTTGTTGCACTACTTGAAACTCGCCATCAAATAATGGCGATTCAAAGCCCTGCCCAAACGGGCCAGCTTGCCTAAGCAAATGCGCAAAAGGCAATGACAGCTCTTGACCTGTCAGGCTGCCATCAGACAATAACACTTGATTACCATCAAGCTTATCCATGTGCTGCTTTGCAATGTCAACAAAGGCGTGTTCAAAAGCCGCTAAGTTAGCAACGGGCAAACTTAACCCTGCTGCCATCGCGTGGCCACCAAACTTGTCAATAACGCCCGGGAAACGCGTATTCACTTCATCGAGTACATCGCGAATATGTACCCCAGGAATAGAGCGAGCTGAGCCTTTTATTGTCATATCATCTTGATGAGCGAAAGCGATAACGGGTTTCAAATACTTTTCTTTTAAACGCCCCGCCACAATACCAATAACACCTTGGTGAAAATCGGCTTGATACACCACCAACGCGGCAGGAATATCACCTTCAGTGAGAGACATTTTTTCGAGCACTTGTTCCGCTTGTGCCTTCATACCCGTTTCTATTTCTCGGCGTTCACGGTTAAGTGCATCTAGTTCCGAGGCAATCATGCGGGCTTGCATCGTGTCGTTTTCCAAGAGGCAGGCAATGCCTTGAGACATATCGTCCAGCCTGCCAGCGGCATTTAAACGGGGGCCAATAACAAAACCTAAATCGGTTGAAGTAAGGTGAGCACAATCACGATTAGCCACTTCAACCAATGCTTTAATACCCGGTCTGCATTTACCTGCACGAATACGCTGCAGGCCTTGATGTACCAAAATTCGGTTGTTTTTATCTAAAACCACCACGTCGGCCACCGTACCTACGGCTACAATATCTAGTAACGATGCCAAATTAGGCGCTGGAAGATTTTTTTTAGTAAACCAATTACGTTGTTGTAGTTCGGTTTTAAGCGCTAACATGATGTAAAACGCCACACCTACCCCAGCTAAGTTTTTAGAAGGGAAAGTACAACCGGGTTGATTTGGGTTCACAATAGCATCGGCGGGGGGAAGATCGTCCCCAGGTAAATGGTGATCGGTTACAATAACATCTATACCTAACGCTTTTGCATGGGTAACCCCTTCAATACAGGCAATGCCGTTATCAACCGTAATAATAACGTCGGCACCCTGTTGCTTGGCGATATCCACAATAGGCACGCTAAGGCCGTAACCAAAATCAAAGCGATTTGGCACTAGATAATCAACCTTAGTAAACCCCATCATTTGCAATGAATGGATACACACTGCAATACTGGTGGCGCCGTCGGCATCGAAGTCACCCACAATGATGAGCGTTTTTTCTTGCTCAATAGTGTCAGCCAGAATACTTGCCGCACCGGCCATGCCTTTTAGCTCATTGAAATGGGTAAGGCCCTTCAGCCCATTTTCTAATTCACTAACATCTTGCACGTTTCTACCGCGATAAATACGGTCTATTACAGGGTGCAAAGTAGAAGCAAGAGGGGCGTCACCAGTTTCACGGCGCACTACAGGCAATATCATCGACATTCATCACTACGGTTAATTAGAGGGCAATAATACCCAAGGGAATGAGGTAGGTAAAATCAGAACATAAAAAAACGCACCTAGCCTAAGCATTAACTTTTGCTATGGTGCGTTTTAGAAAAATTGAAATTGGCGCTATTCGGCTTGTTCAATAGCCTGTGCAATCATACCTGCAGGTTGATACCCAGGTATTAGCGAGCCATCTGGCAACACGATGTTAGGCGTACCATTTACACCCAATTTTTGCCCTAACAAATATTGCTCTGCAACGTTATTAGCACATTTAGCGGTTGCCACATCGTTGCCCGATTTTGCGTCAGTTAATGCTTTTTGCGGGTTCACTGCACACCATACCGACACCATATCTTGGTAATTCTGGCTGTCTAAACCAGCACGAGGAAAGGCTAAGTAATTTACGGTAATACCCATGTCGTTTAAGTCGCCGACTTCTTTATGAAGCTTTCGGCAGTAACCACAGGTGGTATCGGTGAAAACACTGATCACATGCTTCTCGTTTTTAGCTTTAAACGTAATCGCCGATGGAGCCATCTCTTTAACGCCTTCAATACGAAGACTCGAATAAGCGACTTCGGTTTCATTACGCATGCCTTCATCAATATTGAGAATACGCGCCTGAACCAAATATTTAGCATCATCACTAACATAGAAGAAACCGCGATTGGTAGATACTTGTACCAAGCCTGGAATGGGTGAGTCGGCAAGAGAGTCAACCTCTAGCCCCAGCATATTAGTCAGCTTACTTTTAATTGCCGTTTCGTCAGCTGCGCTTGCGACATTCGCGAAAAGGCTCGTAGTGAACACCAATGCAACCAATAAGCTAAATTTTACTACTTTCACTATATTTACTCCGACAGCAACCATGCTTTCAAAATATTAAAATGGGATATAACTAAGACCGCTCATGCATGAGAAAAATTTCATTTACGCATTTCACTAAAGCGATATTTAGCAAGTATTTAACGTAATGCTATCACACCACTCGCTGGGTAACACTGAAGTTTGCCTTACCAATTAGTGGAGTTATCCCCGAGGGTGATGGCTGTGAATGAGCGTTTGTAAGCGCTCTGTCGCCACATGCGTATAGATTTGGGTCGTCGACAAGTCGCTGTGCCCCAACAACATCTGCACAACACGCAAATCGGCACCATGATTGAGTAGATGTGTGGCAAAGGCATGACGCAAGGTGTGTGGAGACAGGTGCTGTTCAATGTTGGCTTTCACAGCATAATATTTAATACGATGCCAAAAAGTTTGCCGCGTCATTTTTTGACCACGTTTACTCAAGTAGACATAGTCTGATTGCTTAGTCGCGAGTACAGGGCGGGCAGTCTTAATGTAAGTTAACAGCCATTCTATAGCGTCTTCGCCAAGTGGCACTAACCTGTCTTTGTTACCTTTCCCGGTAACCCGAACCACGCCTTGCTGCAAACTTACCTCGCTCATTTGTAAACCGATAAGCTCACTAACTCGCAACCCTGTAGCATAAAGCACTTCCAGCATGCTTTTATCACGACATTCTATTGGGTCTTCTACTATCGGGGCTGCGAGTAAATCTTCGACTTGGCGTTCACTTAACGAGGCAGGCAAAGATTTTGGTAGTTTGGGGTTTGATAAGGAAGATATAGGGTTATCTACCCGTATTTGCTTACCGATTAAATACGTATAAAAGGCCCGTAATGCACTCATTGCACGTTGTGTGCTTCGTGCTGAGAGTCCCTTGTCGTGGCGGTAAGCCAAGTAGTCTTGCATCATTTCGGTGGTCAGTACCGCTATGTCTTTAATGCCTTGGTTATTACAGAATATAGCCAGTTTAGTTAGGTCGGTACGATAGCTTTGTTGAGTATGATCAGACAGCCCCTTCTCAAGCCAAAGCATGTCTATGAAGCCATCGATATGCGCCTGACTCACGGCAGGCACATAGGTAAGATCACGCTTCATTAAAAGCCACGCATTTGTTTTATAAGCTCGTAGGCAGACTGAATATCTTGGGTCTTTTTCTTCGCCATTTCCATGGCTTGTTCAGGCAATCCTTTAGATACAAGCTTATCGGGATGATGCTCTGCCATACGTTTTCGGTAAGCACGTTTAATGGTTTTTTCATCATCAGACCCAGTAACGCCCAAAATACGATAAGCATCATCAAGAGATTGTTTTTCAGTATAGGCGCTTTGTTGCGAAGAACGCTGCTGGCCATTGGAGCCTTGTCCATTGGGGCCACTTTGTCCGCCTCGCTGCCTAAAGCGTATTTCAGCTTCAAACATGGAAATCAGATAATCGAGATCTCGGCGCCTAAAACCCAGTGGCTTCGCTACTTTTTCTAGTACCACATACTCTTCTTGCGTTAACTTACCATCGGCAAATGCCGCTTGAATCAATATTTCCAAGAAAACTTGTAATATATCTCTGCGACCATGGCTGGCCTCGTACAACCCTTTCAACGTATCAGTAATAGGGAAGTCTCTGGCTTTACCTTCACGAAACGCTTCTTGCGCTTCTTTGCGCGCATCACCGGTTAACTTCATGTCATCCATCAGCGCTGTGGCGATTTGAATTTCACGGCTTGTTACTTTGCCATCGGACTTCGCTAAATGACCCAGCGCCGAGAACAAGCTATGAAAGAATACCGCTTGTTGCTTCATGCTATTTTGATCGGTAAAGAAGCGGCCGAATCCGCCAAGTTGATTAAAGTCTTGGCTGTAAGCCTTATCAAAGAAATGCCCTACGATTAGCCCTAAAATAGCACCGGGGATTTTTAAAAACATAAACCCAAAAAGTACACCAAGGATTTTCCCCCACACGGCCATGTCTGCATTCTCCTGTAATCAATAGCGCATTGTTGATGATGATTTGCACCTAGCCAACGCCTGAAATCGTTGTTTAAGCACTATGATCTGCAAGCCCTATAAGGCTATAAAAATAACGTCATCATTAGAAGTAGGTATAGCTTGACGCTTTTCAAGCTAAAAACTCGTCTATTCACTTCATTAATTGAGTATTTTTTTATCCAATAAGTCAGTAAATATGCGGTAAATCACTATTTAGATAAAGAGAAATACGATTTTTTTAATCCAATGGTTGGTAAATACAACAGAAGTGCTTAGAATTGACGGCGAATTACATTGCGTTAACTGCCAACGCTACTAGGTTGGCGTATTATTAACTCTATGCAGAACTATATGTGCGCCTTAAGGTCACATCATTATAGTGTAAGCAACGAATAACAAAACAGGCCATTCACCACCGCATGAAAAAGACCTGCGCCATGCTTGTTTCCGCGACTTTGTCTACTCACGTCGCGTTTGCACAGGAAGCTAATCCAGAATCAGTCTCACCGCTAGCCTTTTGCTCGGTGGAGCCCATTGTCTTTAAAAGCTCTGCACTTATGCCTAAGGGGCATGTAAAGGTGGAAGCCAACCGAACTGAAATCATCGAAAATAAAGTGGCACTGTTTTCAGGTAATGTTGATATTACGTCTGATAGCGCCATCATTAGTGCGTCTCAAGCACAAGTCAATGGCAATGGTGAAGACGTACTGGCAAAAGGCGATGTGCATTTTCGCGATGCACAGTTAAGCGTAGAAAGTGATGCGGTGTCGCTTCGTTCAAAAGAAGAACGCTTAGAAATGCAAAATACCCGTTATCAATTGACCGGGTTTGTTGGACAAGGTGCTGCCGAAGACATATTGGTTGATACCAATGAAGGTATTATTTTACAGGAAGTGAGTTTTACTACCTGCCCTGAAGGCCATGAAGATTGGATGATTCGGGCAAGTGAGATCAGTATTGAAAAAGGCACAGCATGGGGTAAAGCGAAACATACTCGGTTCTATATTGCGGATGTTCCTGTTTTCTACCTTCCTTATTTTGCATTCCCTGTAAGTAATGAACGTCAAACGGGCTTATTGTTTCCAGAGATAACAAGCTCTAGCAATGCAGGTATTGATTACACTCAGCCGTTCTATTGGAATATAGCCCCTAATTTTGACATGACCATTTCGCCTCGGGTGATGACCCAGCGTGGTGTTCAGCTAAATACAGAGTTTCGTTACCTAACTGAAAAAAGTGAAGGAACGGCTTACGTCGAGTACTTGCCAAGTGACAGTGATATTGACGGCTCACCCGATCGATACTTCTACCGTTTACAGCACCAAGGGCAACTTAATGAAAATTGGGTGTTGGGAGTAGACTTCAACGGATTAAGCGATGATAACTATATTGTCGATTTAGGCTCTGATTATTATAACAGCGCAGATACACACCTTTACCGTACCGTAAGCCTGGGTTATTACACCCGTGATTTAACGGTAAATATGCAAATAAAAGACTTCGAAATATTGGGTGATACCGCCGATAGTTACCGTGCGTTACCAGAAGTTAAGATTGATTATCGCACGCCTTTTGGTCGCTATTTCGAATTTAGTGTGAACTCTGAACTAGCGTATTTTGATAACACTTCCGAAACCGCACCAACAGCAACCCGCTTTCATGTAGCCCCTACCCTTGCTATGCCTATTCGTGCTGCATGGGGTGAATTTGTTGCTGAAACCACCGTGTTGCAAACTGTCTATAAACAAGAAAATATTCAAGATACTGACTTAGAAGAAAATGTAGAGCGTACTTTAGGTCAAGCTCGCCTATTCGGGGCGCTGTATTTCGAAAAAGATTCTTCATGGTTTGGTAAAGATACCGCCATGACGTTAGAACCTAAAATTCAGTATCTTTACACCTCGTATGAAGACCAAACAGCGATTGGGCTGTATGACTCAACGCCTCTGTTAACCGACGTTGAAGGGTTATTCAGAGGACAAGAATTTACCGGATTGGATAGAATTTCAGATAACAACCAAGTTACCCTCGGCATAACCAGCCGAATATTGGATAAAAACAATAGGGAACAATTTGTACTTAGCTTGGGTCAGATATTCTACCTTGAAGATAACAAGGTCATTGCCGCGACTAAAAATCAAGACCGTTCGGCGCTAGCCGCTGAGATGGACTGGCGGTTTAACAAAAACTGGTACGCCCATTCTGATATTCAAGTGACCACCGACACCGACAAAGTTGACTTAAGCAGTGTTGGCTTAGAATATCGACAAGATGCAAAGCGATTTATTCAGTTAAGTCATCGATATGTTCGTGATTTAAGTGGTGAAACCATTGACCAAGTGGGAATATCGGCGAGTTGGCCGATTGCTGAAAACTGGCAATGGGTGGGTCGAACTTACCGTGACATTGAGCGCGACCGCAGTATTGAGACTTATGCAGGTATCCAGTATGAATCCTGCTGCTGGGCAATACGATTAGTGGCAGAAAGAAGTTTAAGTAACCGCTACGATTCATCGGGAGAGCAATCTACCGACGATTTCGATACTGGTGTGTCATTACAATTTATATTCAAAGGTATCGGTACGTCTGGTACACAAAGAAGCATGTTACAAGATGGCATGTTTGGCTATCGTCAGCCATATAGTTTAAATTAATCCGTTGTAGCGTAGGGAGTAGCCCTACGTTAAGCATTAACCAATAATAAAAGAGTGAGTATGAAGTTCATAATCCGGGCCTTGTTAGTCAGTGCAGTGTTGTCGTTTAGCAGCTACGCGCAAGAAGTAATGCTTGACCGCGTAGCGGTTATTGTCGATCAGGGTGTTGTACTTCAAAGTGAAGTAGATGCACTGATGAATGACGTTAAACGTAACGCAGAGGCAAATGGGCAAGACCTTCCTTCTGACCGCGCACTGCGTACTCAAGCCATTGAGCGTTTGATCACCAAGAGTCTTCAGTTGCAGATGGCACAAAGAATGGGTATACAAATAAGCGACCCACAGCTTGAACAAACCATTGCAAATATTGCTGCAAACCAAAATACCACGGTCGATGAATTACGCAGACAATTGCGTTTAGAAGGCATCGCTTATGAAGATTACCGTGAAGATATACGCGAAGAAATCGTGATGGGTGAAGTCCGTCGCGCGAATGTTCGTCGCCGTATTTATATTACCGATCAAGAAAGAGAAACCCTTATTGAACTCATGGAACAACAAGGTGCAGAACAAGAAGAATACCGTCTAGGCCACATTCTTGTTGGTTTCCCATCTGATCCTTCTGACGACCAAATCAATGCAGCAAGAGAGCGAGCAGACAAAGTACTTTCTCTATTAAATTCTGGGTCAGATTTTGCTAAAATAGCTATCGCATCATCATCAGGTAACGAAGCGTTAGAAGGTGGTGACATGGGTTGGCTGAACATTAACGCTATGCCTACCTTGTTTGCTGAAGCGATTCAGGGTAAAGCAAAAGACGAGCTAGTCGGCCCTATCCGAAGTGGTGCTGGTTTTCATATCTTGAAAGTATTAGATACTCGAGGCATTGAAAAAGTCACTATTGAAGAGGTTAACTCTCGTCATATTCTCGTTAAGCCTTCAATCATACTTAGTGAAGACAAAGCAAAAGCGATGCTAGTTAAGTTCAGAACTCAACTTGAAGCGGGTGAAGTTGAATTTGAAGAGCTCGCTAAAGAACATTCAGAAGATCCAGGTTCAGCCCTTAAAGGCGGCGAACTTGGTTGGTCAGATCCAAACAACTACGTACCAGCTTTTAAAGACGCCCTTGCGCAATTATCAGCCGGTGAATACAGCGACCCAGTACGTTCAGTACACGGTTGGCACTTAATCCAATTAATCGATAGACGTGTAGACGACGCAACAGAGCGCCGCAAAGAAGACAAAGCGTATCAGCTTATTTTCAATAGAAAGTTTGCAGAAGAAACGGAAAACTGGTTACGTGAAATGCGCGACGCTGCCTACATTGAAGTTATCGAGTAATATATAGAAGCATAAATGACACCGATAAAAATTGCAGTAACACCAGGTGAGCCCGCCGGTATTGGGCCAGACTTAATCATAAAGCTGGCTCAAGAATCATGGCAGGCTCAGTTAGTAGTATTCGCCGATGGCGAAATATTAGAGACCAGAGCGAAAGCACTTGGTTTACCGCTTACATTGCTTCCTTATGATGCATCAAACCCGCAGGTTCAGCCCGCGGGTTCGCTGTTTATTAAGCAAATAGATAAAGCCGCCGATGTGGTTGCCGGAACCCTAGATAGCGAGAACGGTTTATACGTAGTAGAAACCCTTCGACAAGCATGCCAAGCAAACATGGAAGGTGACTTTCATGCGGTAGTCACCGGGCCGGTGCACAAGGGCATTATCAATAAAGCTGGCGTATCTTTTAGTGGCCATACCGAGTTTTTTGCTTATCAGTCCAATACGATTGATGTTGTCATGTTGTTGGCAACAGAAGGCTTAAATGTCGCACTAGCAACTACTCATATTCCTTTAGAATATGTGTCTCGCGCCATTACTAAAGAACGCCTTCACAAAGTGCTCCATATTATTAACACCGACTTTAAACTAAAATTTGGTGTTCGCAATCCGCATATTTACGTGTGTGGGCTTAACCCCCATGCAGGTGAAGATGGACATATTGGCACAGAAGAAATTCAAACCATTATTCCGGCGCTAAACGAGTTACGTGAAGAAGGGCTAAATATTACCGGGCCACTTCCTGCCGATACTATATTTCAGCCTAAATATCTGGAAGATGCAGACGTTGTGCTAGCGATGTACCACGACCAAGGCCTTCCCGTGCTAAAATATAAAGGGTTTGGTGCTTCGGTTAACATTACCCTTGGCCTCCCATTTATAAGAACATCCGTCGATCACGGTACTGCACTCGATTTAGCAGGCCATGGTAATGCCGATCCTGGCAGTTTCAGAAAAGCATTGGAAAAAGCCATTGAGCTTGCACATCATCAACAATGAGTAAAACACATTTAGGCCACACGGCCAGAAAACGCTTCGGACAAAACTTCCTACACGACGATTATGTGATTGGACAAATCGTGTCGGCCATTAATCCGCAACACGAACAAAACTTGGTTGAAATAGGCCCCGGATTAGGCGCGCTCACCGATCCAGTTTGCGATGAAGTTGAAGCACTTACCGTTATCGAGCTTGACCGAGATTTGGCTAAGCGTTTACGAGAACATCCGTTTAACGGCGATAAGCTAACTGTTATTGAACAAGACGCGATGACCATGGATTTCACTGAGCTGGCTAAAACTATGCACGTGAAAGATAAAGGGTTGCGCGTTTTTGGTAACTTACCGTATAACATTTCAACACCGCTTATGTTTCACCTGTTCTCTCACGCAGCGTGCGTAGATGACATGCACTTCATGCTACAAAAAGAAGTGGTGAACCGTTTAGCCGCAGGGCATGGCTCTAAAAGCTATGGTCGATTATCGGTAATGGCGCAATATTATTGTAAAGTTATGCCGGTACTCAATGTACCACCAGGTGCCTTTAAGCCACCCCCGAAAGTTGATTCTGCGGTAGTACGTCTAATCCCACATAAAACACCGCCAGTGGATGTGGTATCAGTGGCTACCCTTGAGCGAGTATGCGCACAGGCGTTCAATCAACGTCGCAAAACAATACGAAATTCGCTGAAAGAAAGTCTTACTGAAGCACAAATCAGCGCGCTGGGTATAAACCCAACCGTAAGGGCTGAAGTACTATCCTTGCAGGATTTCGCCACATTAGCGAATGCAGTATCAGCGTTAGAAGAAGCACAAGAAAATTAAAGTTAGCTTATGAATGAGTCTGAAATTAAGGTGCGGGTGAAAACCCGTCACCTGCCCGAGCACCTCCCCTCTGATTCGCCACAATTTGCGTTCGCTTATCACGTGACCATTGTGAATGACAGCCAAGAAACGGTTCAACTTATTAATCGTTACTGGCAAATTACCGATGCTAACGGTAAAACATCAGAGGTGAGCGGCTCAGGTGTTGTTGGAAAACAGCCTATATTAAAACCAGGCGAAGATTTTGACTATACCAGTGGGGCTGTACTTGATACCCCTGTAGGTAATATGCAAGGCTATTACGAAATGGAGCGTGAAAACGGGGAACGTTTTCGAGTTCCGATTGAAGTATTCCGTTTAGCGGTTCCCAACATTCTTCACTGATTTTTGAGATTTATGACTTATCGCAACACCTTCGTCGTGGGTGATATTCAAGGCTGTTATCGCGGGCTACAGCAACTGCTGGAGAAAGCCGAATTCTCTGCGGATAAAGATAAACTCTTCGCCGTTGGCGACCTAGTTGCCAGAGGCGAAGACTCGTTAAGCACCTTAAGGTTTCTAAAAAGCTTAGGTAGCAGTTTCGAGACAGTGCTAGGAAATCACGACCTTCACTTGCTGGCGGTAGCGAACAACATTCGCAAACCTAAGAAAGCTGATAACCTTGAGCCTTTACTTAATGCTCCCGACTTAAAAGCACTACTCGATTGGCTTCGTCAATTTCCCTTAGCTAAAAAAATTAATGCTAACCATACCATCGTACATGCCGGTCTCTACCCACATTGGAGTACTGACACCCTCGTCAGCTTAAGCGATGAAGTTAGCAAACAGTTACAAGCGAAGCACTATACTGACTTTTTAAAAAACATGTACGGCAACACACCGGTCACGTGGTCTGATAAACTTGAAGGTGTACCACGAACCCGCTTTATTGTGAACGCATGCACTAGAATGCGCTTTCTAAACGCAGATAATAGTTTAGAGTTTGAGACCAAAACCCACCCTGCTCAAGCTTCGAAATCGGTTACGCCTTGGTTCAAGATAGACAATGCTCACCTCCAGGCGCAAGAACAGGTTCTTTTCGGTCATTGGGCTGCACTAAACAGCGAGACGCAAGATAATCGTTTTGTCGCGCTAGATACCGGGTATGTTTGGGGTCAAGAAATGACCATGCTGGATATCAATACAGGTAAACTCATCAGAGTACATGCGTAATTTGCTTAATTGATGCAGCAGACTACTAAATCGCATATTCTTGTGCTTTACTTGTTAACTTAATGGCTTACCTGCCGATACTTTGGTTATATACGTTAGTCTATAATCCCATTACCGTTCATGTTATACATTTTAATACCTTCCTCTAGGGCATTGGGGTGTATTTTGGACGTAGTGCGGGGTAGTATCGTCACGCAAAAAAATAAAAAATAGTCTAGGAGTTTCAATGAAGATTACAGTAGCCACTCGCGTAATCGGCGGTTTTGTAGCAATTACTTGTCTACTGATTGTCATTAGCGTTGTTTCGTTGTTCAACCTCAATTCCATCGGTTCAGCAACCGAAGAGGTAAATGACATAGCGCTTCCTACAGTAGCGGGTAGTAACGCCCTAAAAGCGAACTTCCTAAACATGGGTAGATTGACGTTCGAAGCCTATATTGAAGAAGATTTATCGGGTCTTCAAGAAAAGCGCACAGCATTCAATAAAAGCCGAGATATGTTCGAAGCTGAATATAAAAAGCTTGCCAGTGCAGTTGCCGACGAACCTGAACTTCAACGTAAATTGAATAGCATTCGTGCCTCCTATGACAATTACATAAAGAATGTTGAAGCGGTTTATCTGAATCACCAAAAATTTATGGACATTCGCAACACCATTGACGATCGACTAGGTGACGCTGAAGATAACGCTGACGATGCATCT
Source organism: Alteromonas lipotrueae (assembly GCF_019249215.1). Taxonomy (GTDB): domain Bacteria; phylum Pseudomonadota; class Gammaproteobacteria; order Enterobacterales; family Alteromonadaceae; genus Alteromonas; species Alteromonas lipotrueae. Next base: position 280,858 of record NZ_JAESDI010000004.1, read on the forward strand.
ACTTACTTACTAGACTTCTCTGACCTAGATACAGTGCAAAGCGATCCTAACCTTAGACGCGCAGCCGACATTGGTAGTCAACTAGAAACCTCACTACTCTCTCTACTTACCGTTTCATATGAATACGTAAAGACCGAAACTATCGTACGCTCACAAACCCTAGGTAACGAAGTTGACTTGGTGGTAGACAAGGTTGCTACTTTGCTTAGTGATATGGGCCAAGCAGCTGGACAGCGAGATCAATCTGGTACCCTTAGCGATATTAATGAATTGGTAAACGGTGCCCTAAACGCTATTAAAGCCAGTGACGGCGTTATGGCGCTGCATGTAGAAAGACTAGAGCGCAGAAATGATTCTGAAAGTGCGCTGAATGCGTCAGATAAAAATATTGCGAACGGTATTGTGGAACTTGAGCAGCTTCTCGCCCTTGCAGATGCCAAAGCAAAAGACATCGAAAACCAAGTTAACAGCGCTATCACTACAGGTAATATTATTATTAGTGCAGTGGTTATTCTCTCTATCGCGATAGCTATCATTATTGGTTACATAACAGTACGCGCGATTACTCGCCCGCTTTACCGCGTGAACGAATTACTTACCGTGGCATCATCTGGAGACTTAACACATCGCCTAGACGATTCTGCTCAAGATGAGTTTGGCTTATTAGCTAAAAACTGTAATAACCTAATTGGCAACCTCAAAGAGCTGATTTCAGGAATTAATACCCGTGCAGAGCAACTTGCCGCGGCATCAGAACAAACCTCAGCCGTTACCGCGCAAACCACGCATTCAATTCAAGATCAAAAGTCACAAATTGGTCAAGTGGCAACGGCCACTACAGAAATGCATTCTACCTCGCAATTGGTAGTGCAAAACGCTGAAGATACACTGAGTCAAATTCGCCATGCTGACGCAGAAGCTGAAAATGTACGTCAAATCTCGCTTGAGAATAAACGTATTATCGAAATTCTTGCAAAAGACGTACAAGACGCAGCAGATGTTATTAACAAACTTCATCAAGACAGCGCCAGCATCGGTGGCATTCTTGATGTTATCCGCGGCGTGGCCGACCAAACTAACCTTCTAGCCTTGAATGCGGCCATTGAAGCTGCACGTGCGGGTGAGCAAGGTAGAGGCTTTGCGGTAGTTGCTGATGAAGTACGTACGCTAGCGAGCCGTACGCAACAGTCTACGCAAGAAATTAACGCTATGATTGAGGTGCTTCAAGCGGGTGCTGAACGCGCGGTATCGGTAATGAATCAAGGTAAAGAGCAGACCGTAGCGTGTGTCGAGCAAACGGAAAAAGCGACTCAGGCGCTTGATATTATTTCTGAAGCTGTACATAAAGCCCACGACGTAAGTTCTCAAATTGAACAATCAGCACGTGAGCAAAATACCGTGTCTCAAGAAATTAGCGAGAAGCTTGAAACTATCGTTAATATTGCTGAAGAAACTACGTCGGGTGCTCAGCAAACCTCTGACTCTAGCCACGAAGTGGCAAGGCTTGCTGAAGAACTACAGCAATCTATCCGTCAGTTTAAGGTATAACACCACATTGGGTATTTAGTGTCATTGAATACTCTACGTTAAATGAAAAAGGGAAGGTTAACACCTTCCCTTTTTTGTATATGAAAAACACATAACACGCTACTCAAAGAGCGCTTTATGTAAATCCTTCACTATTTTATCGCTGTCTGTTTCATTCACTAGGAATGAAAGGTTGTGCGGGTTAGCACCGAAACAAATCATGCGTAAGTTAAAGTCAGATACCGCAGCAAAAATCTTGCTAGACACCCCAATTGCGGTTTGCATGTGGTTACCCACCACCGTGACTAAGTCGTAACCGTTCTCTACTTTCACATCACAGATAGTTTCAAGTTCTGCAATGGTTTCTTTATTTAAGCGCTGTGCCACTGAATTGGCAGGATTATCTAAGGTAAACGACACCGAGATTTCTGATGTAGTCACCAAGTCCACACTTAGCTTGTGCTTAGCAATAATGGCAAAAACCTGCTGTAGGAAGCCCTGTGCGTACATCATCTTAGGTGTTTTCACTGTTACCATAACTTGGTCTTTACGGCGAGTAATGGCACGATAAGGTGGCTCTTCCACGCAATCTCGAACAATCCAAGTACCGCCTTTTTCTGGCTCTTTACTTGAACCTACAAACACTTTAATGTTTTTACGAAGGGCTGGTTCCATGGTGGCAGGATGCAGTACCTTAGCACCAAAGGTCGCCATCTCAGCCGCTTCCTCAAAACTAAGCTCTGGCAATGGGCGAGCCGCAGCAGTAATACGTGGGTCGGTGGTATAAACCCCTATCACATCGGTCCATATTTCACAGGCATCGGCATCTAAGGCTTCAGCAATAAGCGCAGCCGTAAAGTCAGAACCGCCACGCCCCAATGTAGTAGTGCGACCTTCATCATCGGCGCCCACAAACCCTTGTGTAACCACAATGGCATTTTCAATTTCAGGGGCCAGCAATTGCTTTGCCAAAGCTTCAATAGTGTCTATCTGTGGCACTGCTTCACCAAATTCACTGTCGGTGCGCAAGACTTTGCGTACATCGAAGTTCATGGTAGTCACATTTTGTTCGGCTACTTTTTGTTCGGCTAAGACTGCACTGAACATCAATGACGACATGCGCTCACCCATAGAAAGCAACTGATCTTTCAAATCGTTTCTATGTAAAATCTCTTCGTGGAATGCTAGCGATTTCATTTCATCTAGCAAATCATTTAGCTTGCTTTCAACCGAGCTCTTATCTGCAAGCTTGTTGAGAATGGCAAGTTCAATATCAACAATAGATTGGCAAGTAGATTCTATTTGCTCTTGGGTAAGTGGGCTGTGCGCTAAATTCACCAGGTGGTTTGTCACCCCTGCTGATGCGCTGACTACCACGATACGGGTCGCACTGTTTGAGGCAACAATTCGCGCACAGTTTTGCATCACTTCATAGTTCGCAACACTGGTTCCGCCGAACTTGGCGATGGTTAAAGCATTTGCCACGATTTTACTCCGAATTTCTTTTACCGAGCATACTGCTCGATACCGACCGGCGAATTAATTATTCGCACCGGTTTAACGATTAATTTCTATCTGGTCACCCACACTTATATTGTGTGAAGCGAACCACCCTTGGTTCATTTCTAGCGCGTAGAGTACCTCTTTAGTTGCCTGCACTGACGTTAGGTCGTGAGGCTCTAGAGGTTTTATATCTGTAATTACGCCATTTCTGTCGATATAGGCGACATCTAAAGCAACATTGGTATTCTTCATCCACATGCTGGCGTATCGCGGCGATGCAAATTTAAAGAACATTCCACAGTCATCACACAGTGATTCTCTGAACATTAACCCTTGAGCACGTTGTTCAAAAGAATGCGCGTATTCCATTTGGTAAAGTTTTCCATCAATCGTTAAAGTAACTTGATCAAACTTTACGCTAGGTTCCATTTGCGCGCTGGCATTTAAAGCGCCATACCCTAGAAGCACAAAAAGCGCGATTGCGATGACAGTAGTTTTAGCCATTAGACATTCCTTTTACCCATAAAAAAAGCCGGACACTTACGGCGCCCGGCTTTGTAGTTTATACACTAAATCAGGCAACATTCAACGTTGGAATGATATTGGCCTTTGCCTCTTCCTCTGCCTTCTTGAAACTTGGCATTTTATCGAAGTTTAAGTAACGGAATACTTCAGACGACATGGAGTTAATTTTGCTCGCATATTCCATGTATTCTTCTGCCGTGGGAATACGGCCAACGATAGCACCTACCGCCGCTAATTCAGCCGACGTAAGGTACACATTCGCCCCGTCACCTAAACGGTTAGGAAAGTTACGAGTAGATGTAGACAGTACTGTGGTGCCCGCATCTACACGGGCTTGGTTACCCATACACAATGAACACCCGGGCATTTCTGTACGCACGCCCACTCGCCCATAAATGTTGTAGTAGCCTTCTTCCATCAACTGAGCCTTGTCCATTTTCGTGGGTGGCGACATCCACAAACGGGTAGGTAGGGTTTTATTGAACTGCTCAAGTAACTTACCGGCCGCTCTAAAGTGACCAATGTTTGTCATACATGAACCAATAAAGACCTCATCTACGTTCTCACCAGCTACTTCTGATAAGGTTTTCGCATCATCAGGATCGTTAGGGCAACAAACGATAGGCTCCTTAATATCGCTAAGGTCTATCTCGATAATTTCTTTGTACTCAGCATCTGCATCGGCGCGCATAAGTTCAGGGTTGGCCAACCACTCTTCCATCTTCTGAGCACGGCGTTCAAGCGTACGTGGGTCACCGTAACCTTCGTTAATCATCCAACGAAGCATAGTGATGTTTGAGTTCAGGTATTCAGCAATAGACTCTTCTGAAAGGTTAATACTGCAGCCCGCCGCAGAACGCTCTGCCGATGCATCAGATAATTCAAATGCTTGCTCTACCGTTAGGTGTTCCAGCCCTTCAATTTCAAGTACGCGACCAGAGAACGCATTAATTTTGCCTTTCTTCTCTACGGTAAGTAAGCCTTGCTTAATACCGTATAACGGAATGGCGTGTACTAAATCACGCAGGGTAATGCCCGGCTGCATTTCGCCTTTAAAACGAACCAGAATGGATTCAGGCATATCAAGGGGCATCACACCGGTTGCTGCAGCAAAAGCCACTAAGCCAGACCCTGCTGGGAATGAAATGCCCAATGGGAAACGGGTGTGTGAATCGCCACCGGTACCTACTGTGTCTGGCAACAACATGCGGTTTAACCAGCTGTGAATAATGCCGTCGCCGGGGCGAAGGGATACTCCGCCTCGGTTCATCATGAAGTCTGGCAAGGTATGCTGAGTTTCAATATCAACAGGCTTAGGGTATGCCGCGGTATGACAAAACGACTGCATGGTTAAGTCGGCAGTGAAACCAAGACAGGCTAAGTCTTTTAGCTCATCTCGCGTCATAGGGCCTGTAGTATCTTGCGAACCAACAGTGGTCATCTTAGGTTCGCAATAGGTGCCGGGGCGAATGCCTTCTACGCCACATGCTTTACCTACCATCTTCTGGGCAAGAGTGTAGCCCTTACCGGTATCGGCAGGTTGTTCTGGCGTGCGGAACAAATCTGTTGCGCCTAAACCTAATGTTTCTCGTGCTTTTTCAGTGAGCGCGCGGCCAATAATAAGGTTGATTCGACCACCAGCGCGTACTTCATCTAAAATGACTTTAGATTTGTATTCGTACTCAGCTAACACTTCACCTGTTTCATGGTTGGTAATTTTGCCTTCAAACGGGTAGATGTCGATAACATCGCCCATATTCATTTTTTCTACATCAGCTTCAAAAACCAAGGCCCCAGCGTCTTCCATAGTATTGAAGAAAATGGGTGCTACTTTGCTGCCAATACATACACCGCCGCCGCGCTTATTTGGCACGCCAGGTAAATCTTCACCAAAGAACCACAGCACTGAGTTGGTGGCCGATTTACGTGAAGAGCCGGTTCCTACCACATCTCCTACAAAGGCAACGGGATAACCTTGGTTTTTTACATCTTCGATTTGCTTCATTGGGCCTTTAACACCATGCTCTTCTGGCTCTAAGCCATCACGGGTCATCTTATAAGCGGCTAAGGCGTGAAGAGGAATGTCTGGGCGCGACCACGCATCTGGGGCGGGAGACAAGTCGTCGGTATTGGTTTCACCGGTTACTTTAAATACAGAGTAAGTGATTTTATCGTCCATTAATTTACGCGAGGTAAACCACTCACCTTCTGCCCACGACTTAATAATGTCAGTGGCAAATTCATTTCCGGCTTTGTGTTTTTCTTCAACATCATGGTAGGCGTCAAACATAAGCAGCGTGTGCTTAAGTTCTTTAGCCGCTAGTGGCGCTAGGCCCTCATCGTCGAGAAGCTCAACTAATGTCACGATGTTGTAGCCACCATGCATGTTGCCTAGAAGCTCAATGGCCTTTTCTTTTGAAATTAACGAGCAGCTGTCCTCGCCTTTAACGATAGCACTTAGGAAACCGGCTTTAACGTAAGCGGCCTCATCTACGCCAGGTGGAACACGTTCAGACAACAATTCTAATAGGTTGTCTGCTTCGCCTTCTGGTGGATTTTTAATTAACTCAACCAAGCCTGCTACCTGTTCAGCATTTAGCGGCTTAGGAGGGATCCCTTCAACAGCACGTTCTTCTACGTGTTTGCGATAGTCTTGTAACACGATGTCTTCCTCTCGGTTTAGCTTGCGCAATGGGAATAACGGTCTTGTACGGTCTTGACGCAAGGTCTGATTAAAAATACTTCATAAGTATAACGATTAACCTGCCTAAATTAAATTTTTGAGGCTTTTTATTCGTTTATAGTCGCCATTCAGCGCGCTTAATATTGAACGATTAAAGCTATTAAAAACTCTATAATTAAACCCTAAAAGCAATCGTATTTGTTGGGTGTTATTGCTTCATAGGATTATTTCCTGTCATCATTGAAATGGAGGCGATAATCGTGGAACACAAGCTCGGTTTGAACACCACTGGGGGATAACATCTTATAAATCGGGAAGGTCTTTGTCTGGGCGTACATGCCTAAAGCTTGCAAATCGGGGGATCCCCTTCTTTGTTACGCCAAAGTATTTGTAGGTGATCCAACTGTTCTTTGGTGGCGGATATCGGCGCTGTTTCATACTAAACCCCGTGCCGATTTTAAATTGTACACCCTCGGGCGTTTCTACAATAAGCGAGCCCATCATGCCGGCGAACTTCCCCTTCCCTTTTACATAGCCAATCACTTTGGCTTCAGCATCGTTAAACCGTTTCGCTTTTAATAACTGATTACTACGCCCGTCCTGATAAAAGGCCGCTTTATGATGTAGCATTAGGCCTTCACCGCCCTTTGCGGTTACCTCATCTATTTTCGCTTCAAGAAGCCGCTGATTGCTCAGTGTAAACTGCGGGATCATAGTTAAACTATTGCTATTTGCTTGCTTTACCAGTGCCTCCATCGTAGACAAGCGTGTGGCAAACGGGACATGACTGACGGGCATATCAAACAGCATCATCTTCACCGCCCTCCAGCGTTCATCAGGCGTATGACTAAGTACAATAGAAGCGATAGCTTCAAAACTGCTTCGCTGAGTCCATAACTCTCCATCAAGGGCTACATCAGGCCAGTTCTTGGTAAACCACTCAGGTGCGTGAATTTTATTACCGTTTCGGGTAAGAAGCTGCGTGCCCGTCCACCGGGCACGCACCCCATCTAACTTTTCGCTAACGAAATACTCAGCAATATTGATGTAGTCATTTGCCTTGTAGGTCGTTGCCGTTTGAATAGGCGTTACACCCTGCTCGGGCACGCGTTTAATGAGATTAGGCATTGCGTGAGTGACAGGGGTGGCAACGGGAGTGGCAAATGAAACTGGAGGCAAGCTTATCGCGAGTAGCGCCAGTGAGATAACATGTTTAATATTCATTTTGGCATTCTTGTTAAAAAACAAAAAAGCTTACGCTTATCACTCCCTGAGTAAACTGGGCTTAGGGCGGGTTTACATGAAGGCTTAGAATACAGGCGGAATACAGGCGGAAATACAGGTGGGAATAGAGATATAAAAAAGCCCCAACCGAGGTTGAGGCTCTATATGCTAATTGCTATTTAACGTAAGGTTAAATGGCGTTTTAGCTAACTGTTTTAACAGCAACGCTTGGCTCGAACTTAGCTTTAACGCTTAAGTCTTCTGCAGGCGGCGCGAAGTCAGTAAGGTTAATACCCTCAACCGCAGCTTTGTACTCTTCCATAGTAGGGAAGCGACCTAGCACAGCAGACAGCACTACTAATGGTGTTGAACCAAGAAGTGACTCACCTTTCTTCTCGTTAGAATCGGCAACAACACGACCTTGGAACAAGCGCGTAGAGGTAGCAATTACGGTATCACCAGGTTCTGCTTTTTCTTGGTTACCCATACAAAGGTTACATCCTGGACGCTCTAGGTACATGATGTTGTCGTACTTGGTACGCGCAGATTCTTTTGGCTTGTCGTCGTTAAACTCGAAACCTGCGTACTTAGTAAGAATGTCCCAATCGCCTTCCGCTTTTAGTTCATCAACAATGTTGTATGTTGGTGGTGCAACAACAAGTGGTACGTTAAACGACACGCTGCCATTTTGCTTTTCTAAATTACGAAGCATTTGAGCGATAATCTGCATGTCACCTTTGTGAACCATACAAGAACCAACAAAGGCTAAATCAACGGTTTTGCCGTCGTAGAAAGAAACTGGACGAATAACGTCATGGGTATAACGCTTAGAAACGTCATCGTTATTTACGTCTGGGTCAGCTATCATTGGCTCGTCGATTTGGTCTAAATCAACAACCACTTCTGCGTAGTATTTTGCGCTGTCATCTGGTGCAAGCGCTGGCTCTTCGCCAGACTCGATTTCAGCAATACGCTTATCAGCAAGGTCAATCAAACCTTGAAGCATGTTGGCATCGTTTTCCATGCCCTTGTCGATCATTATCTGAATGCGGCTCTTCGCCACTTCTAGCGACTTGATCATAGTCTCGTCGTTAGAAATACAGATTGAGGCTTTCGCCTTCATTTCTGCTGTCCAGTCGGTAAAGGTAAACGCTTGGTCAGCAAGCAAAGTACCGATTTGCACTTCAATAACACGACCTTGGAACACATTCTCACCGCCAAATTGCTTCAGCATTTGAGCTTGAGTAGCATGAACAACGTCACGGAAGTCCATGTGGCTCTTCATGTGGCCTTTAAAGGTCACTTTCACCGACTCTGGAATTGGCATCGCCGCTTCACCTGTCGCAAGCGCTACCGCTACCGTACCCGAGTCAGCACCGAACGCGACGCCTTTAGACATACGAGTATGTGAGTCACCACCAATGATAATAGCGCGATCGTCAACGGTAATATCGTTCAGTACTTTGTGAATAACGTCAGTCATTGCATGGTAAACCCCTTTAGGGTCACGTGCCGTGATTACGCCAAAGTTATTCATGAAAGACATAAGCTTAGGAATATTAGCTTGGGCTTTCTTATCCCATACCGACGCTGTGTGACAGCCCGACTGGTATGCACCGTCAACAAGCGGAGAAATAGTTGATGCTGCCATCGACTCTAGCTCTTGGCATGTCATCGGGCCGGTTGTATCTTGTGAGCCTACAATGTTTACTTTAACGCGAACGTCTGAGCCAGCGTGAAGCGGAGTCTCAGACTTAACGCCTACCGCATTGCGGTTAAAGATTTTTTCAACAGCTGTTAGACCTTGGTTCGCTACAGATACTTCTTTCGAACGTGCATAAACTTCAGGTACGTCTGTACCTAACACTTTTGCAGCAAAAGTTTGTAACTGCTTACCAAACGTTACCGCGTAAGAACCACCCGCTTTCATAAACTCCATTTTTTGCGGAGTGAAAGCGCTTGATATATCTGCAAGTTCTTCTGAGCCGTTAAACAGTTTCTTCGCTTTAGTGTCGATGGTAAGCACGGTGCCTGTAGCAACAGAATATGCTTCTTCTAACACTGGGTCGCCGTTAGCATCGCGAACCACTTCACCGTTGGCATCCGTCTTTTTAACCCAGTTTTTAAGGTCTAAACCAATACCGCCAGTAACGTCTACGGTCGTTAAGAAGATAGGTGCGATACCGTTAGTACCTGCAACCACTGGCGCTTTGTTCACAAATGGAATGTAAGGGCTTGCTGCCTCACCGGCCCAAAGTGCAACGTTATTCACACCAGACATGCGCGAAGAACCTACGCCCATGGTGCCTTTTTCAGCAATAAGCATTACTTTAGCGTTAGGGTGCTTTTTACCTAGCTCAACAATTTCTTGCTGTGCTTCAGGCGTGATCATGCACTGACCGTGTAGCTCGCGATCTGCACGAGAGTGAGCTTGGTTACCAGGAGAAAGTAAATCAGTAGAGATATCACCTTCTGCAGCAATATAAGTTACTACATCAATTTTTTCTGGTACGTCAGGCAATTTAGTAAAGAACTCTGCTTTTGCGTAGCTCTCAAGAATGTCTTTTGCTATCACATTACCTGCGTTGTACGACGCTTCTAAACGCTCTGTATCAGCCTCGTATAAGTAAACCTGTGTTTTTACTACTTCAGCAGCTGTCTTAGCGACCGCTTCATTGTCTGAAAGTGCCAAATCTAGAAGCACTTCAACAGACGGGCCACCTTTCATGTGTGAAAGCAGTTCTAACGCAAACTCAGGTGTGATTTCAGCAACAACTGACTCACCTAGTACGATTTCTTTAAGGAATGCAGCTTTTACACCTGCCGCACTTGTTGTACCTGGCAGTGTGTTGTAGATGAAGAAGTTAAGAGAATCTTCACGGTGCTCGTTATTCGTATCTTTAATTTGAGCAATAATTTCTGACAGCAAATCGGCACTGTCGATAGGCTTAGGGTGTAAACCAAGTTCCGCTTTACGGGTCTCGATTTCGGCCATGTATTCTGAATACAAACTCATATAATTCTCTCGGTCTTGGTTATACGTAGGTATTTTTTATACGCAGGGGTTAATTATACGTCGGTCTTAGCTATACGCATGAAATTATAGTGGTTATTTTAACTGATTTTTACGCATCAGGTAATCATTAGAAAATGGCAGAATGGCGCAAAGCCCCATTTACACTTTTCATTAACTTCTGCATATTTATATTTTGCTTATTAGGCAGATAAAAACCAATTTATTAAAATAAAAAATAATCACTAATTATCATTGAGTTAGAAAAAACGTCTAGCATTAAGCTCATTCTATACTGCATTTTGAGGCAATATTAAAAGCAAGCTATACAAAGTACGACTTATCTTAGGTATTTTTCGTATTTATGGTCGAACCAGATGAAATAATAAACAATAATGTTGTAAATTTACAATATTTTCTAGTTCTTGGCTTGAATGCACTTAATTTGAGCCTGTTACAGTGGCAAACGACTCAGGTGATAGTAACTGTATTAGCTCAGCACTTTCCCCATCAGTCAGCGCATAAACACCGCCATCTTGCCCCACTGCCACATCGCGAACCCGTTGATTTATTGTAGAAAAAACTCTTCGATACTGAAAGGGTTGGCTTGATAAGTCTACCGCGTAAAGTGCCTTCGCTTTTAAGGCAGAAACAAGCAAGTGATTAGAGAGTGTGGGGAAAGCATTGTGGTTGTATACCGCCATAGACGATGGCGCTATAGATGGCGACCAATCCACGAGTGGATCCACCATGCCCTCATAGTGATTAAACGGGGAAATCGTTGCCCCCGAATAATCTTTACCTAGCGTGACCACCGGCCAACCATAGTTCATTCCAGGCTTGAGCTTGTTTAGCTCATCACCGCCATCCGGGCCGTGCTCATGCAGGTAGACATCACCATTTTGCAATTTCACTAACCCTTGTGGGTTCCTGTGCCCTAAGGTGTAAACAAACCGCGCATTGTTAAACGGAACATTTGAGGCGGGCTTTCCATCTACAGTAAAACGAAGCACTTTCCCTAACTGTGAACTTAATACTTGGGCCTGCTCCCGATAATCGAAACCGTCACCTGTGGTCACCAACCAAGTGCCATCTTTCATGGCGACAAGCTTGCCACCAAAATGCACTGGTGTAGCCTTGCTGTCTTTTATTTCCAATACGGGTGTTAACGCTTTAATTTGCCCATCATCGGCCAAAACACCCCGCATCACGGCCAAACGATTCGCTTTGTCAGTGCCCTTCGAGTAGGAAAAGAGAATGACTTTCGAGGTGCTAAAATCGGGAGAAAGCGCCATGTGCAGTAGCCCGCCCTGCCCTTTTTGATAAAGCTGTGGAAGTGGCAATACCTGTTGAGGCAAGGAGTTTCGTGCCGATGCTTTTGCCAAGCGGGTTTGTTGGAATAGAGCAGGCTTGTCTGAACTAATCACAATAGAGGGCACGGTGACAATCGTGCCGTCTCGTTCGGCTACTAACCAATGACTATTGGGCAATTGCAAAAGTGCTTTGGGATAATGCAGTTCATCGGCAATTACCGTGGTTATTGCTGCGTCAGAAATTTGTACCTCAAGAGCACCTTTACCAGACGTATTTGCTGACACACAGAATGTTGATAATAAATTCAAGCACGTGAGCATTATTAAGGTTAGATTTCGAGTAGGTCGTGGTGCTTGGTTTTTTATACTACCAGGCATTTCCAACCCGCTTTGGCTAAACATAATTTCCTTCCCCCTATTTATTAAGCTAGCTTAGCATGCAATAGTATTTTGATTGTTATAGCACCTTAAAATAACGTAAAGAGCGGTTATGTGGTCTTTTATCAAAAGTTTTGTTCCTGCCTGGTTAGCAACCTTTTTAGTAGCTAGCAGTTTGCACACGTTCCAAGTACTAAAAGCACTGTCCAGCCTTGGGGTAGAAATATCATTCCCTGAGTGGTTATCAACTGCTTGGAAGGATATTGTAGGCTTGCTCCCAACTTATGGCATTATTATCGCTATTGCACTGTTACTTGCGTTCAGTGTTGTCACTATCATTCGTAAATACGCCATGAAGCATAAGGTTACAAAACCTCGCTTTATCACATTAACGAGCGTAGCGGGCGCCACTAGCATCGCTGTTGCGCTGCTTGCCATGCAGCCTATTCTCAACGTTACGCTGATTGCGGGAGCTCGCGGGTACGATGGCTTTTTATTTCAATGTTTCGCGGGTTTATTGGGCGGTTTTATTTATGGCTTACTACGAGTAACTATTACATCGCGCCCACTATCAAATAGCTAACAGTTCCGTACTCCCAAGCGCTAATGCCACGCTCAAGTCAATGCCTTCTGAACCTATTCAATGCTATTCAATGCTATTCAAGTCGCCGGCAATCATCACTTAGGTGAATATTTAGCTATAATGTAATAGGTATGTAAATAAAAATGAACATTTGTTACTGTATCCGCACAGTCATCTTTCATTGAAACCTCTCATTCAGGATAAAGCATTATGTTAACGTACCCAGAAAACGTTACTTGCCTGGCCGACAATATTGAAGCCGTTCTTACTAAGCATGCTGACAAGCCTGCGTATACCGCATTAGGTCAAACCCTTACCTTCAAAGAGATAGACGAAAAATCAGCTGCCTTAGCGCGCTACTTCGCTCATGAAGCCAAGCTAGAAGCTGGCGATAGAATAGCTATCCAGCTGCCTAACTTAATCCAAAACCCTATTGCCGTTTATGCTGCCCTGCGCGCAGGCTTGATTGTTGTTAACACTAACCCGCTTTACACCGAGCGGGAAATGAAGCATCAATTTACGGATAGCGGCGCGACAGCGTTAGTGATTTTAAGTGATTTACTGCCTAAGTTTGATGCCATTAAAAGTGAAACTCAAATTAAAACCGTTGTTGCTACTTCAGCGACTGAATTATTAGATGCTGCTACGGCTCCGGCTATAGCGGGCACAGTGTCATTAACCGATGCGATGAAAGCTGGTGCAGATTTGCCTGGTGTAGTCAGACCCAAAACAGAGTTTGAAGCCCTTGCCATGTTGCAATATACGGGAGGCACTACTGGTGTGTCTAAAGGCGCAGCCCTTAGCCATAAAAACGTGATGAGCAACAGCGTTCAAATGCTCGATCACCTAGGCGGCTTTTTCAAAGAAGGTGAGGAAGTGGTTGTTTGCCCCCTTCCGTTGTATCACATTTATGCTTTTACCGTTTGTATGATGGCGCTGTTCGCGAAGGGCAGTCATATTGTGCTTATTCCCAACCCTCGTGATATAGACGGTTTTATTCAAACCTTAAAACCGCACAAAATTACGGCGTTTGCAGGTATTAATACCTTATTCGTTGGTTTGGGTCGTCACCCAGAATTTGCCAAACTCGACTTTTCAAAACTACATTTGACCATGTCTGGTGGTACGGCGCTTACCCAAGGGGCGGTGTCTATATGGAAACAAGTAACGGGTAATACGATTACTGAAGGTTACGGATTATCAGAAACCGCGCCAGTGGTTTCTTTCAACCTTCCTGGCAAAGAAGAAATTGGAACCGTTGGTAAACCACTGCAAGATACTGAAGTCGCTTTACTAGATAGCTACGATAACCCGATAGGCGAAGGCGAGTCAGGGCAAATTGCGGTTCGTGGGCCGCAAGTGATGCTTGGCTATTGGAACAGAGACGATGAGACCGCAAAAGTCATGACCAAAGATGGCTTTTTTAAAACCGGTGACATCGGGGTTTGGGTTGAATCAGGGGCACTTAAAATTGTCGACCGTTTGAAAGACATGATTATTGTTTCTGGCTTTAACGTTTACCCCAATGAAGTAGAAGATGTACTCACCGCTCACCCAGACATCATGGAAGCCGCTGTTGTTGGCAAGCCAGATGATAAGTCGGGTGAGCGAGTATGCGCGTTCATCACCGTCAGCAAGCCAGTGAGTAACGATGACATCATTGCCTTTTGCAAAGAAAGCTTAACCAACTATAAAGTCCCTAAGGAACTTACCGTTTTAGAAGAACTTCCTAAATCTACCGTTGGGAAAATTCTGCGTAGAGAGCTTCGTTCAGCCTAAATTGTCTTGGCGATAATTGCCGTTAATATGAATAAAATCAGGTTATTGCTACCAAAGAATAACCTGATTTGTTTGCTGCAATACCATTTTCATTCTATACATAATCTATGAAGCCTAACGTAAGTCTGCTCCCAACGCTGTGAACTCCCTTTTAATCAAGCAAATCAAAGCTGCTTTTTCTTGTGAAAACAACGAAGAAGGCGAACTTTGGTTAGACGATATACTTAATAAAACCTCTTTATTAGACAACCATGATGCATCCCGCCTTACCACGGGCCTTAGTGCATTGCTCGCCTCTATTGACAATACATACCGCCAACATGGTCTTGAAGCAGAAGGTAAGACAACAAGCGGCGGTTATGCACGTCAAAATAATATGGATAGGCCACCTATAGCTCAGGGGCAAACTTCGCCTCAAGAATTAGCAGCCATAACCGACAACCTTGTTCAGTCGGTAAATACATTATTAACAGCGCAAGCGCGCCCCGAAATTGATGACGATATTGCTAGCTTAACGTCGCTGTCTACCTTGGTATTAGACTTAATTACTGAGCAGCAACATAAAGAGAACGACATGCTGATCCAAAGGCGAGCTATGGATGAGCACAGCATTGTTGTAACTCTCGACCTAAACGGCACTATCTTAAGTGCTAATGATAAGTGTTGTCAGTTATCTGAATTTAGTCGAGACGAGCTTATTGGAAACAATGCAGATATGCTCAATGTTAAAAATGTTCCCCTGCCCACACGCCTAGCCATTCTTCAGTCCTTATTTAAAGGTGAGATATGGCACGGAGAGCTTCAAAGTATTACTAAATTCGGTACCCCTTGGTTTGTATTTTGTACCATTGTGCCTAACGTTAACGACCAAGGCCGTGTTGAAAACCTCGTGGTACTGTGTACAGATATTTCCAATCAGAAAAGGTTGGAAGAAAGATTAGAGTCCGGTAGACAGTTCTATCAGAGTATTACCAACAGCATTGGTGAAGGCGTATATGCCGTAGATGCAAAAGGCAAAACCCAATTTCTTAACCCTGAAGCATCTCGCTTGTTAGGCTGGGAATTAGAAGATTTACAAAGCCACAGGTTCCACAATGCTGTTCATTATCAAAAAGAAGATGGCACACTTTTATCTCGAGATGAATGCCCCGTAAATCATGCGATTTGTGAGGGAAAAACCTACAACTCTGATGAAGACTTCTTTACCGATAAGCGAGGACGCATCTTTCCGATTTCAATTGTTGCCGTTCCCCTTGAAGACATTCAGGGCGAACCCAACGGGCACGTAGGTGTGTTTAGAGATATAAGTGGCCGCAAAGGGTTAGAGCGACAGCTGCAACATGCCTACAAAGAAGCCGCTAATGCCAACAAAGCCAAGGGTGATTTTTTAGCCACAATGAGCCACGAAATTCGCACTCCAATGAATGCCATCATTGGCTTAACCCATTTAGCACTTGAAACCGACAATTACACGCAGCAGCAAAGTTACATGACCAAGGTAAAAGGCAGCGCCACCTCGTTGCTAACGCTAATAAACGGCATTTTGGATTTTTCCAAAGTTGAAGCCCAACAAGTTGAATTACACCATGCTGATTTCAATCTTGCCGATATGATGAACAAGCTCGCACAAGTGTTTCAACATAAAGCGCGCCAAAAGCACTTGCAGTTACTTTTCGATATGCGCTTAGACATAGACGTTACCTGTAAAGGTGATAGCGACAAGATTTATCAGGTATTGGTTAATTTATTGGGAAATGCAATCAAGTTCACTCGTCACGGATTCGTTAAATTAACTGTCAACCAAAAAGCTGAAGCTCTGTCCTTTTGTGTAAGCGATACAGGTATTGGTATTAATGACGACAACAAAGAAAAACTGTTTAACGCCTTCGTACAAGCCGATGCATCTATTTCAAGGGAATATGGTGGTACTGGGTTGGGCCTGGCGATTAGTAAGCGCTTAGTCGAGCTAATGCATGGTGAACTTGAATTTACCAGTGAGCTTGGCAAGGGAACTCGATTTTGTTTTACCCTCCCGGGTATGGTTCATGAAAAGCGTCATGGAAAGGTTAGTGAAATAGACACTAAAAATTTGAAGCAAGCCATGCCCATACGGGAATTGAATCACCCATTATTGTGTGTGAATACGAGCCATGATATGGATGAAGCAAATAATATTTTAGCACACACACTGTCGCGACTAGCCATACCCTGTAAATTTATTAAGCCAAATGCAGGCGCTTTCCCAGTCACGCCTCACGACGCAATTGTGATACTTCCGGCTCAGGTTGCAGCATGGCAAACCTTCGTTAACCACGTAAAACTTGGTGAATATGAAAATCTGAACCTTGTGTGTATTGTAACGCCTATCGACACTGAAGAAGCCAAGCGACGATTACAACCTATTAAACTCAACACGCTTAATATTATAGAGTTACCCTTTACTGACGTTCACATCTTACGAGAGTTATTCCCTACCTCTAGCTCCACTTCGCCAACTCACGCTGATGGACTGGAAAGCAAGATATGGCGTAAGCGACGATTAGCTGGAAAGCACGCCTTGTTGGTTGATGATGACAGTATAAGTCTTGAAATTGCGCAACAAATTTTACTTGATGCAGGGTTGAAAGTAACCACAGCAACCTCTGGAGAGCAAGCCTTAGCACTGGGTAAGAGCAACGATTTCGACGTAGTTCTGCTCGATTGCATTCTTCCAAATATGAGCGGATTCACTGTTGCTGAGGAACTAAATAATTTAAATGGCTGGCACTGCCCTATTATCGCACTTAGTGCGGATGATAGTCGCGAGAACAAACAAGAAGCATCTAGCGTTGGTATGTGTGCGCACTTGTTAAAGCCCGCAACCGCGGCTGAAATATTACATGTCATAGACATCAATATTCACACTTCTGCCAATTTAAATAACATGCATGACAGTAACGACCCCTACCTCACTTCCCTCGGTGAATTTTACTCTAATTACGGAAATGCAGAGTTACTCGCGCAGCTTATTAACATTATGATTGAGAATGACTCAAAGCATGATGCTATTAACTCGCTATTGGAGGATGCTAGAAAAATAGGTGCTAATACCTTGGTTTCCGCGTTAGAAGGGCTGCCAAACAGCTTTGAAAAAAACACCAATTATGCGCATAAAATATCCAACATATCTTTCACTTTAGACGCCACTCTTCGACTTATTGCGCATACGCTTTCATTGCCAATAGAGTATGATGAAAACGAAGTAGAAGAGACATTATCTATCTCAGATTTGTCAGCGGTGATCACAAGCCTTGAATCTTACGATGCCGAGGCGGTGTCTATGCTATCAGCGCTTTACAATAAACATGCATCATCAGCATCGGCACATACGTTAAACCATGCAAGGCAACTTGTCAGTGTTTACGATTACGGCCGAGCGCTAGAAGAACTTTTACGTTTAAGGGATACACTGCTAAATGGCTGATAACCAAAAGTCGAAAAAAACGGAATTCAGCGTGCTAGTCGTTGACGACGAGCCAGCAAATATCGATTTATTGCAGGGAATTTTGTCGCCCTATTATCAAGTAAAAGTAGCGCCCACTGGGCATATCGCATTGAAAGTCGTAGAGCAATTCACCCCAGACCTTATCTTACTCGATATTATGATGCCGGGTATTGATGGTCATGAGGTATGCAAACAAATTAAGACTTCCCCCGAGCTTGCCCCAAGACTCGCTAAGGTGCCTATCATTTTTGTTACGGCTTTAGGTCAAGGTCAAGATGAAGAGAAAGGATTTGCATTAGGTGCAGTGGATTATATTACAAAGCCTATCTCACCTGCGTTGGTGCTTGCTAGAGTAAAAACTCACATCTCGTTAGCACATCAAGTGAGAGTAACTGAACAAGAAGTTAAAATCAGAACCCAAGAGCTGCTTCTCAGTCAGCAAAGCGCTATTAGCATGTTGGCCGCAGCAGGGCATTACAACGATAATGACACCGGTCATCACATCTGGCGCATGGCCGCTTATTGTCAATGCTTAGCGTTAGCCTCTGGTTGGTCCCCCGAAAAAGCCTCTTTATTGGCACAAGCCGCGCCAATGCACGACACCGGGAAAATCGGTATCCCTGATAGCATTTTAAAAGCCCCTAGGCGACTTACCTTTGAAGAAATGGAAGTGATGCGTACGCATGCGGCAATAGGGTATGAAATATTAACTCGCAGTAATTCCCCTTTATTTAGCTTAGCGGCAGAAATTGCGCGCTATCATCATGAGAAATGGGATGGCAGTGGATACCCTTATTCATTGAAGAGTGAACAAATTCCATTAAGCGCGCGCATTGTGGCAATTGCAGATGTGTTTGATGCCCTGACGATGAAGCGCCCT
The DNA here is from genome assembly GCF_019249215.1 of Alteromonas lipotrueae. Lineage (GTDB taxonomy): Bacteria > Pseudomonadota > Gammaproteobacteria > Enterobacterales > Alteromonadaceae > Alteromonas > Alteromonas lipotrueae. The sequence continues at coordinate 299,750 of NZ_JAESDI010000004.1, forward strand.
TATAAAAAAGCCTGGTCGGATGAAGAAGCATTTACCTACATCGAAGGTGAATCAGGCAATCACTTCGACCCAGAATTAGTGTCCACTTTTTTGTCTATCAAAGAAGAAGTGTTGAAAACAAAAGTTTATTGGAATGAACTTGAAACTAGAAATGAACTCCCGTCAATAGAAGCCTTCCTCCCCAAAACGTTATAAAGGCGGCCCTATTAAGAGAAAGCCGTTATTTGCGAAGAAGTTTACGGTAAAACCGCGAATTTTAGCGTTCATGTGTTAGTTTAATTTACGCTAACTTATCAGAATAAAATTGTTATATTTAATCGATTAAAACACGTCTTTTTTTAGAATTGGGTTACCCGTGTTCTTCCCTCATATAGGGCGTTGGAGGAACACACTATGACTAACACACACATCGTTACACTTACGGCATTACTCGCACTATTACTTACCCCACTTTCTGCTAGTAGCAGCGAGAGCCAATCGACTAGCCTATGGCCCACGCAAACACAAAGCGCCCATGGCTATGCTATCGACTTTATACGCGGGGAAGGCGCTGTAAATGGCATCAAATTAGCTTATCAATATAATATCGACCAGCCTTTAAACGTAAGTTGGCCTATGACTTTAACCATGGAAACCAGCGCAAACTTTTGGGAGTATGGCGACGATAACCAGTACGACTCAAATGTCGTACTCGCCCTTTCACCTATCTTACGGTTTCCACTGACCACGGTGTTTAATAAACCTATCGATTTAGAACTTGGGATTGGGGTGTCGTTGCTAGACGATACACAATTTGCGGGTAAAGACGTGTCTACCCATTATCAGTTTGAAGATAGAATTGGATTTTCAACGACGTTTGGACAATACCAAGAGTACCGCGTGTCGTTGCGATATTTTCATTACTCGAACGCGGGGTTTAAGAAGCCTAATCCTGGATTAGATTTTGTTTCATTATCTTTTAGCCAACGTCTTTAAGGGGGAGAGCTCAGCTAAATGAGCTATTAATTACGTTGGCACAAACAAAAACGCCGCAGGCTCGTTTAACTAAGCTTGCAGCGTTCTCTCAACACGCATTAGGTCACGTGTTACATCAAATTTAACGGCTAATAGCTAGCACTTAAAATACGTTTAAACGTGCTAGCTATTTAAGCAGCGACTGTGTTTATAGATAATGTTTAGCTATTACCAAGTTCAGTTTCAATGATTTCAGCTTGTCTCTTTTCAGATTGAACAAACTGTTTCCACTGCTGCGCCATAGCACGGCTTTTCTGATGCTTTTCAGCTTCAGCAAGTTGATTAAGTGCAAGTGCGTACTGCTTTTGATTGTAAAGGGCCATGCCTTTAATCAAATACACCAAGCCAGGGTTACGCATCTCACCTTTTTCAACGGCGCGATCTGCCGCTGCAATAGCGTCGTCCCAGCGTTGTTCATTAAGTAAGATTTGCGCTAACTGAGCGTCTAACTCACCATCTTCTGATAATTTTGCTGCTTGCATCATCACCGGAATCGCTTTGTCTTGCTCTTTGGCTAGCGTCCAGCTTTGGCCTAAAAACTTAAGGTTTCGAAGGTTTTCTTCCAGCACGCCCTCTTTCATGGCTTGTTCCATCAACAATGCACCTTTATAAGGAGCACGGTGATAGTAATACAATTGAGCCATGTTAAAGATATCAGCAGGCGATGCTATAAAACCCTGCTGGTAAGCCGTTTCCATAATCGCAAGCTGCTTACGCTCTTCGCCTAACTCGCCGTACATACCAGCCAGTTGTATCCAATATTTTGGTTCGCTGTAAAGCTTTACTAGCTTGATCAAAACATCTTTTACTTTAGCAGGCTGCTTAAGTTCATAGAACACCGCGCGTTGAAGAATAAGCCATGCTTCATCGGGCAACATGCCTTCTGCTTCATGTTCCTGAATGGCTTGTGTTATCCAATCAGCTGCATCATCGTAACGCTTGTTCTGGTAATACGCCTGTGCTTTTAACACCTTATTTTTAGGTGGAATAACACCGTCGTTTAATACTTCCCAGCGTTCGATAAACTCAATCGTTTTATCGTAGTTACCTTGCATCAAATGCAACTGCGCTAAGCTGAAAAGTGTCGACATTTCGAACTTCTCAGGAATAGGTTGCTGGTTTACCACGTTTTCAAACGATTCCAACGCTTTGTCGTAGTTTTCATCGTTGTAGTAAATAAAGCCGAAAAAGTTATACATCATGGCTTTTTCGTAGCTATTCATCGAGTCAGATTTATCTTCTACCTCTTTAAGAATAGCAACAGCTTCTTCTACATTCCCCGCATCGTCGGCGGCTGATTGTGCTCGCGCTAACTGCTCGTAAACCTTTCCGCGAAGTGTAGGTACACGACGGGTTTTCTTATCACTGGCTTTTTGTTCCTGGGCAACTGCATCACCGGCAACCAACATAGTAGGGACAGACACAGTTGCACAAACAACTGCAAACGCCAGTGCACTAAGCAATGTATTCGTTTGTTTTTTTCTCATGTCATTATCCGTCTATCTGGAAGGTAATACGGTTTTGAATACCAGACACTTCCGTGGCTTCGCCATTGACCACTCGAGGCTTATATTTAAACTTCATTGCGGCATCCATTGCTGCTTGTTCAAATATGCCTTCAGGGTTGGCTTCTATCACGATAGGGTCTCGTACTGCGCCTTGCTTAGTTACCGTAAACTCAACAATAACAAAGCCTTCAATTCCACGTTGTAAAGCACGTCTTGGATAGACCGGCGCAACCTTAACAATGGGTAAATACTCGCCATCACCAGACTCAAGGGCTAACCCACCGTCTAATGAAATATCATCACCAACATCTGCACCGAAGTCCATGGACGTCCCTTCAGCATCCGGAGTAGGTGAATCCATTTGAGGCTGTTCCATTTGTGGTGGCGGCTGATCTGGCGTAGGTGGCTTCTTAGGCTTACGATCTTTTTTCTCGACCTGTTCGTCCTGCTTAACCCTAACAAAGTCAAGTACACTACCCTTTGGCGGTTCCGTTAACGCACTGCCACCCATCTTGATGAGTGATTGCATCAAGAAGAACAGACCCAACGTGATCGCAAGGGATATAACAAATGCGATTATATATCGTGGCATGATTTATGGCTCTTGAGCTGCAATCGAAACATCAAAAACACCTGCCGCACGGGAGGCATCCATAACTTTAATAAGAGTTTCAGTCGTCGATTCTTTATCTGCTTGAATCACAACGGTACCCTGCGGATTTTCAGCGTGAAGACGCTCGATGTTCGCCTGTACTGCACGCTCATCAATGCGACGCTTATTGATCCAAATTTCGCCTTTATCAGAGATAGCGATAAGAATGTTAGCCCGGTCTTTTTTAACAGCAGTGGCTGCTTCAGGACGGTTAACATCAATACCCGCTTCTTTTACGAAGGATGCGGTTACGATAAAGAAAATCAACATGATAAATACAACGTCCAGCATGGGCGTCATATCGATGGCTGCTTCTTCTTCATCAACTAGGTTTTGAAAATGTTGCTTCATAATTTTTACCTTACCTTAATGCCGTAGCATTAACGTTGAATAGTCAATGCATCCTCAAGATGCGTGCGTTCAGATTTCACCATACGGTTAAGCCACGTAGAGGCGAATACGCCTGAAAGTGCACCAACCATGCCCGCCATAGTGGGGATAGTGGCTTTCGATACGCCTGATGCCATAGAGCGGGCATTACCCGAACCAGCAATAGCCATTACATCGAACACTTCAATCATACCGGTTACCGTTCCCATCAAGCCAAGTAGCGGACAAAGCGCTACCAAAGACTGAATAATCGGGATGCTACCGTTAAGACGCATAGTTAACTGTGAAATCGTTTTCTGACGAACTTGTTGTGCAATCCAAGAAGCGCGGTCATGACGTGCAGTCCACATCGACACCGCCTCTTTCTTAGCTTGTTTATGCCAAACCATCAGATACATGGCACGCTCGAGGATCAAAAGCCACATAACGAATATCAGCAGACCGATGACCAGGAGAACCTGGCCACCTGTTTCTGTGAAATCGCGAATTGCTTCTAGAAACTCGATCATGATTAGCTCCGCTCTGCGCGCTCTGCAATAACGCCAGACGCTTGTTCTTGAAGAATGTATACAATGTTCTTAGAACGTGTATTTAGCATGGCGTATAGCAGGGTCATCGGAATAGCTACTACCAGGCCAAGAACCGTTGTGACTAGTGCTGTTGAAATACCACCCGCCATTAGTTTCGGGTCGCCTGTGCCAAACAAGGTAATTGCTTGGAAAGTATTAATCATACCGGTTACGGTACCTAATAGACCCATCAGTGGAGCCACTACTGAAATAATCTTGATGATAGTAAGGTTACGCCCTAACTTAGGCACTTCGCCCAAGATAGCTTCAGTAAGGTGAAGCTCTAATGCTTCAACGTCAGCGTTTGGATACTCGTCACGTACTTTAAGTACACGGCCAAGTGGGTTGTTAGCTTTAACTTCTTTGCTCTTAAGCTGCTTGTTCACTTTCATGCGAATAAGCGACAAGGTAATCAAACGCTCAATGGCTAGTAGCAAACCGAACGCACCAACGATAAGGATGATGTACCCTACTACGCCGCCCTGTTCAACACGCTCTTTAAGGTTTGGCGCTTGTACAAGCAGACCTAGAATTGAACCACCTGTTGGGTCTATACCAAACTGAACTAACTCACCGCCAGTCGACTCTTGAAGCTCTGCAGCAGAGCTATTGTAACGGTCAGCAGGCTGACGGATAAGTTCTGAAACCGTACCAGTCACACCGTTGTATTCAAGGTATTTACCGTCAGCAACTAATGCGAAAGGCCCTACGCGTACCACTTCTTTTGATACTTTCTGGCCACCAGCTTCAACAACATCGGTTGTGAACTTAGTGACTTTACCTGACTCAGTCATTTCACGTTGCATTTCAAACCATACACGCTCAATTTCTTCGATAGAGGCAAGCTTTGAGCTAGAGCCCATGTCTTGTGCCATTTTATCCAAAAAGTCTGAACGACCTGAGATTTGAGCTGAAATCATTGAGTTATAAAATTTGTTTTTCGTGTCGCCAGCAATCTGCTGAAGAACACCAAACAATTCTTTTAATGAACCTAAGCGAGTGTCCAATGCACCGTTAAGGTCTGCCAATTTGAATTCATTTTCTTCGAATTGCGTTTCAAGCTGTTCTGATTGGGCCAACATCTGGTCGCGACGAGCGCGGGTGTCACGCAATACTTGATCTTGCTCAGCACGTTGAGCAACGAAATCGCGCTCACGTTGTTTGTTTTGCTCAGACTGGGCAAATTGACCTTCTTCTAGCTGCTTAAGCAGTGCATCAAGGTCCATTGCGCGGTCGTTCTGCGCTACTGCACCAGCGCTTAAGCTAAGGGCTACTAGGCCAAAAGCGATACGTTTTACTGAATTAAACATTCTCATCAACCTCTTAGTCTGTGATAGCCACTGGTAGCATTAATAAGTCTGGGGCAAGTTGCTTCTTCGCCATGCGCAGACCTTTGGTAATTTGTGTGCGGTAGCTGCTGTCTAGCTCTTCCCACTGGCGAGTTTGCTTGTTCCAAACACCTTGTGAACTAGCATCACGAGTTTGATAAATAAGCGCTGTGCGACCTAGGCGTAAAAACTCAACGTCACGCTCTTGGCCATTAATAGTATGCAAACCACTGTAAGCTTCCATGGTGCGACCGTAGTCCATCTCAACTTGGTACGCTTCCATTACACGACGGAATTTTTCAGATGCGGCAACATCTGCACGGTCCATCATGGCTTTTAAATCCATTACGCGGTTTTTACGTTCTTCAGGAAGAAAAGGTACGTCTAGGGCAATGAACTGCTCCATGCCGTCAATCATTCGCATCATAAGCGGGGTAATTTGACGCTCAACAACCGATACTTCATCGATAGCGGCGTTCAAATCATCCATTTCTTGTTCTTGGCTACTAATTTGCTTACGAAGTTGGGTGTTATAAACTTCCAAACCTTCTATTTCTTTCATCAATGTTTTGAATTGCTGAAGTTTGCTGTCAATCTGATCGGTAATACCGTTGATTTTTTCCTGCGACTTCGCAGCAGATTCATTAATTTTCGCCGCCTCATCGATAACGGGATTTAGTACTTCATCGTCTTGTGCTAGTACAGGTGTCGCCACAAGCGCGCCTGCTATAAGCAAAGAATTGATAAGCTTCATACATTCAAACCTTTAAAGTTAAAAGAAATCGGGATTACCGACTATAAAATTCTGGGCGTAGGATAGGAGTTTTCCATGACAGTTTTATTACATAACCGTCATATTCAGTAGACAAACACACAATAAAAAGCCCGGAGAATTCCGGGCTTTCTAAATTAGAAGTCGTACTTCACGCTAGCGCTAATGCCTGTGCCGACTGATTCACGGCGCAACAGTAGCCCCTCCTGTTCAATTTCTTTATCCTCATTGAGGATATTTTGAAACTTTAATTTTACGGTGGTATTAAAGTCAGGGTAGTAGGTGTAAACAAAATCTAAAGAATGGAAAGGGTTTTCAATACCATCTTCAAATCCGCGAACACCTGGCGCAATAATACGTTCACCAAACGAGTTATACACCAATGAAGCCGAGTGCTCTCCATTGTCTGAATCCCAACCTAATTGAAGGTTAGCAACCCACTCTGAATGGCCCACTAAACGACGCTGGTCGTTAGTAATGGTTGCCGTAATAGTACCGCCATAAGCTTCACGTGCTTGCTGTGAGAACAAAGAGTCTTGATCACCGCTGCCAATAGTCACTTCTGAATCCGATACTGTCATGTTACCGGATATGAAGAAGTTGCTCATTGAATCGCTAACGAAGCTAAGGTCGTGTAAAAATTCGACTTCAAGCCCGTACAACTCACCTTCTTCACCGTTAGCGGTAAGCAACTGAGGTACACCCTCACCACCATCGAACTGAACCATCTCGATAGGGTTTTCCATGTCTTTATAGAATAAAGCGACAGATACGTTATTCCCCTGAGACATGTACCATTCCCAGCGAACGTCAATATTCATTAGCTCTGTTTCTACCAAAGATGGTGAGCCACGAACAAGGAATTCGGTAAGCGGATCGATAAAGAATGTGGTGCTGATATCACGTAAATCAGGACGAATTAACGTTTGGCTGATGTTGAAACGATACTGCATTTCATCATCAGCAATATACGTCAACGCGAATGAAGGTAGGATGTCATCTTCGTTGTAAATACTATCAACAATTTCATCTGTCTCTGCTGCAAACTCATTCGAGTGTTCAACATAAGGCACTGAAATTTGCTGGAACTCTTCCCAACGTGCACCACCACTTAGACGCCATTTCTTATCGATAAAGGCATCTACCATCAAGTAACCGGCAGTCAGCTTACTTGCTGCAGAATACTTATCACCTTCACCGGTATTGTCTTGGAATAACGAGCTACCGGTTGAGCTTGCGTAGAAGTCTGGGTTATTAATATTTTCTTCTGAGAAAATATCATACAGACGGTTACCCACTTTAAACTCATCATTGATACCAAAATGACGGATCGCTAAATCGATATTAACGGCATCACGAGTTTTCTCGTAATAGTCGAAACCCGCCTTAATTTCAATATCATACCCGTCTCCATAGAAGGGGGTAGAGACATTAAAACCATAAGTATCAGATTCATCTTGAAGGCTTTGATATTGACGGTTTAAGTTAGTCCCTGAAGTATCATCAATACGTTCAAGCTCTAACGCACCTGCGTCGTCATAAAATAACTGGTAAGTGACTTCCATAATATCTGGCGCTTCACGTGAGGCACGACTCGTACCTGCATACCAATCAAAGAATACGCCGTTAGCAATATCAAGGAAGTTGTGAGTTCCTTTCAACTGAGACGATACCATTTCACGTTCTTCGAAAATGATATCCATACGACTGAATTCTTCAACGCCCACCGTTGTTTCACTGTCGTCGAAGTATTCGCCGTCGCGCAGGCGGTCGCGCATGTCATGCAGCATCATATTAACAAGTTCAATTTTGTGGTTGCTATTTAACTCATAACCCACGTTGAACATGCCGCTCCAACGAACATTTTGTTCGGTAGAAATCATGTCACGATATTTAGTAAAGCGGGGGTTATCTTGTCCGCCACCAATATCATTACCCAATTGCTCTTCGGTTATTGACCATTCGTTACTGTAAGAAACCGTCGCAAGAAAACCCAATACACTGTCATCGTCAAACGTGTAACGATTACCCAAGGTGGCGCCAAAATTGAAGTCTGGTTCGGCAGACTTACTTTCAGGGCCAATATCCCAATTGAATGAATTTAGGATTTCTTGTGTTTGCGCTAACGTGCGTGAAGAATCACCTTCAAACCCGTCTGAACCAGAGGCCGCTAGGTTCGATGCTATGATAGACGGTAAGGCACGTGTGCCATCATCTCGTCCAGTCCAATCGTCGCTGCCACCGTCGTAGAAAAAACCATCGTTACTGTTTTCTGAATTCCAACCTGCCCCACCGGACACACTGAAAACAAATTCAGTAGGAATAGATTTAGTACGAATATTAACGTTACCACCACCAAAATGACCTGGCATATTGGGTGAAAACGATTTTTGAACGTTCAAGCTTTCAATGATGCTTGAAGGGAATAAATCTAGCGGAACCACCGAACGCGTTGGGTCAGGGCTCGGTACTGTCATACCATTTAATTGTGTGCTTGAGTAACGTTCACCCAAACCACGAACGTAGATGAACTTGCCATCTACCAATGTCAATCCAGTTACACGACGAAGTGCCGCCGCAGCATCACCATCACCGGTACGTGCAATTTGATCTGCACCCATGATATCGGCAACAAACGCTTGGTTTTGACGTTCTTGCATTACCGCTGTTGCTGTTCCTTTTAATCGGGTACCTGTAGCAACAACTTCTTCAATCACTTCATCTTCTGATTGTTGCGCTATTGCCGTGGTAGACAATAAGCTTGAACCCAGAATAGTAGAAATGGCAAGCGTCAGACTACCTAACTTGAATATTGACGATTGATTATTTTTCATTATGGAAACTCCTATGGGACTGTAGTTAGGAAGACCTTTCATCACAAAAGCTAAGGCGCGCAAGCGCCTTAGCTTCAATGAATGACGAAAGTGAATTAGTCTTCAAGACCTACAGTTACCCAGCCTAGTGTCCAGTTAGCTTCGCCATCGAATGCACCTTTATAATCGGTGCTATCGAAGAAGCTATCTAGCGTAGACGCATCAAAACCAGAACCAAGTAACGCTGAATCACTGCTTGGAACATAACCGGTTGCATCATCGAAACTTAGCGCGTCAATATCTGCAACAACGGTGTTACCGTCTTGTGCTTCAAACCATTCTTGGGTTGTTGCCGTACCAATTACGTCAGAACCAAATGCGCTTGTAGACTCACAAGCCACTGTAGAGTGGGTAACGGTAAGTGAAGCATCTGCTGCGTTTGCAATTGATTCATCACCATTAACGCGTAGACAGTTTTTGTAATCAACGCCGCCAGTTACTACTAAGTTCTTAATGGTTCCTGCTGTACCGTTGCGAAGACGTACGCCGTTGGTTTCTGTAGAACCAATGATGGTTACGTTAGAAACAGTAGGCGTTGTTAGTGGTGTCCAAGTAGGGTTATCTTCGTTATTGTCAGCTTCAAATGCGTTGTCGCCGCCGTTAAGGCCCTGCTTGATAAGTACGTACTGTGCTTTACCCGTCCAACCGAAAGACCAATCTAGTGAGTCATCACCAATGGCAGTTAGAACTAGGTGACTAACGTTTACCGAGCCACCAAAGAACTCAACACCATCGTCTAAGTTTTCGTGCACTTGGATGAAGTCTACTTCTGTACCACTACCAACACCTGCAAATGAGATACCGTTTAGTTCATCACCAGCAGCAAGTGCTTTACCTGCATGCTTAACAATAACGTAGCGGAAAGTACCAGAGCTATCTTCTGCATCAGCGCCGCCGTATAGACCAGCATCACCTTCAGCAGATACACCACATGATGCTAATTCCGCATCTGAGGTTGCGTCGTCGTCGCCTGTGTTACACAAGTTAGTAGGTGCATTACCTAAGATAACTAGACCACCCCATTGACCGATAGTGGTTTCGCCACCCGTCATATCTTCAGATGAAGTGAAAGTGATAGGCAATGTTGCAGTACCAGACGCTTCCATTTTCGAACCGCGGCGTACTACTAAGAAATCGTCGCCATCTTCACCAAATACGGTAGTACCGCGTTGGATATAAAGCGTAGCGTTATCAGCGTTATCGTTACCTACAGCTGTGCGGCCTTTAATCAACCAATGAGCATCGTTGGTTAAAGAAACGTCTGCGGTAAAGATAGTATCAGCAGCTAGCTGATACACTGGCTTATCAGTAATCGCGGCAAAGCTGCCTGAAACGTCAGTGGCCAATCCTTGCTCAAATGCGTTAGTCACATCAGAAGGAATTGAGTCGTTTACTGCAACAGTCCAACCGTCCATCCAGTTGTTTTCGCCGTCAAATGCACCGATGTAGTCAGTTGATGTGAAGAAATCACTCTCTGCAGACATATCAACGCCAGCGCCAAGCAATGGAGAACCAGAACGAGGTGTGAAGCCATCGGTAGAAAGCATCAGTGCGTCAGCCGTTTGTACACTGTTTCCAGTTTGGCCAGTAAACCATGCTTGTGTCGTTTCGCCACCAATTTCGTCAGAACCGAAATTGTTAGCGGTTTCACACGCAACCATTGAGTTTTCTACTGAAAGCGCACCCGATTCTGCGTTGGCGATAGACTCAGCACCGTTAACTCGTAAGCAGTTTTTATAGTCTACGCCGCCAGTGACGACTAAGTTACGTACTGCACCTGCGGTACCGTTACGTAGACGCACACCGTTTGTATCATCGGCACCAACAATAGTTACGTTCGAGATAGTTGGGCTAGTAAGCGGCAACCACGCAGGGTTATCTTCGTTGTTATCCGCTTCGATAGCGTTGTCGCCACCTGCAGCCGATTGCTGGATATAAACATTTTGTGCGTTACCAGTCCAACCAAATGACCAGTCAAGTGAGTCATCGCCAATATCAGTCAACACAATGTTACGAACGCTTACTGTACCACCGAAGAATTCAACGCCGTCATCAAGGTTTTGGTGAACTTGAATAAATTCAACTTCAGTACCAGAACCAATACCTGCAAATGAAATACCGTTTAATTCATCTCCTGCCGCTAATGCGCGACCTGCGTGCTTAACGACAATATAGCGAAGCGTACCTGAGTTATCTTCAGCATCTGCACCACCGTAAAGCCCTGCATCACCTTCCGCTGCTACACCACATGCTGCTAATTCAGCGTCAGAAGTATCTGAATCGTCACCCGTGTTACATAGGTTAGTAGGTGCATTACCAAGAAGTACCAAACCACCCCATTGACCAATAGACGTTTCTTGACCTGTTAAGTCTTGAACCGACGTAAAGGTAATTGGCGCGTTGGCCGTACCTGCAGCTTCAATTTGAGAGCCACGACGCACTACTAAGAAGTCATCGCCTTCTTCACCGAAAACGGTTGTGCCTTGTTCAATGTAAAGTACCGCGTTGTCTGCGTTATCGTTACCAACAGCTAAACGACCTTTAATTAACCAGTAAGCATCGTTAGTTAACGTTACATCACTGGTTAGTGTTGTATCTTCAGCAAGTTCATAAACTGGCTTGTCAGTTAATTCTGGGAAGTTAGCTGAAACATCTGTCGCAAGACCTTGCTCGAAAGCAGTCTGAATATCAGTTGGGAATCCACCGTTTACACCAACCGTCCAGCCTGTAGTCCAGTCTTCACCAGCAGGGTCAAATGCGCCAATGTAGTTTCCACTGTTTGCTAAAGGCGAAGCTGACGTAGGGAAATACCCGTTATCTTCAAAAAGAAGTTCAGAAGGTGTTAGTACACTATTGCCGGTTTGGCCTTCGAACCACGCTTGCGTAGAATCGCCACCAATTTCATCTGAACCGAAGTTGTTTGCTGGGGTTTCACAAGCAACTACAGAGTTAGTGATTGAAAGCTCACCAGACTCTGCATTCGCAATAGACTCGTCGCCATTTACGCGCAGACAGTTAGCCGCTAATGTAGAGCCGGTAACGACTACATTAGATAGCACCCCTGCTGTACCGTTACGTAACCGCACACCGTTAGTCTTGTCAGCACTTACAATCGTGACGTTAGAAACAGTCGGTTTGGTAAGTGGTAACCAAGAAGGGTTATCTTCGTTGTTATCCGCTTCAATGGCATTGTCGCCACTGTCTGCAGATTGCTGAATGTAAACGTTGGTTGCACTACCCGTCCAGCCAAAAGACCAATCTAGAGAATCGTCACCAATGTCAGTTAGCACTACATTGCTTACGCTAACCGTACCACCGAAAAACTCGATACCGTCATCAAGGTTTTGGTGAACTTGAATGTGATTAACTGTCGTTTCAGAACCGATACCAGCAAATGAAATACCGTTTAGTTCATCACCAGACGCCAAGGCTTTACCAGCATGCTTAACAACCACATATTCTAGTGTACCAGAATCATCTTCTGCGTCGTTTCCGCCGTATAGGCCAGCATCACCTTCCGCAGACACACCACAAGACGCTAGTTCGTCGTCAGACGTCTGGTCATCGTCACCTGTGTTACAAAGGTTAGTGGGTGCATTACCTAGTAATACCACACCACCCCATTGACCAATTGATGTTTCTTCACCAGTAACGTCTTGGATAGATGTCATTACAATTGGCGCTGAAGATGAACCAGACGCTTCAATTTGTGAACCACGGCGTACTACTAAGAAGTCGTCACCGTCTTCACCGATAACTGTTGTACCTTCTTCAATGGTAAGTACTGTTGAATCCGCGTTGTCGTTACCAACTGCCGTACGACCCTTAATGATCCAGTGTGCATCATTCGTTAACGTCATGTCTTGCGTTAACACTAAGTCGTCGTTTAAGCGATAAACAGGCTTGTCAGTAATTGTAGAGAATTCGCTTGATGCATCAGTCGCCAAGCCTAATGAAAATGGCGTATCAACATCAGGGGTAGTTGGCGTAGTTGGGGTAGTCGGCGTGGTAGGAGTCGTTGGCGCTGCAACAACTTCGTCACCTTCATTAATATTTATATCGCCACCGCAACCTGCAAGAATAAGTGCTGTCGTGATTGCACTGATCTTAAAAACATTACGAATTTCCATTAAATTCTCCAGTTAGATCTTAGATTGAATTTCAAAGTCCGGTAGAGATTAAATGAGAAGGGTGACATTTTTGTTACAAATGTACATTAAGGTGGAAATATTTGGAACTTTTGTAAGTCGCCTTTTATGGCTTATAGATTGTGTTGCTTTTTAATGGGTTAGAGTGAAGTTTGAGTGTTACAGCAACTGATTTATATTGTTAGAAGGACTAGTTTCTATCTCGAAACCACTTAGTTATGACGTTTTTATTACCCGCGGTCACCGGTTCGGCATAATGCATAGTATTAAAATTAGGCGTGCCTGTTTGGGTCAAATTATTCCATATCAGTGCTGCGCCTCGGCAGGGCTTTACCGACACGCCGATTTTTGTAAAGTGAGTATGCCCCCCCTCCAAGCTATCGTCTAAATAAATCATGCAAGTCCATGTCCGCTGGCCCCTTTTTTTTGCATGTTCTAGATACTGTGGAGTGCCTGGTGGGAAGAAATCAAAATGCGGTTTAAAATATTGCCCCTCCTCATAATGTTGCGCTTGAATCACCTCTTTTTCTCCTATGCCCAAACCTAAGAAGCTGACAATGCGGCTATCTATAGAGGTAACTAATGCACTATCCATGAAAGCGAGTTCGCAGGTTGAAGAAGTTCTGATCCCCTTAGCGGAAGGTGCACCAGTCAGTTTTGAAGGAGTAAGCTTACTTGAGGAAAGACTAATGACATCCTGGCACTCCTGCGCAGATAAAAAGTTATCAACGCGATAAAGCTGAACTACCTTTTCATCGTACAAACAGGCCACATTGTTAATTGAAGGCTGATGTAAAAAAGTGGGATATGCGAGCTTGCGATAAAATTCTACATCCCGATCAAAAACATAGTTTGCTGGTAAATTACTGGCTAAAAGCGTGCGAATTGTTTCTGCATCAAACCCATTTAGGGTCAACTGTTCAGCAATCACAGGCGGTGCCGTGCCAGCTAAAAGGTTTTTTACTACCCATGTTTTCCAGCGTGATGAAACGTGCTCCACAATTATACACCTGCTTTTGCGCTAACTAATCAACCAACCTACGCTGTCGTAGCAGCATATCTTCCCGAATAGGAAAGTACCCATCACGGGATACTTGTTCTTGCCCTTGTTCAGATAAAATATATCGCAAGAACTCCCTTTCAAGCGTAGGCAGCGGCTCACCAGGCTTTTTGTTTATCACCAAATACAAGAAGCGAGAGAACGGATAAGACTCACTGCGTACGTTATCTATGGTAAGTGGCACTAACGAATCTTTAGTTTCACCTAACGGCAGCGCCCGCACCCCTGCGGTTTTATAACCATAGGCCGCATAACCCATGGCGCCTTTGCCTGACGCAACAGAAAGTACCACTGAAGCCGACCCTGGCTGCTCGTTTACCGTATTTCTAAAATCACCGTCACACATGGCTATAATTTTAAATAGCCCATAGGTTCCTGATACCGAGTTTCGCCCGTACAAGCGAATTGGGGCGCGATATCCATTAGCATCAATGCCTAACTCCGACCATTTATTGATTGGTCCATCCCCACCACAAAATTGTGTTTGGGAGAAAATAGAATCAACTTGATTTAGGGTAAGCCCTTGCAATGGGTTTCTGCGTTCCACAAAAATAGCGATGGCATCCATCGCGACCTTAAGGACTAAAGGCGGATAACCGTGCTTGCGGGTAAAATCTCGAATTTCACTAGGCTTTAATTCTCGGCTCATTGGACCGATAGTGGCTGTACCTTCAATAAGCGCAGGGGGCGCAGTAGAAGACCCCGAAGCTTGAATTTGGAAACCCACCTGCGGATAGAGAGCTTTGAACTCTTGCGACCAAAAAGTCATTAAATTCGCGAGGGTGTCTGAACCTACCGAAGTGATCTTTCCTGCCACCCCAGGTTGGCGTTCGTATTCTAGCTCATGGGCAGTTTCAGCCCTCACCGAGCCTGATACAAGAAGCAATACAGCCACATTGCACAAGGCGATGAATTGCTTTATTCGCATTTAACTTTGCTCCGCAATTAACTCTTTATCCAGCACAAAGGAAAACTGGCTGCCGTCACCTAATGTGCTCGCAATGTCTAAACGTGAATTGTGATGGCTAAGTACGTGCTTCACTATCGACAACCCTAACCCGGAACCACCGGTCTTGCGAGACCGTGCTTTATCGACACGGTAAAAACGCTCGGTAAGTCGATTCAGGTGATTAGATTCAATACCGTCACCATTATCGTGCACCGCGAACTTTGCGCCTTCCTCATCCTGCCGCCAATATACATGAATTTCACCACCAGGTGGAGTGTAGTGCACGGCATTAAATACTAAGTTAGAACAAGCACTTCGCAGCTCGGTTTCAACCCCAAAAACTTTAAGGTCAGTATCAATATGAAACTCAATGTGATGCTGTTTTTCTTTATTCAGCGCCTGCGCTTCTCGCTCTATCTGAGAAAGTACCGTGGGAATATTAACCACATTTTCGTAAATGCGTTCAGAGCTGGCTTCAATGCGAGACAACACCAATAAATCTTCAATCAAATTTTGCATACGATGAGTTTGCGCCGTCATTTCCTTCATGGCTTTTTGCATAAAAGGATCGGCAGTCTCATCCACCGGCAAAATTTCTAAATACCCATTAATTACCGTAAGGGGTGTTCTTAATTCATGTGACACATTGGCGACAAAATCTTTACGCATGGCCTCTAACTGAGAAACACGGGTAATATCACGCGCAATTAACAACAGGTGTTCGTCACCATAAGGCATAACCCGATATTCAAAGGTTTTATGCGGGTTGGTGGGTGATGGTACTTCAATAGGATATTTGAAATTTCCAGCATGGAAGTACTGAATAAACTCTGGGTGACGTAGTAAATTATCGAGCCTTCTGCCCGCATCCTGTGGCCACTTCAAGCCCAAATCCAGCCGAGCTAAGCGGTTACACCAAATAATACATGCTTTTGAATCCACCACTACCGCGGCATCGGGTAAGGCTTCAGAGCCCTCACGAAATCGCTTCACGAGTTCACCTAGCTCTTTACGCTTATTTCTGTTTCTGCGCTGTAGGTAATAAATGCCTTCGTAAATATGTTCCCACACACCACGCACGGTGGGCGGTGACATTTTACGACTATGCCACAACCAGCGATTAAGCTTGTATAAATGCCAATAGTTGAAGATAAGCAGCAAGGTGGCGCCAATGGCTACAGCAAATAACATGTCATTCATATACCAACCGATTAGCGCGAATACCAAAAGGTATAGCACTAGTCGAAGGGTACTTCTCAGCCATGAGAACGGGTAGTACATAGTGAATGCGCCCTGAAACAGTGAAACGCGGAGAGCGAAGAGACGCTATCGGCGTCTCTTATCCGCTGGGAATTTAGAGTTTGGTAGAGAAACGGTAACCGGCTCCACGCACGGTTTGAATCATAGCATCATGCCCATGACGAGAGATAGCTTTGCGTAAACGTCTGATATGCACATCAACCGTTCTATCTTCCACATATACATTCGTCCCCCAGACATTGTCGAGTAATAGCTCACGGCTATAAACGCGCTCTGGATGGGTCATGAAGAAGTGTAGAAGTTTAAACTCGGTTGGACCCATGTCTAACGGATCTTCGTTGGCCATAACGCGATGAGACACAGGCTCAAGTTTCAAGCCGTTAAATTCAATAGGCTCTTCATTTGACGTAGGCGTTACTCGTCGCATCACCGCTTTTATTCGAGCAATAAGCTCTTTAGGTGAGAACGGTTTAGTGACGTAATCGTCAGCACCCGCATCAAGACCGCGAATTTTATCTTCTTCTTCGCCTCTTGCGGTAAGCATGATCACTGGGATATCACGAGTGAACTCATGTTGCTTTAAACTCTTGGCCAATTGAACGCCGCTTCCACCGGGTAGCATCCAATCGAGTAAGATTAAATCTGGGTAAGGTTCACATATTTTTTCTTGTGCTATGTCGTAATCTTCGGCTTCAATAATATTAAAACCAGATTGCTCTAACACAAACTTAAGCATTTCACGGATGGGCGCTTCGTCCTCAACCACCAAAACTGTACGAGACATTATTATTTTCCTGCTCATCACAAAACGCCGCTATTATTAATGTGCACTGTGACACTTTTATTAAAACGATTACATTAATGTGTCAAGTTTTCTACAAAGATAGGTTATATTTTCTTCATAGAGGTTGCTTGTTTATTCATACATTTACGCATATTCTTGGCAATAAAGGTCAAGTAAATTGTAGACAGAGGAATGTTGTTCAATGGCGGCGGTAAAAACTGGGTTATCAAGAAAACTGCTGACACGAGTGCTCTCTGTATACTTCATTCTTACGCTTATTGTTACCGTTGGACAGATTTTCACTGAGTATTTAAGCACCAAAGATCATGTTGAAGACGAATTACAAACTTTAAAAAACACCTTCTCAACCAGCTTAACCCGCGCCCTGTGGGAATTGAACACCGAACAAGCAAGCTCAATAGCAGAGGGGCTATTAGAGCTTCCTATTGTTGAAGGTGTGCAAGTTAGAGATGAAAATGGCAATCAAATTGCCGACTACGGATTAAGTATTCAGCGTGCTCGTTCCCCCATTGAAGAAGAACTTATAGAAGACCACCGAGGTGGTATTTTTAGCTATAGCTTTCCATTAATATTTAAATTTTCAGGCAGGGAATCAACCGTAGGCGATGTCACGCTATACTCAAGTTTCGATACTATTTTTGGCCGCATCGAAATTGGGATCTTTTTTCTTATTGGTAATGCGTTAATAAAAACGACCTTCTTGGTATTTCTTTTTATGACCGCGTTTCGCACCATGCTGTCGGAACCCTTGGCTGAAATTACCCATCAAATGGAAGGGTTCGACCCGCTTCATCCGGAAGAAAGTAAGCTTTCAGTAAAAATAAGTGACGATAATGAATTACTGCAACTTAAAGAATCGTACAACAATGTTATCGACGATTTAATTGTATCTAATAACAAGTTAACTAGTGCACAAAATCAGCTGTCACATGCCAATAAAAAGCTAGACGATCAGAACCTTATTCTAGAGCAAGAAGTTGCCAAGAAAACATCTTCGCTCTCTCAAATTATGCTTAGCCTCGAACAGCAAAAAGACGAACTTATCGCAAACCAAAGAGAGCTTCGACAAGAGAACGAAAACAGGCAATACATAGAAGACGAGCTTCGCAAAAGAAATACGGAATTAGCGAACTCAATGGGAAATTTACAACTCGCCAAAGACCAATTGGTAGAGTCTGAGCGCATGGCCTCTCTTGGCGGTTTGGTCGCGGGGATTACCCATGATGTGAATACGCCACTGGGTGTTGGTGTCACCGCAGCCAGTTTTTTACAAGAGCGACTCGATAACTTAAAAACTGGTTTTGAAGAAAAAAGCCTGACGACTAAAAACATGGAAAACTTCATTAATGAAGCAGAACAAACAGCGAATCTCCTCTTAACTAACTTAAATAGAGCGTCTGAGCTTATCGCTAGCTTCAAACAAGTCGCGGTGGATCAAACCAGCGAAACTGAGCGAGAGATAAACCTTAACGATTATATTCGTGACATCATTAAATCGCTTAAACCAAGCTTCAAGCATAGTAATCATGACATTGTGGTACATTGTCCTGAAGATCTTTATATTCGCTGTGCACCAGGAGCCATTGCCCAAATTGTAACAAACATGATTGTAAATTCGTTGGTCCATGGTTTTGAAGACACTAACGATGGCAAAATTACGCTAGATGTGAGTGCTGATAACAACACCATAGAAATGCGTTACGGTGACAACGGAAAAGGCTTGTCCAATGATGACTTAGACAAGTTGTTTGACGCATTCTTTACCACTAAACGGGGAGAAGGGGGCAGCGGACTTGGCACACACATTATGTACAATCTTGTTACTCAATCTTTGTCTGGCCACATTGAAGCGCAGAGCAAACCTGGCGAGGGCCTTCAATACACCATTCGCTTTCCGATGAAGAGTAAACCTGCTTAACAAAAAATCTCTTTAGCTCCCGTACTATATCCGTTGCACCGCATTCGCTAGCTTGGTACGCTTGCCCACCATTTTTAAAAGAGATAGCCTCAAATGTGGTTTAAAAATATAAAAGCCTACCAATTTACACAGCCACTTTCCCTTGACGATGGCGATCTGGAGCGCGTGCTAAGCGAACAAGCTTTTCGCCCTTGTAAGAGTCAAGACTTAGCCACTATGGGCTTTGCCTCCCCTTTCTCTCAAGCTGGCAAACAAGGCACCATGTTTCAGCGCGTTGGACAACGTTACTGGCTTACCGTTAAGAAACAAGAAAAACTACTGCCTGCCGCGGTGATTAATGCCGAACTGGACGATATGGTTGCCAAAATTGAAATGGAAACCGGTTCGCCTGTGGGGAAAAAGGCGAAAGCCGATCTTAAGCAGGAAATTCAAACTCGCTTGTTACCTCAAGCGTTTACTAAAAACACTTATACCCATGGGTTTATATCGTTAGAAGATAACCTTGTGGCTGTTGATGCATCTGCCGATGGCAAAGCTGAAGCCTTTTTAGCATTGGTAAGAAAAGCCATTGGCTCACTGCCTGTTGTGCCTTTAGCACGACACAGTTTGCAGTCTGAACTTACTCACTGGCTTACTGATGCTGCGCCAGATGGCATAGCACTACTTGAAGAAGCTGAGTTCAAGTCGACAGATGATGCTGGCAGCATTATTCGCTGCAAAAACCAGCCTCTTGATAGTGATGAAATCACGATTCATTTGGATGCAGGAAAGCTGGTACAAAAAGTGGCTTTTGAATACCAAGATACCCTAACGGCTGTTATTGCTGAAGACGGTTCGCTAAAGCGTATTAAGTTTACCGATAGATTAAAAGAAGAGACTGAAGACATTCCTAAAGACCAAGTTGAAGCGCGCTTAGATGCGGAATTTGCGTTGATGTCTGCAGAGCTTTGTACTTTGCTAAACTTCTTGCGAGAAACGCTCAACTTGAATGACGCTAACACGTAATATCATTTTCAACTAGCGCATAACTAATACGTGTTGAGCAGTGCCTCATAGGCACCGCTTAACACTTTATTTATCTTACCCTCCAGCTTTGCATCTAACCATTTGCCTGTCATCTGCCTCTACAGCACCGGATAGTGGATAATATTAATAAACCGAGTTTCCCCACTTTCGTCTTTATAGCCATGTACTTGATCGGCCTTTATTAAATACTGCTCGCCTGCCGTGATGGTTTTACTCTCATCGCCTTGCCTCAAGGTTAACCTGCCCTCAATACAATGAATATGCTCTGTCACCCCACTTTGATGGGCGGTTGAACACTGCTCATGAAAATGCGTTAAGGTAATCTCAAAGACCTCAAAACCTTTGTTTACATCAAAAGGAAAAAGGGTTTTCACTTGCATGTTTGGATCGTGAATAAAGCCGTGATTAACGTCGAATTCAGACTGTGCGTTTGACGCTATAAAGGAGGAAAACGACGCGTTTAACCCTGTCGCAATCTTCCACAAGGTAGCGATAGTAGGGCTTGATTCTTGCCGCTCTATTTGGCCTAACATAGCTTTAGACACACCGGTTAGCGTGGCGGTTTTATCAAGAGACAAGCCCATATCATTACGTAATTGCTTCAAACGCGTAGAAATACTTAACGAAAAATCCCCCGCATGTAGTGCATCGCTGTTGTTATTCATATGTCACTGCTACTTATCGAATACCCACAAATAGAATCGATTGAGTATTTTAAAAACAAAATACCTTGTGCGTTATAACGCACAAGTGTAAAGTAAGTTAAACTTGTACGTTATAACGCACAGAGTATGAAGTAATTTTGAAACGGGTTCAAATCATTGAGGCAAAGATGAAATCAAAATGGCAGATTAGCCACATTTCTTCAGGGTTAACCGCAGTCACCGTTGGCTATAGCAGCGCCGTTGTTATTGTTATCGATGTTGCCCGTAAAGCGGGGGCGAGCCCAGATATGGTCATAAGCTGGCTTCTCGCATTAGGCTTAGGAATGGGCATTTCCTGTATCTTCTATTCTTGGCTAATGAAAATGCCAGTGGTCACCGCCTGGTCTACCCCTGGTGCGGCCTTTTTATTAGGTAGCGTTGAACAGTACAGCCTTCCTGAAAGTATTGGCGCCTTTATCATCTGCGCAGTACTTTCCCTAGTTACCGCGCAAAGTCGCAGTTTGCTCAATCAAATAAGCCGAATTCCTGCAAGTATCTCATCAGCGCTTCTGGCAGGTATTTTACTGCCTATCTGCATATCAATATTCACTGATGTAGAACAATACCCTTATATCGTTGCCGGTTTTCTGGCAATCTATCTTATTGGAAGCCGCTTTTTCCCTCGCTACCTTATGTTGTGTTTACTGGCCGTTTCTATCGCTACAAGTAGCTGGTTAAACCAAGCGCTCGCGTTAACGCTCGCACTACCAACCCTCGTATGGGTAAGCCCTGAATTTTCAGTAACCGCCTCTATAGGGCTTGCCGTTCCCCTGTATATTATCACTACCCTTTCTCAGAATTTACCTGGCATTGCGATACATCATGCCCACGGTTATCACCCCGACCATAAAAAAGTGCTAAGCGGCATTGCAATATTGCAGGGTGTGCTGGCGCCGTTTGGCGGGTTCACGTTTAATCTTGCGGCAATAACCGCAGCTTTGTGTATGGGGGAAGAAGCAGACAAAGATAAAACCCAGCGCTACAAAGCGGCCATTGCCGCAGGCATTGGCTACCTATTTATGGGTCTGCTCGCGTCTGTTGTGGTGGTTCTATTCGTTTCAATGCCTCCTATTGTGGTGCACTTACTGGCAGGGCTTGCGCTACTGGCTACCTTACAAGCCGCCTTGGTTAAAACGGTAGAAAGTGACAAGTACCGTCACGCAGCCTTGGTCACCTTTTTATGTACGGCGTCAGGCTTCAGTCTTTTCTCCATCACGTCAGCGGTGTGGGGCCTATTACTGGGCTTATTACTCATGTTGGTTGAAAGCAACAAACAAAAAAGCCGAGCATAAGTTCGGCTTTAATTAGTCATGCTTTACTCGCATTATTGTAGCAAAGCGTTAGGCAAATATTTGCTTCGCTGCACTGGCAAGGTCGGTAAATTCATCGGAGTGAAGTACCGCCACATCATCAATAACATCACGCTGTATGGCTAAGTTCAAAACAGCGTCTTTTTGACTGTCCATTGCGCCAGAAACGGCCGCACCAACACGAACGAAATCTATGTAGGTAACCTGTTCAGGTATATAGCTCAAATCTTTCCAGCATTTGGCTACATTCACAAACTCTTCACCGAAGCCCCATTCTCGCATGATGCTAGCGCCAATTTGACCCGCTAGTTTGTCGATGGCCACTTCTAAAAAGGTTGGATTCGCAAACACTTCAGGGTGTCTTTCGGCTTCGGTCAGAATAGGTAATACGCCAATGTTATGGGTTAACGCTGTTAGCGTCATAATATCCATACTCATTTCACGCTTTTTCGTACGAGTAATATAGAGCTGCATTACCGCCATTGAATTGGCCACGATATTAACCGTATTCGCCCACTCTTTTTGTAGATAAGCGCTCACTACGTCGTTTTTAGAAACGAACAGCTGTTCCATGGCAAGCGCGGTTGAAATGTTTTTGATTTGGCGTAAACCAATACGGGTTACCGCTTGGCTGATAGAATTTACTTTGATACTGCGGCCCATATAAGCACTGTTCGCAATTTTAATCATTCTTGCGCTTAGCGAGGGGTCTTGACCGATAACATCCCCCATAGCACTTAGATTGATATTAGGATCATCCGCTGACTTTCTCACTTTTAAAGCAATAGCCGGTAACGTAGGAAGTACGAGTGTGTCGTTTGTTATTTTTTCAACAAGAATTGTTGAGAGCGCATTTTGTGTAGACATATACCTACCCTTAGATATGTTTCAAATAGCCACTAAAAGGCAATGAATTTAAGA
Organism: Alteromonas lipotrueae; assembly: GCF_019249215.1. Lineage (GTDB taxonomy): Bacteria > Pseudomonadota > Gammaproteobacteria > Enterobacterales > Alteromonadaceae > Alteromonas > Alteromonas lipotrueae. Next base: position 322,957 of record NZ_JAESDI010000004.1, read on the forward strand.
TACCCGCGGTTACACTGTAATCCTTGTTTGCGAGTAAATGACCAAGTTGCAGTTGCTCAGAGACTTATTATCCCACTATACGCTACGCATATGAAAAGCATAGCTTTATGATAGCAGGAAATCACATTCCCCATATGTTATAACCGTTATTGAGCTTAAATAATATTGAACCTTTTACTAACTCAATATTGAATAGTATTATTACGCGTTATGAACAGTGTAGTACATATGCCTTTACATGAAACCTTGATACACATCAAAACGCCGCTCGCTAACGTGTTACTTTATTGTATATTCTTATCCTGCTAATAAATCTAAAACAGAAAACGTTATGATAAAATTTTCACCTAAACATTACTCTACTCTTGCCGTGGCGGTTGCCACAAGTTTATTTATGAGCGCCTGCTCCAAGGCCCCCCAAGAAGCCGTATCAAAGGCCCCCCCTTCTGTAGAGGCTTCGCACACCGCATCACCAGATAGTACGCTTCTTGTGGATGAGTCTCGGTTATCTATTTATCATCCCGTTGAACTGACCAGTGACTTATCCCATTTAAGCGACAACCAACAAAAGATGATAGGTTTGCTTATTGATGCGTCTAAAATAATGGACGACTTATTTTGGAAACAAGCTTTCTTCGGCGATAAAAATGCGTTTTTAAATAGTATTGAAAGCGACGACGTTAAACACTTTGCTTCAATCAACTATGGCCCATGGGACAGATTGAACGGCGATAACGCGTTTCTAGCGGGCTATGAAGAGAAAGCCCTAGGTGCTGAATTTTATCCTCACAACATGACAAAGGCTGACTTCGCGACCGCCACGTTCGATGACAAACAAGGCTTATACTCGTTGGTGAAGCAAGATGAAGCTGGCAACCTTTACTCTATCCCCTATTCGCATGCGTACAAAAGTGAATTAACCGCTGCATCAAAGATTCTAAAAGAGGCAGCTGAACTTGCCGAAGATCCAAGCTTTAAAGCCTACTTAACCCTGCGTGCACAAGCATTACTTACCGACGATTACTTAGCCTCGGATATGGCGTGGATGGACATGAAGACCAACCCTGTAGAGTTGGTAATTGGTCCGATCGAAAGCTATGAAGACCAGCTATTTGGTTATCGCGCTGCCTTTGAAGCCTACGTTTTGGTAAAAGATTTAGCGTGGAGTGAAAAACTCGCAAAATACGCCGCTTTTCTTCCAGAGCTACAAAAAGGTTTACCTGTACCTGCCCAGTACAAAGCGGAAGTACCTGGCTCCGATGCCGACTTAAACGCCTATGACGTGGTGTATTACGCGGGGCATTCAAATGCTGGCAGTAAAACCATTGCGATTAACTTACCTAATGATGAGCGTGTACAGCTTGAAAAAGGCACCCGTCGTTTGCAACTGAAAAACGCGATGCGTGCCAAATTCGACAATATTCTTATTCCTATTGCCGATATGCTCATTGCGCCAGAGCAACGTGATCATATTACGTTTGATGCGTTTTTTGCTAACACCATGTTTCATGAAGTGGCGCATGGCTTAGGTATAAAAAACACCCTTGATGGTAGCGATACAGTAAGAGGCTCACTTAAAGAACACGCCTCTGCATTAGAAGAAGGTAAAGCTGACATTTTGGGTCTTTACATGATTCAAAGCTTACTTGAAAAAGGCGAAATTTCAGAGGGTACACTTGAAGATTACTACGTCACCTTTATGGCCGGCATTTTCCGCTCAGTACGTTTTGGGGCGTCTAGTGCCCACGGTAAAGCGAATATGATCCGCTTTAATTTCTTTGCACAAGAAGGCGCTTTTGAGCAAACTGAAGAAGGTGTTTATCGCGTTAATGTTGAGAAGATGGGCGCAGCAATCGCCGCATTATCTGAGCTTATTTTAACCCTGCAAGGTGATGGCGACTACGATGGTGTTGCAGAGCTTGTAGCCAGTATGGGCGTGATTAAACCACAGCTAGCGGCAGATTTAGCGCGCTTAGAAGCGGCAAACATTCCTGTCGATATTCACTTCGAACAAGGTAAAAAGGTACTTGGTTTGAACTAACCACTATTTATCGATAACTGGCTCAGTAAAGACTAAGCCAGTCAGTTGCCTATCTATGTCAAGCAACTGACTGGCTATTTAACTCACTATTCTACCTTGAAAGGTTTTTCAGAACGTTTTTCAATTCAAGGGCTTTTACTCCAAGCGCTATCTATTCTAAGCGCTTTGCGGTATCAGTATATGGCGGCCAGCCCATAATTTTACCGGCTAGCACATGTAAATGTATGTGGTACACCGTTTGCCCACCAAATTCATTACAGTTCATTACCGTGCGGTAACCCTGCTCGTCTACGCCTAGGTCAGCTGCAACTTTTGCGGCGACGTACGACAAGTGTCCGACTACCTCTCTATCTTCTTTCGTGATGTCATTGATAGTCGGGATCGCTTTTTTCGGGATCACTAAAAAATGGACCGGCGCTTGCGGGTTAATGTCTCTAAACGCCAACGAGATATCATCTTCATAAAGGATATCTGCTGGTATTTCTTTATTGATAATCTTCGTAAAAATAGTGTCTAACATTGCGTACTCCCTACATCAATTATAGTAACCATACTGCATTGCATAACGCTTCAAAAGAGGCGCGCTCCCTAGAAAGAATTCGCCCCGTTATTACGCTAACACAGTCTTTTGTGAACCCGAGCTTATGCGAACAGCGTGTGCGAACCGCTTATACAAAAACGAACCAAAGCAAAATGACGCCTAATAGTAAACGGTAAATCACAAATGGAAGCATACCAATTCGAGATATCCAGCTAAGGAAAAGGTAAATACATAAGTAAGCACTCACAAATGAAAACGCAGCGCCATAAAGCAACGCAGACCAATCGACCGCTTCGTTAGCTTGCAATAAATCGAGGGTGGCGAGCAAACCTGCGCCCAAAATAACGGGAATAGAAAGTAAGAACGAAAAGCGCGCACAACTCTCTCTATTTAACCCCAACATCAAACCTGCGGTCATGGTAATACCCGAGCGTGAAGTACCAGGAATAAGTGCCAGCACTTGCGCTAACCCAATCAACAATGCTTGTTTCCAATTAAGCGATGTTAATTCTTGGGTGCGTTTCGCAGTGGCGTCGGCATACCATAGGGCAAGGCCAAAAATAATGGTGGTAGCGGCAATAACAAGGGCGGTTCTGGCGTTAAGTTCTATCCAGTCTTTCATTACAAAGCCAATAATCACAGCAGGTATAGTCGCGATAATCACATACCATGCTAACTTACTGTCGGTGTTTTGCTCTTTTGTAAAACCCTTAGTTACCCAAGCCACTGTCATTTGTGCAATTTCTTGGCGAAAATAAATCATTACCGCCAGTAAGCTTCCCACGTGAACAGCAACATCAAACGCTAACCCCTGACTTACCCAGCCAAATAATTCTGCGGGCAGTAAAAGATGCCCAGAACTGCTGATAGGTAAAAATTCGGTAACGCCCTGAATAATAGCCAATATGATTATTTCGAACAGTGTCATTCCGTTGCTTAGCTCCAAGTAAAATTGATGGGCGAGAGTGTTTGTTTTTCTTTATCAAATGCCTGCCAAAGTGCCTCGTAGGTTTTGCCTTCAACAGGGTGGATTTCATTAGGAACCAATTCAGCTAACGGCCATAATACAAAGGCGTTATACAGAATCTCTTCCCGAGGTAGCACAACGGGTTCATGGGTAATTTGGTCGTCGTACGTGAGTAAATCTAAGTCCAGTGTACGGGAACAAAATTTCTTTTCCCCGTGTTTACGGCCGTTGTCACTTTCAATCTGACGAAAGGTATCTCGCACTTCAATAATACTCATAGAAGTAACGGCTTTCGCCACTAGGTTATAAAAGGCACTGCCATCGAAGCCGACTGACTCACTCTCATATACCGACGAGTAACTAACGTCATCGAAATGCAGTTTAAGCGCTTTAATACTTTCTCGTATGTAGTGTTCTTTGTCGATATTGGAACCCACACTGATTAAAATGGTATGACGCCCCACTAGGACTTTTCCTGATACATAGCCACTGCCACCGTTTGGGCATTAGGTAGAATATTCGGCTTCACAATTTTAAGGCTGATGGCATGGGCCGGAAACGTGGCTAATACCTTGTTCATTACCGCGCCGCCAAATGCTTCTAACAGCATAAAACGACTGTTTTTTCCTACCTCGGTAATACAATCAGCCACGTCGGCATAGTTAATGGTATCGTCGACATTATCTGACTGCATTGCGGCATCTAGGTTAGCGTCGAGTTCAACATCGAGCAACAGCGTGGTTAAACGCTCCCGTTCCCAATCGTACACACCGATAAGGGTATCGACAGCCAGCCCTGTTATATATATTTTTCCCATAAACCTTTTCATTCTTATGACCATACTGGTCTTACTACCACGTTAACTTCTTCTCAAAAGGTGGTATATCACTTTTGAATGGAGTAGCTTTACGCTTTACGTTATTCGCCATGGGGCGATGGTGGCACAACTATACCGTTGTACTGCAAGTGGGGGCAACACGCACAATAGCATTCGCCCCATATTATTAGTGTAGATATACGTTTAGTGTACAAAGCAGCAGGTTAAAGTAGCAATAATGATACCGTTGGCCCTTTTAATGATTTGCGTAGCCTATTTGTTTGGCTCTTTATCGAGCGCGGTAGTTATCTGCAAAGCATTTTCTCTTCCCGATCCCCGCACTGCTGGTTCTAAGAACCCCGGCGCCACTAATGTATATCGAATTGGCGGCAGGATTCCGGCCTTGCTGGTGCTAGTAATGGATATTTTAAAAGGGACTATTCCGGTTTATTCCAGCTACTTTTTAGGCTTAGACCCCGTGCTTTTAGGCCTAGTCGCTATTGCCGCATGTTTGGGTCATATTTTCCCTTTATATTTTGGCTTCAAAGGGGGTAAAGCAGTAGCAACGGCCTTTGGTGCCATGTTACCCATTGGATTAGATTTAGCTGGCTTGCTTATTTTGAGCTGGGTTATAGTGGTGTTTCTTACCGGCTATTCCTCACTTGGCGCCTTGGTAGCAGTAAGCCTTGCCCCGCTTTTTACTTGGTTAATAAAACCCCTCTATACCGTTCCAGTCATCATGCTCTCTTTGCTGATTATCTTGCGACATCGCGACAACATCAAAAGATTAATAAGCCGCTCTGAAGGCAAAATTTGGGACAAAGGCAATACCAAAGAGTAAGTAAAATTACGTTAGCCTGCACGTTGAATTTCAGCTTGGGCGTATGCTAAAGCTTGCTAAGCGTCATTGTTCTTTTAAACCTTCGCGCAATACCTTAATTTCACCATCGATAGGGGAAAGTAGTGCTAAGCCCATAATTTCAGCAAGCGCGGGGTATATTTCTAGATTACTGAAGGCTGGAAGTACTTTACCTTGTTTAAACGAAGGCCCGGACGCCACGAATAGCCCGCCCATGTCAGGTAACGTATTGAGATAACCATGGCTACCCTTACTCACATGAGTATTTCCTTCGCTTTTAAACCGTGCAGGCGGAGCAACTTCCATAATAATATCACCGGTTCGCGCATTGTACTGTGAATGCCTGACGCCGCGCTCAACGGAGGTGAGCACGATGAATTTCCCTTCGGCCAATAACCGGAGTCGGTTTTTCTCATCTTCAATTTGCTCGTGTGTAACCTCTGGCTTAGCATATAGACGCACTTGCGCACCATTGTTAAGCACGGTGAAATAATCGGGAATATTTAATGACTCAACCATAATCTGATGGCTATCTTTGACGTTGGTCATACCGTGATCAGATACCACAACAAAATTAACGTCTATCGAAAGCGCATTTAATCGGTCGTACAATTGCCCGATTAGCCTATCTACCCTTGCAACAGCCTCTTTTGTTTTCTCGGACATAGGACCTTCGTCGTGCCCCACAGTGTCAGTCAATGAGAAGTAGCCTGAGACAAAAAGTGGCCTTGCAGCTTCCGGCAGACTTAACCATTGAACGATTTGATCTACCCGTTGTTGGTAATCTGCATGCTTCGAGTAGTGATAAAGATAAGTAGGCAGTGCTCCTGCTATTCTAGCGTCAGATTCAGGCCAGAAATAGGTTGCTGCTTTGTGCCCCTGAAACTCGGCCAAAAGCCAAAGGGGCATCGCAGTAATCCAGCTGCTGTCGCCTTGTGCCTTCCCCATAGAATATTGAGCATAGCGCCCCTCTTTACTGGGTCGCAACTTGTCATAAAAACGATTATCGACAATGCCGTGATGTATGGGTAGTAACCCAGTCACTATGGAAATATGGTTGGGGAAAGTATTGGCGGGATAGACAGGTATTAACGACGTGCTTCGAACACCGGCCTTAGCAATTCGTGCGAGATTTTTTGCATTATGCAGCTCGATGTAATCATGTCTAAACCCATCTAAAGATATAAGAACCACATGATTTTTGTGAATTTCAGCCGACTGACTCGAGGCCAGATTCTTATGGGTAACCGCATCCTTATTAATTATGGTGTTATTAATTGCATGCTTATTTACTGCATGGGCACTAAAGGCCGCTAGCGACAACCAACTAGCGGTAAGTAACGTGCCAATAAACTGTATTGTGAGCCAAGCGCTACCACGAAAAAACACCACTAGATTTCCTACATGCTAAAGAAACTTACTATTTAGCATGATAATACCCTGTGATGACAACATTATTATACTGGCGCTAACGTATCCAGCGGCCAGCGAGGTTTAGCTTGCGAAGAAAGCCCTAATACTTCACCAGCTTTCAAACGCTGCATCCCTGCATAAGCTATCATGGCGCCGTTGTCGGTACAGTACGCTAAGTTAGGGTAGAAAACCTCACCGCGTAAATCATCCATCAAGGTTTTCATTTGTGCTCGCAACATCGTATTCGCGCTTACGCCGCCAGCAATTACTAAGCGCTTCATACCCGTTTGTTTGAGTGCTCGCTTACACTTAATAATGAGTGTGTCGATTACCGCTTCTTGAAACGCGTATGCAATATTAGCTTTGGTTTGTTTGTTGTCATCGGCAGCGCGGATGGTATTAGCCGCAAAAGTTTTCAAACCGCTGAAGCTGAAATCTAAACCAGGGCGGTCTGTCATTGGCCTTGGGAATTTGTAGTGTCCTGGCTCGCCTTTTTCTGCCAGCTTGGCTAATAAGGGCCCTCCAGGGTAATCGAGCCCCAATAGTTTGGCCGTTTTATCAAAGGCTTCACCAGCTGCATCATCTATCGACTCACCGAGAACTTCGTAGCTGCCTATACCTTCTACTTTTACCAACATAGAGTGACCGCCCGATACTAACAATGCAATAAAAGGAAATTCAGGCGCGTTGTCTTCTAACATGGGGGCGAGTAAATGCCCCTCCATATGATGTACACCTACTGCGGGTACACCCCACGCGTAAGCTAAAGAACGCCCTACGGAAGAACCTACTAGTAAAGCACCTACAAGGCCTGGGCCTTGGGTGAAGGCTACGCCGTCTAATTCGTTAGGTTGGGTGTTAGCATCACTAAGCGCTTTTTCGATAAGCGGGATAATTTTTCTAACATGATCCCGTGACGCAAGTTCAGGCACTACACCACCGTAATCGGCGTGTAATTTAACTTGGCTGTATAATTCGTGTGACAATAATCCCGCAGTATCGTCATAAACGGCGATTCCCGTTTCATCACAAGAAGTTTCTATTCCTAATATACGCATACTATTCCTAATATTTGCATTGAGCCAAACCTTACTTTTACATCTTTAACATCAATGTTTACGGTACAACAAACACCAAAGGCTTACTTAGTTATCGAACCTGTCGAGCACAAGCTATAGCCGAATCGCAAGTATTGAGCATAATCAGCATCATTTACCCTGCAAGAGGATACTTGAGTTACCTCAGCACTTATTGCAACAAAGTTTATTGCAATAGATCAGCACCTGACCTGTTTGATCATCTGCGATCTGTGATATGATCCACTCAACCAATGCGGGATCGCGCTGAATTCTTCTTCTCACGTAGACAGATAAAAGGTATTACCTTGTCTCAGAGGGCGCAGAGTTTACCTTTATTCCGCATATCTTGGAATGGTGCTTCGTTTATTTGCGCAATATTGCCTATTTTTTGGCAATTCAGTCTTTACTTTCTGTTCGGAAATGATTAGAATTTCGCACCATTTTTAACCCGGGTGGCCTTTTTAGCGCTCAATTTCCCGGAATTATACAGCAAAAGTTTTGAGGTGAGTGTTTAAATGCCTATCGTTAAAGTTAGAGAAAACGAGCCGTTTGATGTAGCGCTGCGTCGTTTTAAGCGTTCTTGTGAAAAAGCAGGTGTATTGTCTGAAGTTCGTCGTCGTGAGTTCTTCGAAAAGCCTACTTGGGAACGCAAGCGTAAGAAAGCCGCTGCGAAAAAGCGTCATCTAAAGAAATTAGCTCGTGAAAACGCACGTCGCGTAAAACTCTACTAAAACAGGGTTAACTTACGAGTCTGAAAGGTGTTGCATTTGCAGCACCTTTCGCGTTTCTGGGGTACAGAAAACTTTCATTCGCGCTTGTTATTCTTTATTAACATCTAGCGCGGCGGTATTAACATCTAGCGCGGCGGTATTAACATCTAGCGCGGCGGTATTAACATGCAGTGCGTCGGTGAATATCAAGACCCTCTGATAGACTCTCGATTTTTAATACCCCACTGACTCGCCCGTTATCGATAGTGTATGCCTTTTTATGAGTATCCCTACATAGAATGTTTTTTTACTTTTACTGTTTTACTTTTTTCTTTTTATAACTTTTTTCTTTATACCTTTATAATGACTTTCCTTCTTTGTTGAAACTTTACTTAATTTGGGAGCATCATGGCTTTAATAGACGATTTAAAATCTGCACAAAAAGATGCAATGCGCGCTAAAGCGAAATTACGTCTAGGCACCATTCGCATGGCAATAGCAGCCATTAAACAACGTGAAATCGACGAGCAAATCACCCTTACTGATAGCGATATTCTTGCAGTACTAACCAAGATGGTTAAACAGCGTCAAGATGCCGCCTCTCAATTTGATGCCGCTGACCGTGATGACTTGGCCAGTAAAGAGCGTGAAGAGATTATCGTGTTGGAAGGTTTTCTTCCGCAGCCTTTAACCGAAGACGAACTTGCCACCTTAATTGATGAAGCTATGGTAAGTACCGGTGCTCAAGGTATGCAAGATATGGGTAAAGTGATGGGTAGCCTAAAATCACAAGTACAAGGCCGCACAGATATGGGCGCACTAAGCGCTAAAATAAAAGCCCGTTTAAATGCCTAAATATCGATAAAAATCGAGTGGTAGAAATAGAACTAGCCAGGTTTGTGTAATCGCAAACCTGGTATTTTCATTATTTACCTTCCCTGTTAAAGTACTTTTTTGTGCTACCCTAATTACCGTTATAAGCATTAGTGTCTCCCCATGGCCGGAAAAATACCTCGCGATTTTATTGATGATCTTCTCTCACGCACCGATGTTGTAGACATTGTTGATAGTAGGGTGAAGTTAAAAAAAGCGGGCAAAAATTATCAAGCTTGCTGCCCTTTTCATAATGAGAAAAGCCCTTCTTTTACCGTAAGCCAAGAAAAGCAGTTCTATCATTGCTTTGGTTGTGGTGCCCACGGCAACGCGATTTCCTTTTTGATGGAGTTCGACCGCCTTGAGTTTGTTGAGGCTATTGAAGAACTCGCCAAACTCTACGGATTAGAAGTACCGAGAGAAAAAGGCCACTTGCCTGTGGTTAGCGAAGAGAAAAAGCAACAGCAGCAAGACGACTACTCACTAATGGAACAAGTTGTTCGCTTTTTTCAACACCAACTTAAACAAGATGAAAATAGCGGCAAAGCCATAGATTATTTAAAAAGCCGTGGGCTTAGTGGCGATATCGTTAAGCAATGGGAAATAGGCTATGCACCAGACAGTTGGGATGCGTTGCTAAAAACCTTTGGCAAAGACCAAGCCCGAGTAAAACAGCTTATCGACTTAAAATTGGTTAATCAAAACGACCAAGGCAGACGCTACGATTTTTTTCGCGACCGAATCATGTTCCCCATTCGGGACAAACGAGGCCGCGTAGTCGGTTTTGGTGGCCGCGTATTAGAAGACGGCGGCCCAAAATACTTAAACTCCCCTGAAACCCGTATTTTTCATAAAGGCAGCGAGCTCTTTGGTTTTTACCAAGCTCGTCAACAGAACCGTCAGCTCGACGCAGTACTCATAGTTGAAGGTTATATGGATGTGGTGGCGTTAAGTCAATTTGGTATTAACCAAGCAACGGCTGCACTTGGCACCGCCACCACGGCTGAACATATGCAAATGTTAGTGCGCGCAACCCCGCATATTGTTTGTTGTTATGATGGCGACCGTGCAGGTCGAGAAGCGGCGTGGCGCGCATTAGAAAATGCCCTGCCCGCGTTAAAAGACGGTGTCAGACTGTCTTTCTTATTCTTACCTGACGGCGAAGACCCAGATACTATGGTAAGAAAAATTGGTAAAGATGCCTTCATGGAAATGCTTGATAATGCTATGCCATTGTCACGCTTCTTCTTCGAAAACCAATTGAAAACACATAAAGTGGGTACACCGGAAGGTAAAATAGCGCTTCGCAAAGCAGCCATGCCATTAATTGAGAGTGTGCAGGGTGACGACCAAAAGCAAATGCTATTAGAAGAGCTTGCTAAACACACCGGTGAATACGATAGATTTAAATTGCAGCAGGATATATCCAAAGCGAACCATGCCAGTAGCAAGCCCGCATATTCAGCGAATAGAAACCAAGTAGGTAAAGCTCGCTTGTCACCGCTACGCATGCTGATTAGGTTACTGCTAGACTCTCCCTCGTTAGCCACACGTTGTGATGACGTGCAACCTTCCGTATTTGAAGGGAGTGACGCAACCGGAATGGATCTTTTATTGGATATTCATCGCTATTGCGCGCAATATCCCCAAGCAACCACTGCACAGCTGGTTGAAAACTTCCGTAATCATCCCCATTCTTCTACTATCGCGAAATTATTGTTACAAGAACATCTTGTTAAAGACGAGGATGCTGAGCGTGTTTACAGCGACAGTTTTGCTCGATTACTCGATTGGCATTTCGATAGCCGCATAGAAACTTTAATTTCCCGCTCTCGGGTTCAGCCACTCACTCAAGTGGAAAAAGAGGAACTGAACTTGTTAATGAAGGAGCGCCAGAAAAGCTGACCATAAGGTCGAGGCTAATAACTGGCTAAAAAAACAGCCGTCAATCTGGTAAAACCATTAGTAATTCTGCTATACTGGCTAATTCGCTGCACGCACGCTTATAAGCATAAATGTGAACAAATTTGCAGCAATGTCAGTAGCAATTATAAAGCCGAACAAAACGGGCAGAACCAAACCCGGGCAGGTGTGCACCGTTTAATATGACGTGACACCGAGCGGAAGCGGCATTGATACAACAGTAGTACTACAGAGAAATAATGTACATACCTCTTTGGTATGGGTATTTCTATTGCAAACTAATTGAATGTGAGAAGTGTAGGTTATATGGCGCAAAGCAAGCAGTCTCAGATTAAACTCCTGATTGCAAAAGGTAAAGAGCAAGGTTACTTAACCTTTGCAGAAGTTAACGACCACCTGCCGCAAGATATTGTCGATTCTGATCAAATTGAAGATATTATTCGCATGATCAACGACATGGGAATTCAAGTTTCTGAATCTGCTCCAGATTCAGATGAACTTCTCATGCAAGAAGCAACCGCCGATGAAGACGCAGCTGAAGCTGCTGCTCAAGCGCTTGCTACCGTAGAAAGCGAAATTGGGCGTACCACCGACCCTGTGCGTATGTATATGCGTGAAATGGGTACGGTTGAGCTTCTTACTCGTGAAGGCGAAATTGAAATTGCCAAGCGTATAGAAGATGGAATTAATCAGGTTCAGTGCTCTGTTGCTGAATACCCTGAAGCCATCACCTATTTGCTCGATCAATGGGACTTGTACGAAGCAGAAGAAATTCGCATCAGCGACATTATTTCTGGTTTTGTTGACCCGAATGATGATCAAGATCTTGCTCCTACGGCCACACACATCGGCTCTGAGCTTTCAGAAGAAGAACTGGAAGATGAAGATGACGACGATGACGAAGAAGACGAAGATGAAGGCGGTGTAGATCCTGAATTAGCCCGCGCTAAGTTTGGTGCCCTTCGTGATCAATACATCAAAGCACGTGACGTTATCGAGAAGAAAGGCCGCTCTCATGCTGCCGCTCGTGAACAAATCAATGCATTGAGTGAAGTCTTCAAAGAATTCCGTCTAGTGCCTAAGCAATTTGATCGTATGGTTAAAAACATGCGTTCAATGATGGACAAAGTGCGTATCCAAGAACGTCTTGTTATGAAGTTCTGTGTTGTTAACGCTAAAATGCCTAAGAAAGATTTCATCAAGGCATTTGCAGGAAACGAAACGTCTTCTGCTTGGTTAACAAAAGCGATTAAAGCTAACGCAGCTTATTCTGACGCATTAGCCGTTAATAAAGAAGAAATTGAACGCTGTATTAGCAAGATGAACCAGGTTGAACAAGAAACTGGTTTGGTTATTGCTGATATCAAAGACATCAACCGTCGTATGTCAATTGGTGAAGCAAAGGCTCGCCGTGCGAAGAAAGAGATGGTTGAAGCTAACTTACGTTTGGTTATTTCAATTGCTAAGAAATACACCAACCGTGGTTTGCAATTCCTTGACCTTATTCAGGAAGGTAACATCGGCCTGATGAAGGCGGTAGATAAGTTTGAATATCGCCGTGGTTATAAGTTCTCAACTTATGCTACCTGGTGGATTCGTCAGGCAATTACCCGTTCTATTGCCGACCAAGCGCGTACTATCCGTATTCCTGTGCATATGATAGAAACGATTAACAAACTTAATCGTATCTCTCGTCAAATGCTACAAGAAATGGGTCGTGAGCCAACACCTGAAGAGTTGTCTGAACGCATGCTTATGCCAGAAGACAAAATTCGCAAAGTGTTGAAAATAGCTAAAGAGCCAATCTCAATGGAAACGCCAATTGGCGATGATGAAGATTCGCATCTAGGTGATTTTATCGAGGACAGCACCATTATACAGCCCCTCGATTCTGCGACCGGCGGTAGCCTTAAAGACGCAACACAAGAAGTGTTGGCAGGGCTTACAGCACGTGAAGCGAAGGTACTTCGCATGCGTTTCGGTATCGACATGAATACTGACCATACACTTGAAGAAGTGGGTAAGCAGTTTGACGTTACCCGTGAGCGTATTCGTCAAATTGAAGCGAAGGCATTGCGTAAGCTACGTCATCCTAGCCGCTCTGAGCAGCTACGAAGCTTCTTAGACGAGTAGAATATTCACAAGTATTAGAACAATTAAAAATCCCCTGCTTTGTCAGGGGATTTTTTTTAACTGAATTAGCGCTAAGCTGTGGTACAACATGGTCACTTGCCAAAGTAATTACGTTCCATTTGCGGCGCTAATTATTCAGTAGCTCCGCGATTTGTACTGGCCGATAGCAACTTAATGCCAGATACAAAAACGCCCTCAATGTTGAGGGCGTTTTTATATTTAGTTAGCGGTTATACGCGGAACTGCTTTGCTATCAATTCTAAATGCTGTGCTAAATCGGCAAGTTCGTTACACATAACACCTAATTCGCCCGAACGACTAGAAGTTTCCTCTGTACGTTGGTGAATTTCTTCAACGTGCTTCACAATGTCTACCGCCACTGAACGTTGATCTTCAGTGTTGTGCGCAATCTGTTCGTTCATTTGATTAATGCGACCGATTGTACTGGTTATTGTTTCTAAACTAACACCCGCTTTATTAGCTGTTTCAACACTATTGGTTGCTTGCTCGGTGCCGCGAGACATTACTTCCACTGCTGAATGCGCTGCGCTCTGTAGCTGCTCAATAGTGCTCTGAATCTCTTCAGTCGATTGTTGAGTACGTGATGCAAGGGTACGAACTTCATCAGCAACAACAGCGAAACCACGCCCTTGCTCACCCGCCCTAGCAGCTTCAATGGCGGCATTAAGCGCCAGTAAGTTAGTTTGCTCGGCAATGCCTTTAATCACATCGAGTACCGAGCCAACTTTGTTCGAATCTGACTCAAGACGCCCAATCACATCAGCGGTTTCACGCACGTTTTCGGCTAACTGCTGAATACTGGAAACGGTTTGTTGTACAATTTGACGGCCTTCGCCAGCGGCGCTAGTCGCTTCGTTAGCATCACCTGCAGCTTGTGCGGCACTGTGTGCTACGCCGTCTACTGAACCACTCATTGTATCAACCGCGAGTTTGGCGTTTTGTGCAGACTGCTGTTGAATATCAATAGTACGCTGGGTTTCCTCCGTTAGGCCGCGAAGGTTTTGCGCCAAGTTAGATAACGGTAAACTCGCCTCAACTACGTCTTTCACTACGCCTTGCAGTTTGTCCATAAACTGATTAAACCAATACACCAACTCGCCAATTTCATCTTCACTTTTCGTTGCGATACGAACGGTCAAATCACCGTTTTCTTGGGCAATATCTTTAAGCGAGCGCACTACGTCATCGATGCTTTTCTTAATACCTTGGACGATGGGCACCGCGGTAGCAAACAACAACAAGGTGACGACAATAGTCATTATCACACCGGTACTGATTAACGAAATATTTGCCGCGTCGGTTTTCGCAAAAGAAGCATCAAATGCAGATTGCTGCTCATCTCTAAAATTTGTCATTGAAGCAATAACAGCATCGTACGAACCGTTCATCTGCTTAGATAGTTGACCTAAGCGGCTAAAGTCAGCCGTTCCATCAACCATTGACTGAGAAACGTCGTACGCCACTTCAAAATAATCATCGAACCCAGCAGAAATCTTTGATATCGCGGGGCGAAACTCAGGGCTGATTGCACTTATCTCGTCTAGCCCAGCTTTTGCATCTGTGGCCAATTCACTCGCAGCGCTCAATGTATCTTGGTCGCCTGTGGTTACCGCACTACTTAGCGTGTCCCTGACTTTTTGCATATCTACCAAGGTAGAGGCAGACAATTGAAGTGCGGGAAACTGAACGTTTTCAACTTTCTCGAGGGTGTCGTCATTGTTAAGTGCAACGTAAACCGTAATTAAGAGGTAAATAATAAAGCTTAGTGCAGCAATTCCCGGTATCAGAAAAATCTTTGTTGCGATGGGCATTTTTTTTAGAAAACTCATTTTTATCTCACCAGTTACGTCACGTTACTTTAAGCACGGCCACAGATCATGGCTTTATAATTCTATATCTTCACATTCTTAAAAAACTTTAGAAATATCTTAGCCCCCCTCATTACTGAGCGGGGCCTAAACTTTGCTATAAACGAAGACTAGAAAGTGTAGTTAACACCCACTCTCAATAGCGTCGCATCATTCGCGTCGTTTGCATCATCTTCGAACCAAGTGACTTCACCTTTAACCGCGAAACCAGGCTCAACATCGTATCGTAAACCTGCTGTTAATGCAGAAGTATCTTCCAAAGTCGATGCAGCTACAGCTGCAAAGCCTTGATACAACGATGACCATGTTCCGTCAGTAACGGCATCGCCAGTAGATATAGTAGAAGGAACATCGTTTAAGTAAGTTGCAACATCATCAGGATCTGACTCTTTATGTTCATAAGTAATGTGTGGAGTGAACTTACCGAAACGCATTCCCGCGGTAATATACCAAGCATCATCATTTGCGATAGGAGCTTCATCAAATGAAATGTGGGTATATTCTGCACCTACAAACCAATCGTATTTATCTATATTCACGGCAAGTTCGAAGAAACCAACGGTATCATCTTCAATTAAGAAGTTTTTTGAAAACTCAGTGACAGTAGGAACGATCGGAGAAAATTGATTAATGCTATTAGTTAAAAATTCTAGATCTTCATTTGGACTATTAAATTTAGCTTGCGCATAAATAGTACGAATATTGAACCAATCACGAGTGGCCTCAAAAGAAATACCAGTAAGGTTATCCGCCTCTAATGTACCGGATTCTGAACGTCCTGCAAAAAGTTGTGCTCCATATTCCCAGTCACCCGCGTAGTTGCTGTAATCGTAACGAACACCATCAATATTATTGATAAGTACGCCGTAAACCGATTGTGGCGGTGTTAGCCAGTGGTACGAATAACCCACATCCAAAGAAGCAGAATATTTGAATAATGGCAGGCGAACTCTTCCAGCACTGATACTCGAGTTATTTGAAAGTGCATAAGTCATATATGCCCATTCGAAACTTGCATCGTAATCGTCACTTCCACGACCAACAAGCTGCGCTGTTGCAGAAAGCTTCTCACTAACATCACCACGCACTTGAAGTCCGAAAACACTCGCAGGCTCGAAATTAAAATCGCTGTCGTAACCGTATACCGCTTCGTCATCATCTAGTGTCATACCACCGATAAGGTTGGCGAACCCATTGATTTTTATGTCTGCAACCGCTGGCATGGCGATTAAGCTAGCAACTGATAAAAGGGCAAGTTTGGTTTTCATGTTAAATCCTTAAAAATTCTTAAACTGTGTAATCAAAAAGTGGCAACTACGCGAACGCTTCCGTCTACGGAGCCAGCATCTACATAGCCAATTGCACCTGGGTCTGCAGCAACAGCTGAAACCACCTCGGCGTCGCTACCTAATGCTTTAGGAGGCTGACCTTTCCCAGTAAAAACTAATTTAGACCAAAAAGCGGTAAGCTGAGACGCTGATTTATTCAAAACTTTACCGTTGAATTCGTCTGTAGCGGCCTGCCCTTCAGCAAGTGCTAGCGGTACTACCTTCGTGCCGTTTGGAAAAGCTTTCATTTTGTTAAGGAAGAGTCGGCTGATTGAATCTTTGTCTAATGCATCGCCGTTAGACGGGTGAACTATCACTGCTACATCTGCAAAAGCCATGCTGCTGCACAAACTTGCTGCTAGTATCCACTGTTTCATTACATGTCCTCTAAGTCGTATTTGTTTCGGTAGCGCAATTAAAAGAACGTTAACCTTTAATCTACCTATACCGATGTGCTTATTTTTTATTCTTACTCATACAAATATCTTCTGTGCTTCAAGATTAAGATAAGTATTAGCAAGGATTAGAAAAACTGCCAACTGAGATACAAAAAATTTGCTTTAAATTTCGTTGTGTTCAGCATAGCCCTAATACAGTTGGCGCAGTTTAGGGTAGAGAGGCGTAGAAGCAACTATACAAAAGGATAAAGGTATTGGCAGAACTTATAACTTCATACGTAAAAATAGCAGAGATGTGAAAAACAATTAAATATAGTTGTTAAAATTCAGTTAGATAAAAAATCTCCAGAGTTCTATTTAGGAGTGGCGAACGATATTATTGTATAAAAACATATACCTTAATACCGCCCGACTTTTTGAACTTTTCCGTACTTATTGGTTAAGCACTGAGCAGAATCATAGTAAATGAGTGTCTAAAAACACGATCTTACCCTAGATGTGAGGGCTTAATTTTCTTCGCCTTTACGGTAGGGAATTTCAACTTCTAAGCGTTCTATTTCAACGGTTCTTTGCTGGGGGGAACCTGTGTTTCGAGCAAGCCAACTGTAAGCCGTCGGTACCACATACAATGTCATAAAGGCAGAAACCAGAACACCCGCAGCGATAACCATACCAATTACCATGCGACTTTCTGCGCCAGGACCAGACGCAAACACTAAGGGCAAAGAGCTAAATACCGTAGTAAACCCGGTCATAACGATAGGGCGAAGTCGCTGAGCAGCTGCCCGTCGTAGTGCGTCTTCGAAGTTCATACCTGCATCTCGAAGTTGATTAGCAAACTCCACAATCAAAATACCGTTTTTCGCCGCAAGACCAATCAGCATAACCAGCCCTATTTGGCTATAAATGTTAAGTGTCATACCGGCAAAATAGAGTCCGATAAAAGCGCCCACCAGCGCAAGAGGTACAGTTAACATTATAACTAGCGGGTGTACCCAACTTTCAAATTGCGCAGCGAGAATTAGGTATGTGACCGCAAGCGCCAACAAGAACACATAGATAAACGAATTTCCTTGTTCTTGATAAAGCTGTGACTCGCCTTTGTAGTCGATAGACACATTGTCAGGTAGCTCTGTGCGTACGATATTCTCGAGGTAAGCTAAGCCCTCTCCTAACGTATAGTCGCCGGCTAAGTTCGCTGAAATGGTGACAGCACGCATGCGATTATAACGATTTAAGCGTGAGGAAGTCGCCTGCTCTTCGAAAGTAAGCAAGTTGTCCATGGGAATAAGCTCGCCGCTTCTTGAAGAACGAACATAAAGATTATCGATACTATTTGGGCTTCTAAAATCAGCCTCTATACCCTCGATTATAACATCGTACTCTTCGCCCCTATCTAAAAATGTAGAGACCGTACGTTGCCCTAACATGACTTCTAAGGTACGGCCAATATCACTTATAGACACCCCCAAATCAGCCGCCCTATCTCTGTCTATATTGACCAGAAGCTGAGGTGATGTTTCTTTATAATCAGAGTCGATACGAACTAAGTTTCGATTTTCTGAGGCCTTTTCGATTAGGATGTCACGCCACTCAACTAAGTTCTCGTAGGTATCACCTTGCAATACAAATTGTACGGGCCTACCAAAACCTGCGCCTGAAATACCACTTCGCATAATGGCGAAGGCTCTCACATCAGGCACGGCATCAAGCTTCGCACTTATTTCATCCATCAATGTGAAGGTGCTAAAATCACGCTCATCCCAATCGGCAGAGCCAACAATGGCGATCCCGGCATTGTTGCCAAACCCTGGAGTACGTACCAGTAACCTACCTATTTTACCGCTTTCACGGTAAGGCATTAGGATGTCTTCGATAAGTTTAAGGTTAGCGGCATTACTTTCGAAACTCGCGCCTTCTTGGGCATTCATTAATATGTAAAAGTTTCCCCGATCTTCTTTAGGCACGAATTCACTAGGTAACTTTTCTGAGATTTGTACTAGTGCCACCACTGAAACAATTAGCAATAGCACCATGATAAACGGCTGGTGAATAGTACTTCCCAAGCTTTTAAAGTAGCGGTTTTCGAGGGCATGAAAACGCTTATCCATCCACGCACCAAATCCTACTGAACGCGTCCTTTTTTTAAGAGTTTTCGAGGCCATCATAGGCGAGAGGGTTAATGCGGTGAAACTAGAAAACGCCACAGCAGCAGCAATAGCCAGGGCAAACTCAGTAAACAAACGCCCTACATTCCCTTCAAGAAACACTAAAGGCACAAATACAGAAATCAGTACCAAGGTAGTTGCAATAACCGCAAAGCCAACCTCTCTAGCGCCTCGATAAGCGGCTAATATGGGAGGTTCACCCATTTCTATTCGCCGGGAAATATTCTCAAGCACCACGATGGCATCATCTACCACCAGCCCAATCGCTAACACCATAGCAAGTAAGGTAAGTAGGTTGATAGAGAAGCCTAACGCGTACATCACAATAAATGCTGCCACTAGAGACACGGGTACAGTGACTGCAGGAATAAGTGTGGCGCGCACATTTCCCAAGAAGAGGTAAATAACAATTACCACCATAAGCATGGCTATGGCGAGGGTTTCATAAACTTCATTAATCGATGCCTCAATAAATACTGAGGAGTCATAGCTAGGCACAATGAAAATATTGTCTGGCAAGGTTTCTTCAATTTTTCTGATTTGCGCTTTTGCTGAGCGAGCAACATCTAAAGTATTCGCTTTTGATTGCTTTATAATGCCCAAACCAATCATGTTAACGCCGTCGCCTCTAAACTCGGTTTCGTCGTCTTCAGCCGCCAACTCTACATTCGCAATTTCCCCTAAGCGAACGAGGTATCCATCGTCCCCTACTGCTACGGTTAACGCCGCAAAATCTTCTGGCGATAAGAACGTACGCGCTACACGTACTTCAAAGTTTCTATCGAGCGACTCAACTTCACCAGCGGGAAGTTCAACGTTTTCAGAACTAATGACACTTTCAACATCGCTTACGGTAATACCACGGGCAGCCATAGCGTTTCTATCAAGAAATACTTTCATGGCATAGCGACGACCACCACCAATTTGAACCCGTGCAACCCCATCGGCTACCGATAGGCGGTCCACTAGGAAGCGCTCTGCGTAGTCGGTAAGCTCCATGGTATTAAGGTTTGTACTACGCAGGTTGTACCACACAATGGCACTTTGATCGGAATCGGCCTTTGAAACTTCTGGAGGATCGGCCTGATCAGGCAAATTATTCAGTGCCCGACTCACTCGCTCTCGCACATCATTAGCGGCAGCGTCGATATCTCTGGATAATTTAAATTCTATGGTGATATCAGAACGTCCATTGGTCGACGTTGAAGTAATATTTTTAATCCCTTCAATACCCGAAATTCTGTCCTCGAGTAGTTGAGTAATGCGGGTTTCAACAATATTCGCCGATGCGCCTGTGTATTTGGTTGAAACCGATACAATGGGCGGGTCGATGTCTGGGTACTCACGAAGGGCCAACATGGAAATGGCGACCACGCCAAATATAATCAACAGTAGGTTGATAACCGTGGCAAATACCGGCCTTTTTACTGAAATGTCAGATAACAACATGGCTTAACCCTCGTTGTTACGGTTAAGAACGTTAACAGCAGATTGATCGCGTACTCTAAGCGTGCCTTCCGTAATCACTTCGTCACCGGCTTTAAGTCCAGAGACAATTTGAACGATACCAGGTCGGCGTTCGCCAATAACCACCTCGCGTTGATGGGCAACATCGCCTTCTACCACATACACATATTGAATATCTTGCACTGGCACTAAAGCTTTCTCAGGAAGGATAAGCGTATCAAGCACACGTTTTTCAACCACGATGGTAAGTAGCATGCCCGGCCTTAATCGTTGGTCTTTATTGTCGATAATTGCGCGTACGCTAATAGCGCGGCTGATGGGGTCTAATCGGGTATCAATATGCGTGATTTCACCACTGAACATTTCACCTGGATAAGCCACCGATGTCGCCGAAACCTTCTGGCCTTTTGCTACACTCGCCAATTGGTTCTCGGCAATGCTAAAATCAACTTTTACTACGCTAATATCATCAAGGGTGGTAATAACACCAGCGGGCTGCACCAATGAACCAATACTGACTTGTCGTGCACCAAGCACACCAGAAAATGGCGCGCGAATTTGCAAGTCATCAACCTGCGCTTCAGCGATGTCTAATTGCGCTTCTAATCCTTTTACACGCGCTTGTTGTTCATCAAGTAACTGTTCTGAAGCCGCGCTAGACTCACGTAAGTTAAAAATACGGGTGTATTGGCGCTTTGCTTCATCAATATTGGCGCGCAATTCAGCAACCCGAGCCAGTTCTTCATTATTGTTTAGCTGAATAAGCACTTGGCCAGCCTTCACACTATCGCCATCTTCGAAGTTAACTGAGCGCACGGTTTCGGTAACTTGCGCAGTGACTGCTATCGATTCATTCGCTCTGGCAGTACCGAGGGCTTCAATGGTTATCGCCATTGCGCCTTGCTCTACCAATATGGTTTTCACTGTTGTCGCCAGAGAGCCGCCTTTTTTCACCTGTTCTTCTGCAGGCAAGTTTACATAGACAACCACAGCCGCTAGCAATAAAGCACCTATTAATAATGGAGATAGTAATTTGCGTGAAGACATAACCTTTCCTATTGGTAAATATGCACCACGTGATAAAGTAACCAAGTTGGTGCATTAACGAGATTCAGGGTCGCGTTCAAACCAAATCCTTTATCTACGTTTTTATTATTATTAACTTTTTCTGAATAGTATTTTACCCAAACTAATGAGTATCAATTTTCGCTTATCATCCATTTTGGTAGTTTTAACGCTTTTTGGATGTACAAAGAAGGTGCCTGAAGCACCTTTTTGCCGAAGCACGAATAACGAGGAGCATACTCAAAATGCCGCCGCATGCATCATTAAAGTGCAAAACAAAGCGCTTTTGATCAAACATCGCCTTTCAAACCGTTTAGATTTCCCCGGTGGCGGAAAAAAAGAGGGCGAATCATTAGTTTGCGCAGCCCACCGAGAAACATGGGAAGAAACAGGTTTCAATGTCGAGGTAGGTGAAAAATTGGCCGTTACACAAAATGGTCTCGCGCTATTTGAGTGTACATTAAATGCTGGGGTAGAACACTTGCCAGATGTGTTTGATGCGCCGCCATGGGCAAAACTAGAAGTGATTGAATTGGTAAAGGCCGACCCCTTTTTGCTCACCCATGTTCAACTTCGCTTTCCTGATGATCTAATTGCGTTTCGCGATAGCTTTAATAAAATTAAAGCAAGCCAATCTCAGCAAGAATAACGTGTGTTTGGTTGTGCCAATGCCCTTGCTTTGGTAATTTGATTACCCGCTGTTATTAGAAGGGGTTAAGCCATCATTATCTTCAAGTTTAGCCTGCTATATTTAGGAGACAGGCCATGTATTCATTAGCTCCTCTTAGCCTTAAAGGCAAAGTGTCTGAAATAGAATGGCAAACGCGCGTCGATTTAGCCGCATGCTATCGACTGGTTGCTGATATGCGTTGGGGCGACCTTATCTATACGCATATTTCGGCTAAAGTCCCCGGCACAGACCATTACTTAGTTAACGCCTTTGGGTTAGGATTTGACGAAGTAACCGCGTCTAACCTTGTAAAAGTTGATCTTGAAGGTAATATCCTTGATGACTCGCCTTACCAAATAAACCCCGCCGGATTTACTATCCATAGTGCCATTCATGAGGTTCGTCACGATGCAATGTGCGTTATTCACTTGCACACACTCGCCACCATTTCTGTGGCATCGGTAAAAGGCGGATTAAAGCCTTGGAGCCAGTATTCTTTATTTTCACTTCCCTCGCTGTCGTACCATAGTTATGAAGGTTTGGCAGTAAACGACAGTGAAAAGAAAAGCCTTCAAGATGATTTAGGCGATACCAACCATATGCTGCTGCCTAATCACGGAGGGTTAACTGTCGGCCCCACCGTAGGCGATGCTTTCATGCGCTTTTATGATTTACAAAGAGCCTGTGAAATTCAGCTGGCGCTCATGCAGTCGAACGAAGAAGTTATTGAGATACCGCAGCCTATTATTGACGGTATTTATCAGCAAGCCAGCGTAGTGCACAGTGGTGAAACCGGCGGCCAGAAGGCCTGGCCCGCCATGCTAAGAAAAGCCTACAAGCTCGACTCTGGCTTTTGTGAATAATCCATATTATGCGTCGTTGCCAGTGCCGCTAGCGACGACTACAAACAGACAATAGAGAAACCATAAATGAAAGTAACCAAAGTAGAAATATTTGATATTGAGTGCCCAAAGCGCCCAGCGTGGAACCCTGTTTTCGTACGAGTGTATACCGATGAAGGCATTACCGGTGTCGGTGAAGCAGGCTTAGCTTACGATTGGGGTCATAGTGCTGCAGCGCACATGATAAAAGAAATTGCAGAAGCCATGCTAATTGGCTTCAACCCATTCCACACTGAGCTATTGTGGTCGCGTATGTTACGTGAAGGCTTTTGGGGCTTAGGTGGTGGACCTGTTATTTATGCAGCCATGAGTGCTATTGATACTGCACTTTGGGACATTAAAGGCAAAGCCCTAGGCTTACCCGTTTACGAACTGCTGGGCGGGAAAACCAATGGCAAACTGCGCAGCTATGCCAGCCAATTGCAGTTCGATTGGGATAAAGAAGTCACTAAGCTAAACGACCCGGCCGACTATGCACGCGCGACCGAAAAAGCGTTAAAAGATGGCTACGATGCCGTGAAAGTAGACCCTATTGTTTACGATAAAGACGGTGTCACCCACTTCGATCGCACTAAACTTTTCTCTAAGCCAGAACTAAAGCTATTTAAAGCCCGTTTAAAAGCCATACGCGACACCATGGGTGAAGACGGCGATATTATTTTTGAATGCCACAGCTTGTTAGGGGCATCTACCGCCATCCAGCTTGGCGATATTGTTGAAGAAATTGGCTGCTTGTATTACGAAGAACCCGTCAATTACTTGAATTCAAAACTACACGATAAAGTGGCTAAAAACGTAAACGTACCGATTGCTGGTGGTGAACGCTTGTATCATCGCTGGGACGTGCGCCCTTATTTAGAAGACCAGTCTATTGATGTACTACAGCCTGACGTAGGCTTGTGTGGCGGCTTTACTGAAGCGAAAAAAGTATGTGATTACGCCGATATTTATGACGTGCGCATTCAAGCCCATGTATGTGGTGGGCCGGTGGCGACAGCAGCAAGTTTGCACTTAGAAACCGCAATACCTAATTTCTTAATTCACGAACACCACACCTACGCCATTAAAGACTGGAACCGTGAACTTTGTCTGCAAGACCCACAACCCGTAAACGGCTTTATTGAAGCGCCAGATACCCCAGGGTTAGGCATCGATTTGAATGACGAGATTGTTTACCGCTCGCCTCATATGACAATAACTGAACTTAAATAGCGAAACACATAGATTGGGGCAATGGTTCTCCTTGCCCCGACTGTTTTCAAGGATAAGAAGAAGTATGTCAGCCTCGCCTTCCCCATCGACTATATTATGTTCGTCGCCCGTCTCGATTGTTACTTACACGCCAATCGCGTTAACCCGCAAATTCAGTGCGCTTACGCCGTCTTTAACCAGTAAAGTTGAAGAAGCCATGCACCGCCAAGATTGGGTGCTCAATCAAGAAAGTAAACTGGACATGGGTTATGTATCAACAGACTCAGACTTATTAAGCCCCATGTTTACCCCATTGGTAAAACTTGAAATCGATCATGAAAGTCCGGCTTTTCAGCATGCGTTTTCAACCCTAGAAGAAATAGGTCTTCAGCTTCAGGGGTTGAATTTACGGTTATATCAAACCGGCATTGCGACCTTACAAGCTACATTGGCACCCGCATCTGAGGCTCAACTCACTCTGTGTTGGCAGAAAATTAAAAGCAGAGATATCGAACAAAGCCTGTCTTTAATTTTACAAGCGGCAGGAGGTGTAATGATTAACTTGCTGAACACCACCTTCGATACACTGAGTAAACGCTGTAAGTTACTGACCTCTGAACTTACAGACAATGATGCGGTATTGTGGACTGGACGTTGTTATATTACCCGCGTTCCAGAATCTACCGAAGAAGCCAAACAGGTGTTTTCAATTATCCACGAAAACCCACCCAACAATTGTGAGAACAATGAGGCTTTCTTTCGTTCGGGAAATTGCCTATTTTTAAACAATGATATTTCGCTGTCGTTGGATAACCGACGGGTTTTGTTTTTACTTCAGCATTACAATGCTATGTTGTATGCCTATCAACAATCGATGAGCAACGCCTATCATCAGCTGCAATCGCTTAAGGCACTGTCGTCGGGCAGACGCAGAAAAGCCCTTGAAAAGTTGATCCAGCGCATGGTTTCAATTAGAACCCTAGCGTATATTCGATTGGAGTTTTGCGATTCGCTTCGAGGCCTGCAAGGGAGTCGAAAACCATTGGCGAACGCACTCATAGATGCATGGGAAATTATTGCCGTAGAAGACAGTTTACTTGATAGGGCAGCCTATATTAATAACGCAATATCAAGTTACGAGAACCAACTTAATCGTGCTATAAATAAATCGATTGAAGTAATACTCATG
>NZ_JAESDI010000005.1 GCF_019249215.1 Alteromonas lipotrueae
CTCAATGGTTAGAGATGGTGTAATGTGGGAAGAAAAAGCGGCTTAATGTTTGAGTTGACACCATAGTCGTTTGTTAGAAGCTGAGCCTTTACCTTTGGACGTTTTAAAAACTAATAAAGCCAGCATACGATTGATTGTTAAAGCAAACAAGCAAAATGCCAGTGCAGTGATGTAGGTGATTTGACTGAAGCAAGCCGCCCTATGAATTACCAAGTGCAATGGCGCTTGCTGGCCTCGAATAAGAACTTGGCGATAAAGCGCCTATTGCGCGACCTTTGAAGTAAGAGCGGCGACATTAAAGCTACCAATGCTCGGACGATGTTTGAAAAAAAACAGGTGAGGGTAGTTGTACGGTTTTTTTTGCTAAACCAATAGTAGTTTAGGCTGACGCCTTCTAACTTTCCAATAACGGGCGCAGACATGTGGGGCAAAATGGCGCAGCCGCCCCGCGTGTTTGCGTCCCAGCGAACGCAGTGAGCGTGTTGATTGGGTTGTTATAAGCCATGTTACATACAATCTAGCTGCACATAACAACCTGTTACAAGGGCAAAAAATGGCCAAGCCATAGTGTTAACCATTGCTAGACAAGTTGCAATTATATGCTTGGTCTTAGGTTTGACATTTATTGTTAGCCACGAAGCAATATGTAAAACAATTACCGGTACAAAAAACATTATTAGACTGAAGATGATTAAGGCCATCTGTCTTGTTTCAATAGTGTAGTCGGAAGAAGAAAAATATGAATAAATACAGCCCACAGAGCCACCAATAAAAGACAGGGGTATGGCACACTTTTGTCCATAGCAGCGTAAAACGTAATAATGAAGTTCGATCCATAGGAATGTCAGAACAAAAACAGTTGCAAAAAATACTGCCAAACTATAACTCCCTGTGGCTTATAACACCTCACTAAGGGGCACTAACACATGGGCTAAAATTAGGAGCGAAGTGACGCAGCCCATGTGTTAGTGTCCCAGCGAGCAGCGCGAGCGCCTTTAGTGTTTTGTTAGGTGCAACTACTTAATAACCACGCTGCATTTCTTTCATCATCTGCTGGTGAGCTTGTTTGTCTTTTTCATCTTGCGCCTTTAGGTTACTTGATGTAACAGGATCCACGGGAAGTGCTAGCGGTACTTTAAATGCTATTTTGCTTAAAGTGCTGTTCGATTCGGATGAGGTAGTACTACCTCCTAGATTTAGAATGGAAGCAACTGTTAGCTTTCCGTCTGCTTTTGTTCCGGAATTTTCGGTGACAGAAATAGCTATATTAAAATCCACTGTGTATATATTTTGCCCGTCTGACAATGACGAAATATGTGATATCTCGGTAGATTTTCCTATTCTGATTGCGGGGTTTAAGTAACCACCTTTTTCTCTAATTGGTTCTTGAGCATCCCTAACTCCCTCTGAAATTTGAATTAAAGCTTCCTTTACGAATTCTTTGAGTTCCATAAAATATCCTTTTGCACCTAACGCCCCACTTAGGGGCACAAATACGCAGGCTAGAATACGGAGCGAAGCGAAGGGAGCCTGCGTGTTTGTGTCCCAACGAGCGCCAGCGAGTGACTACAGTGGTTTGTTATGCGCGTGCTCGCGAACCTGATCTAGTCTTGATTGAGAGTATTCAAGCTGTGGTAAATAGTGAAACGAACCATCACAATGAGAAACATAGTTTTCAACACTACTTTTATTTGGTATGAATACCAAGTACTTTTGAGATGGATAGAGTTCTAAACCGCAATTGCTGTAGGTTCTTAATACTTTTATATCTTCTTCTGCTTCCTTGAATGATTCAATTGTCCTAAAGGTTGCTTCTAGATATTTAATGCGACCATATTCTTTGTCGTTCTCCCTGACCGCCGTGAGGGATTCAACCTCAATTAGCAAAACTGCTTTGGAGTCAAAAAAAGACTCATCAATAGTTGTTGGAGCGCAAGAGCAAGCAATACTTTTAGTTGTAAAAAGTAAGGTGGACAGAGCTAATAGCAGTAAATTTTTCAAAAAGTCCTCCGAAGCACATAACACCCTAATAAGGGGCAATTACTCGTTGGCGAAAATGGCGCAGCCGCCAACGAGTAATTGTCCCAGTGACCGCAGGGAGCGAGCTTAATTTGCTTGTTATGTTCGTGCCGATTAATCACTCGCTACCTTTCTGGCTTCGTGGTCTAAGCTTGATATAGAAATATAAAGAAATAACAGAAGCTGATGTACAGCCTACACTGAGCAGACCCAACGGTATAGCAACAATAAGCATCTCAGATTTAAACGAGTGTAGAGCGATAATGAAGAAAATTATGCCGAGTAGAATTTCCACAAAAACACTTTCTAGTCCTGATAGGTTTCCAATCTTTAAGCTTTTTCGAAAGTTTCTATATTTAATCAATTAGCTAAGATCCCTTCATTAAAGAACATAACATTTAAGTTAAACGGCACGCTTGCCGAGCAAGAGAATCGATGTAAGGCCTTTTACTGAGTTAATTCCGTGTACCTAGCAAATTTTCCCTGTTACTCAGCCGCCGCGCGAGCAGTCTCTCGCAGTTTGAATGCTACACTTTTAGCGTAAGCGAAGCCTTTATCAAGCCGCGTCTTATACGGCTTCGCTTACGCTAAAAGCGTGACATAAAAGCTCAAACGTTACTACTGACCCTTGGGCCTGTTTACGCAGTTTACTACGAGTCAGGTGACCCTGGGAACCTGAATGCTCGTGCCGTATAACTTTTAAATAAGGGGCGCAGGCATGTGGGGCATAATGGCGCAGCCGCCCCGCATGTATGCGTCCCAGCGAACGAAGTGAGTGGCTTAATTTTTTTGTTATGTGGCATGCTTATTCGAAGAAAGAATGCTTGCAGTAGCCAATACACTACCAATAAAAATGCCAGCGATACTGAACGCTAGCCCCGCTTCTAGACCTGATAACACACCAGATTGTAATTGCGAGTAAACAGGTGATAGACCGAAGTATGCGCCGACAGCACAGCCAATAAGGCTGAATGACAAACCAATTTTAGTACCTAGTTTCATAGTTAAAAATCCTTCTTATATTAATTTACCTTTGACACATAACTTTTAAATAAGGGGCGCAGGCACGTAGGGCATAATGGCGCAGCCGCCCAGCGTGTTTGCGTCCCAGCCCGCGCAGCGGGCGTACTTAATTTTTTTGTTATATTGCATTTTTCAATACAGCCTTTGTTTTACCAAGAGGGTTAACCGCTATGCGCTGAAGCTGTATACCAAAGTTACAAATTGCTTGAGGCTCGACTTTCATATCAAAGTTAACTTTATAGCTTTCGTTTCTGACATTAGTGAAAGATTCGATGTGAGCAATAGTAACAGCAAACATTGTATGGCCAGAACTGTCTGTACAGAAAGCATGAATGGAAAAATAAGAAAGATCAGGGGTGGAACGGCTTTTGAACTCGAACTCATCTTTTGTGGTTCGAGGAAACTTCTCAAGAAGTCTTCCCAGATGCTCAATCTCCTCTCTATTTGTATAGCAATCTGCTTGGCCAGAGAACTGCCCATTACTACCGAATATAGAGATTTCAAATAAAGATTCATCTTCCCATATTGATGAAACTACGAGCTGACTTTCCATGTTACTCCTGCAATATAACTTTTAAATAAGGGGCGCAGGCGCGTAGGGCATAATGGCGAAGCCGCCCTGCGTGTATGCGTCCCAGCGAACGAAGTGAGTGACTTAATTTTTTTGTTATGAGGCACGCTTAAAATAACCTACGGAATAATACAAACTGACCAAAAATAAACTAGTTAAATAGGTAAATGCAACTCTTGGATAGAGATTATCTTGAATACAATGTAGCTGCTGACGTGTATTTACTATTTGAGAACAGTCGATATTTGATGTTATGGAAAAAACTAAAAATAGAACTGAAGCAAGCAAAGAAAGGATGCAAAAGATTACAATTAAAAAACGTATTTGGGTAGCTAGCCAATAGACAGCAAAGGCTGCGGCGACAATCGGAACAGAGTTAGCTACAGCTGGTTTAGGGTATTCGTAAAAAGATACGCAGCCTATAACGAATAGCATACCTGCAAACCCAATCCATGTACCAAGAAACTCAAACTCTCGATCGCCGTGAAAGTTTTTGAGGTTAAACTTTACTTTGTATCTATGCATGTTCCTTTGCTACATAACATTTAAGTTAAACGGCACGCTTGCCGAGCAAGAGAAACCCGCCGCTGGTATTCGTGTCCGTTTGAACGTTTTGTTATACGAGCACGAGAATCGATGTAAGGCCTTTTACTGAGTTAATTCCGTGTACCTAGCAAATTTTCCCTGTTACTCAGCCGCCGCGCGAGCAGTCTCTCGCAGTTTGAATGCTACACTTTTAGCGTAAGCGAAGCCTTTATCAAGCCGCGTCTTATACGGCTTCGCTTACGCTAAAAGCGTGACATAAAAGCTCAAACGTTACTACTGACCCTTGGGCCTGTTTACGCAGTTTACTACGAGTCAGGTGACCCTGGGAACCTGAATGCTCGTGCCGTATAACAATTTAGTGTACGGAAAAAATCCTTTATGCAAGGTGGAAAATTTCCATATTTCATTGATTTATTGTCCTAGTCTATTTTTTAAGCTCCTGATTGGCAAGTCATTATTTATAACCCCTAAAGCACACCACAAGAAAGGCGGAAAAATTCCGTAATAAATCGGACTTATGCAACTGAATATGAGCCTGTATAAATAAACAGTATTTTTGCAAAGTTATTTTTGTCTAATAAATCTCAAATTCCGCAATAGTAATCCTCTTGCTGTAAGTAAACCTAAAAATAATCAGATTGATACAAATAGGCATTTTTTAGCGATTATTGCGCCTGATAAATCTACCTTTCAAGCACTATAATGCACTTTATTGTGCGGTTTGAATTTAAAGCACGTAACAAAGACTAACACGGGTTACCACAAGCAAGGCGGTGACTGAATAATCAACATTGGCAGGTAATTTTATGGCGACGAATAACCCATTTGGCCCTAAAGGTTGGACTCCCGAGCGTTTGGGGTCTCTTTCGGGAAAAACGTTTCTAATCACTGGCGCAAATAGTGGGGCGGGGTTTCAGGCTACGCGAATCTTGTTGTCGAAAGGGGGGAGCGTGGTAATGCTAAATCGGAACCCTAGCAAATCAGAAGCTGCCATCGCCAAGCTACAAACCGAGTTTGGTGATGAAGCTAAAGTCAGCTTTATACAATTAGATTTAGCGGAATTGGCGTCAGTAAGGCGCGCGTCGCAAGAAATATTAGAAAAGGTGCCTAAAATCGATGCGCTTATGTGTAATGGTGCGATTGCTCAAATCTCCACACAACAGCTAACTGTCGAAGGGTTTGAAAGTCAGTTAGGGGTAAACCATTACGGTCATTTTTTATTATGTGGTTTGCTCTTTGAAAGAATTGAAGCATCAAAAGGCAGAATTGTAGTGGTGTCTAGTGAAGGCCACAAAATGGGATTAAGAGCCATTCAATTCGATGACATGAATTGGGATAAGAACTACCATCCAAATAAAGTGTACAGCCAAAGTAAGCTAGCTCAAATGATGTTTGCCTATGAACTCCAAGACAAAATCAAAGCCGCTGGAAAAAATGTGAAGGTATACGTTTGTCACCCTGGGGCTTCTAATACTTCTCTTATCAGGGAAAGCGCAAGTTTAATGACCCGAATTTCGTGGGCATTAATGGTTAAGATCGGCCTTGCGCAAACGGCTGAAAAGGGCGCGTACCCAGAGGTAATGTGTGCCACCGAAGAAAACTTAAAAGAACGTGCTTATTATGGCCCAACGGGGCTAATGAATTTTGGTGGCCCGGTAGGTGAGGGTAAGCTTGAATCATTTGTTGTGCAGAAAGACGCGTTAACTCGGTTGTGGGCGCTTTCTGAGAAAGAAACTGCTATTGATTGGCCGCTTTAATTTAATAAGAAAGGCGCTTTATGCTTGGGCTCAAAGATGAAAAAATTAATTTTTGGTGTGGGTATCAGTATGT
This sequence comes from Alteromonas lipotrueae, assembly GCF_019249215.1. GTDB lineage: Bacteria > Pseudomonadota > Gammaproteobacteria > Enterobacterales > Alteromonadaceae > Alteromonas > Alteromonas lipotrueae. The sequence goes on from NZ_JAESDI010000005.1 coordinate 5,990, forward strand.
TAATAACAATGAATTCATCGGCTAACAATAGTAGTCAGTTAAGCAATACTCAACAGGCTTCTCAAAGCTTAATACAAGATATTGAGGGTAATGTTTATCGCACTGTGAAAATTGGCGATAGAGTCTGGCTAGCTGAGAATTTAAGGTCGACTAAATTTCAGGACGGTACCCCGGTTAATACGGGTTTCGTCCCGGATGATAACGACAAAAATTTATCAAGCTATGGCAGGCTTTATGATTGGAATGATGTTTCCAACTCGCGAAATATTTGTCCTGCGGGATGGCGAGTGGCATCAGATGAAGACTGGAAATCGCTAGAGGCAGCTATTGGTATTGCCGATTCTGATCTTGATAAAGAAGGATGGCGAGGCGAGAAAGACGTGGCTATTACACTTAAAGCTGCGCAGCCAAATACTTTGTTCAAGCGTTTTGACCAGTCCCAAGTCAATAAGTATAAATTTTCTGCTACGCCAGCGGGTGTAAAGCTTGGTAATTGGTATATAACCCAAGGCATGTATACTGAGTTTTGGACAAGCAGTAATGCCACTCAAAAAGAAGCTTTTGCTAGAACACTTGCCTATTCGTGGTGGAACTCTCATAAGGGAGAAATTCGCCGAACTAAACTCAAAAAGAGTTATATGTTATCGGTTAGGTGCGTAAAAATGTAGGTTAAATGATGCTCCGAACAGTTGTTTTAACGGTTTTATTGCTAGTGCTTTTTCTAACTACGGGTTGTGCTACCTCTGAAGCGAAGCCGCTTAATTACCAAGTAGATGATGAGATTGTTGTGCTAGCCCACGGGTTGGGTAGAAGTGATTGGGCAATGTGGCGTTTTGCTAAGCGGTTGGAGAACGCGAACTATAAAGTATGTCTATTAGACTACACTACCATCGGGGTGAGTGTGGCTTCGGTATTAGATGAAACAGCCAGCCAAATAGATGTGTGCCTACAAAATGCCCCCAAAGTACATTTTGTAGGGCACTCTCTTGGTGGTTTAGTCATTAGAGCATACTTGCAAAATCATGAAGAAGCCTTAGAAGTCGTGAACGTGGGAAAGGTAGTACTGGTAGGTACACCAAACAAAGGCAGTGAATTAGCCGATCATTATAATGACAGCTGGTTAATGAACCTAGGTGGGGGAATTAGCCGTGCGTTAGTCACTGGCACTAGAAGCTTGGGCAATAACCTTGATGCGGTAGATTTCACTATTGGCATTATTGCGGGCACCAAGCCGTTAGGCTTAACGAACGACAGGTTCAACGGGCCAAACGATGGTCTGGTATCAGTAGAGTCTACTAAATTGGAGGGCATGACTGATTTTATCACCATCGACGTTGGCCATTCTCAAATGCGATATAGCGAAGAAGTGGCAAAGCAAACTATTTACTTTTTACAAAAAGGCGCATTTGACCACTAGCGCCATGCTGCTCACCTTTGTTAGGTGAGCGTTTCGTAATTAGTAAATACTTTATAAAGCTGTGTGCCACTTAATACCGATGCAGACGGAAAGTGCAAAATAGGGATTAAATCGCAAGGAGCGTTTAATAAGCGGCTGCCATTATCGTTATCAAGCTCGTCAATATTTAGAATTTTCGCAAGGGGCTCACCAGCCTTAATGCTTTCCCCCGGTTTTGCTAGGTATTCCACCATGCCGCCCCAGTCAGTAAAAAGGGTTTTATAGTCTTTTAGCATTACCCCTAACCGAGTCATAACATAAGGCTTAACATCACAATTGTGTAGTGCGCCTTTTGCATTTAGGTAACTGAGTATACTAAGTGCATCCACATCACCCTCGGTGAAATTAATCACCTCTTGGCTACCCATTTCAAGCGTAAAAGCTTCAACGTTAAACTCAATATTTCGCTGCAGGTTTGCCTCAATACTTTCTTGTAGCGTCCACCATGGGCAAAAAGTAGCTTCATCTAATGCGCCAGCAAAAACATTAGGAATAAAAATACAGTGGGGTATGTTAAACAGGCTAGCGCTGGGCTTAGCATACTCAGGCACATAAATATGGCGTGTTGAAACAGGGCCATTATGCAAATCCAGTACAAAATCAGCATTCACCGCTAATTGCTGTAGTTTTAAGTTTAGCTGCTGTGCTAAGCCCAAACCCCAAGGTGTGGCAAGCTTGGTATCTATCGCGTTTGATAAAAATGCTCTGAAACGCTGCTTTATGCCTTGTACCGACTCTTCTGGGGTCACGGTGTTAGCAAATTGCTCAACACTGTCTTTGTCAAAATGATAGCCTCGGTTCCAATTGGTTCCGTTGACAGGGTCGAAGCGGCCCATGGTGTATTCGCCGGCTTTTATATTAGTGCCCACGGGGTTGCAATTGGGTACCAAGATCACTTCACCACAAATATCCATGTTTTTTAAGCGTTGGATAAGGTGGTATATCACTACGTTACCTTGCACTTCGGCGCCATGTATCGAACTTTGAATGTATACGGTGGGGCCGGGTCTTGCGCCTCGCATTCTGTAAATGGGCACATTCATGTTTCTGCCAGAGGCGTTTTGCGCCACGACAATATGCTGCTTAACAACCTCAGTTGTCATAACTCTCTCTTTTTAATTCGTTGTTATTCATGTCGTTGTTAGTTATTGATGCTCTCGTTAGCGCTAATGCTAGCGCTTATATTAGTGCTTATATTAGTACTTATATTAGTGCCAATATAAGTACTTATGCAGGTACTTATAAAATGCCCATGCTAATACTTTTGTTACTCATATGCGCTAACCTTCATCAACATCTTTATTCTGATTACCACAAACATCACACTGTAGGGTGGCGGGTAGCGTCCATTGTTGCCATTCATGCTGCAAACCATCGAAGGTCAACAAGGTATTTACCGGCACTGAACCTACTCCCATTAATACCTGCATGGCAAGTAGTGCTTGGTAGGTCCCTACAATGTTCACGATGGGCGAAAAAATTCCTGCTTCGGTACAGCTTAATTCAGGCGCGCTAAATAACCTGCGTAAACACGCATAGCATTGGCTTTCGCCGGGTTTAGCTACGAATAATTGACCTTCAAAGCGAATGGCTGCCCCAGAAACTAAAGGAACGCTGTGTTTATAACACAAGCGGTTTATAAGGTCGCGGCTTTGAGTATTATCGGTGCAATCAAGCACAATGTCGTGCTCGCTAAACAGTTTGTGGGTATTGATTTCAGCTTTCTCTAACGCAGTAGCACCTCTCATAGTAGCCCCTCCCTCTGCGCTGTCTGACTCAGTGCGTTCTTCCCTAGCGCTGTTTCCAGCAGGAAGTGGTATATTATCCTGAAGCAAACTCGCTTCAATACTGACAATTTCACAATCGCTATTCATTTGCGATAGTCTGACTTTCGCTGCCATCACTTTTGACTGTCCAACTTGGCTTTCATCGAACAAGGTTTGGCGGGGGAGGTTGGTATGCTCAACAATATCGTTGTCTATCAGCGTAATTTTGCCCACACCACTGCCACATAAGTTCGTGGCCGCCGCATTACCTAAACCGCCTACACCAATTATTAGAATGCGAGACGACGCCAACAATTCCTGACCATCAATATCAACTTGAGGCAGTACAATTTGCCGGTTGTATCGCATTACCTGCTTAGTAGATAGCGGGGTTTTCATTTACGCATTAACCTTAGTGTAAAAATAAGTGAGCAAGTAAGGCACAGTAGCAAAAAGGAAACTGGTTGCCCAAGTAATTGACATCCAAGCTATTGAATACAATGCTTTTACCCTCATAGATAAATTGTATTATTTACGTTGTGCTTTTTAGCTTTACCACTATTTTTAATTCATATTGGTACAAGGCAATGAGTCATGCTCCCAATCCACAACAATTTTCAGGTTGGGCGCAGCATGTTATAAAATCGACTCTTTATAACAGCTCAGCGTCTGACTAAAAAACCGGAGCGCCGCTGGCGCAGTATATGTTGCCGCATACATCAATGTGGTAAGCTGAACGTAACATGATGTATTAATTTAGGCGTACTTTATCAAAGCCTGAATAAATGTCGCATATCAATTTAGGATTTCTTATGTCTGTAGTTAGTCAGCCGCTTAATTTGGCGGTACTTACCATTTCTGACACCCGCACACTTGAAAATGATAAGTCAGGGGATTATTTAACTAACGCATTAAATACTGCGGGGCATAACTTAGGCGACAGAGCCTTAGTAAAAGACGATATCTATCAGCAGCGCGCTATAGTGTCGGCGTGGATAGCAAACCCCGATATTCACGGTATATTAATTACTGGTGGCACGGGCTTTACCCACAGAGACTCTACGCCAGAAGCTATCAGTGTGTTGTTCGATAAACAGGTCGATGGCTTTGGTGAATTGTTTCGCCAGGTAAGCTACGAAGAAATTGGTACTTCTACCATCCAGTCTCGTGCTATTGCTGGTTTTGCCAACAATACTGTCATCTTTTGCTTACCCGGCTCTACAGGCGCTTGTAAAACCGGTTGGGAAAAAATTATTGCTAGCCAGTTAGATGTCGATTTTAAACCCTGTAACTTCGTTAAACACTTGGTGTCGTAATGACCACATTTAGTCATTTAAATGCAGGCGGCGAAGCTAACATGGTAGATGTTAGCGATAAAGCAGTAACCGTCAGAGAAGCCACTGCCCAAGGGTATTTATATACCAGTCCAGAGGTAATCGCCCAAATAAGTAATGCCACTATTGCCAAGGGCGACGTATTTGCTGTAGCGCGTATTGCAGGTATTCAGGGGGCAAAGCGATGCGCCGATCTCATTCCGTTGTGCCATCCTCTTGCGCTCTCGAAAGTAGATGTAAACTTTGCCATCGAGCCCGAAAATAACCGCATAAAAACCACCTGTTTTTGTAAACTAAATGGCAAAACAGGGGTAGAGATGGAAGCCCTTACTGGTGTGAACGTGGCCCTGCTTACCTTGTTTGATATGTGTAAGGCTATCGATCCTGGTATGCGCTTAGAAGGCATTCAGGTACTTGATAAAAAAGGCGGAAAAACAGGGCATTGGAAAAGTGATAATGAATCGACTAGCAGCCACACCAACGACAAAAAAACATTAGGTGAGTAATTTACCTTCATAGGAAATAAAATGAATGTAACCGTGAAAACCTTTGCACAATTACGTGAAATTACCCAAGAAGGTTGCTTTACGTTAACGCTGCCTGAAAGCGCCGTTACTATGGGTGACGTTATTACCTTGCTAAAAAGCCGTAGTGACAAATGGTCGCAAGCGCTTGGTGCCTCTGCTGGTAGCGAAAATGGCAGTGTATTAATGGCGCGAAACCAGCAACTGTGCGATATACAAACTCATGTGCAACCAGGTGACGAACTAGCCTTTTTCCCACCAGTAACAGGGGGGTAATCATGTTCGCATTAATTGGCGACGCCGATTTCGATCAACAGTGGTTATACAATCGCTTACGCCAAGAAGCTAGCCAAAAAGCCAAAGGCAATGTAGGCGCTATTGTTACTTTTACCGGCTTGGTGCGTGACAATAATGCCGATGGCAATATTTTAGGCATTGAACTTGAACATTACCCTGGCATGACAGAGCAAGCCCTAACCAACTTAGTGCAAGAAGCCATCACTCGATTTTCGCTAACCTCGGCAGGCGCGGTTCACCGTGTTGGCCGATTATATAACGACGAGCAAATAGTCTGGGTTGGCACTGCCGCACCCCATCGCGCTGCGGCATTTGAAGGCGCTAACTTTTTAATGGATATGCTTAAGCAATCTGTCCCCTTGTGGAAAAAAGAGTTCACCCGAGATAATTCTCGTTGGGTTGAGGTAAAAGCCTCAGACGACAAGGCCGCTTTGGCCTGGTTGAGAGAAAAATAGCAATGGCGGTTGGCGCAAAGATACCGGCGTGTTTAAAAATGATACTCGCGTATTTAAGAATTTCCCCCGCGTTTTTAAGCATGCAAGTTGGTAAACCTAAAGGCCGCGCGGGTACGTTTCTATCTGTTGTTTTTTTTACTCTGTGTATTGTCTGTAATGCGGCAGTATCAGACACTAATCTCTCTTCATATGAACAGACCGACGCTTATAAAAATGCCATTGCTGATAATAATGCTATTTCCAAAAACAACCATCAGCATGATGAACACCATGAAATAGTCGCTTCTAAGGAAGACGCCGCTACTTATGACACGGCAGTACCCATATTATCTTCGCCATTACAAATTGCTGTAGCCGCAAATTTTGCCAAGCCTTTACGCAGTATCGCCAATGATTATTTCAAGAAAACCGGGCAAGAAGTCAGTGTTACCGTTTCTTCCAGTGGAACCCTATTTGCGCAGCTTACCCATGGTGCTCAATTTGATGTATTCCTCTCTGCCGATACTGCTAGGCCCAATGCGTTAATAAAGGCAGGGCGTGTTAACGCTGAAGATGTGCATGTTTACGCTAAAGGTAGGTTGGCCTTTCTGTCTTCTCATACTACAGCTTCAACACCACACTTTACTGCTGGGGCATTGGCTGGGAAAAAGCTGGCTATCGCTAACCCTAAACTTGCTCCTTATGGCAACGCAGCAAAGCAGTATCTTGTTAATACCAATCAGTGGAATGCTGTTTCCCCCCATATTGTGATGGGTAAAAACGTACTTCAAACCTATCAGTTTTTTACTACAGGTAACGCCGATTATGCCTTGGTGGCATACTCCCTCGCCCTAGCTGACAAGCGAATTAATTGGACTGATAAGCGAATAAATGAGGCTAATGAGCAAAATATTTCTGGGCGCAATGCTTATGTTGAAGGCGATGGGGCAATACTCATTCCCGACACCCTGCATCAACCAATATTACAAAGCCTTGCAGTTACCGCCGCAGCCGACAGAAAAGCCGCAGCATCTGCATTTGCTCGTTACTTATTGTCATTAGACGTACAGGGAAATTTGCCCAATTGGGGTTATCAACCCGCTGATGATTCATTATCGGTTAGCGTAACTTCCAGTATTAATGAGAACAAGCGAGTAGATAACAGAGTCACTAGGGGTATACCATAAATGCTAGAACATAGCGCCTTTACTGCGGTAGGGTTAACCCTAAAACTGGCCTTTTTAACCAGCGTGCTGTTAATGGTATTGGTTACTCCTCTGGCGTGGAAGTTGGCAAACTGGCAACATAAATTAAAACCCGTATTCATGTCGGTACTTGCATTACCTTTAGTGCTTCCCCCCACCGTGCTCGGCTTTTACTTGTTGGTGGCTTTTTCGCCCCAAAGCCCAGTTGGGGAAGGGTGGCAATGGCTCACCGGCCATCAGCTAGCGTTTAGTTTTGAAGGCTTAGTGATAGGCTCTTTTATTTACTCATTACCCTTTGCGCTGCAGCCCTTGTATAGCGGCTTTACTCAACTCGATAAACGGTATGTTGAAGTGGCGCATTCATTAGGCTTTGGAAAAATAGAGACGTTTTTCAGCATCATACTTCCTTTGTGCAAAGCCCCATTTATAGTGGCATTTGGCCTTAGTTTCGCCCATACCATTGGTGAATTTGGTGTGGTGCTAATGATTGGGGGGAATATTCCAGGCGAAACCCAAGTGCTCTCAATTGCATTGTATGAACATGTTGAAGCCTTAGAATATGGCCAAGCACATGCACTTTCGTTGGGGCTACTATTGTTTTCATTTTTACTGCTTACGCTGCTGTATCGCTTTAATGGAAAAGGAGGGCAAGGTTGGAGTTCAATATCTCGTTAGAAAACCGCATTAGTGCGAAAGCCGCATTACCATCTTCCATGCAGGTAGTGGGTATTACCGGGCCATCAGGTGCGGGTAAAAGCAGCTTGCTTCGTGCGCTAGCTGGGTTCGAACAAGAAGCATCAGTAAGTGTTAATTGGTTTGCTGAAGATGCTAAACCTATTGCTAGCGCAACAGTTAACGCGCATTCAGCAACCAAGGAAATAAACGTAAATAGCGCGCCCATCCGCGTGCGGGTAGGTTTGGTATTTCAGCAGCCTATGCTATTTCCTCATGTAAATGTAAAAGGTAATTTAGCACTGGCCGAACGTCATGCTGGCTCAAAGGCGTTAACAGTTGAACATGCTATTGCTGGTTGTGAGTGCGAACATTTGCTGCATAAATCAATAGGCAGCCTTTCAGGTGGTGAAGCGCAGCGGGTGGCATTAGCGCGTGCACTGGTTAATGGCCCAGATGTGCTGATGCTTGATGAGTCGTTAAGCGCATTAGATGCAGCTTTACGTAGCAAAATTCTGCGATTTCTAGTCAAAACCTGTGGGCGCTTAAATATAAAATTGATCATGGTGTCTCACGATGTTCAAGACTTGGCTCTATTCTGTGATGGGCTGATATCTGTAGTTGATGGCGCGGTAGAGGCGACGGGTTCAGTAGCTTACGTTATGGCGAAAATCGCCAGCCAGGGAAGTGTAGAAAATCCCTGTGCAATTTTAGAAGGCGAGGTAATTCAAAAGTCGAAAGATTTTCCTTATCCATTTACACGTTTGAATGTAAGCGGCAACGTACTTTACGCCAAAGCTACCGTGCAATGTGATAATAAACTGAATACGGAAAACAAAGATGAGCAAAGGGTAGGCACTTACCAGTATCCGCAGCGAGGAAAAATAGCCGTTTTTGCCAGCGAGGTGAGTATTGATACCAATACACAAGTGAATGTGCCCTCTAGCAGTATTTTAAACGCGTTACCGTGCGAAGTGGCGGAAATTTACTTCTCTGAAACACCGCAATCTAAAGAACATCAACTACAAACCGCAATCGTGGTGCTATCCCATGGTAATCAAGCGTTGTATGCCAGAGTAAGCACCTTGTCGATTGAACGGTTGAAACTTGAACCTGGTTTATCCGTGGTAGCTAGGTTCAAACTTCAGTAGGTTTGCAAAGCGTTTTAAAGCGCTGCGTTTACTATTACTAGGTGCTAAATTCCCGGCCCTAAACTCCCACTGCCTAAATTGCCGCAGAATAGCGTGAAATATGGTGACCTTTGTTTAGGTAAGCGTCGAATCTTGCACATATTGCTCTTATATAAATGCGAGACTTATCTGGCACACTAATATATCGATCGCGAAGTTCAATAATACCGTCGTCTACTAACGATTTAAGGCTCGTTAATTCAATACAGAAATAGCCATTGAATTTAATATTGTACTTGTCTTCAATATCTTTCTTATCTAAATACAAATTACACATTAAAGACATAATCACGTCTCGACGAATGCGATCGTCTAGGGTTAACGCAATGCCGTTGGCGGTTAGCGGTATGTCGTTGTCCAACCGGTTGTAATAGTCTTTAAGTTGTTTGGGGTTCTGGCCATATGCATTGCCTATTGTACTAATGGCAGATACGCCCAAACCAAGTAAGTCACTGTTTTTATGCGTGGTGTAGCCTTGAAAGTTTCGGTGCAATACGTGGTTATGCTTAGCCATGGCTAGTGTGTCGCTGGGCTTCGCGAAGTGATCTAAACCAATCATTTCAAAGCCTGTTTTAGAAAAACTTTCTACTGCCATTTGGTGCATTGCCGCTTTTTCATCAGGGGTGGCTAGGGTATCTAGCGGTATTTTGCGTTGGGCTGCGAATCTGTCTGGTAAGTGGGCATAGCTAAAAAGTGACACTCGGTCGGGTGACATGGCTTTTACCGCCACTACCGTGGTGCGAAACTTCTCCATAGTTTGTTTGGGCAAACCGTAAATTAAGTCCAAATTGACCGAGGTATAGCCTATGTTTTTTGCATCAAACACTAATTTGGCAATGTGTGCGGTACTTTGAACCCGATTGATAGACTGCTGAACATCTACATTAATATCTTGTACACCAAAGCTAACACGGGTGTAACCTAATTCATTTAAATCTTTTAAGTATTCACAAGTCACATTTCTAGGATCTAACTCAATTGAAAATTCAGCTTCGCTGGAAATAAGAAAGTGTTTCTTAATCAGATACATTAAATAGGTATGTTGTATCGTTGAAAGAAAACTTGGGGAGCCTCCACCTAAATGAAGGGCTACCACTTTCTTATCTTTATAAAGCGATTTTTTCGCTACCATCTCTTTTTCAATGTAGCTAAGGTAATGGTCGGCTTTTTCGTTGTGGCGAGTTACTATTTTATTGCAGCCACAGTAATAGCAAAGCTGTTCGCAGAAAGGGATGTGAATATATAAGCTTATGGTATCGGCGCCGCAGTTTTCAGACGCGCTCTCTAATAACCCGTCGTTCACCGACTCGAATTTAAGCGCAGTAGGGTAAGAAGTGTAACGTGGCGCCTGTTGTGCATATTTTGTAATTGTACTTGTGGCGCGATCAATTGGCGAATTCATAGGTATTTTCTGCTTAGTTTGCTAGTAAAGTAGCGAAAGACACTTATACAGGTGACCTTTCTTTCGTGGTAAACCCATTTCATCATTGATAATAATGCAAACTAGTAAGGTGTTTATTGATCTCGTTCAAGGTTTTGCTCTTAAACATACTCATTATAGTCAGTTTTCCAATTTTGCTAGTACAAGGCCTGCTGGTAAGGAAAAAAACGCTCAAATTACCGGAACCTACCGGTAAAAGAGTGGGTTGCTGCCAGTGCGCTAGCAATGCCTCCAACAAGGTGCATCTTAAAGGCGATGCGCATAGCGGCGTTCCGGTAAGCTGTCAGCAAATAAAGGCTCCCTTGGCGTTGCTTATTGCGGGAGATTCCGCTGCCGCTGGCGTGGGAGTATCTACTCAAGAACAAGCACTGTCTGGCTGGTTAATTAACAGTTTGTCGGAAAACTTTTGCGTTAATTGGGAATTAAAGGCCAAGACAGGGGTTAACAGTACGGGTTTGTTATCCATGTTGCAGCGGGCTAAACCCAACCTTGATCCTACGTATGATGCTAATTCAACGTCCCTCTCAACAATCACTTCTACCCATAGTTTCGACACGCCTCTTCAATGCAGCTCGTTCGACGTGGCGGTTATTTCAATAGGGGTAAATGATGTAACGGGTTTTACGTCCTTGCGCCGGTGGCGTAGTAATGTCACGCAAATAATTGAAATACTAAAAGCGCGATACCAGTGCAGGTCAGTTGTATTTACCGCACTGCCTCCTATGCACGAATTTCCCGCGCTACCCCAACCGTTACGTTGGGTGTTAGGGCAAAGAGCGAAGTACCTCAATACCGCCTTGCTTAAGCTGGTGAACAAATATCATGGGGTTAACGTACTCACACTAACCTTAAACCCAATAGGTAATGATCAATCAGACAACACGCTCAAATACATGGCTGAAGATGGCTTTCATCCGCAAGTTGCAGGCTATCAATTGTGGTCTAACGCTGTTGTGAAGTTAGTGAACGAAGAACTTGATGAATTGGTCGGTAAAAATAGCAATGTTGGTTGAAGCTGAAAGGTTCACCCCTACAATACATTATTCATTTAGTAGGTGTTTAAAACCAACAATATTTAACGGCTTCGCGCTGGAGGTGCAATGAAAAGAGTAACGATAGATATGGTGTCAGACGTAGTTTGCCCTTGGTGCATTATTGGTTACGAACGTCTACAAAAAGCCATCGCGCAATTAGACGATATTGAAGTAACTATTCAATTTCACCCGTTTGAACTTAACCCGGACATGCCGCAAGAAGGACAGGACGTTCGTGAACATATAATGGAAAAATACGGGCTTACTCCAGCACAAAGTGATCAAAACCGAAAACAACTTATTGATGCAGGTGCATCGGTTGGTTTTAAGTTTGATTACTTCGACGGCATGCGTATGGCGAATACCTTCAATGCACACCAAGTACTGCACTATGCAGGGGAAAACGGTAAGCAAGAAGCGCTAAAATTACGCTTATTTGCCGCCTATTTCAGTGAAAGAAAAAACGTGAATGATATAGAGGTGTTAGTAAGCGAAGCGGTGTCTGTGGGGCTAAACGAGCAAGAGGTAAGTGAACTTCTGGCCAATCAAACCTATGCAGATGTCGTTCGAGAGCACGAGAACTTATGGTTGCAACGTGGTATTCAAAGCGTACCTACTTTTGTGATTGGTAATAGCGGTGTTGCGGGTGCACAAGACCCAGAGACGTTAGCGCAATTTATTGTTCAGGCATCTACTGAGCAATGAGTAATCAGCTAATACACCTTTTAGCCCAGTGGCATCCGCTAAAGGATGCCCACCAGTGGGTGCTGGGGCTTATATATAAGACGGAAGGCTCTTGTTACAGGAAAGCGGGGGCTGTCATGTTGTTCAGCAATGCTGGGCATCAACTAGGTGTGTTAAGTGGTGGCTGCCTTGAATCAGACATTAACAAACAAGCCCAGCGGGTAATGCAAGATGGTAAGCATCGTACAGCAGTTTACGATGATAACGATGAAGAAGACATTGCCTTTAAACTAGGTGTAGGCTGCGGCGGGGTTGTACATTTAGCGCTGTTACCTGTAACTAGTGATAATCACTATTTACAGTTACATACTGTGTATTCATATTTGGTGAGCGGGCAACCTTGTTTATGGAAGCAAGAAGTTAATGGCGAACTTTCCTCCTCTGTTAGCGTTTGCGACAACCAGCAAGCGAGTAACAGCGAACAGGCTGACAACACCACTCGTGTGAAGCCTGAAGCTAAAAAAACGGCCGCTTTACTTGATACCCAAAACGGTAAGTGCTTTCTAACAGTACCTTGTGAACCGCCTCCACACCTACTTATCGTTGGCGGTGGATACGATGCCACTTTTGTGGTGAAGATGGCAGTGCAGCAAGGGTGGTCGGTGAGCGTATGGGATCCTAGGCCAGCACAGGCAAGGGTAGAGCACTTCGGTGATGCTAACTTTATTGTCGAGTCGACAGAAGTCGAAGCACTGAATTTGCATGTCGCAGAACACAATATCGATGCAGCGGTGTTGATGTCTCATCACCGACAAATAGACAGTAATGCCTTAGCAATGTTATCTCGGTACCCGCTGAAGTACGTGGCCATGTTAGGGCCTATTCACCGTAAAGAAGAAATGTTCGCGTTAGCTGGGGTTAAAGAAAGTGATTTTAAAGGCTTCTTCGCCAGCCCAGCTGGGTTTAATATCGGTGGCGACTTGCCAGAAAGCATCGCGTTGTCGATTATTGCTCAGTGCCATGCAGTACTGGCAAACAAATTTCCGACATTAAAGTAGTTATGTGCAACACGCAGTTTATATACACACTCCTTAAAAGTCTTATACATGGCTTCAGTAAAAGCCCCGTGCAAGCCCCATAAAGCCTCCATAACTGCCTCCATAACTTCGTCCATAACTGCCACGAAGTAGATAAATAGCCCCAAAGTAGATGAATAAGTGGGGCTTTTTATTTAAGGTTACATCGCTTTTGTTTTAACAAACGCAATAGTTAAAAACGCTTTCTTACCGATATACCATAGGAGCGAGGTGCGCCTGGGTAGGCCATCAGTTTTCCTTCTTGCACTGGCACATCAAAACCACTTCTAGCGATATATTCTTCATCCAAAAGGTTTCGAGCCCATACAATAATTTCGGTGTCCCATTCCTCAAGCTGAAGTGAAAGTCGTGCATTAATAATCTCGTATGAACCAGACTGTTTATAGGGGTCGTTGGAATCATCCAAATATACTTCCCCTGTATACTGATAATCTGCGCTTATTGTGGCGTCGTAACTCGCTACTAAAAAATGATGGTTTAGCATAATTGAAAGGCTATTTTGAGGCTCAAAACCCACTCTGTCACCGTCTCGTGCACAATACGGGTCGGCAGGTGACGCACGGCCCGGATCGTCAATACCCGTATGCCATGAATAGGCCACCCAACATGTACCTTGTTTGAAGGTATCAAAATTGGCTAACGTGCGTGATGCAATAAGCTGAAGTTCCGTGTTTGCACTCATTAACCAAGTGGTTTCAAGCTCCAGTCCCTTCACATGAATGTCGCCTGCGTTTTGCAGGTTAAAACCGGTACCTGTGAAAGTGGTGGCTTGAAAATCTTCAATGGTTGAATAATGCGCCGCAACATTTACCCGCACACCATAATCTGGCCAATCCTGTTTCAAGCCTATTTCTGCACTACGCGCTTTTTCGGCCTCAAAAGTGGCATCTAAAGAAGGTAAAATACGATCAGTATTAGTGCCGCCTGCTTTATAACCAGAGGCTAAGCTGGCATAAATTAGTTGGTTTTTATTGGCCTGATAAGCAAGCTTTATCGTGCCCGTTAACTGGCTATCATCTATTGCTTCGTTTAAATCAGGTCGTGGCAGTACCGCTGATGAACCCAAGAAAAAATACCCCCATCCCGCCTGTTGAAAAGGCGCTAGGGCATTTAGCGAGGTTGGACTAATTGCAGTACCAGTATTGAGCGCTACGCCAATATCATTTAACGCTGTTACCGCAGCACCTATATTGGGCCTGCTTTCGGGAGCGCCGCTCAAGCCATCAATACCTGGGCCTTGTTCGGTGTACCGGCCAGCTATCGACTTCTTTTCATCGGTAAAACGCATGCCAGTCGTCAAGGTGATTGTGTCAGACAGCAACCAGTCAGCTTGGGCAAAAAATGCAACACTGTCTTGTTCTTGATTTGCCGTGTGCATAAATACGGTATTGCTTGGTGCTGCCACCCCAGAAGGGGCTATTAACCCGCCAGTGGCCGCACTAAGTCCATCAATCGCACTTGCCAAGGGAAGTAATTCAGCACCTGCAATGCTAAAAAAGCTATCGAATGCAAACTGTGTCGTGGTGTTAAAGGTTAAATCTAAATTTTGGCTAAAGTAATAGGCACCCAAAAGGCCACGAATTTTATCGCTTTTATAATGCAATCTAAACTCTTGAGAGAAAGACTGTTGTTTTGCATCGTTAGTGGCGGTTAATAAATCCGCATCTGAAAAATCGGTATCTACAATATCGATGCTATCAAAGGCGCGATAAGCCGTAATACCTACCAAAGACCATTGCTCACTAAGCACTACATCAATTTGCGCCGAAACACCTTTATCTTCCATTTTTGAAATAGGGGGTTGAGATAACGATGTGGTGAAATCGTAGAAATCGTCAGTACTGTAAATGGTGGCGTTAAACGGGGGCTGAGATAACAACGCATCTGTGCCAAATTTGCCAGGGATGTCATTTGCCTGAAAATTGTTTTGCCAAGTAAGTGCACCGCAACAACGCTCATTTAATTCACCGTAATCGGCAATGATGCGAACGCTGACATTTTCTGTAGGCGTATAAAGCCACTGAGCCTTTATGGCTGAGCGGTTTTTGTTATTTAAACTCTGCCCAGAAGTGGCATCGGTAATATAGCCATCACCATCGGTTTTAAACCCTGAAATACGCATGGCTAATATATCGTCAATCAACGAGAACGACGCGCCTGCACTTAATCTTAATAATGAATCATTACCCGCCAATACTTCTACAAAACCATCGGTATCGGTATGACTTGGCGCCACAGAGGTAAGGGTCATTGCGCCTGCTGCAGTATTTTTACCAAATAGGGTACCTTGTGGGCCACGTAGTACTTCGATAGCAGCAATATCAACTAAGTCGTTGATAAGGGCATTTTGCCGTGAACGATAAACCCCGTCCACATATAAGCCCACAGAAGATTCGAAGCCGAAATTTTGTGATGATGTGCCAATACCGCGGATGGAAAACCCTGAATTAGTCACGCTTTGATTTTGAAACGCACCAAATGCAGGCACATAGTTTTGCAAATCAAAGACGTCTTTCACCACGGTTTCAATTAAATCGTCGCCGGAAAGGGCGGTCACGGCAACAGGTACTGCTTGTAAATTTTGTGCCGTTTTTTGTGCCTGAACGGTGATATGCTCTAAGGCGCTATCTTGGCAGTAAGCAAGTGAAGATGTGCAACTCGCAGCTATACCTAGTGCGACGAATGTGTGCTTGGGCAGCAATTTTTTCATTTTTATTTTACCTAACATCTAACCCATTTCAAACGAATAGCGTCGTTTGACTACAGCTAGAACCTTAGCAGTAATCTTTCACTTTGCATCAATGTGCAAAAAACAACGTAACAACTTAGTGTTGCAGTAATTTTAAGTCGCTACAACGATAGTAGAAATATTCTGAAAACCAACTGCCTCAACGCTATTGGGCGTGTTTAGTCGCCTTTGTTCCCCATAGCCTAACATGATGTATTCCCATTCAAAATATCAATTAAACTTATGGTGCTACTTTTCTTACCATGGTTAACATATTGATAACATCAGAGAGTAGTATGACTGACATCTACCTAGTACGCCACGGACAAGCATCTTTTGGCGCAGCAAACTACGACAAGCTTAGTGATCTAGGTGCACAGCAGTCCCAGTGGCTTGGGCACTACTTCAAGCAGCGCGATATTACTTTCGATAGTGTGTTTATGGGTGACATGGTGCGCCACAGAGAAACCGCCGAAGGTATTGCAAAAGGGATAGGTTCTCTACCCCAAGCGAACATCAACAGTGAATTGAACGAATTTAACTTTCAAGCAGTGGCAACAGCGTTTTTAACCCGATACCCAGATCAAAAAGTGCCAGAAGGTGCGTCTCGGGCAGAATATTATCGGTTGCTTAAAAAAGCCATGTTGGCATGGGCAGCCAATGATCTCGACCATAACTTATTGGATGAGAGTTGGGCAGGCTTCGAAGATAGGGTGGCCACTATGCTAAGCGCGCTCCAAAGCACACAGGCAAAGCGAGTGTTGGTGGTAAGTTCAGGGGGGGCCATTGCCATGATGTTAAAGCACATACTCGGTTACGACGCCCCCACGGTTATTAACATGAACTTGCAGATTAGAAATGCGAGTTTTTCTCAGTGCTTCGCGAATACTCGTGGTGTGCATTTGAACAATTTCAACAGCGTACCACATTTAGATGTTGTGGATAGATTGCACGCTGTGACATACAGCTAAACAGCGCCATCAGCGGATAAGGACAGTTATGAACTTTGAATACAATGAAAGAACACAAACGCTTTTAACGAAATTAAGAGCCTTCATGCAAGAAGAAGTGTATCCAATTGAGAAGGAGTATGTTCACGCGGTAGAAAATGGTGAAAACCGTTGGCAAACTCCCGTTATGATGCAAACTCTCAAACAACGCGCAAAAGACGCCGGCCTTTGGAATCTCTTCCTTCCAGAGGAATATAAGCCTTACGGCGCTGGGTTATCAAATGCTGAATACGCCCCTTTGTGTGAAGAGATGGGGCGTGTGTTGTTTAGCTCAGAGATTTTCAATTGTAGCGCGCCTGATACGGGCAACATGGAAGTGTTGGCGAAGTACGGAAATGAAGAACAGAAAAAACAATGGCTAGAGCCACTGCTTAATGGCGAAATTCGTTCTGCCTTTGCCATGACCGAGCCAGCAGTTGCGTCAAGTGATGCGACTAACATTGAAACGTCAATTACCCGAGATGGCGATGAATACGTAATCAATGGGCGCAAATGGTACACCAGTGGTGCCATGAACGAAAATTGCAAAATCATGGTGGTAATGGGTAAAACCGACTTTGAAGCTGCTCGTCACCAGCAACAGTCGCAAATTTTAGTGCCAATGGATACGAAGGGGGTCACCATTGTGCGCCCCATGGCTGCGATGGGCTATTTTGATGAGCCTGTAGGGCATGCGGAAGTATTGTTCGATAACGTACGGGTTCCGGTAAGCAATTTGCTACTCGGTGAAGGTCGCGGGTTTGAAATTGCACAAGGTCGCTTAGGCCCAGGCCGTATTCATCACTGCATGCGCTTAATTGGCTGCGCACAGCGCGCCTTAGATTTAGCCTGTGAGCGAGTAGATCAGCGTGAAGCATTTGGTAAGCCACTTAGCAAACAGCAGTCGGTGCGCGAAAGTATTGCACAAATGCATTGTGATATTGAGCAAGCGCGCTTACTAACACTTAAGGCTGCCGACAAAATGGATAGATACGGCAATAAAGTCTCTCGAGATATTATTGCCGCCATTAAAATTGTTGCACCCAAAATGGCGTGTAGGGTTATTGACGAAGCTATCCAAATGCATGGCGCTGCAGGTACAAGTCAAGATTACGCATTGTCTGCCATGTACGCGTATGCTAGGACCATTCGTTTAGCCGATGGCCCTGACCAAGTGCACATGATGCAATTGGGTCGCAATCTGATTGCCGAAAAGAACGCTTAAGGAGTATCTGTGGCTACGCACACGCTAGATATAGAAACGTTAAATCACTACCTAAATAAGGCGTGCCCAGAAATAGGCACGGTGTTGTCGGCAGAGAAATTCTCAGGTGGGCAATCTAATCCTACGTTTAAACTAAATGCTGATTCTGGCGTTTACGTGCTGCGTCGCCAACCGCCGGGGAAACTGCTCAAGTCTGCCCATGCGGTTGACCGCGAGTATCGCGTTATCAATGCACTAAGTAACACAGAAGTACCTGTGCCTAAGGTTTATCACTTGTGTGAAGATGCCGACATCATTGGCAGTATGTTTTACATCATGGCCTACGTTGAAGGCACCATTTATTGGGACAGCGCTTTACCGGAAGTAGAGAGCCCAAAAACTCGGGGCGCTATGTACGATGAAATGAACCGCGTGCTGGCAGTGATGCACGGTGTTGATATTGACGCCGCTGGGTTAACGAGTTACGGCAAGCCAGGAAGTTACTTTTCTCGCCAGTTAAGCCGGTGGACTCAGCAATACCGTGCTTCTGAGCTAGAGCATGTAGAAGACATTGAGCAGCTTATTACCTATTTAGAAGAAAATTTGCCTGAAGATGATGGGCAAATAGCCTTGGTTCACGGTGATTTTAGGTTGGATAATATGATGTTTGATATGTCTAACCTTGATGAACCTAAAGTGATTGCGTTGCTTGATTGGGAGTTATCTACCTTGGGGCACCCGTATGCCGATTTAGCCTATCAATGCATGCAGCTGCGTTTACCAAGTGACATCGCCCATGCGTCTGGTTTAGGTGGGTTAGACAGAGACGCGTTAGGTATTCCTAGTGAAGAAGAATACGTAGGTGCATATTGCAAGCGACGCGGCATTGACAAAATAGACAACTGGACCTTTTACCTCGCGTTTAGTTTTTTCCGTCTAGCAGCCATTCTGCAAGGAGTAGTTAAACGGGCACATGATGGCAACGCATCAAGCGACAAGGCAATGCAGTTAGGCGCTATGGTGCGCCCTCTGGCACAAATTGCGAATAAAACGATTCATCAAAACAGCTAAACCACCGAACACGGCTGTGGATCTCAATGACATTGAGGTGCACTTATGGACCACCGAGCGCCTATTAATAAGCGAGCGGTAAGCAAAGAAACGAATTATTAGGAGTGGCTATGAAAGCGATTGTATGTGAAGCATTTGGACCGATAGACGATTTAAAATGCAAGGAAATTGATGACCCAGTAATTAAGCCAGGTCACGTAGTCGTTAACGTAGAAGCGGCCGGTGTTAACTTTCCTGATGGGCTACTTGTACAAGGTTTATATCAAATGAAACCGCCATGCCCATTTGTGCCAGGTAATGAAGTAGCTGGTGTGGTAGCCGAAGTGGGCGAAGGTGTAAAGCATATAACTGCTGGCCAGCGCGTCATTGCGTTATCTAATCTAGGTGGTTTTGCTGAGAAAGTACTGGTGCCTGCCACGCATGTTATGCCACTACCGGATCCTATCGATGTAAAAGAGGGGGCTGCTTTAGTTACCGCACATGCTACTGCCCATCATGCACTAAAACAGCGTGCAAAAATTCAACCGGGAGAAACGCTTGTGGTAACGGGCGCAGCCGGTGGTACGGGCTTAGCCGCAGTGCAAATTGGTAAAGAAATGGGGGCAATCGTCATTGCCGTTTGTTCTACCGAAGAAAAGCTTGCGTTAGCCAAAGAGCATGGCGCGGATATACTTATTAATTACAAAGAAAAGAACTTAAAAGATGCCATTAAAGAAGCCACCAATGGCAAAGGCGCCGATGTGGTTTACGAATGTGTTGGCGGCGATACATTTCACGCCTGTAGCCGCAGCATGGCGTGGGAAGGACGTTTGCTTGTGGTGGGCTTTGCGGGTGGTGAAATTCCTCAATTCCCTGTGAATCTATCGTTAGTGAAAGGCTACTCGGTAGTAGGTGTATTCTGGGGGTCGTTTACCCAGCACGATCCAAAGGGTTTTGCCGCCAACATGAAAGAGCTTTTAACCTGGTATGTGCAAGGCAAAGTGAAAGTGGTGGTAGATGAAGCCTTACCCATGGAGCGTGCCACCGAAGCCATGGCTAAAGTGATGAACCGAGAAGTGAAAGGTAAAATGGTTATCACGCCATAGCGTTTAAAAATGAGCTTGTAAAAAGAGACACTTGAATGAGTCACTTAAGAGAGCAGCTTAAAAGGCACTAGTAGCTAAAACGATAAGGTATGGTCAACGATTGGGTAAGCAGTCCATTACGTACCATGCCTTTTTTATTGCCTAGAATTTGCGAAGCTCAGTGATATGTAATAGCTCACCGCTTGGCCCCCACAAATAAAATACCTTCCCCCAGGCTTCTATTGAAACGTCTGATATCTTAAGTTTGTCGGTGGCTTTTTTACATAATGAATGTGCCGCTTCAATATCCAGTACACATATCTGCAGCATGAAGTTGTTAGCCAAATCCTCCTGATAGAAATTCTGTAAAAAGAATTGGCAGTCACCATTTTCAAATAAGGTTAACGCATCGGAAACAAATTCACCTTTAAAGCCAATTTGGGTATAAAACCTTTTCGATACAACATAATCTTTACTGGGAATGAACACTTTAATGTGGTCAACGTCCATGCGCTTCTCCAACCAATGGCTAAATGACTATTCAAGTTATTGTGGCATACTGATGGCATCGATAGTAGAAAGTCGCAGTATAAAAAAATATTCGGCGATTTATCGATAACGCATTTTGCGGTTGTTCACAAACTGTACATGCCAATAGGCTTGAATAAGCAGGGGGAAAAAAAGGTAAGTTGGGCTAGAAACAGGGCATGCTAACGTTTACGGCAATTACTCGGCTACAACAATACCCTGTGGTAACGCAGTATGTAGCAGGCGCGTAGCGTTAGAAGCAGAAGGCTTTTGTGTTGAAACAGAAATCAAACGTTTAAGCACAAAAGAAGAAGACTGGCTTCGTACTTTTTTAACCGTCACTGGCGAATTCTGCGTAGGGTTTACATGCTGAAAATCAGATGTTTGAACTGAAGAAGACGTTGCGAATTGCGTTGATAGTTCGTTAGCTAAACTGTTCGAAGATAGGCCTAAACCAACAACAATGCTACTCATAGTAATGAAGTGTCTTAATGTCATTTTCATAAGTACTCCCAGCGTATAGTGCGGTTAGGTAAAAAGTCAGAAGCGACTAACAAGTCGCTTCGTCCGAAGGTTTTGTTTGTTCCCCTTCATTACAACTAAAGTCGCACTAAAACAAAACATCACCATTTATACTAAGGTATGAAATCTAATGCTTTTGGATGCCCGTCCAAACCATCAACAGGCATCAACCAAGGTTCTACCAAGCAGTTACGCCTCCATCTACCGCGACAGTTTGTCCATTCATGTAGCTGTTACCGGGTGATAACATGAGGATCATGGCATTCACAATTTCTTGAGGCTCGCCCAAGCGTTTCATTGGGCTTCCCATGCCAAGCTGAGTTTGTGCCTCTTTAGTGTTGTAACCATCCACGTTTAATATATTGGTAGGGCTGTAAAAAGGGCACACCGCATTTACGCGTACATTCTTGCGACCGTATTCAACAGCGGCAGTTCGGGTCACGCCGGCAACTGCATGTTTAGCGGCGGCATACGCGCCACCTTTTGGGGCGCCACCCAAGCCGGCTAGGGAACTAACGTTTAATATATGTCCTTGCTTCTGCGATAACATTTGTGGAAGTTGGTACTTCATGCCAAACATCACGCCTTTTACGTTTACAGCAAACTGAAGGTCTATTATCTCTTCGGTCATTTCATGCATGGGGGCAGGTACATGAGCGATACCCGCATTGTTGATGGCGATATCTAGGCGACCAAACTTCTCTTTTGCCAACGCCACCAAGGCTTTGTTTAATTCTTCACTGGCAATATCGCCTGCTTTCGTTACCACATCAGTATAGCTCGCCACGTCAGCGCGACATGACGCCAAGTTTTCTTCATTAATATCCGATAACACCAGTTTGGCACCTCGGCTACCTAGGCCTTCTGCTAATAGGCGGCCGAAACCGCTGCCCGCGCCAGTGATCAATATCACTTTATCGCTAAAATCTAATAATGAATCCATAGTGGTTTCCTTAAGCTTGTCCAGTTGAATTAATAAAAGTGATAAGAAGATCGGCCAATTCCGGGCCTTTATCTTCTTGCACGAAGTGTCCGCCTTTCACTACTGTGGTGTGCGGCACGCCGCGACAGCCAGGTATGAATGACTGCATTAGCTTGTCACCGCCAGCGGTAACTGGGTCGCTGTCACTGAATGCGGTCATAAATGGTGTATTAAATTGTTTTAACCTTACCCATGCTTCACGGTTTGCTTGAGTTTGTGGATCGTCGGGTGTGGCGGGCACTAATAACGGAAATTGTCTGGCCCCTTCTTTATATTCTTCAGAAGGAAAAGGGGCGTCGTAAGCATCCAAAGTTTCTTGAGAAAGCATAGATACAGTTCCCCCCTTAACCACACCTGATACGGGAAATACAGGAACATCTTGCGAGAAGCGACGCCAGTTCAAAAATGCCTCGGGGGGCTTGTGCTCACCGGTAGGTAAAAACGTATTAGATGCCATGACGCCAGCAAAGCGGTCGGGCATGTCGGCTACCAGTCTTAAGCCTAGCAATCCGCCCCAGTCTTGGCAGAAGAGGGTTACTTTTCCTTCAACGGTTTGATTAAACCAGTCTTTAAGCCAAATAAGGTGGCGGGCATAGGTGTAATCTTCTCGCCTAGTGGGTTTATCTGAACGGCCAAAGCCGATGAGATCAGGTACTAGCACATTAAAGCCTGCATCGGCTAGTATCGGAATCATGGTGCGATACAGGTAAGCCCAAGAAGGCTCGCCGTGCAGAAGAAGAATAGTGTGGCCATCTTTGGGTCCGCACTGATAGTAGGCCATGACTATTTCGCCGCTTACGGTATCGGTAACGTGTACGTACCTCGGCTCATAAGGAAAGTCGGTAATAGAAGAGAATGCACTTTCAGGGGTTTTTAAAACTTGCATACTTGCCCACCTCAAATGTGAATCAGATGTAACTAATTAGTGTGTTTATTAACAAAAACACTAGCGAGGTAATCTGTCAATTCTTCCTTATACCCCATCGAATATGCGCTTAAGGGCAGTTGGGCACAAATAAAGGGGTTGCTGTCCATATTAAATATTGTGATGAATGTCTATAACACCAATAAACTTGGATGATTGACAACACTGCAATAACATCCGGTTAACGTGAATAACAGGATACCGTTATGACAGAGATGGAAAACAAGGCAGTGGACTACAAAGTCCAACAGGGCATAGCAACTATTACTATGCAAAGCGCGCCAGTAAACGCACTTTCTCGCGCAGTACGAGTTGGGCTAATAGATGGCATCGAAAGCGCATTAAGCGACGACAGTGTTAGTGCTATTGTAATCACTTCTTCTCTCGCCTTATTTTCAGGTGGCGCTGATATTAGTGAATTCTCCGGTGGCGATTTATCGCCAAATCTTCCTGAAGTCCTCGATAAAATTGAAAATGCTACCAAGCCCGTGGTGGCAGTATTGCCAGGGCCTGCGTTTGGGGGCGGATTAGAAGTCGCGTTAGCGTGTCATCACAGAATTACCTTTGCTGGAAACCAAGTGGGCCTTCCAGAAGTCAACTTAGGTATATTGCCAGGCGCGGGTGGAACGCAGCGTTTACCGCGTTTAGCCGATCCTGCTACCGCGCTAACTATGATTGTTACAGGTAAGCCTACTTCGGTAGTGAAGCTTCCAGGTGTATTCGACAAAATTTCAGACAAGCCTGAGCATTTGCTTGAAGACACCAAGCAGTACCTTGGTTCATTGAATGCTGAGAGTGGTATTAAACGCACCTGTGATATTACGCTGACAATGTCTGAAGAAGTGCAGGGCGTATTTGACGCCGTTACCGCACAAACGAAAAAAGCAGCACGGGGCTTTTTTGCGCCCTTAAAATGTATTGAAGCGGTAAAAGGCGCATACACATTAGCTTTTACCGATGGACTTAAGCACGAAGGCAAATTGTTCATGGAATGCATGAACACCCCTCAAGCCCGTGCACAGCAACATTTCTTCTTTGCCGAGCGAGCAGCGGGTCACGTGAGTGACTTTGATAAAAGCACACCAGAGCGAAGTATTGAGAAAGTTGCGGTTATTGGTGCTGGCACCATGGGGGGCGGTATCGCCATGAACTTTGCGAACGCGGGTATTCCTGTCACTATGCTAGAGCTTAAGCAAGAAGCGCTAGATAAAGGCTTGGCCCTTATTCGTAAAAACTACGAAAACTCAGCCAAAAAAGGCAAGTTAACCCAAGAGCAAGTGGAAACACGTATGGCGCTGTTAAGCGGCACTACAACGTATGACGACTTAGCCGATGTAGATCTTGTTATTGAAGCTGTATTTGAAAAAATGGAAGTGAAGAAAACCGTTTTCACTACCTTAGATAAAGTCTGTAAGCCAGGGGCTATTTTAGCGTCTAACACGTCTACCCTTGATGTGAATGAAATTGCCGCGTGTACCTCACGTCCACAAGATGTTATCGGTCTTCACTTCTTCTCGCCAGCTAACGTTATGAAGTTGCTTGAAGTGGTTAAAGCTGAAGATACGTCGGCTGACGTTATCAAAACCTGTATGAAATTAGCCAAGCGCATTAAGAAGGTAGCGGTATTGGTTGGCGTATGTTTCGGTTTTGTTGGCAACCGCATGATTGAACCTTACGGCCGTGAAGCTAACCGTTTATTGCTAGAAGGTGCAAGCCCTGAGCAAGTAGACCGCGTGCTCACACAGTTTGGTATGCCTATGGGGCCATTCACCATGGGTGACATGGCAGGCTTAGACATTGGGTACTACGTACGTCAGTCTCGCCAAGCCTTTATTTCACACGATCCTTCATACGGTGCAGTGGCAGACCGATTGGTAGAGAAAGATCGTAACGGTCTTAAAACGGGCCGTGGCGCTTATCTTTATGAAGCTGGCAGCCGTGTTCCCATTCCAGACCCTGAAGTACTAGAAATTGCTAAACAAGAAGCTGCTCGCCTAGGGGTTACGCAGCGCGATGACATAAGCGATGAAGAAATTCTGGTGCGTTGTCTATACACCCTAATTAATGAAGGCGCATGTATTCTTGAAGAAGGCATAGCGGCTAAGTCTAGCGATATCGATGTTATCTATGTTTATGGCTATGGCTTCCCAGTTTATCGTGGCGGCCCTATGCAGTATGCAGACGAAGTTGGACTGGGTGAAATCGTCGATAAGCTATCTACCTACGCTGAGAAACTGGGTGACTACGGAAAAATGTGGTTACAACCAAGCGACCTATTAATCAAGCTAGCGCAAGAGCGCAGTAGCTTTGCAAAATTTAAAAACTAAGGAGTACGCTATGCGCGATGCAGTAATAGTAAGTACCGCAAGAACGCCTATTGGCCGTGCCTATAAAGGTGCACTTAACAATTTACCTGCCCCTACATTAGGTGGTCATGCTATTCGTAACGCCGTACAACGTGCCGGTGTCGATCCTGCCAGTATCGACGATGTGATTATGGGCGCCGCCCTAACGCAAGGCAGTGGCGGCATGAACATTGGCCGCTTAGCAGCATTAGCCGGCGATTTGCCGGTTACCGTTGCAGGTATGACGTTAGACAGACAATGTAGCTCTGGCATGTATGCCATTGCTAATGCCGCAAACAGTATTCGCACTGGCGACACCAATATTATGGTAGCTGGTGGATTAGATTCTATTTCTTTGGTTCAAACCAAAGCCATGAACATGTCTCGCGCGGTAGACCCACAATTAGTGGCAAAGCATAAGAATATTTACATGCCTATGCTGCAAACTGCTGAAGTTGTGGCCAAGCGTTACGGTATTAGCCGTGAAGTGCAAGACGAATACGCTTACCAAAGCCAAATGCGTACAGCGGCTGGTCAAGAAGCGGGTAAGTTTGACGACGAAATTGTGCCAATTACGGCCACTAAAGCCATTTTCAATAAAGATACGGGCGAGACCAGCGAGCAGGAAGTGACGTTATCGAAAGACGAAGGTAACCGTCCTGAAACCCAACTTGATGGTTTGCGTTCACTGAACCCTGTGATTGAAGGCGGGTGTATTACCGCGGGTAATGCCAGTCAACTTTCTGATGGTGCGAGTGCCACGGTCATTATGGATGAGCATTCTGCTGCTAAGGGCCAAGCGCAACCATTAGGTATTTACCGTGGTATTGCGGTAGCAGGTTGTGAGCCAGATGAAATGGGTATCGGCCCAGTGTTTGCCATTCCTAAGCTGTTAAAGCAACACGGCTTAACCATGGACGATATTGGTTTGTGGGAACTTAACGAAGCCTTTGCAGTGCAAGTGCTTTATTGCCGCGATAAGCTGGGTATTCCTGATGAATTATTAAACGTAAACGGTGGTGCTATTTCAATTGGCCACCCTTACGGAATGAGTGGCGCACGTATGGTGGGTCATGCATTAATCGAGGGCAAACGACGTGGTGCGAAATACGTTGTTTGTACTATGTGTATTGGCGGCGGTATGGGTGCTGCTGGTTTATTTGAAGTTATATAGGTATTTGGTATGGAAGGTTATAAAGCTCCACAACGCGACGCCATGTTTGTTACACATGAGCTATTAAACTATCAAGAACATTATCAAAAGCTTGGCTTTGATGAAGCATCAGAAGATTTAGTGTCTGCTATCTTCTCTGAAGCGGCTAAGTTTTCTGAAAATAGCCTAGCACCCATCAACATGTCGGGTGACGAAGAAGGGTGTAAGTGGGTAGACGGTGAAGTCACTACCCCTGCTGGCTTTAAAGAAGCTTATCAACAATACGTTGAAGGAGGCTGGCCAAGTATGTCTCATCCTGAAGAGTTTGGCGGTCAAGCACTGCCGTACTCATTATCATCTATTATTGCTGAATGGTTCTCGGGTGCAAATCACTCATGGGCTATGTACCCTGGCTTAAGCCAAGGGTGTATGGAAACCATTAAAGCCCACGGTACTGAAACACTACAAAATCAATATTTACCAAAGCTTATTAGCGGTGAATGGACAGGTACCATGTGCTTAACAGAGGCCCATTGTGGCTCTGATTTGGGCATGCTTAAATGCCGTGCAGAACCACAAGACGATGGTAGCTACAGCTTAACGGGGACGAAAATTTTTATCTCAGCCGGTGAGCACGATATGTCTGAAAATATCGTTCACATTGTACTCGCGCGTTTGCCTGGTGCGCCAGAAGGCACTAAAGGTATTTCGTTATTTGTAGTACCTAAGTTCAACGTGTCTGATGACGGCGAAAAGCTAGATCGCAACGCCGTTGCGTGCGGCAGTATTGAACACAAAATGGGTATTAAGGCCAGTGCAACCTGTGTGATTAACTTCGACGGTGCGAAGGGCTTCTTGATTGGCCAACCTAATCGCGGCCTTAACTGCATGTTCACCTTTATGAACACTGCCCGAATCGGTACTGGCCTTGAAGGCTTAGCTGCTTCTGAAGCGTCTTTCCAAGGTGCATTGCGTTACGCTAAAGATCGTATTCAATTTCGTTCATTAACTGGTCGTAAGAACCAAGATGGTCCTGCAGATCCAATTATTGTGCACCCCGATGTACGCCGTATGCTACTTACGCAAAAAGCGTTTGCAGAAGGTAACCGTGCATTAGCAGCTTACTGCATGCAGTTGGTTGATGTGACCCTTTACGGTGATGATGCACAAGAGAAGAAGCTAGCTGATACTAAGCTTGCTTTATTAACACCTATTGTTAAAGCCTTCTTGACAGAAACAGCGCAAGAAAGCACCAGCTACGGTATGCAAGTTTACGGTGGCCATGGGTTCATCAAAGAGTGGGGCATGGAGCAGTTAGCGCGTGATACGCGTATTTGTACTATGTACGAAGGAACTACGGGTATCCAGGCTATCGATTTATTAGGCCGTAAAGTGATGGGCTCTAATGGTGAATTGCTCAATGTATTTGTACAAGAAGTACGTGAATATTGCGAATCGCTTCGCGGTAAAGCCCAGTTCAGTGCATGGACAAATGCATTAACGTCTCATTTAGATGAGTGGCAGCAACTTACCATGGATATTGGTAAAGCAGCAGCCTCCAATCCTGATGAGATTGGTGCCGCGTCGGTCGATTACCTTATGTACTCAGGCTATGTGACAGTTGCTTATTTCTGGCTGAAAATGGCCGTTAAAGCACAAGAGCAACTTGATGCAGGTAGTACTGAGACCGAGTTCTATAAGAGCAAAATATTAACCACTGGTTTCTATTTTGATCGCTTACTAACGCGTACCCGTTCACTTGTATCAGCCATGCACTCAGGCTCAGACAACCTTATGTCTATGCCAGAAAGCATGTTTGCTATCGAGTAAATACGATATGTAATGAAATGCCGAGCACCTGCTCGGCATTTTTCTTTTTTACTGTTTTGCGAAAGGCTAGGTATGCCACTAAACGCAGTAACATCTCACGCCGTTTCCATCCAACACCATTCTATTCATTATCTAGAACGAAAAGGGCGAACCTCAGATAGCCCGTTATTGATTTTATTTCATGGATTCCCTGAAAATGCCCATGCATGGGAAGCGCTCATCAATGTATTACCAAGTAATTATCATATTATTGCGCCAGATTTACCGGGATACCATCAATCAGAATCATTACCAGATAGCAGCGATTACCAAGTTCCTTCGCTGGTTACTCGTATGGGTGAATTCGTTCGTACGGTAAGCCAAGGCCGAAAAGCGATATTGGTGGGTCATGATTGGGGTGGGGCGATAGCCTGGCCGCTAGCGGCTTTTCAACCTGATTTGTTTCTTAAGCTGGTTATTATAAATGCAGCGCACCCCAGCACTTTCACTCAAGCGCTTAAAGCAAGTAGTGCACAGCGTAAGAAAAGTGAATACATAAAAGCATTAGCGGCAGAAGATGCAGAGATAGTTTTACAGCAGACCGATTTTGCCATGCTTAAGGATATGCTGGGTACTGCCATGTTTGAAAGTTCAGGTCACAAGGCTAACGAAAAAAGCTATGGGGCAAGGTTGCTTCGTAGTTGGCGCAATAACCAAACATTAAC
This sequence comes from Alteromonas lipotrueae, assembly GCF_019249215.1. Lineage (GTDB taxonomy): Bacteria > Pseudomonadota > Gammaproteobacteria > Enterobacterales > Alteromonadaceae > Alteromonas > Alteromonas lipotrueae. The sequence continues at coordinate 35,169 of NZ_JAESDI010000005.1, forward strand.
AGCCATGCTGAACTATTACCGAGAAATGCCACAAATGGCACCGGATGAGCATGCACCTGACGCTGAATTGTCACGTATACATGTGCCGCTTCTACGCGTCAGTTTACCTACATTGGTATTATGGGGGCGTTTAGATGATGCGTTTGATGAAGGCATTTTGAATGGTTTAGCAACTTACGTTCCCGACCTACGAATTGTGTATCACGATACGGCGACACATTGGGTACATAGAGAGCAAGCGAGCTGGGCGGCAAGAGAAATAACGGATTTTATAACGTAAGCATTTTTTGAAAAGCAATATGGGAAAGGGGCGTGGCCCCTTTCGGGGCCACAAGCACGGCATCCTGCCGTTACCATGTTGAACTGCTGTATCTTTACATGGTGCGAAGTATCTTAAAAACTAGATACGTTCGTTAAGTTCGCTAGAGATAGGGCTTGATTGTAGACCTTGCTCAGCAATCCACGCTTGAAGTGTTTTACCGTCTGCTTCTGGGTTTTGTAGTTCACGACTTGGCATTTTCTTAACCAAAAGTGTACCTACATCTACCGCGTTGTTTACGATAGCAGTACGGATTAGGCTGTTGCCGTTACACGAAATACCTGAGTAGTAATCATGCAATTTTAATTTGAAATCTGATTGTACACGACGCATCTTTTTACGTAGCTCGCCTTTATCGTCTGCTTGAACGATAGTGCAAATGTTCGCTAGCGCTTCGTTTACATCGGCTTGTGCTGCGTTAGAGAAAGCTAGAGTAGATGCTGCGATAACTAAAGAAGTTTTAACAATTTTCAACATGGTTAATTTCCTTTCGTATTTAATGTTTAATTTAAAGTTTGTCTGTTCGGTTCGGGAGTAATTAAAAACCAAATGGGCAGGTCAGAAAACATGCAAGGGAATAACAAGGTATCCCAAAGTATACCTTATACCAAAGTTGTAGGGCGGGTGTCGGGTTCTAGGCCTTTATTTGTAAGGTGCCAACCTAAAGTATAAGAAAAGTTGAAATTGGGCGTTCTACTGCAATTAATCAGTAAAAATGCGCAAAAATAAGCTAGAAAGGTTAGTTTAAGGAGTATTTTCACCGCCCAGCTTGCTCAAAATCGCTAATTTTTTCACTTTATTTGAATTTCGTTGGATGACAAGCAGCGTTATAGGTGAATCCGCTTTTTGTTCACAAGAAGAATGGCCGTAATGGTGGCGTTATTGAATTGCAGTATAAATAGGCGTAGATAAATAACCAACAAGGTTACCTATCTACGCGCTATGAAAAAGCTCGTTAGCTATTAAGTAAGGCTTGAGCAGTAGTTTCATTGGTAATGAGTGAATTGATAAGCTTGGATCGCAAGGCACCGAGTATGGCGTCTTTCTTATTCATACCTGCTGCGATACCCACAACTGGCTTCTCGGAAGCTAGAGTGAGTTTGCTACTGGTTACCCTTCGATTCACTTCACAATCAACAATAGCGCCTTCACGATTGTACACCCACCCAATGATTTCACCTGCGGCACCCAATGACGACAAGCTTTGCGTTTCGTTATCACTAATGAAGCCATCTACATGCAGGGGCGATGTGTTCCCTAAATTACCGATGCCTACAAAAGTAATATCGGCTTGCCGAGCCAGTTCGTGAATACGCGCAATATGAGCTTGTTGATGCAATTGTTCGCGCTCGGTTTCAGAGCCAGCAATAACAGGTAATGGCATTGGATAGTGTTGAGCTCTCACTCTATCGGCAATGTGCACTGCTACATCATAGCGAGTGGCTTCACCGTTGTTAGCAATATTCCCTACTAAAGACACAATTTTATGCTGGGGGCAGTTCATCAACGCCAGTTCGTCAGCACAAGCACGCAATACGCGACCAGTACCAAACGCAATAGTTTGCGGTGAGTCAGACTTAAGTGAGCGCTCTATAGCACTGGCACCGGCTTGTCCCAACCCCAAGGTAGAATTTTCGTCGCCAACCACAGAGGGGACTACCTCACAAAACTGCAACCCAAAACGCTGTTGAATGGTTTCAGCTAACTCCATACAGCGGGCAATAGGGTGCTCGAGTCGCACCTTCACTAGCCCTTCAGACATGGCCAACGCCACTAAGCGCTGGGCACTTTGTCGAGAGGTATTTAAGCGTTTGGCAATTTCGTCTTGTGTTTTACCGCCTACATAATAAAGCCACCCAGCACGCGCGGCTTCATCGAGACGTTGATTTTCTAGGTGTTGTTTTTTACTCATTTATTCTTGTTCCATCAATCAGATACCAACATAGGGTAGGCTTGTATAAAGTTATCCCAATGTGAGAAGGTTGTCGTGTGGTTTGTTGGCATATCCTTTAAATGACTCCCCCCTGTGTAATGAATAACCTGCATGTTTGCGGCAATCCCAGCTTCAATACCCGCAGGGGAGTCTTCAATGACAATACATTGTTTAGGCGTAACCCCCATTTTTTCAGCCGCATATAAAAAGAGATCGGGGGCTGGCTTCCCATGTTTCACAAGAGAACGTGTAAATATATTGCCAGTGAAATACTGGCTTAAGCCAGTACAAGATAAGGCGTACTCTGTGCGCTCGGCTGAACTGCTAGTTGCAAGGCAATAGGGAACATTGAGCCTTGTCAGCAGACTTATAATGCCCGGTGTCGGCATTAAGTTTTCAGCAAAGCTTTTATTCAGCAAAACATGAAATTCATCTTTAATTTGAGTGGTAACAGTCAGGCCAAAATCATGCTGAATCTGCTGTTCAACATGTTGCATACTTTTGCCAAGAAAGTTGCTGATAAAATAGTCCGCGCTAATAGACACTTTATAGTTTTCAAGTAACTGCTGCCAGCTTTTCATCGATAACACTTCACTATCAATTAACACACCGTCACAGTCGAAAATGACAAGGCTGCTTTCTATTGTCATGTTATTCCTTATGCCCACTTATATATTGCTAAAACGGCATATAGCCCGAATGAATGTGTCGCAGCGTATGATCTGCGTAGTGTTTCCCATAGCGATTTCCAGAGAGGCTTAGTACTTCACAAGGAGGGAATTTTACGTACAAGCCCAGCCAGAAACCACTTCAATTTTACTTAATTTAGCTATTTAGCTCCATGAGTAAACGTAGGGGCAAACGTCTTTTTGAGTAATGTGCAACAACTGAGACAAAACAACGCTAGCTTCGCCATTTTTCACTATTCCAATCGATAGAATAAGTTCTAAAAAGTAAATGCGGGCGGTGTATTAATCAGGCGGTCAGGCTTATGACTTCAATATATTTAATTTACTTACGCATAACATATCGTGCCCTTACGGCGTTTTTAAGTCAACAAACGGCCCATAAACATAGCAATAGCAGTTAGATTCACCCCAATACGAACCTATTAGTAATAACATTTATTGGATACAAATTAACTTGTTAACCGAATTATAACGTTAGGCTTGTTAATTCCGTTTACATTTAAACATCGATATGTAAGTATTGCCAATTGAGAAATAACCCAGTTCAATGGCAAATGCTCAAGTGGGCAGAAGTTACTAAGCCAAGCCTGTTAATCTTCAGTGGTAGTTTAGGTCTTGGTATCGTTTTTATGAGTGTTAACGTGAAAATAATAGCGCTCATTACAAGTTTAGTTTTGGTACATGGCAGTAAAATGCTCGGCGAGTTGTCCCAAAGTGATGAATCAAGTAGCGAGATAAAAAATGAAAACGAATTCAAGCAATGTCGATATTGCACAGATAGGTGACGAGCAACTCCCTGTTGCTAAACACCAGTTGAAGGGCTGGAAGCACTTCATGGGACTTTATGCTGGTGAGCATGTTGCAGCCACCGAGTTTGTCTTTGGTGCTACGTTTGTTGCCCTAGGCGCAACCATGACCGACATTCTGTTTGGTTTACTCATCGGTAACATATTGGCTGTGCTTAGTTGGACGCTGATCACTACGCCCATTGCCGTAGATACACGCCTAAGTTTATATACTTACTTGCACAAAATTGCCGGTGATTCGATGACCAAGCTCTATAACTGGGCTAATGTCATCATATTTACAGTTATATCTGCCGCCATGATCACGGTATCAGCTACCGCGGTTCGATTCGCATTGAATATTCCTGCGCAACTAGATTGGTATCCAACGAACCTTGCGTTTGTCGGTGTTGTTGCAGCGGTTGGCGTTATTGTGGTGTTTGTTGCCATGTACGGCTTTAACGCGGTGTCTGATTTTTCTCGTATTTGTGCACCTTGGCTATTCACTATGTTTGTGTGTGGTCCATTAGTGCTAATGCCAGCTTTGGCTGATGCAGTAATTGGTCAAACCTTCCTAACAAGTTGGGCTGACTTCATGCACATAGGGTCTGTGTCGGTATGGACTGGTTTAACCCCCTCTGGTGAGCAGGGCATTGGCTTGCTTGAAGTTATTGGTTTCTCTTGGGCTGCAAATACAATCACCCATTTCGGATTGATTGATATGGCTATGCTTCGTTTTGCAAAGCGTAAAGTCTACGGTCTTACTACTTCTGCGGGTATGCTTTTCGGTCACTATGTGGCATGGATTTCTGCCGGTATTATGGGGGCAGGAACTGCCATTATCGTCCAAAAATCTATTACTGAATTAGACCCAGGCGATGTAGCCTTCCACGCATTGGGTTTATCTGGCTTGGTCATCGTTATTGTTGCTGGTTGGACAACAGCGAATGCTAACTTGTACCGTGCAGGTTTGGCTGCACAGGCTATTTTTAAAGATAAATCTCGGATTAAAACCACCGCCACAGTAGGTATGGTTACCGTTGTTATCGCGTGTTTCCCTTTCGTATTTACTAAGCTACTTCCGTTACTCACGTATGCTGGATTACTCGTTGTGCCTGTAGGCGGGATTGTATTCGCTGAACACGTAATATTCCCACGTATTGGTTACACACGTTACTGGGCACATTTCCAAAACTTAACGCATAGTACACCTGCGGTGGCGACCTGGGGATTAGGGCTTGTATTTGGTTTTGGTCTAAACGCACTAGATATTATTTCATTCTACTACCTATTTATTCCAACGTGGATATTTACCATTATTGTCTACACCTTGTTGGCAGCAAAGTATGGTGCAAAGCGTCAATACGTTGAAGAAAAAGCAGAAATGGATGCTTTTTATACAGAAGTTGAAGTGCAACAGGAACGCCAAGCCGCTGAGATTCCAGCACCTGCAATTGACACATCATTGTTATCGAAATTACTACAAGTTGTGTCTTGGGGTAGCCTATTAGTGACGACGTTATTAGCCATTAATACGTTTTCGCTAAGCCCAGATATAGCGAATTACGAAGGCAACAGAGAGCTGTTCTTTAACTTGGCTTTCATATGCACAATTATTTACTTTACTACTGCTTACTGGTCAATGCGTCGCCACAAAGCACTTGCGAAATAGAGGTTTTTTATGCAACCAGCAACTAATATGCGTTTGAACCGTACTGCGTTACCTTCTCTTGATGAGAGCATCGCTGTACCTCAGTACGATGTATCTCGTGTAGAAGCCGGTATTGTTCATGTTGGTGTGGGCGGTTTTCATCGCGCCCATGAAGCCATGTACGTAGATGCGTATATGAACGTAACAGGTGACACCTCGTGGGGTATTTGTGGGGTAGGGCTGCGTGAAGCCGACCGCCATATGCAATCACGATTAAAAGAGCAAGACTACCTTTATACGTTGGTAGAGAAGCACGCCAATGGCGACCGCAAAGCGCGTGTTATTGGTGCACTTACTGACTTTTTAATTGCGGGCGATAGCCCCGTGGCCATCATTGATAAAATGGCGTCGGAGGCAATTAAAATTGTTTCGCTGACTATCACGGAAGGTGGGTATAACTTCGACCCAACTACCGGGGAATTTATTGCACAAAACCCCGATGTACAGCATGACTTAGCGAATCCTGAATCGCCGAAATTAGTTTTTGGTTATGTAACCGCTGCACTTAAAAAGCGTAAAGAAATGGGTATTGCACCTTTTACTGTCATGTCGTGCGATAACATTCAACATAATGGTGATGTACTTAAAGCCATGTTGCTGTCTTATATTCGTCTTGCGGATACCGATTTCGCACAGTGGGTTGAGGAAAACGTAAGCTTTCCTAATTCAATGGTCGATCGTATTACCCCAGCAACAACAGATGAAGACAAAGCGGCATTAGTTGATTCAGGCATTGAAGACAGCTGGCCTGTGGTATGCGAACCCTTCGATCAATGGATTATTGCTGATAAGTTTTGTAATGAACGCCCCGCGTTTGAAGATGTTGGCGCACAGTTCGTCGATAATGTGGCCCCTTACGAAAAGTTGAAGCTGAGAATGCTGAACGCGGGTCATTCTGTATTGGGGTTAACGGGTTCACTTGCCGATCTTGATACAATTCATGAAAGCGTAGCGCAAACGGAACTTCGTTCTCTTCTTGCCACCTTCATGGTAGATGAAGTCATGCCAACACTAGACCCGGTTGCAGGTATTGATGTTCACGATTACAAAAATATTTTGTTAGCACGATTTGCAAATCCGTATATTAAAGATTCGCTTTCCAGAATTTGTTTAGAAAGCTCAGCAAAAATTCCTGTATTTTTACTACCTACCATTCGTGAGAATTTAGCAAATGGTGGAAAAGTTGATATTAGCGCCTTAATACTTGCAGCGTGGAGTTTCTATTCAGACAAGCGTACTTCGCAAAAAGGTACGCCCCTAGTTATTCAAGATCAACTTGCAGATGAATTGCACCAGGCTGCTTCACGTTACCAAGATGATCCTTTGTCTTTCTTGAAAGTGACCAGTGTTTTCGGTGATTTAAGTGATGAGTCAGGCTTTACGCCTTTGTTTAAAGATTACTTGAGCCGTATTTATAGCGGTGAGTCTATTCTAGACATAGCCAAATCGTTAACGAGTGCGCCAAGCGAGCCGGCGCTCGTGTAACAGGCACAAAGAAAAGAGGCGACCTTATGGTCGCCTCTTTAAGTGCAGATTACTCTGCAACCATGTTGAATCTTTTCACATGGTATGTGAATTTTTTAGTCAGTCTTACAATCTTCCGCTCAGGGCTGTTTATTCGCTCAAGGCTGTTTACAAACGACCGCTCAAGACTGTGGCAATTTCGTTACCTTCCAAGCCATTCTCAGAAACCCATGCTTGCAACGTTTTACCGTCAGTTTCTGGTGCTGATAAATCACTCTTTGGCATTTTCTTAACAAGAAGCGAACCTGCTTCTACAGCGTTGCTCAGCATTGCTGTGCGTATCAGGCTGTTACCGTTACAGCTAACACCTGAATAATAATCTTTTAATTTAAGGCGGTAATCTGATTCTACAGAACGCATTTTTTTGCGTAGCTCACCTTTATCATCTGCTTGTACAATAGTACAAATGTTTGCTAATGCTTCGTTTACGTTGGCTTGCGCCATGCCAGATACACCCAAAGTTGCTGCGATAACTAGCGAAGTTTTAACGATTTTCAACATGGTCAATTCCTCGGTTTAATTTAAAAGTATGTTCGTTCGTTGGGTTCTATTAAACGCAAAACTATTAAGATTAGAAAGAGTGGGTCTAATACTAAGGTATAGAGTTTAATATCTAAGCGGAATAGAAAGGGAAGATGCAAATAAAAAAGGCACACCACTTAAAGAGGTGTGCCTTCAAAAACAAGTAGTAAAAGTTAGTGGCTTTTAAAGTGGCTTGATACTTCCATTATCTGTTCACGCATCCACATATGAGCGTAATCATGATCTGCACTCACGTGCCAGTATAAGAAGTATTCAACGGTAGGTAAGTCGAAGGGTAATTCATAAATGGCTAAATCGTAGTGCTTAGCTAAATGAAATGGCAAGCAAGCAATAAGGTCGGTTTTCACGATTGTGCTGGGCACGGTTAAGAAGTGTTGGCTTCTCATGACTTCTTTACGGCGTTTACCCATTCTATCCAGGGCGACATCTATAGGACCTGCACCTGATTTTCGTTGCGACACATTAATGTGACCGAGGCGTAGAAAGGTGTCCAAATCTAACCCGTTCTTTAAAGCAGGGTGATTCTTTCGTGCTAATACCACAAACCTGTCTTGCGCTATCTTCTCTTTGCACAAATGCGGGTCACTAAATGTAGATGCATCGGCAAAGAAATCTAAGGTGCCACTGGCCATCGCAGATACTATCTGGCTACGAGGAATTTCATAATTGGTAAGGCTAATATTGGGCGCTAAGTTTTGTAACCGCGAAACCAACCTTGGCATAATACTAACTTCTAGCAAATCTCTGCTGGCAAAGTTAAATGCCTTTTCTGCTGTTAAAGGATCGAACGTATGACTCTCTTGCACGCTCTTTCTTAGCAATGCTAAGGCTTGTCTCGCAGGTACAATAATGTTCTGAGCAACCGGGGTGGGTGTCATACTATGCCCGGTTCTGACGAACAAAGGGTCGTTCAACATTTCCCGTAAACGAGCCAGTGAATTACTCACCGCAGGTTGGGTAATACATAGCACATCCGCTGCTTTAGTTAGGCTTCCCGCTGTATATATGGCGTCGAATACGGCGAAAAGGTTTAAATCAATTCTATTTAGATTCATTGCGCAATCCTTGTCTGGCGAGTGCCAGTATGAAAATACCTAAAAGGTAACCGGCGAATTCTTTGGTTAATATTATTTTTACCTCATTGTAACAAGGTTATTTATAAATACCTATTATTAAAAGTTAATTGAAATATTCAATACATCAATAGTACTGTTCGTCTTAAATTAACTACCATTGGTCAAAAATTATGAAAACACTCATCGACTTAGCAGTTGGAGAAACCCTTGAACAAGCTGAATGGCTTACCATTTCACAAGACATGATTAATCAATTTGCTGAAGCTACAGGGGATTATCAATGGATACACCTTGATACTGAACGGTGTAAAAAGGAGAGCCCGTTTAAAACCACTATTGCACATGGTTTTTTAACTGCGTCAGTTATGCCCAAAGCGTTTGAAGGTGTACTCGCACCATCAGACAAAATTGCATCAACCATTAACTATGGTATTGACTCATTACGTTTTTTAGAGCCTGTAAAATCAGGCGATGCGATAAAATATCACTTCAAGTTGGTAGAAGTCGTTAATAAGCCTGCGGGGAAACTATTTAAAATGGAATCAAGCTGCGTGCTAGCCTCGTCAGGCAAACCTGCACTGGTAGGAACGTTTCTGATGCTGGCAGTAATGCAACCTAGCTAGTGAGCAATTAGCGCTGAGTATTCTATATGTTGTACTCTGCATTCTACCGGCTAGGAGGCTCGTTTGCGTTGTTGGGGATGTTGGTAGTTTGAACATCAATACGCGGGCTCTCTTGGTCGGTATTAATGGCCCGTATTGGGTAGGGAATAATAATACCTTCTGCGGCATAACGCTTATGTAATGCCTTGATAAATGCCGATTTAATAAAGAACCGATGGAAGTACTCTTTTGCTCTTAACATCACTGTGAAATTGATGCTGGAATTATCAAAGGTGTGGTACACCACAAAGGTATCGTAATCGCCTACTCCCCATTCGTGAGAAACCAATATTTCTTTGGCGACCTCAAGGGTAACCCTCTCTACGTGCTCAAGGTCAGAGTTATAATGCACACCTACATCAACCGGTACTGATAACTCTTTACTCGGGTAGAAATAGTTAATTATTTTTGATTCAGCTAATACACTATTTGGCACAATAATGGTGTTATTGGGTAGCATCTTTATCCACGTTGAGCGCCAACCAATACGTTCTACAAAACCTTGTTCTTTACTCTCTAATTCGATGAAGTCGCCAACTCTAATAGGCTTGTCCATGACCAGTTGAACCCCTGAAAAGAAGTTTTCCAAGGTGGGTTGAAGGGCAAGGGCAACAGCCAGTGACGTAATACCTAACGACGCAACAATGGGCGTAATTGAAATCCCTAATGTACCCAACATAATCAATAGGCCAATACCCACGATAAGACCTTTCACAATGCCTTTAATTATGCCCGTGCTACTTCGAAGAGAATCTGAGCGCTGTGTTTGGTTGGCAAGTAACCCCACGGCAAAACGATTTAAGAAAAGAATAGCGGCAATGATCAGCAATAATTTAGAGGCAAGCGATATTGAGCTGGCATAGGACGCATTCACAATATCGTACTTGTCGAACAGCCAATTTAAAATCCAAATATCGATAACAAAAATAAGGATAGTGAGCGGCAGGTTTAACGAGTGGGCTAGCAAAGAGTCATAGAAATGTGAAGTACGGTCGGTAAGCAGCAAAAACTTGCGCAAAAAGATGCGCTTAAGTAAGAACATGAATAGGTTAGCAAGTATCACAGTAACGGTGATAACTAATTCAGGCACTAACATTAAACCTGCGAAGTTAACTTCTGGCATGGCTTTCCCTTGACCAATAACATATGGATACACAATTAAGCCATTCATACTAAGGGTGTTTTAGAACCTCAGTGTGAATACAAACACTACTATGTGCAGCAATTAACGTTCCAGCCAAATTCACACAAAAGAATCTAGAGGGCATTAACGCTAAAAAGGGGGAGTCATTTTCCCCTGGAGCGTTTCAACACGGGCGATAGCAGTAGGTGGCGGACGGAAGCAGAAGATGCATGAAAAGGGAAGTCGCTTGCTTCAATGCTAAACGAGTGCATTAAATTTGTGCAAAGCAATAAGGATTTACTATTTAATCAAGCGAGTTAAATACTTGTCAGGTACCAAACTTATAAAAAACTAACGTAACCGGTAATCAGAATTGCCTATTTTTATACGCATGTTCTAAAGGTTGTTTAAAAAGACATACCAATAGCGATACCGGCAACAACAGCGCTTTTGTGATTTCGATGATAGTCATAGTGCAGTTGGGGCGAAACACTAACACCAGATACCTCAAACTCATATAAAAAGCCCAATCGGACAACTTCCATTTTATGGCTACCGTGGAACTCTACCCCAGGACCAATCTGTGCGATAAAATTGGTAGTAATGTGTAGATCCGCAACCAGCAAATATGTGTAGGCGTCTAAATCTTCGAATGCGTATTCGGCCACAAAGCCAAGCCCTAAAAAGTCGGTAACACGATATTCGTAATCAATACCTACGGTGAACGCGTTTCCACATTCTTTTGTATATGTTGTGCCTACTAGAGCGGAAAAATGATGAGGGGACGTTTGCCAATGATGAGCCTTTCCTTTTGCAGCAACGGAGGGGGCAAACGCCAAGGTTGTAATCAATCCTATCGCTATTTGTGCTCGCATGATGTGCTCACTTACTTTTATAGTGAATACCTAGAAAGACCTCTTCTAGCACTCTCTACAGCGTAGGCACGATATTCACACCTCACCAATGAACTTTAGTTGAAGTGCGCAAGCGACGGCTAAATAAGACATTCCACTTTGTTCACTTAAATAGGTAAACTCTTATGCAGGGATATCGGCTTAAAGTAATTGAAAGCTACTGTAGAGGCCATTGTTAGTTAATTAAAAGGAGCACTGCGATGTATAACGAAAGAGAAGTAACCAAGTTTATAGAGGCATGCACTACTCAGCTCGTAAATTTATACACGGCAAGTAAAGAGGGAAAAAACGTAGATGCCGATAAATACCGAGTGCAAGGGTTTATGCACGCAGGCGAACTACTTGGCGTAATAAGTAAAAAGCAAGGGCAGGCGCTTATCGCTGACTTACACTTTCAGGTTTTTGGTGAAACCATTGACGAGAGAGCGAGAAGAAAGAATAAACTGGAAGCATTAAAGGAATCTGATCCAGATGCCTATATTGAAATTCCCGCGATAGAAAGACGTTAACTGGTGTTAAGCAAATATATTTAAGGCCACTGTTGTAAGCCACGACTATAGAAGTCTACAGCGTGGCTTAACCAGAACAACAAAGTGATAAATTAATTAGATGCGTCTTCAGCACCTTCTTCAATGGCTTCGCCAGCGCTTTGTATATCTTCCCCTGCGCCTTCTACAGTAGCGCATCCATTTACACCTACCACAGCAGATGAAAACAATAGCGCGGTGAAACTACCTCTAAGTAATTTCGACTTTAAAAATGACGACAAAACTGACCTTTTCATGACATGTCTCCTGATATTAATAATTAACGTTATTTAGTTTCTTTACTCATCACTCGCTTCGCTATCCCCATTTACTTGATCGCCAGAATTGCGCGTTGGGGATGATTCGGTGCCTGAAGTGGTCTCTTTCTTTTCAAGCATACTGTTAAGCTTATCGCTTCCCTTGGAATTAAAATCCAACGTACGAATAGGGAAGGGAATTAAGATGTCGTTTTCTTCTAATACACGTTTAACAGTACATATAGCTTCGTGGCGCACCACCATAAAGCCAGGGTCGCCTGGGTAACGTATCCAAAACCATAGCAATAGATTGATACTTGAATCACCGAATGACGCAGCGTAAACCGCAGTTTCGTCTTTCTTTATTACGTAGTCTTTTTCATTCATTGCGTCGGTAATGACTTCGGCGGCTTTTTCAATGTCATCGGCGTAGGAAATGCCCACGGGAACCTCAATACGCCTAATACCTTCAACTGAATAGTTAGTTAAAATATTTCTAAATAGAATTTTATTGGGAATGATTTCACGTTGCCCGTAAAAAGTAGCGACTAAGGTGTTTCGCAGGTTAATTTCCTCTACCGTTCCGAAAACGCCTTCAGCTTCAACCACATCACCAATTTCGAAGGGTTTACGTATACCCATCGCAATCCCTGCAATGAGGTTTTCTGTCATATCTTGAAATGCAAAACCAATGGCTAAACCTACAATACCCGCACCAGCAAGCAGTGATGTGACCGTGCCCTTGAGGCCAACAAAATCCAGCGCAATGAAAATACCGAAAACAATAATGAGTGACTTGATGATAGAGGTAAGTAATTTAGCGATTTGACGAGATTCGAATGCTCTGCGCATTACCTTTCCAACAATATTCCCTACCACTTTTGCCAGTATTCCGAAAACAATAGCGATTAATATAGCGACTACAAAGTTGGGTAGGTGCTTAATTCCGCTCTCGATCCAACCCTCTAGCTTCTGGTTGATCAGTTGGTAAAAGTCGTCAATATTCGGAAAATCCATAAAATTCTTTTATTTTCTAACAATATGACAGTGACTATTCAAGAATTATTCCGTCGTTAAATGTTGTTATGCTGCTGTTTTTGTTAGTGAAAATAAATTTCGGACTGGTATGGATACAAAAGTGATAAGAAAAAAATACAAGGGTGAGAAATAACTACGCAATAACTAAATGAATTTTCATAGAGGCTAGACAAAAGTTACAGTGGTCTGACCATGTGTAAAATTAATGTAAATATATTATTCACAATAAATTTACAAAGCATGTATTGACGCTTAACATCAATATTGCAGGTCAAAGATTGTTCATTGACCTTTCACAATAACAATGAGAAATCGTCCAGCCTGTTGCTAGCGGAAAGTGTGGGTTTTACCGGTAGTGATGCGCCCAGATTTGGAATCACACTATGAAATTTAAAACGCGTAAGACTGCAGTAGCTGCCTTAGTCAGCTCTGCCTTATTTTGTTCTCCTTTTTTAGCGAATGCGCAAGATGCTAACGAAGAAGTTGAAGCTGAATCTAAAAATAAAAAAGATGTAGAGTTAATTCTTGTTACAGGGAGCTTTGTTCGTCGCAGTGAGAACTTTGAGTCACCATCACCCTTAGCGGTAGTAGACAGCGTAGCTATCGATTCAATAGGTGCAAAAAATATTGCGGATATTACGCAAACATTAACAATTAATACTGGCGCAGAGAATAACCCTGATGCCTTTACGCAAAATGCCACCGCAGGTACCTCAAATATTAACCTTCGCGGGTTAGGGGTTGCTTCTACCTTGGTACTATTAAATAACAAACGCCAAGTCGTTACTGCTCAGCCTACAAACGAGGGTTTAAATTTCGTTGATACAAGTTCACTCGTGCCTATGATTGCCATTGATAGAATGGAAGTCGTAAAAGACGGTGCATCGGCCTTATACGGTTCAGATGCGGTTGCAGGGGTGGTTAACTTCATTACTAAACGCAATTACGATGGTGCGATGGTCAGTGTTGATTATCAAGACGGTGCCCATGGTGATAACAAAGAATATATATTTCAAGGTTTATGGGGCGCTACAGGCGACAATGGTAGTGTGCTAGCTGCCATCAGCTACACGAACCGTTCACCGTTATTTTTAAGTGACCGACGTTTAAGTCGCCCTCAAGATGACACTAGTGCGTTAGGTAACCCAGCATCTTATTTTGTAACTATTCCAGGCGCTGGAACATTACCTATAATCGACCCTTATGGGTGTGAGGAATTTGGTGGTGCACCTAATTTACTTGCTCCCAGTGGAACGATTCCAGGCTTAGAAGTTGGTTTCTGCGGCTTCGATTTTGGTAAGTTCTATTCCTATGTTGCAGATGAAAGTCGAATAAATTCCTATGTAAGAGCAGACTATGAGTTTGACAATGATATTACATGGACAGCCGAGCTCAGCATGGCGCGTAACCGCGCCGAACGTGGCGGGGCGCCAAGTTTCCCGATTCTAACATCACCGATTGTTCCTGATTATCACCCACAAAACCCATTCGGTCAGTCTGTCGCCTTCTTTGGCCGCGCTGAAGGAAATGGATTCGATGGTGATCCAGCCAACACAGAATCAGATACTTTTAGATTCAGCACTAATTTACAAGGTGTGACTGACAGCGGTTTCTGGGAGGTGAGCTATACCCGTGCAGTGAATGATTTCTTATTCAAAGTGCCTGATGTATTAAACACTGAGTTCCAGCTAGCGTTGTACGGTTTGGGTGGCTCGGCATGTGATCCTATCGCGGGAACACCAGGCGAAGGTAATTGTGAATTCTTCAATCCTTTTGCTACTTCCTATACGTCAGCGCCCAACTCAGACTACGTGGTAGATTCGTTCACGGGCACAGAAATCATAGATTCAAAAGCTGATCTTGAAGTGTTCGAAGCGTTTACTTCATTTGATATCTTTGAAATGAGTAGTGGTTTTGCCGCACTAGCAGTAGGTGTGCAATATCGCGAAGAACAGTTAAGCCAAGATTATGATGATTTGGCTAACCAAGACAGTTTCACCTTCGTTATTGGTAATCCAGATATTGATGGAAGCCAAGATGTATGGGCTGCCTTTGGTGAACTTGCTTTACCATTAAGCGAAGACTTAGATGTGCAACTCGCCGTTCGATATGAAGATTACGGCGGTAGCATAGGTAGTACAGTGGACCCTAAACTCGCAGTGTCCTATCGCGCTACCGATGAGTTTTCACTGCGGGGCTCCGTGTCTACGTCGTTTAGAGCACCTACTGTGTTCTTAGCGCAAGGTGGCGCTACGTCATTGCAGCAACTTATTGACCCAGTGCAAGGTGCTACGGCGTTTGTTGCGGTAAGAACCTCAGGTAACGAAAATCTAAAACCGGAAGAATCTACTGCATATAATATTGGTTTTTCATACGAGCCTTTCCGCGATTTCTCTGTAGAGGTTGATTATTGGAACTTCAAGTTTGAAGATTTGATTATTCAAGAAAACGCACAAGCAGTGTTGAACTTAGATCCAACTGATACCGATCGCATTATTCGTGCTGGCGACCCGTTAAACGGCCCTGTGTTACAGGTTAACAATACCTACGTTAATGCAAGTGAGATGGAAACATCAGGTATTGATTTCGTCACTAGTTATAAAATTGATACTGACGTGGGTAGCTTTACACCAACCCTAAACGCCACTTACATCACAAAGTATGACTTAAATGATCCTCAAGCTGAAAATATTGACGGGGCAGGGCGCAGGAACTTCAACAATATCGGGGTATCTTCACCGGAACTAAGAATGAACTTTGGTCTTGCATGGAAAAATGACATTCATGCAGCAAACTTATTCGTTCGTTACATCTCATCTTATGACGATGATCAAAACTGTTCTGATGGGACTGCAAATATCGGTGGATGCGCTGATGGTTTCTATGAAGTAGACAGCCATGTCACAGTAGATGCTCAATACAATATCGACTTAGGCTCACTGTTTGAGACGGAACAAAGTTATGTTGTCACCGTAGGCGGATTGAACTTGTTTGATGAAGATCCCCCTCAGTTGTTTACTAATAGCGGTTTTGATTCAAAAGTGCATGACCCCCGTGGGCGTCAAATATATGCACGGTTAGCGGTAGAGTTTTAAAACTTAACTTTCTTAACCCACAAAATCCTAGCGGCCTATGTTGAGTGTTCATGAAAATGCGCATTCTCATAGGTCGCTTTTTTATGTAAAGATTTCTCGCCAACATTAGTATTTTTACTTCCACACTTTCTTATCTAAAAAGCTGAATTCATAAAGCGTATTGTTTACATTGTTTACTTCAAGTGAAGGAGGGCTATATGAGTACGCTACTAACCCGTGAAGAAATTCAAGTAAACCTCGAAACCTTAAATGAAGGTCTAGAGGAAAATGAACGGTGGGCATTGAACGACAATGCTATTGAGAAGACATTTACCTTTAAAAGTTTCATTCGTGCATTTGGTTGGATGTCACAAATTGCTATTTGGGCAGAGAAATTAAAACATCATCCGGAATGGTTTAATGTTTATAACCGGGTTGAAGTGAAATTAACGACTCATGATGTGGGTGGTTTAAGCGAATTAGATTTTAAACTGGCAACAAAAATGGAAAGCTTTAAACCCTAAACGTTTAATTTTTAACCTTGAATTGCTTGGCGATTAAGCATAACGATTAATAATAAAGCGTTCAGTCAGAAAAGTGAAATAATTAAGTAATAAGTCCTTGTGTTACAAAAGTGCGTATGTATAATACGCCCCACGTTGAAGGGAGACATCAAACACCTCAAACCAACAACGTTATTTTCTGGCGCGGGATGGAGCAGTCTGGTAGCTCGTCGGGCTCATAACCCGAAGGTCGTAGGTTCAAATCCTGCTCCCGCAACCACATTATAACCCTGGCTTATGCCGGGGTTTTTTGTATCTGTAAATCTATTTTTACCCATTCTTTATATTCTCGATATTAGCCTCTTTACCAATAACACTTAATTCGACATGTTAGTGTGATTGCGCAAATGTCATATTGGCGCTTTCTTATACCCCGTATACCTGGTCGTTAAAATCATGCAAATGGTAATGCCTTCCAACACCTATTGGTTAATTTAATTGGTAATGCTTATTTAATTAGCGTGCATAAGATGGTAAAAGTATTAAACAGTAAAAAAGGGAAAAATATACTGCATGTATATTTGTAAGTTCCTAAATCACTTATGCTTTTAAATGCGCTGATGGGTAGTATGATTCAACAATTTTTCATGATTGAGCAAGAAGTCACTTTGCTCGACGGACAATATGACTTTGGCTTAGTAGCACTGTCATTAATGATTGCCATCTTTGCGTCGTTTATGGCATTTAACGTTGCTACTCAGGCGGCGACTTCCACCAATAAATTCAGAAAATATGCATTACTTAGTGCAGGCAGTTTTGCTTTGGGCGGCGGAATTTGGGCCATGCACTTTTTAGGTATGCTCGCCTTTGAACTATGTACCGCCGTTTCCTACAACGTAGGGATAACCTTAGCGTCTGCCTTACCGGGTATAGCGGCGGCCTGGGTCGCGCTCTATCTTATGACAAGGTCAACTATTTCGTTCACTGAAATATTAATTGGTGGCGTTTTAGTTGGCTCAGGTATCGGCACAATGCATTACAGTGGCATGGCGGCCATGGAAATGTCGCCTTTGCTTCGTTATAACCCTTCATTATTTTTATTGTCTATTGTTGTTGCGGTATGCCTGGCCATGCTGGCACTTTGGATCAAATTCGGTCTAACCGCTGTAGGGACAAAAAAGTCGAGCTTGGGAAGGGATGCGTTTATTTCGAGCGTTGTCATGGGGCTTGCTATAGCTGGCATGCATTACACTGGAATGTCAGCCGCTAGGTTTGTCATGCCGCCAGGTATGGAGTTTTCTTCCCAACCCTCTGAAATATCAATTTACTTGGCACTTACCATCGCCATGGTAACGGTTACACTTATTGCGCTGGTGCTGGGTATTACCCTGTTGTTCAAGTACAAAGATGTGAGTTTCCGTGCTATCGAAAGCGAAAAAATTCAGCGAGCTATTACAGATATTGCCGTAGATGGCATTATTACGGTAGACAGTAAAGGCATCATCAAAACGGCTAACCCTGCAGTCACCGCGGTGACAGGCTATACGCCGGAAGAGCTCATTGGACAACACGGGGCAATACTGGCCCCAGCCGATAAAAAATCAATATACGACAGAGATTTTTTCG
This sequence comes from Alteromonas lipotrueae, assembly GCF_019249215.1. Lineage (GTDB taxonomy): Bacteria > Pseudomonadota > Gammaproteobacteria > Enterobacterales > Alteromonadaceae > Alteromonas > Alteromonas lipotrueae. The sequence goes on from NZ_JAESDI010000005.1 coordinate 53,473, forward strand.
AACAAAAATCAGTGCCGACTGAACAAATAATTGGTACTAGCCGAGAGGTGGTCATCGTCGGTAAAAGTGGAGAGATCGTTCCTGTTCGTGTTGGGATTGGTTATACCAAACTAGATGGTAACGCCTTGTTCGTTGGTTTTTTTTCCGATTTAAGAAAACGCAAAGCAATGGAAGATGCGTTGCGTGAGAGTGAAGCTAAATTCAGAAGTTTCATTTCTAATATTCCAGGTATCGCATACCGGTGCTTGAATGAGCCTGATTGGCCCATGGTATTTATCAGCGACGCAGTGTGTGAAATAACGGGATATACCGCTGATGACTTTATTCTACCCAACCCTAAAATAACGTTTGGTTCCCTTTGTCACCCTGATGATATGGAGCGAATAGAAGAGGAAGTAGCTGGTCAAAAAGACTTTAGTATCGAGTACCGCATCTTTAATAAAGCGGGTGATATTAGATGGGTGACCGAACACGGTGTTCATGTGCTTGATGAGAAAGGCAACACCATTTACTTAGATGGCTTTATTTCTGATATTACCGCCCGAAGGGAAATGGAAGAGGAACTTAAAGCGGCAAAAGAAAAAGCAGAGCAGGCTGCGGCAGCTCGCACGAACTTTCTTGCTAATATGAGCCATGAAATAAGAACCCCAATGAATGCCATTATCGGGTTCAGCGATTTAATGCTTGCTGAAAAAATGCCGCCAGAACAGCATAGCCATCTTACCACGGTAAATCGCTCTGCACGTTCACTGCTACATCTATTAAACGATATTCTAGATAGCGCAAAGTTAGACAAAGGCAAACTCGATTTAGAGTATCGCGACTTCATCATTCGCGAAGAAGTCGATACGGTGGTGTCGACATTTTGGCTAGAAGCCAAACGCAAAACAATCTCCTTAGAAGTACAGGTGGGAAGTGAAGTTCGCGAGGCCTACCATGGTGTTCCTGAGCGTATCAGGCAGGTGCTAAATAACTTAATTGGTAATGCAGTTAAATTTACTGGTGATGGAAGTGTGGTTTTAGACGTATCCAGCGATAGCTCATTTGTTTACTTTAAAGTAAAAGACTCGGGCATTGGCATGAATAGTGAGCAGGTAACTCGTGTATTCGACGCTTTCGCTCAAGCTGACGCCTCAATGAGCAGAAAATATGGCGGAACTGGGTTAGGCACTACCATATCTAAACAACTTGTTGAGTTGATGGGCGGAAACATATGTGCGCAAAGCGAACTCGGTGTAGGTAGCACCTTTACCTTCCGCTTGCCGTTAGTACCTGCAATTGCCCCTAGGGTAGTGGAAGAGGGCAAGCCCGCACAATTGCCACCAATGCATATTCTTATCGTAGACGATATTGCGCAAAATATAGATTTGTTGTCTTTGTTATTAACTCGCTCTGGTCATACCGTTGAGGTAGCAAGAGATGGTCAAGAAGCGCTGTTGAAAATGAATATACCCGGTATCGAACTGGTGCTAATGGATTTACAGATGCCTGTATTAGATGGCTTGGAAGCATCGATGCAAAGACGAAAATACGAAGCTGAGCATAGCCTACCTCCAATGCCAATTATTGCGTTAACAGCCAGTGTATTAGTGCAGGATAGACATGCCGCCACCGATGCGGGAATGGACGGATTTGCTAATAAGCCTATCGATTACCCCGTGCTTACCCGAGAAATGGCACGCGTACTGGGCAAAGAAATTGATGAATCAGCCACATTAATTGTTAATGATGACAAGTCGGAGAAACCAAAATCAAGCAAAGTGGTTAACCTAAATCGAGCCATTATGCTTTGGGGTGATGCGCAAACTCATCGTAATGAAGTGGCGAGATTTACCCGCGAAAACGAAGCTAAAATTGCGCAAATAACGACTGCTATTCTCGATGACGATGCATCAAAAACAGCATCATTGGCCCACAGCATTAAAGGGGTTGCCGGAAACTTGTGTTTGGACCCTTTGATGTCGGTATGCCGTGATATTGAGAAAAATGCACAGGCTGGTGAATTAGACATTTCCACAGTACAATTGCTTAAAAAATCATTCAACGAAGTGATAACATGGCTACAAGGCACTACTGAGACTCAAACGGTGCAAGTTAAGCAAGACGTCGACTACGCTGTGTTGTTAGCGCACCTCGTTAAATTAAAGCAAAGTGTTGAGCAAAACATGCTTGATGAAGATGAATTACAAGAAGTTAAGACGCTTGCTGGTGGCGAATACAAAGACACCATAGCCTCCATTATCATGGATATTGATGATTTTGAGTTCGAACGTGCCACAGTGCAGCTCGTCGAGCTAATTGATACTTTGGCCAGAGAGACTAAAACGCAATAATGCTTAAAACTATTGAAAAACCTACCTTGTTGGTCGTCGATGACGAGCCCGTAAATTTAAGAGTCTTAAAGCAACTGTTAGCCGCAGATTACCAACTGATTTTTGCCAAAAACGGTGAAGAGGCGATTAGAATAACGTCGCAACGACAACCCCAACTTATTCTGTTAGATATCATGATGCCAGGGCTAACAGGGTTCGAGGTATGTAGAATATTAAAAGGCCGAGATGACACACGTCATATTCCCGTTATATTTGTAACCGCGTTAAATGATGAGCACGATGAAGCGGAAGGTTTTGAAGTAGGCGCAGTAGACTATATTACTAAACCCATTTCACCACCGGTAGTAAAAGCCAGAGTGAAAACCCATTTATCGTTAGTGCAGTCTGACGAATTAATGCGCACTCGATTGCAAGTGGTACAGCGCTTAGGCCGCGCGGCTGAATATAAAGACAACGAAACCGGTATGCACGTATTGCGCATGAGCCATTATTCGAAAGAGTTGGCGTTAGCATACGGGTTTAGTGATGAACAAGCTGAAATATTGCTGCACGCTGCGCCAATGCACGATATTGGTAAAATCGGTATTTCTGATAGCATCATGTTGAAGCCAGGTAAATTGACAGACGAAGAGTTTGCAATCATGAAGACACACCCTGAAATTGGTGCCGAAATTTTAGGGGAGTGCGATTCCGCGTTATTAGTGATAGCTAAGTCAGTGTCACTTACCCACCACGAAAAATGGGATGGTAGTGGATATCCCAACGGGCTAGCAGGTGAAGATATTCCTATAGAGGGAAGGATATGTGCCGTGGCTGATGTGTTCGATGCGCTTACCAGTAAACGGCCTTACAAAGAGCCGTGGAGCGTAGAAAAAACACTCGCGTTTATGGAGAGCCAGAAGGGTAAGCATTTTGATCCGGCACTCATTGATTTGCTGATGTTAAAATTGCCTCAGATACTAGAAATAAAAGAAAAGTGGAAAGACGAGGACTAATCATATTGTATTGTCAAACATGGTCTAACAACTAATACTCGAGTGCTGTTGCTTAATGTGGCACCAATCAGTATAATACACTCATTAAGTGATGGTAGCGGGCTCCCTCAGTGTTAAGGAAAGTAACGCTTCCATTATTAGCAAACTATCACCTACCGGTGTTTTTTACCCATGTGTTTGCATTTGTCTTTGTGACAGATATGGGTTCAGAATTTTAATAAAAGCCCCGCTAGTCCGGGGCTTTTTGTTGTATTAGACCCTGGAGTCAGCCTAGCTGAGCTAGGTGATGACAGGTGGGCTTAAGGCCCTTTTTTCGTTTTTGGAGGTTTGCATTGGCAAAACTTGAAGAGAAACTAACCGAAATGCTCAACCCTGGTGTAGAAGCTTTAGGGTTTGAATTGGTTGGGATCGAATTTGTACGAGCGGGGAAACATTCAATTCTTCGCGTTTTTATTGATCATGAAAACGGTATCTCCGTAGATAATTGTGCAGATGTAAGTCATCAAGTGAGTGCAATTTTGGATGTTGAAGATCCAATTAGCACAGAATACAACCTTGAAGTATCTTCACCGGGTATGGATAGACCGCTTTTCAAAGAAAAGCATTATGTTGATTCTGTAGGTGAAGTTGTTCAGGTTCGTTTATCAATGCCGATGGACGACAGACGTAATTTTAAAGGCAAGGTATTGGCATGCGACAATGGCGTAGTCAGTATTGAAGTGGATGGCCAGCAGTTCCAGTTAGCTGTGGCGAATATCGAAAAAGGTAACGTTGTTCCCACATTCGAATAACGGAACAGCAATGCTTTCATCGACGAAAGCTTGAGTGAGGCTAAAATGAATAAAGAAATTTTGTTAGTGGCGGAAGCCGTTTCAAATGAAAAACAAGTGCCTAGAGAGAAGATTTTTGAAGCGCTGGAATTTGCAATTGCCAGTGCCACCAAAAAGAAAAACGAAGGCGATATCGAAGTTCGAGTAAGTATCGACAGAACCTCTGGCGACTTCGACACATTCCGTCGTTGGTTAATTATTCCTGATGACCAGGAACAAGAAAACCCATTCGCAGAAATTACCCTTTCTGCTGCGCAAGTAGAAGAGCCTGAGCTTCAATTAGGCGATTATGTTGAAGATCAGATTGAATCTATCAAATTTGACCGCATAACTACGCAGACCGCGAAACAAGTTATCGTACAGAAAGTACGTGAAGCTGAACGCGCGCAGATGATTGCGGAATACGAAGATAAAGTCGGCGAGTTGGTCACCGGTACGGTTAAGAAAGTAAACCGCGACAACATTATCATCGATTTAGGGAATAACGCTGAAGGTGTTATCTACCGTGACGATATGCTTCCTCGCGAAACATTCAGACCAGGCGACCGTGTTCGTGGTTTACTTTATGTAATCCGCCCTGAAGCACGTGGCGCTCAATTGTTTATCAGCCGTACTCATCCTGACATGCTTGTAGAGCTATTCAGACTTGAAGTACCAGAAATTGCTGAAGAAACACTAGAAATTAAAGCGGCGGCCCGTGATCCGGGTTCCCGTGCAAAAATTGCCGTTAAAACTAACGACAAACGCTTAGATCCAGTTGGTGCATGTGTGGGTATGCGTGGTTCACGTGTACAAGCAGTATCGGGCGAACTGGGTGGTGAGCGTGTTGATATCGTATTGTGGGATGAAAACTCAGCACAATTTGTTATTAACGCCATGGCCCCTGCAGAAGTTGCCTCTATTGTTGTGGACGAAGACAGCCACATGATGGATGTAGCGGTAGAAGCTGACAACCTTGCTCAGGCAATCGGTCGTAGCGGTCAAAACGTTCGCCTTGCTAGCCAGTTAACTGGTTGGGAACTGAACGTGATGACAGTAGAAGATCTGAACAAGAAACATGAAGAAGAAAACGCGAAGGTGTTGAACATCTTTACCGCTGGCTTAGATGTAGACGAAGAGTTTGCTGCTATGTTGGTTGATGAAGGTTTCACTACATTGGAAGAAGTGGCATACGTGCCAGCAAGCGAGCTTCTTGCCATTGACGGACTTGATGAAGATACCGTTGAAGAATTGCGTAATCGTGCACGTGCATTCCTTACGACCCGTGCATTAGCAAACGAAGAATCGCTTGAAGGCGCAGAGCCTACCGAAGCCTTACTAGGCCTTGAAGGAATGAGTAAGCACGTGGCCTATGTGTTGGCCAGCCGCGGCATTACCGACCTTGAAGAACTGGCCGAGCAAGGCACAGATGAAATTAGTGATATTGATGAACTAGACGAAGCTACTGCGGGTGCGCTAATTATGGCAGCACGTAATATCGTTTGGTTCAATGAAGAGTAAAGGTCAACAGGGGGAATAATACGTAATGGCAGATGTATCTATTGAAAAGCTCGCCAGCGACATTGGTACGACCGTTGACCGATTGGTTGGCCAGTTTAAAGACGCGGGTATTACAAAGAATGCCGGCGCTCAGGTTAATGAAGAAGAGAAAAAGAAACTGTTGGATCATTTAAGCAAGCAACACGGCAGCGCGTCCGAACCACAGCGCATGACACTTAAACGCAAGACAACCAGTACTATTAGCGTAGGCAAGTCGAAAGAAGTTAAAGTAGAAGTACGTAAAAAGCGTACTTACGTTAAGCGTACTGATGCTGAAGAGCAACAACGCATAGCGGAAGAAGAAGCGAAGTTAGCCGAAGAAGCACGTTTGAAACGTGAAGCAGAAGAAAAAGCTGCTGCTGAAGCAAAACAAGCTGCTGAAGAAAAAGCACGTAAAGCGGAAGAGTCAAGAAAGGCTGCTGAAGAAGAACGTGCTCGTCGTGCTGAACAAGCGAAGAAAGAGGCTGAAGCACGTAAGAAAGATGAGCCTGAAATGTCTGCTGAAGAAAAAGCTGCTCAAGAAGCTGCTCGTCTTGAAGAAGAACGTCTTCGTAAGGCTCAGGAAGAAGAAGCACAGAAGAAGCTTGAAGAAGATGCTAAGAAAGCCGCTGATGAAGCGCGTAAATTAGCAGAAGAAAACGAGCGTCGTTGGAAAGAAGAAGCTGAAGCTCGTAAGAAAGCGGAAGCTGAAGAAGTGCATTTACATTCAAATCGCTATGCTCAAGAAGCAGAAGACGAGCAAGACGCGCAAGTTGAGCGTTCTTCACGCCGTCGCAGAAAGTCTAAGCGAAATGCAGGTGAGCACTTGAAGCAAGGCTTCAATAAGCCAGCTCAACCTGTAGAGCGTATCGTTAAGCTTGGTGAAACTATCACTGTTGGCGAACTTGCTAGCAAGTTAGCGATTAAGTCGAACGAAGTTATCAAAACCATGATGAAAATGGGTGAGATGGCGACAATTAACCAAGTTCTTGACCAAGACACAGCAGTACTTGTTGTCGAAGAAATGGGTCATAAATTCGAACTGGTTAACGACAACGCGCTTGAAGAAGAATTGTTAGCTGATGATGGCACAGGCGGTGATAAAACTTCACGTGCACCTGTAGTCACCATCATGGGTCACGTTGACCACGGTAAAACATCACTACTTGATTACATTCGTCGCGCGAAAGTGGCTGACGGTGAAGCCGGTGGTATTACCCAGCATATCGGTGCTTACAAAGTACAAACTGATAATGGCGAAATTACCTTCTTAGATACGCCTGGACACGCCGCGTTTACTGCAATGCGTGCTCGTGGAGCAACGGCTACCGATATCGTTATCTTGGTTGTTGCGGCAGATGATGGCGTAATGCCACAAACGAAAGAAGCGGTTCAACATGCTCGAGCAGCGGGTGTTCCGTTAATTATTGCCGTGAACAAGATGGATAAAGAATCAGCCGATCCAGATCGTGTTAAAACTGAGCTTTCTCAACTGGAAGTTATTTCAGAAGAGTGGGGCGGTGAACACCAGTTTTGTAACGTTTCTGCTAAAACCGGTATGGGTGTTGATGGTCTTTTAGAAGCCATTAACCTTCAAGCTGAATTACTTGACCTACAAGCGGTAGCTAAAGGTCCTGGTCGCGGTATCGTTATTGAATCACGTCTTGATAAAGGTCGTGGTCCAGTGGCTTCAGTACTTATCCAAGAAGGTGAGCTGAAAGCCGGTGATATCCTACTGTGTGGTGAAGAGTACGGACGTGTTCGTGCAATGCGCGATGAGCATGGTCAAGAGCTTAAGCTAGCTGGCCCGTCTACCCCTGTTGAAGTACTAGGTTTATCTGGTGTTCCAGTAGCTGGTGAAGATGCAGCGGTAGTGAAAGATGAGCGTAAAGCCCGTGAAGTAGCGGCTAAACGTCATCAGAAGAAGCGTGAGCTTAAACTAGCTCGTCAGCAAAAAGCCAAGCTTGAAAACATGTTTGCGAACATGGAAGCAGGTGACGTTAGCGAACTTAACATCGTACTTAAAGCTGACGTACAAGGTTCTGTTGAAGCGATTGCTGAATCGTTGATTAAACTATCAACGGCAGAAGTTAAAGTTAACATTGTTGGTAGCGGCGTAGGTGGGATCACTGAAACTGATGCGACATTGGCAGCAGCTTCTGGCGCTATCGTACTTGGCTTTAACGTTCGTGCCGATGCAACTGCACGTCGCGTACTAGAAGCTGAAGAAATTGATTTACGCTACTACAGCGTTATCTATAGCCTAATCGACGAAGTGAAAGCAGCAATGAGCGGTATGCTTGCGCCAGAGTTCAGACAAGAAATTATTGGTCTGGCTGAAGTGCGTGATGTATTTAAATCGCCTAAGCTTGGTGCTATCGCTGGTTGTATGGTTACAGAAGGTGTGGTTAAGCGTAGCAATCCAATCCGTGTACTTCGTGAAAACGTAGTAATCTATGAAGGTGAACTAGAATCTCTACGTCGCTTCAAAGATGACGTACAAGATGTACGTAACGGTATGGAATGTGGTATCGGCGTTAAGAACTACAACGACGTAAAAGTTGGAGACCAAATCGAAGTCTTCGAAATCGTTGAAGTTAAACGCGAAATCTAATTGCCTAACTAAATCAGTATAAATAAAGCGGGGGCACAAGCCCCCGTTTTTGTCTGTCACTTTTCAAAATGAGACTAGGTTGTTTATAGGCTAAGCTTTACAAGGCTATGCCTAAAAGCGGATTAGCTTATAAAAGCCTGAGTGACTGGCGACTATCGCTGATTTAAAGACAGGAGAAAGTTATGGCTCGTGAATTTTCACGTACCGACAGAGTGTCGCAGCAAGTTCATAAAGAAGTAGCTAGCATTCTGCAAAATGAATACAAACACCGCGTTGGCGATATGCCGCTTATTACTGTGTCTGATGTAGATGTAACACGAGATTTAGCCCACGCTAAAATATATGTGACTATCTATAACAGCACAGAAGAAGAAGGCAAAAGACAAATAAAACAGCTGGCCGAGTTTCAGCCGTTTATTCGTAGTATTTTGGCTAAGCGTTTACGCATGCGCTCTGTGCCACATCTTCATTTCTTTGAAGATAAATCAATTATTGAAGGTATGCGCATTTCTAACTTGGTATCGCAAACCGTTGCGGCAGATGACGCGAAGCGAGATACCGACGAGTCAGAAGAGAAGGAATAAATGGCAAGGCGTCGTAAAGGCCGTGATATTAACGGCATAGTATTGCTAGATAAGCCATTAGGCGGTTCTTCAAACCAACTTCTTCAAAAGGTACGTTGGTTGTTCAAAGCTTCAAAAGGGGGGCATACAGGCGCGCTAGACCCTTTAGCCAGCGGTATGCTGCCTTTATGTTTAGGCGAAGCTACTAAGTTTTCGCAATTCTTATTAGATGCGGAGAAAACCTATGAAGTGACCGCAACGCTAGGTATTCGCACCAGCACTTCTGATGCAGACGGTGAAGTCGTTGAAGAAAAGCCGGTGACGGTAGATGAAGCGACGGTTCGAAACACATGTTTGCAATTTTTAGGCAAAAGCAAACAAGTGCCTTCTATGTTTTCGGCGCTAAAACACCAAGGCAAGCCTCTTTATCATTATGCTCGTCAGGGAATAACGGTTGAGCGTGAAGCGAGAGATATTGAAATATTCGAGCTTGAAGTTACTCGTATTGCGCTACCAGAAGTAGATATGCGCGTTAAATGCAGTAAAGGAACCTACATTCGTTCGTTAGTTGACGATATTGGTCAAATTCTTGAGTGCGGCGCTTATGTAACACGTTTGCATCGCACTGAAGTAGCCGATTATCCAACCGATAAAATGGTGTCTCTTGATACGCTAATTGCGACTCAAGAAGCACTAGATGAGGGTGACTTTGCAGCACTAGATGCATTTATGATCCCCATGGATACCGCAGTAAGTAGACTGCCTCTGGTTTGTATTAACGATGATGAAAAACATCGTTTCGACAACGGTCAAAGTATTAAAGGCACGTGCAACGAAGCGTTAGTCGTCGGTCAGCCTTACCGGGTTTACTTCGGTGAAGACGAACAAGGTTTGTTTTTAGGCGTAGGTGAAGGCGTACAAGATCCAAAAGACCAAGTTGGGTCTAATGGCGATATTTTTGTCAATCCGAAAAGACGGGTTGTGTACAACCAATAAAGTTTACACTTTCCCTTGCTAACTCGCGCGCTGTCATTATAATACGCGCTTCATTCCGTCTGGCTGAATTAGTGATCGGCCGGACATAATTTAGGAGAATGTTATGTCACTAACTAAAGACGAAACTGCAACAATCATTGCTGATTATGGCGTAAAAGAAGGTGATACTGGTTCACCTGAAGTTCAAGTTGCGTTGTTAACTCACAACATCAACAAGCTTCAAGGCCATTTTGCTGATCATAAGAAAGACCACCACTCACGTCGCGGTCTTCTACGTATGGTTAGCCAGCGTCGTAAGCTTCTAGACTACCTTAAAGGCAAGAACGCTGAGCGTTATCTTGACCTAATTAAGCGTCTTGGCCTACGTCGATAAGCTTAAGTTTTTAATGAAAAAAGCACCCTAGGGTGCTTTTTTTATGTCTGTAAAACGTTGCCCCCATAGTAAATGTTGCGTATGTTTAGTATTGGTAATGCTTTAAGCATATGGAAATTACTGATAATAAGAGGGATGTATGTCATCAAATATTGATTACTCAACGTATTCACTGGAAGAATTGAAGCAAGCTCGCGCCGCTATTGACGATATTGAGCACCCTGAACGGGCGCAAGAGTTGGAAGAGCGAATCGCGCAGTTAGAATTACCAGAGAATTCATCTACAGAAGCTCCATCTACAGGAGCTTCCTCCACAGTATCGACCGCAAGTGTTTTAAGAAAGGGTAAGGTTTCCTTTCATGGTAAAGCGTCAGAATTCTTTTCTATTTGGATTGTGAATTTATTGCTCACTATTGTGACATTAGGTATTTATTCTGCGTGGGCAAAAGTAAGAACCAACCGATACTTTTATGGAAATACCGAGATTGATGGTCATCGGTTTTCTTATCTAGCGAATCCTTTACAAATTTTAAAAGGCCGTATTATTGCGGTGTGTTTATTTGCTAGTTACTTTATTTTAAGCGCAATAAGCCCTATTGCGGGTGCGTTTATGGTGTTGGCCTTAATGCTATTCACGCCCTTTATGATAGTACTAGGTCAACGTTTCAGTATGCGTATGACAGGGTATCGAAATGTTCGATTTAAATTCAATGGCGGCTTTGGTGACGCGTTTGTAGTTTTCGTGGTGTTGCCATTCGTTAGCTTATTTACCATGTACTTGATGTTGCCGTGGGCGCTTAAGAAGATAGACGAATACCTCGTTGACGAATCAGCCTTCGGTGACAGTAGTTTTACCACCAAATTGAGCACGGGATCTTATTACGTTGCCTCACTCGGCGCTGTGGGCATTGTGGTGGCTGTGTTTTTGGTAGGTGCAAGTATAATGGGATTTGGCTTTACTAGTCTTATTCAAACACTAGAAAACGGTGCTCCTTTGGTGATGTTCACTTTGTTCGCCATGTATCTTATTGCCTATGCTATTTCATCTAGCTTTTATACCGCGCTTATCCGCAATCATATTTATGAAAGTAGTGAAATACCAAACGTGGCGCAATTCAAGTCCAATGTGGGTGTATTGCCGTTGGTATGGCTTAGAACAACCAACGTTATCGCTATCGTTCTTTCCTTAGGCTTTGCTATTCCCTGGGCGAAAATTCGCAGTGCTCATTTCTTTGCTAATGCCACTGAGGTCACTGTGTTATCAGGTATTGATAGCGTTACGTCCGTTAACACCGGTTCTGTGGGCGCGACAGCTGAAGAAGCGGCTACGTTGTTCGATGTTGATGTCGCATTAGGCTAGCCTAGTGATACCCGGGCAGTTATATCAATCAAAAGATTCAGCGGTAACATCAGTTATCGCGAATATTGAAAAAAATACATTGATCATTCGTTTATTAAATGGTGACAAGCGTGTTAAGGATGAGCAATGTGTGACAACAAGCCGTCTAGAAATAGACGCGAGCGATATTGCTGACAGTGGTGAAAGTGCCGGCGTTGGCAGAAGTGAAAGCACTGAGCCGCTGAGGTTTCAGCAATTTGAAGTCAATGCGAAGTCGAAGCTGGGTAATTTACCTCGAGAAATTACTCTACCTAACGACCGCTTACTGGTTTGCTCTCCATCGCCCCTGTTAGATCAGTGGTTAGATGGTGGGGCAGGTAGTCGTATCTCTCAAATGGAAACTAAAAAGCCTTGGCTAATTGCGAGTGTTTTATTAGTACCACTTTTACTCTATGTTATTTTCGTACAAGGCATGCCATGGGCGGCCGTTAAATTTGCTAACCAGATACCATACTCTATTAAATCCGTAGCTTCACAGCATACGTTGAGCGCATTAGATTATTCAATGTTGGAGCCTAGCACGCTACCTGATTTGCAACGTGAGCAGTTAATGATGGGCTTTGACACTGTTGTAAAGCAAGTTAGCGGACTCGGTATCGAAAGTAATATTCGGGTTCACTTTAGATATTCCGATTTGATTGGACCCAATGCCTTTGCGTTACCTGACGGCACCATAGTGTTTACCGATGACTTGGTAACACTGGTAGATGGCGACCAAGCATTACTTGATGCTATTTTGTTACACGAAATTGGCCATGTGGCACAAAACCATTCCATGCAATTGATAGCCGAGTCTTTATTTGCAACTCTAGCGATAAGTTACTTTTTCGGTGATTTAAGCGGAGCAATTGAGTCTTTTATGGGAATAGGCTCTAGTGTTGTGCAAAACCAGTACTCACAAAAGCATGAATGGCAGGCTGACAACTTTGCTATTTCACAATTAAAATTAATGCAACGCGATCCCGCTGACTTTGCAGACGTAATGCGTAAATTATCGAACGACAGTGAGCAGCAGGGCTCTGAAAATAGTTGGTTTCAATCTCACCCCTCAACAAAAGCACGTATAGAGAATGCTGAAAGCGCATCTTACAATGACTGATGGGTATCAGATAACCTAGAGTTAATGCCTACGTTTACAAAGGCCTAGCGAGGGTTTTTACCTAGATTTTGGCGTGTCTGTCTGTGTGGAATATAGTACGATTTCTGCCTTCGCCTTTAGCACGGTAAAGCGCATCATCGGCTTCTTTAATTAATGTTTCTACTTGTAAAACAGTGTTATGTTGCGGCATGGGTATTTGCGTCACGCCAATACTCACCGTAATGTTATCTGCTCGCGAGTAACGTAATTCTGCAATCCTTTCATGCAAATACTTACAATAGAGTCGGGCATTATCCTGGGTTGAGTTATATAGCACTATCAGAAACTCTTCGCCGCCCCAACGGGCAACAACATCGGTTTTTCGTGTGGCCGTTTTCAACGTATGTGAAAGTACACCAATAACCTCATCTCCTATATCGTGTCCGTGTTTGTCATTAATATTTTTAAAAAAATCAATATCAATAAGTAAAAAAGACACAGGAACAAACTTTCGGTTTACCTGATCGAGTAGCTTACGAATATCAGCAGAGGCAGCACGACGATTGAGTAAATTAGTAAGCGGATCGAGACGGGAGAGTAATGTGAGCTCGTCGGTTTTTAATTCCAAGCTGTCTCTCACTTCTATTAGCTCTTGATAGAGCTTGTCGCGACTCTTCGCTGTGTGCATAGACCAATAGAGTTGCTCACCATGCAGTATAACATTAGCCAATATTGGTATTCGTTCATGCTGCGCAGTAATGACAGTTAATTGAAGTTCCGAAAACCTACCCGAATCGAGCAAAGAAGGTCTCACATAGCTTTCAAAAAAAATTAAACTCGCCCGCGAAATAATGTTGGAAACGTTACTATCCGTAACGCCTTCGCGAGAATAACCAAGCAGGTCCAAAGCATCTTTGTTGCAAAAATTAATATTCCCGGAGCCTAAATCAGAGACTAAAAGTAAACTAGGAAAAAGGTCGAGCTTATCGTCCTTCAAGGTACGAAAGACTCTATTTTTTCTGCAATAGTTGCGGGGTTTGTCATATGCAAACAATGACCGTGAGCATCGATAACTTCAAGCGATGATAAGGGCGTATTTTCATGCATATATTTCCCGACTTCTACTGACGCTAATGAGTCGCTGCTACTTTGTAAAATGAGTGAAGGGAAAGCAATGGTTGGAAGAATATTTCTATAATCAGAAAAGAAAGTAGCTTTAGCAAAAGGTTTTGCATATTTGGGGTCGGTGGAACAAAAGCTGCTTTCAAGCTCTTTCACTAAACCGGGATCGTTCTCTCCCCCCATCACCAATGGCGCAAGGTAACTCGCCCACCCAATATAATTTTTGTCCATTAAGTTAATAAGCTCTGCCAAGTCTGCTTCTTCGAAACCGCCGAAATAATCCGGTGGTAGATTCAAGAAACATGGAGAGGGGCATACTAATACGAAGCTTGAAAAATACTGCGGGGCAGAAATTGAAGCAAGATAACCAATAATACCGCTTACCGAGTGGCCTATAAATGTCACTTCAGTTAACTCAAGTGCTTCACAAATATCGACGACATCTTGTGCATATCCTTCTAACGCTTCATACCGTGTTTTATCAAAAGCACTGACATTAGATTTTCCGCAACCTACATAGTCAAAAAGCACAATTTTGTACTTTTGCTCAAGATAGGGGCTAAGGTATTTCCACATGTTTTGGTCACAGCCAAACCCATGTGCAAGCATAAGCGTCTTTGTCCCTGAACCAATAATTTTTACGTTATTGTTGTCGATTATATGACTAGCGTTGGATTGGTGAATCATTGTTGCAGCCTGTTCTTACTCGAGCAAAAAAATAGCCTGAAAATAGCAATACACAAGGCTACCCACGGATATAATGTTTATAGCATCGAAGAGAGGCAGATTATATGCTACTTATGGTCAATAAATTCAGCGCAAAAAAAGGAGCCATTTAGCTCCTTTAACGATTTATACACGTTTAAAATTAAGATTAGCCTTCCGATACGCTCGCAGTTGAAGAGGGCGCCGAGTTTGTAGCGCTCGTTGTGCTTCGAGAAACTACTTTGGTGGCTATCTCTCTTAGTTCATTTTCAAGGCTAGTAATGCGCCCAGAAAGAGAGCTGTTACGCTGCTCTAATACTGATAATTTGTCTGACAAATTCCGAACTTGTTGTTCACTGCTGCGTTTATCACCAGAGACTTGTTCTAATTGAACGTTAAAGGCAAGAATTTCGTCAGCCAATGAAGCCAGTTGATTTTTCACCGAGCCAACTTGGCCCTGCTGGCTAGTCACATCATCGGCAACCTTCTTAATATTGCCCTGAAGCGCAGTTTGAACGTTACCAACTCTATCACCTAGGTCAGCAATTTCTTTTTGATTTCGGCGCCAGGCTGAAGCCCAAAGTTTGTCCATCTGCTCCCACAAATCATTGGTTTTACTGGCTAACTCATTAACTTTAACTTGCAAAGCCACGGTGGATTCGCCCATTTCTTCACCCGTGGCAGAAAGCTTTTTCTCTAATTCAAAAATGCGCTTTTCAGCGAGAGAAGCCACCATTTTTTGCTGTTCTACCAATGTGTACAGGTAGTAACATCCGCCACAGGCACCAAGGGCAATAAGTGCGATTAGGAATACCCAGAGGCCATTACCGCCGCCACTGCTATTCTCAGGGGCTTTGGGGGAGGGGCTGGAAGGCGATGAGGAATTCGAAGATGCCTTGGTTGGCGAAGGCTGACGCTTTTTTTGATAATCGCGACGATCTTCATCATCTAAGCGAATAGTTGGAAAATCATCGTTGTTCGAATTATTTGCCATAAGTTCTCTATTTTATCTCGTTTAAGCATTGGGTTAACTGCAACCTACCTCGTTGTAGGCGCAGCAACCGAAAATATAATTAATCGCGCACAATAACATCGATATTATATTGAATTAATTATAAATACCAATGGCGATTACGTATCATTATCAAACCATTCTACACGATACAAATCGCGGCGGCGATCTAGATAATTCCTCACGGAGCCCTCATTTTGAAGCTTAGTGAGTTTATCTAAATCTAGGTCCACGATTAGCGTCATTTCAGTGTTTGGGGTAGTTTCAGACACAATAGCATCATGGGGGAATGCAAAATCGCTAGGTGAAAAAACCGCAGTTTGACCGTATTGAATATCAACGTTGTCTACTTTGGGTAAGTTACCCACGCTGCCAGCTATGGCCACATAACATTCGTTTTCAATCGCGCGGGCTTGTGCACAACGTCTAACGCGTAAATAGCCGTTCTTAGTATCTGTCCAAAAAGGAACGAACAGAATTTGCATCTCTTGTTCAGACAGTAACCGCGCAAGTTCAGGAAATTCCACGTCGTAACATATCAGTACTCCGATTTTTCCGAAATCGGTATCGAATACTTTAAGGCTATTGCCGCCTTTCATTATCCAATCTTTCTTCTCGTGTGGGGTAAGGTGTAATTTGTACTGACTCTCTATAGTGCCATCGCGCTTACAGATATAACTCACGTTATACAGTTCGTCTTCTTCTACCACTGGCATGGAGCCAGCAATAATAGTGATGTTGTAAGACACAGCAAGATGCGAAATGGAGGTAAGAATCTCGTCGGTATAAGTGGCCAAGTGCCATATTGCATCTATCGAAGTATCAGACGGACTTAGCCCCATTAATGGCGCGTTGAAAAACTCAGGAAACAATGCCACATCGCAGGAATAATCCGATAACGCGTCTACGAAATATTCAACTTGTTGAAGGAGTTCTTCCACATTATTGAAGTAACGCATTTGCCACTGAATACAACCGATACGCGCGCTCGATTTACGGCCAGTAATAAGTGACGGATTATTCGGCTCATAATAGATATTGTGCCATTGCAGTAACGTTGCATAGCCTTTGGACGCTTCGTCCTCGGGCAAATAGGCACTGAGAACCTGTTTTACCTCAAAACCATTAGACAGCTGAAAAGTAAGGATAGGATCGTATATGTCTTTAGATTTTACCTGTTCAATGTATTCATAGGGTGACAGTTCTTTTGCGTAATTCTTATAAGTAGGAATACGCCCGCCAGCCATAATTGACTTCAAGTTCAGGTTTCTACATAACTCTTTGCGCGCTTCGTACAACCGTCGACCTAGTCTTAGCCCTCGATAGTCGGGACAAACGATGACTTCAACGCCATACAACACATCACCGTTTGGATCGTGGGTAGTAAGATAGGCATCGCCAGTAATTTCATCGTAACTGTGTTTGTCGCCGAATTGGTCGTAATCCACAATGACAGAGATAGCAAAGGCCACCACCTTGCCTTTGTCTTCAATACAAATTTGACCTTCAGGGAATGTGGTTACTTGCGCCTTGAAGTTGTTATAAGGCCAAGCCCCCCCAACGTTTGCATACACGTTGTCCATTAATGATTTAACGTCGTTGTAATCGTCTAAGCGCAAGTTACGTAGCGCTAGATGATGTTCGGTTTCTTCAATGACTGTTTGATCCTGACTCATGCCTTTACCACCAGTGGTTGTTTTTCATATTTGAGCATAATTATTTCCGTGGGGCTAACGGTATTAATTCTTGTTTGACCAAGCTTTTGAAGCAAGTTTTATTCCCATTAAAACCAATGCTTTACAACTAGAGGGATTGGGTCTTTCACAATTGTTCGTAAACTGTGCATTTATCGCTTGCTGCACCGGTCACTTAGGCGTATAAACCCGCATCCGTTTACGCGCGCCACTGCTGCGCCAAGCCAGAATCAATCATGGAACGTTTTTCGTTAGATTTACCTTCACCTCTTTATGTTTTTGATGAAGATTATTTCAGTAGTATCGAGAGCGATTTACTCGAAAAGGGCTTTAGTATTAGGCCGTTAGGCGTACCTGAATTTGTTATAGATGCACTGGTCGCTTGTCAAGATACATTGTCTAAGCAAGCATATCGGCGCGCCGGAATTGGTCGGGCTGAACAATTTCAACACCTAGAAAAAGTCAGAAGCGACGAAATATGCTGGATAGACGGTACCTCGTCAGAAGGCCAATTGTGGCTAGAATGGTGTGAGGCTTTAAGGCTGTACATTAATCGCCATTTGTTCATGGGGTTATTTTCATTCGAGAGCCATTTTGCTTGTTATGCTCCCGGTAATTTTTACAAACGTCATCTAGATGCTTTCAAAGGTCAAAGCAATAGAATGTTATCGGTGGTGACTTATCTAAATGAAGATTGGCAAACTACCGACGGTGGTGAGTTAGTACTATATACTAGTGAGCAGGATGACATTGGGGTTAGGGTGTTACCTGAAAAAGGCACTATTGCGATTTTTCTTAGTGCTCTATTCCCGCACGAGGTACTCACCGCAAAACGTGAGAGACACTCCGTTGCGGGGTGGTTTAGGTTGAATACCAGCATTAATGAAAATATTGATCCACCAAAGTAATTCACCTATAGCTAAACCCTTGCTTCTAATGCTAGTATCGAGAATATAAGTCAAAAGTATAATTCCCAAGTGATGCGGTTACTGTTACACCCCAACAGTAGGTTATTGACTTATAATATCGTAGATAGTTAAACCCTCCATTTAACAGATGCGGTAACTACGGTAAGTCTTAGGGACAAGAAAAAAGTGATTAGTTGAATGTTGGAAAAAATTCCTGCCCCCACCTCTAAAGAGGATTTGCGCGTTCTGGTCATCGACAACCAGGGTTTAGTGCACGATGTAGTAGCCTCTGCGTTGCATGCTATTGGTATCAAACATGTAGTGAGTGCATTTAATGCCTTTCACGCTATTCGTTTGTGTGAAGAAAAGCGTTTTGATTTCGTGCTGCTTGCATTCAATGTTAGTCATGATAAAGACGGCTTTCATTTATTCGAAGAGCTTAAGCACTTAAATCATATCAATGATACCACCACGGTTATCTTTTTGAGTGCCGAAACCTCGCCTGAATTGGTCAATTGCATTGTTGAGTTGCAGCCCGATGATTTCTGGGTAAAACCATTAACGCCAAGCAGTATAGAGTCTCGTTTAAATTACTTACTTCAGATACGCTATAAGCTTCATAAAATGCTCCATTGTATGAAGATTGGCGACTATTCTACTGCGATGTACTATGCCGAACGTCAATTAAAAGACGTGTCACTGTTAGACTATCACCCCAGAATTAGGCGCCTTATTGGCGAGTGTTTGCTGCAACTGCGTGATTATGAAACGTCTGAAAATTATTACCGTGAATTACTGCAAACCATGGATCATGCGTGGGTACATATTGGTTTAGCCCGTTCGTTGTTACGACAGGATGAGTTGGAAGAAGCGCAATCAATGGTTGAAGATTTATTACTTCGTCGAGATACCCGTTTTTTAACCTATGACCTGTTGGCACAGTACTTTATTGAAAAAGAACAATTTGAGTTAGCTTACGAACAAATGAAAGAAGCGAGTAAGTTAGCGCCTCGTAATATTGAACGCAATAAGCGATTGTGGGATTTGGCAAGGCTCAACCACGACAAAGTAGGTCAGTTGTCTGCGGTTCAAAATATGGCGAAGTTTGCCAAGAATTCTATTCATGACTCACCGGAACTTTCTTTAAATGTAATTCGTTCTACTATCGATTTAGCCACTAGCCTTGGTGCTGGGGAAGGTGATAGATACATACAGCGTGCACAAAATGACTTAGAAGAGTTCAGTCAGCAAAAAGGGGTTCAAATCCAACTTGGCGATCAAATTGACGTAATTAAAGCGCGTATGTTGTGTCTTCGAAATCAAAAGAAGTCGGCCGAAGAAATCATGAACGCCAGTTCAGTTCGCACCACTGGGCAATCGATGGAAGATAACCTAGACAAAATGAAAGCCTTTCATGAACTAGGCATGCGTGAGCAGTGCATCAGCATACTGGAGAAGCTTAAAACGCAAATTGAAGGTGATACTTTTTCCTCGCAAGTCGTCGATGAATATCTAAAACAAGAGTCTATTGAACGCACAGAGATACAATTCACGACTAAAGAACTGAAGAATATGGCTACGGTGCATTATAAAGAGAACCGGTTGCAACCTGCTTACAATAATTTGCGCCAAGCACTCACCATTTCGCCAAAAGATAAACAAATTGCATTGAGCTTAATGAAGGTATTGCTTCAATTGCACAGTACCCAACCCTTAAGTGATGAGCAATTGGAAGTGGTCACACTGGCAGCATGCATGTTAACTAACGAAAAGTTATCAGCTTCACAAGCAGACAAGCGCGATCAGTATATTGATAAGTTAGGGCTTGAGGTAGAAGCGCCTCACGATAAGGAAGCCTTGGGCGTTCTTGGTCACCCTACAGCATAAATGAATACATTGGACAGTGAGGCTTGCTCCGTATAGTTATGCCTGCATAAACTAAATAATACTCGGATATAAAGCAGATATAAAAAAGGGATGGTTTTTAAACCATCCCTTTTTTAGTTTTAAACCGCCAGCATTTATTTACGGGGGTTATTTTTGATGAATTTACTTAGCTGAACGGCGGCGAAAGGTTAGCACACCCGCCATTAGTGCTAAAATGAAGCCCATAGAACCACCAGAATCGTTATCAACTTCAACTACATCGTCACCTTCATCTGGTAATTCTGCTTCTAAGTTGAAGGTTGCAATGAACGGGTCGTGATCTGAGCTACGGAATGGACCTACATCAGTAAATGCATAGCCGT
Organism: Alteromonas lipotrueae; assembly: GCF_019249215.1. Classification (GTDB taxonomy): domain Bacteria; phylum Pseudomonadota; class Gammaproteobacteria; order Enterobacterales; family Alteromonadaceae; genus Alteromonas; species Alteromonas lipotrueae. The sequence goes on from NZ_JAESDI010000005.1 coordinate 73,862, forward strand.
CTTCATCAGCGTAATAGGTCAGCGCTTGATCATACTGGAATTGGTAAACTTCAGGAGAGTTAATACTCCAATGTGCACCATCTACCGCATCAGCAAGCATGGTTTCACTTGCTAGCACATGGTCTAAGCTACCTACTTGCTCTGTACCGTAGAACCAGTAAGAGTAACCTTCTGCATCAAACTCTTCTGCAAGATTTACGTAACCATAATTAGCGGTTACTTCTACAGAGGCACCATCGTCCATACCTGTATTTGCTGCGGTCATTACCGTGTAGCCTTGGGTTTCAGCGGTGTAGTCGGTAAGAACAGCAACAGGATCTTCAGCGCTGTATGAGTTCAAGTCACCTAACACTAGAATACGCTCAGGTAAGCTCTCATCACTTAATGCTTCACCAAGGGTAATAGCAGCAGATACACGTAGTGCATTACAGCTACCTTGAATAGCATCAGTTTCACTCACTTCTTCAGCAATATCTTCACCACACTGTGAACCTTTCGATTTAAAGTGGTTAACGGCAACAGCAAAGGTTTTACCGCTTTCAAGGTGCGCAAACGATTGAATTAAAGAAGGGCGCATTTGTGCCACACTGTCTTCATCAATTTGCTGAATTGGCATATCTACTACTTGTGCATCACCTTCAGGCGTTACAATAGAAGCGCGGTATAACAAACCAACGGTAATAGCATCGGTACCAATTTCTGTGCTATCAGCTGTGCTGATAAATGAGTACTGTTCGGTATCGGCAAGTTCAGCGTTTACCGCAGCCACTAGGCTGACAATAGCACTGTCATCGCCAAAGCCGTCGTTTTCAATTTCCATTAAGCCAACAACGTCAGCGTTTAAGCCAACAATGGCTTCAACGATACGGGCTTCTTGTAATGCAAATTCAGTTTCGTCTTCTGCACCACGGTTTGCATCGAAATCGAAAGTTACATCGCCGTTAGCATCTACTTCGCCATTGAAGTAGTTCAATACGTTGAAGGTAGCAATCGATAAGTTACCTTCAGTTACTACCGGGTTCGCTTCGCGAGTAGAGGTTACTGTTATCACATCGGTAGGGTTAATTCTAAACGCACCGAAGCTATAGTTTAGCGGGCCGCTTGCAGACACAGTATCACCAATACGAATAGCATTTGCGTAGCTAAAGGTAGGGAAGTAGTTAACGGTGTCTGGGTAACTAGAACTGCTGTTATCTTCAATCTTAAGTAAGCTGGCTTCTGAGGCTGCAACTGCTTCAACGTATGCGTCTGAAAGTGGTGCTGCTACGTCGCTAGGCTGGCGTTTAACGCTGTCACTTACTTGAATTTCGCCGTAACGCCACAAATCGTTTGTGCTAGTTACCGTAGCATCAACAACAGAAGCTAGCATGCCTTCAAATGGCTCAAGAGAATAATCGTAAGGCATATCGATAGTTGTCATCAATACGTCATCGCTTGCGCCACAATCAAGTGCAGTTACATCGCTGTCTAGGTTCAGCGTAGTCATGCCGTAATTTTCAACAACTTCACCATATAGGCGAGCAACGTTACCTACCGCAACGGTAGTGCTACCATTAACGAAAATACCTTCAGAAGTGGCATCATCACCATCACTATCTGCTGTTTCTTCTTGTAAGAAGAAACCGCCTGCACCCATGCCCGTAACAATGGCTTCAACAATATGGCTGTTACCAACTTCTTCTGAAGCATCGCCGCTCCCTTGAATGGTACTAATAAGGGTTGCTGCGTCAGCACAAACACCTAGCTCAATGACAGGCTCTTCTGGTGGAACTTCATCATCACCGCCGCCTTCAGTACTAAAAGTAGCAACAGGGAAGGGGGTCGCTGCAGCAGCATTGGTTGCTGCATCATCTAATGCGTCCACGCCGCTGTAAGTCCAGTTGTCAGATGAGAACGTACCGCCATTAGCGACTGAACCATCTTTTCGGTAAGCCCAGCCGTCTAGGTATTCCCAAGCTGTGCCATTCCCGTCAACATTAATGTCACCGAAAGTATCGATAACCGCGTCGTTTTCGAAAAGCTCTACCGCATCATCGCCATTAATTCCCATGGCGGATGAATCATAGTCTGGTGCATAACCGAAAAATTCCGTAAAACCATCAATTTCAGATGCTACATAAATATAGCTACCCGCTGAGGCACTATCTGCTGGAAACGTAAATTCTACACCATCAGTACCGCCGCCATTATTGGCTGAGCCAAGCCCGTATACTGATAAGTCGGCAATATCGTTTACAACGTAAAGCTCAACAGCTTTAGGAACACCGCCGGTGAGTGATGCATCGACAACACCGCTGATAACTAAGTCGCTGGCATTGGCCGAAAATGCAGTAAGAATACCTGCTGTTATAAGTGACAATGGAGTTTTCACTGGTTGTTTCCCTCTTAGGTCTTTTATTATTAGGTCTGTCAAAGCAGACCCTCTTTGTTATTGCTAGACCTAGCCTATAACGATAATGCCAACGCAGGAATGACTTAACGTTATTCAAGTTTATTTTTGATTAAAATATAATAATCAATGGGTTAACTCATATAAATAAAGTTATTTATGACATTGGCTCGTCATAAATGGGAAATCGGCGTCGATAAATAACACTACAAAGACTAAATAGTTTTCAGCGCGCTCTGGTTGTCGTCAAACGATAAACCCCTGCGTTAACTGTGTTTTAGCGTATCGCAAAACCAGTTGTGGTCATCGATAACCTGCCTTGCATAGTGATTAGCATTAGTAATTAGAGCGTTATTGGTGTCGTCGGTTAACGCCTTTACCGCACTTTTGGCAAAGCGTGTACTTCGCCTATCACCTCGGCAATGCGCTAAGGCAAGGGTGTAACCGCAGAGTTTAGCAAAGTATCCAAAGTCACCGTTTAGCGCTTTATTTCCCATACCAATATCATGAGGATCTAGCCCCACTTTAGCGTGGTGACGAGAGCGAATTAACCAGTGTGCATTGTCCCATATAACCTCATCTAACAATAGGTCTGGGCGGCGTTGCATTCGTCGTTGGCTGCGGGCGGTTAAATGAGCAGGGTTCAATTTATTCACCGGGCACACATTATCGAAGTAGAATAAGGGCGCGGCTTTGCGCTGTTGTTTCACCTCAACAATATGGCAATAACGAAAACTTTCAGCGTTATGCGGTTTTTTGGGGCCAACTAAAAAATAAAAGCGGCGCATATTTACCGAACCAGTTCCTGCATTTTCTCTGCTGGTGATATCGACAATGTCATCATCCATATAAGGTGCGAATGCCGCTAAGACCTGCTGATGTTCCGTTGGGCTCAACGGCGTGTATTTATCGGTGATGTGCTTAAATTTAAGTCCATCCTGCGTTAAATGTACCGCTTTTGCTAACGCACTTTTAGATTCGAACTTTTCACCACAAGAAGAGCGCTCCAATGCTTTGCGATAGAATTTTTTCAATTTGCCATCGGGCTCTTGCTCCATAGCTTCATTAATAACGGTCGCCTTTTCAGTTACGCGCTGGCATGTTGCCACGTACTCTTGAATGAAAAGGGATTGAGCATGTTTAACCTGATGGCGGTCTACCGCAGGTTTTAGCGGGTCTGGCATGTCTATCAAAAAGCGGCCTTCAGAAATACCTTTGCAATGGGCTTCTACGAGAGACAGTGAAGCAAGATAGCGAAGAATATCCCAATGTGCATAGCCAACACAGGCATCGTCAAAATCGTTCGGCGTAAAAATAACGGTATCGCCGTGTGAGCCTTCCTCAGTAATAAAGCCAAAGTTAGACGTGTGGCAATCACCCATAACACTGGTCAGTGACATCGAAAAACAAGCGTCTGGTACTGGTAAATGGTGATTCGCTAAATCCGCATAAAATAATTGTGCGCTACCGCGGTAAAACACGAAGGGGCTTTGGGCCATTTTCAAATGTTTAGCTAAGTGAGGAGAAGGTAAGGTGCCATCAATTCTGGCAATTTCTTGATTAAGAAATTTCGCGCGATCCATAACTGCAATGCCGTTGTAACAATGATGGCGTTAACATTACCTTTATTGGTTTTTGAATGCGAGGCTTGCGTGGGGAGGTGGAATGTGAGAAATTTCGCTCGTTCGGGATTTTTGCGGTTATTTAATATTATTGATTGGTAAACTTGATTGAAACATTCAAAAATACCAATTAGTTTTTTTAAAAAATCCGCGCTATTCTTATCACCAGTTTCAACGAAGTCGATTTTGCAAAACAGCAAAGCGCTGAAAACAAAATGGGCTTTGTAATTTTTCGTACTGTTGTATTTATAGACCAAGTGTCGTAAGTACAAAACAACACTCACTAAATGGAGAAAGTAAACATGGCATTAATTAACACTGCTATCAAACCGTTCAAAGCACAAGCATTTAAAGACGGCGAATTCATCGAAGTAAGCAGCGAAGATATCAGCGGTAAGTGGGCAGTATTTGTTTTCTATCCAGCAGATTTCACATTTGTATGTCCAACTGAACTTGGCGACATTGCTGATAAGTACGAAGAGCTTCAGTCTCGTGGCGTAGAAGTATTCTCAGTATCAACTGACACTCATTTTACTCACAAAGCGTGGCACGATTCGTCTGACACTATCAACAAAATCAAGTTTGCAATGATTGGCGACCCTACTGGTGAAATCACTCGCAACTTCGATTGTATGCGTGAAACTATGGGTCTTGCTGACCGTGCAACATTTGTTGTTGACCCAGAAGGCATCGTTCAAGCGATGGAAATCACTTCTGAAGGTATCGGCCGTGATGCAGACGACCTAGTTCGCAAAATCAAAGCTGCTCAGTACGTTGCTTCTCACCCAGGCGAAGTTTGCCCAGCTAAATGGAAAGAAGGCGAAGCTACACTAGCTCCTTCTCTTGACCTAGTAGGCAAAATCTAAGCAACCGCTTAGCGCTTATAAGTAAGTAATGGGAGTGGGTCTCCACTCCCTATCAAATTAATTTCCAATTCCTGCTTATGTTGTTAGCCTGAAAAATGGTTGGCAGGGATCGGCGTGTCGAAAATAAGGCAGACTACCGTGTTAACTAAAGAAATTTTACAAGCGTTGAAAGGCTATGCTGAGTCAATGCAGAAAAACGTAACCTTCGTCGTACAGACCGGTGAACACAGCAAGCGTGAAGAGCTTGTGTCGTTTCTGTCCGACATTGCTGGTGTAAGTGACAAACTAAGCCTTGAAGAGCGTGACACTAACGGTGTATTACGCAGCTCTATCAGTTTTTTACTAGAAGCTGATGGTGAAGATACAGGTATTCGCTTTTCTGGTGTTCCTGGCGGTCACGAATTTAACTCGCTTATCTTAGGTATGCTTCACGCATCAGGTACCGAGCTTAAAATTGATGACAGCGTAAAAGCGATTGTTAAAGGCGTTAAAGAAGAACTTAACTTCGAAGTATTTATCAGCTTAAGCTGCCATAACTGCCCAGAAGTCGTTCAGGCGCTTAACCAATTTGCACTACTTAATCCAAACATTACGTCTGAAATGATTGACGGTGGATTGTATCAAAACGTAGTAGCAGAACGTGATATTCAAGGCGTTCCAAGCGTTTACCTTAATGGTGAGCTATTCGCTAATGGTAAGGTAGATGCATCGGTTCTTATCGATAAACTTATCGAACGTGACCCGTCGCTGAAAGATGCGAACAAAGGTGAGTCGATACCGCTACAAGACGTTACCGTAATCGGTGGTGGTCCAGCGGGCGTGGCATCAGCGATATACAGCGCACGTAAAGGTTTAAAAGTGACTGTGGTTGCCGATCGTTTCGGTGGTCAAGTGAAAGATACAATGGGTATTGAGAACCTTATCTCGGTATCTAAAACTACTGGCCCTGAGCTAGTAGGTAACTTAATGGAACACATGAACGATTACGATATCACGCTTAAAGAGCACGTTCGTGTTGATTCTGTAGAACAAGGTAACGTTAAAACTATTACGTTATCGTCTGGCGAAAAAATTCGCACTCGTTCAATTGTTGTTGCTACTGGCGCACGTTGGAGAGAACTTGGTGTTCCAGGTGAGAAAGAAAACGTAGGTAATGGCGTGGCGTACTGCCCACACTGCGATGGTCCTTTCTTTAAAGGTAAAGACGTTGCAGTCATTGGTGGTGGTAACTCGGGTATTGAAGCGGCGCTTGATTTAGCGGGTATTGTTAAATCGGTAACGGTATTTGAATTTATGCCAGAACTTAAGGCTGACCAAGTACTGATTGACCAAGCTGAAAAACGCGAAAATATCACGATTATCAGAAACGCAGCTACCCATCAGATTAAGGCTGAGAATGGCAAAGTTAACGCAATTGAGTATCAAGATCGCAATACCAATGAGTTACATACCCTTGAGCTTTCGGGCGTATTTGTACAAATTGGCCTAGTGCCAAATAGCCAATTCATGGAAGGTGTCGTAGATATGAGCAAATATGGCGAAATTGTGATTGATACCAAATGCAATACTTCAGCGCCAGGCATCTTTGCGGCGGGTGACGTAACAACGGTTCCTTATAAGCAAATCGTTATTTCAATGGGCGAGGGTGCAAAAGCTTCACTTGCCGCATTTGAATACTTGTTAAGCCATGAAGTTATTGAAATGGAAGAAGAAACACAAGCTGCGTAAAACGTTTTTACGCAACGACTTTACTATTAAAGGCCGACTTACTGCTGTAAGTCGGCCTTTTTGTATGTAACCCATGAGGATAGCTAAAAAAATACTAAATAAGAATAATTATTGTTTTCATTGCTTGGCGATATTTGGTAATTTATACATAAAAATCAGTCGATGAAAAAGCGCGATAAATGAGTCGGTAGGGTAATGTAGAAAAGGCGTTGCTGTGCATTATTTTATCCTACTTAAGCGTTCAACTATTCGGCATTCATTATTCGTATTCGAAGGTAAGTTATGTTCATGTTATTTGCCGCAAGCGGCCTCTCAGTTGTGTCTATGGCGGCTGTCTATAAAAGTTGGCAACGCCAAACCTCACCGATGCTCTATATCGGGGTTGCTATTTGGTTAATGTCGTCCATTGCGTGGTCAATGTCGGTTGGGTGGGAGTTTGGTGTAGTGTACGCACTTTGCTTACCCGGATTGTTAGTATGGCCATTTATCGCGGCGAATCAGAGTGCTGCCCCCGCAACGCAACAACGTCCTGAACCTAGAAAACTCGATCTTTCCGTTAGTACTTCAATACAGCATATTCTTCATTCCATCATTGTGTTGATGTTAATGCTGATATTTAGTGTGGTGGCTTCCTTAGCACTTAGTGCATTACTTCCCCTTGAAATAGCCAGTCAACTGGCAATTTGTATGGTGATATCGCCCATTATTTGGGGGCTTGCGGTCTACCACTACCTAGCAACATCTAAGAAAATTAAAACGGTTGGCGGCTACCTTGTAGCAACAGCAGTAAGTTTAGCAATACTGATGGCAATGCCAATTTAGGAATAAAAATGAAAAAAGCAACAAAACAGTCAGCGCTAAATGCACACAGTTGGGTAGGCGTATTTTTAAGTGTATTGCTCTTTTTAGTGTGCTTGTCAGGCACTATTGCTGTATTCCATTTAGAATTTGAACGCTGGGAACAACCGCATATTCCCGAGTTTGAATCCGTCGAGGATGGGGCAGTAGAAAAGGCGATGGACCGCTTTTTAGCTAAACATCCCGAAGAAACGGATCATCTATTTGTGGTGCTTCCTACATCAGGGATACCACGGTTAGTGGTAGAAAACGATCATGCTGCTTATTTCGCTGATGCACAGGGAAATTTGCTTGAGAAGGAAAGCGTGCCTTTCACTCAAATGTTGGTGGACTTACATTTATATCTCAATCTACCCCATAGCTGGGGCATGATATTAGTCAGTGCCTTAGGTGCGATTATTTGTACACTCATTGTAACGGGTATCATTGCGCATAAACGTTTAGCAAGAGACGCGTTTAAATTTCGGCGCGGCGGCAATGGTCAGCAAAATCAAATTGATTTACACAATCGCTTTGGCCTTTGGGCTGCACCATTTCATTTGATTATTGGTGTGACGGGTGCTTACTTTGGGTTGGCTGGTATCGTACTGGTGTTGGTGGCACAGCTTAATTATGGCGGTGATAGGGATGCGGTAATAAACCAAGTATTTACGCCCGATCCAGTTATAGAGGCGCAAGAAGGTAAACCTGCGATAGGTAAAGCCATCGCGCAAATGGAAACCATTGCGCCAGAAAACCTGCTTATATTTGTGACTGTTCATGAGGTAAACAAACCTGAGCAGTTTATTGAAATTTATGCACAAGTACCGGGGCGAATGATATACGGTGAAGCCTACCGATTTGATACCGCAGGTAATTATTTAGGTACCGCAGGCTATGACGATGGCGTCTGGGGTAAGCAATTGTTATGGGCTGTTTATCGCCTCCACTTTGGTGACTTTGCCGGAGTACCAAGTAAGGTGCTGTATTTTGTTTTGGGTATCATGCTAACCATGCTGTGCGTATCGGGTATGGAAGTGTGGTTGTCTAAAAAAGCCCATCCTGTGTTGGCCACGCGTTTATGGTATTGCACGGTGTGGGGCAGCGTGAGTGCATTGGCATTCACGGCAATAGCAGATATATTCTTTGCGGGTTCGTTAATTGCAGTATTCTGGGGAGTAATGGTTTTAAATGTGGCACTTACGGTTGCGGTAAAGCGGCTTACCAAACCAGTGTGGCTGATAATTTCAGGTATCAGTGTGTTAATGCTTTTACTTATTTATAGCGCTGTGAACGGGGAACATTCACTATCGGTGGCATCGTTGCAATTGAACTTGCCAATGTTCGTGTATGTGGTGTGGAGTATATGGCGTGGTAATACGTTGCTTAAGCGTGAAACTCTTTTGTCTAATTTTAAAAAAGAAGATCAAACAACAACGCAAAATATTGATGGCAATGGCAATGGCAATGGCAATGGCAACAAGAGCACATCAGTATCGACGGAACCGCAATCGCCAATGGCTTAAAGCGCTTAACAAACACGAGCGTATTGATAATGTGAACTAATACAGCGTGGCTTTTACTTCGTTTAACTAACTAAATGTGAAAGCCGCGCTTTTTATGTCTTATTATCTGAGTCTAAATTTAAACCTTCATCTGGCAAGTTGCTGTTCATGTATTAATAATGCATTCGCATCCCTTTTGGCCATCGTTGTGCTGAGTGTATGCTACTTATAGCCGTTGGACATATTGAATAATCACCAATCTAAATTTAACCCTCGGGTAAGAACATGCTATTGCTAGCCATCTACATTCTTTGATGGACTTAATAAGGGTAGTGAATGCGAATATTAATCATAAGTGGTTTGCTGGCCGTGATGGGGTATTTAGCATTTTGGCCTGTGCCAGTTGAGCCCGAAGCATGGAGTGCCCCACAAGACAAAGGGTATAGCGGCGTGCATCAAGCCAACGATAAGCTATCCTTCGCCCATGCTATAGCCTTAAGCGAGCCAACAGCCCTTAGTAATAAAGAAACAAACCCAATAAAAAGTGAATACGGCCCCGAAGATTTTGCACTGCGAAGTGATGGCGCCATTGCCACGGCCACGCATTCTGGCACCATCATGCTATTAGCCCCTAACGATACGCACTTTACACCTTGGATAAACACGGGCGGGCGGCCGCTAGGCTTAGAGTTCGATGCCAATGATAATCTCATAGTGGCAGATGCCTACCTAGGGTTACTTTCTGTTTCGCCATCAGGTGATATTTCCTTGCTAGCAGACACCGTTGATGACACGCGCATTGTGTATGCCGATGATGTAGATGTAGCAGAAAATGGCATGATATATTTTTCTGACGCCACCACTAAATTTAGTGCAAAAGCCTATGGCGGAACCCTAAGCGGCAGCTTGTTAGAAATTTTAGAGCACAAAGGTAATGGCAGATTGCTAGCGTACAATCCAACTACCCAAGTTACGTCTGTATTAATGGATGGGTTAATCTTTGCTAATGGCGTCGCCATCAGCGAAAACCAACAATATGTCTTAGTGAACGAAACAGGCAGTTACCGTGTGTTACGTTACTTTATTGCTGGGCCTAAAACAGGTTTGGTGGATGTGTTCATCGATAACTTACCTGGCTTTCCCGATAATATTGCCACAGCGCCAGATGGCGGTTATTGGATAGGGTTTGCTTCACCCCGTTCCGCCTCGTTAGACGATTTATCAAACACCCCCTTTTTGCGTAAAGTGGTACAGCGGTTGCCTGCATCATTGCGCCCAAAAGCAAAAGCCTACAGCCATGTAATAAAATTAAATGAACAAGGCAAGGTGACAAGTGACTTACAAGACCCAAGTGGAAATTATCCGCTAACAACAGGGGTGTTAGAAACGGCAGATATGCTATACATTAGCAGTTTAACTGCCTCATATGTGGCGGTGGTTGAAAAAGCAAATTTACCAAAGGGAGAGGATGAATGAAGCGAAATTTACCTAAAGTGCTAACTGTTATTTTATCTGTTTTAGGCAGTTTCTTTATTGCTTGTGCGGCCGATACTCTTGCGGTTAATAAGAATGACACCGACAAAGTAACCTCTGGCGACAGTTTCAAAACACAAGTGATCCCACAGGCCAATGCAGCCATTGATGAAGGAGAGGGTTGGATATTCTATAGCTACCACAATGATGAAACCTTTGGTACTAGCCAATCATTAGCGGGTATGGCTGTTATTAAGCCTGGTGTGGAAATACACCCGCCTCACGAACATAGTGACGAAGAGTTTCTATTGGTTACTCAGGGGAGTGGGGAATGGAGCGTTGAAGGTGAAGTGTTTAAAGCTAACACCGGCGACATGCTATACGCTGCCCCTTGGGATGAACATGGGGTGAAAAATACCGGAGAAGTAGACTTAATCTTTGTGGTATTTAAGTGGCACAGCAAAGGTATTGCTGTGCCTACAAAAAGTGCTTACAAGAAATAACTAACCAATCGTTAGCATTCAGCGATAGGGGAAACTAGCGTTTTGCTGTTGATTTTCCTCTTCGCTGTGAACTAGGCATGCTTTGCCCGCTATTTTTGCCGCCGCTTCGGTTATCGGCTTTATTTCCACCTCTGTTAGATGCGTCGTTATCCCGACCAGTTGCATTGTTTTTGCCTCGGGCTTTACGTTGAAAACTTGGCGGCAAGCCAGTATGTTTAGTTAACCCACGCTCGCCATTTCTGCCTTTCGCCGCTTTTTTGCGTTTCTCATCTGCGGTTTCCGGCGGTACCAAGTGCTGAGCACCACGGCCTATTAAATCTTCACGGCCCATACGCTTAAGGGCTTCACGAATTTGCGCGAAGTTTTTAGGGTCGTGATATCGAAGCATAGCTTTATGCAGGCGTCGGTGTATTTCACCCTTTGCCGAAGGCACGTCTTCACTGTCTTTTGTGACCTTACGAAGTGAATTTACTTCGGTGTGGTACATAGTCGTTGCTGTGGCCATTGGTGAAGGATAGAAGTTCTGCACTTGATCAAGCTTAAACTTATTCTCCTTCAGCCAAATCGCCAAATTCAACATATCGTCGTCTGTGGTACCTGGGTGCGAGGCAATAAAGTACGGAATTAAGTATTGTTTCTTGCCCGCTTCTTGTGAATATTTGTCAAATAACGCTTTAAAACGGTAATAGCTGCCCATGCCCGGCTTCATCATTTTAGATAACGGGCCGTCTTCGGTGTGTTCTGGTGCTATTTTCAAATAGCCGCCAACGTGATGCAGAGCCAACTCTTTTACGTACTCAGGATCTTCAACCGCCAAATCGTAACGAACACCAGAAGCGATAAGCACTTTCTTTACGCCGGGTAATTCACGAGCACGACGATACAAATCGATAGTAGGCTTATGGTCGGTGTCCATATGCGCACAAATACTCGGATATACACAAGATGGGCGACGACACGTGGCTTCGGCTTTCGGGCTCTTACAGCGCAAACGATACATGTTTGCAGTAGGTCCACCTAAGTCTGAAATTACACCGGTAAACCCAGGTACGGTATCGCGAATTTCTTCAATTTCACGAATTATCGAGTCTTCAGAGCGGCTTTGAATAATTCGGCCTTCGTGCTCTGTAATAGAACAGAAGGTACAACCGCCGTAACACCCGCGCATAATATTGATACTGAACTTAATCATATCGTAGGCGGGTATAGTGGCATCGCCATAAACAGGGTGGGGCACACGCTGATAAGGAAGGTCGAATACCGCATCCATTTCCTCTGTTTCCAAAGGCATAGCGGGTGGGTTTATCCAAATATGTCTATCGCCATGGCGCTGCATTAATGCACGTGCACAACCTGGGTTGGTTTCTTGGTGCAAAATACGTGAGGTATGGGCGTATAAAACTTTATTGTCTTTTACCGTTTCGTAAGCAGGTAGCTTAACGTATACATTTTCCCAAGGCTTCCTGCGTTCCGGAGGCTGTATCACGACAGGTGCAGCTTCAGGGGCTTCGCTGTTTGTTTTATCTTTATCTTGCGAATCGCACTCAGGCTCCATTTGATAAGGGCTTGAGATAGGTTCAATTTTACCCGGGCGATCTAACGAGGTTGAATCAACCCCTTGCCACTCAGGTAGTGCTTCTTTTACGATAATGGCGGTGCCGCGAATATCGCGCATTTCATCAATAGTTTCACCTGCCGCTAAGCGGTGGGTAACTTCAACCAATGGGCGCTCGGCATTGCCGAAAAATAACATGTCAGCTTTGGAGTCGAACAATACAGAACGACGTACTTTCTCACTCCAATAATCGTAATGGGCAATACGGCGTAAGCTCGCTTCGATACCGCCGGCAATAACAGGCGTGCCTTTAAAGGCTTCGCGGCAACGTTGTGCGTAAACCGTTACAGCGCGATCTGGGCGTTTTCCGCCAACATTACCTGCTGTATACGCGTCGTCGTGACGAAGTTTTTTATCTGCCGTGTAGCGGTTTATCATGGAATCCATGTTACCCGCCGTAACACCGAAGTATAAATTCGGCTTACCAAGGGTCATGAAAGCGTCTTTACTCGTCCAATCTGGCTGAGAAATAATCCCTACGCGAAAACCGTGGGCTTCAAGTACACGGCCAATCACCGCCATACCAAAACTTGGGTGATCTACGTACGCATCACCAGTCACTAAGATAACGTCACAGCTGTCCCATCCTAGGGCATCCATTTCCTCTTTAGACATGGGAAGAAACGGCGCAGTACCAAGGCAGTGCGGCCAATATTTAGGATAAGAAAATAGACCGCGGTCGGCCTTAATGGTGGCTTGCATAAGATTCACATATAGCAGAGAAAAAAAAGAATTAAGTAGGTCAGTACATCATAGTTCATATTGCTAATCGCAAATATAAAACTGCCAAGAGCCAGAATAAATAGCCGAGAGCGAATATAAATTGCCTAAAGCGAATATAAACATTGCAGACCGAACGCCTATTATACCAGTACACAGCAACCAAGGTATAGCGCTGTCGTTAAATTCACCGCCTTTGTTATACTGCATTGCTATATCAATTAGGATAATAACGAGAAAATATATGGCTTACTGGTTATTTAAGACAGAACCTGATGCATTTAGCATTGATGATTTACTATCACGGCCTGACCAAACTGAACCTTGGGACGGGGTGCGTAACTACCAAGCAAGAAACTTTTTGCGTGACAACGTCGCCGTTGGTGATCAAGTTTTTATCTATCATTCGAGTTGTAAAACAGTTGGCATTGCCGGGATAGCAGAAGTAGTTAAAGCCGGATACCCAGATGAAACCCAGTTTAACCCCGAATCTAATTACTACGACCCCAAATCGTCGCGTGAAAATCCGCGGTGGTTTCGGGTAGATGTAAAGTTTGTTGAAAAGTTTGAAAGCGTATTGCAGCTATCTGTCATTAAGGCAATGCCTAACATTACAGAAATAGGTTTGGTAAAAAAGGGGGGGAGGTTATCGATAATGCCGGTGGAAGCAACAGAATGGCAGCAGCTTTATACTACTGCCAAAATGAACTAAACCTGCTATATATAAGTAAATATTTATCTAAGATATCATTGGCGTGTAAGTTGTTGGCGTTGCACTATTTACCTACAGCAAAACGAGTATCTGCATCTCTTAATAAATAAAGGGCAAAACACGCCGCCCACATTGGCCATGCGGCGAAAAACAACATGTTGTTGAAGGCGTCTAAGTATTGCGGAAATGACGACAAGGTTGACCCGCCGTGAAGCAAAAATATCAAGCCGTAGGAATAACGCTTTGCAATACCGGCAACGAAAGCAAGGACCAGTGCCAATTGAAATGCACCTAAAATGTATACGGCCGTCTCTGGTACGCCACCAATTGAATAAAAATGTTCAAATATCTTTGCGCTATGTGCAGGGTTAACGAATTTGTCTAATGTCCATACGAACATAACAATGAAAACAGAAACGCGAAGGGCGAAAAGAGACCAACTGAGGCGATTAGAAATATCAGTGGTTTGTTGAGATTGCATTTTAACTCCTATTTATTTGTGTAGCGATAAAGAACGGGCGTTTTCATATTAAATTTCAAAAACTTTCATAGAAAAAAATAAAAATGCTTATGAAATATTTTTAGCCGGATGTCGGTCTTGTCGAGTAAGCAATCTTGTAAGGTAAAAATACGAATGAGAAATAATATTGGGCTTGCCATCAGTGCACTGGCTCTATCTGTAAGCCAAGGGCTGCAAGCTCAGCAAGCTGACATGCTTGATAACAACGACAAAAATGACATTAAAAAAGACATAGAAGTCGTTGAGGTGACTGGAAACCAGCAAGCGCTTAACCCGTTAAACCCTGGCGACAACACGTTAAGTGGTTTATTTGGCGCTGGCATGTCGGTAGCTGATACGCCGCGAGCGGTAACATCTTTGTCGGCTGAAGCTATGGATGCATTAAACATCAATAACTTACACGATATTGTTAAAGCTGCGCCTAACGCTTATGCTTCTAGCGGTTTTGGTACCCCTAGTTTGCCAAGTATACGTGGGCAATTGGGCGAGCTATTTCAAGATGGTATACGCCGCCAATCAGGCAACAATGGTTTTGGTTTACCGGTTTCATTCAACAGTGTTGAGCAATTAGATGTCGTGAAAGGGCCCTCGCCCGTACTGTTTGGCAGCACGCAGCGAAATGGTGGCTTTGTGAACCTGCAAACCAAAACTGCGCCTACTTCAGGTAGCGAAGGGAATATCACGTTGAGGGCTGGTCGTTGGGATCAATACTCAGCGCAGCTTGATTATGGTGCCGCCATTGAAGAAGGAAAGAGTGGGGTTAGAGTCAGCGTTGAGTGGCTAGATCACGGTAGCTTTTTTGATTTTGCCGAGCGTGAAAGCAAAAACCTGTTTATTGCGTACCGATATACACCGAGCGATGCCACAACATGGGACGTTAGTGCAGAGTATTACGATGCCGAATATCCTGACATTGCAGGTATTAATCGCCCCACGCAAAACCTGATTGATAACAACCTTTATATAACGGGCCAAGGCGTACAAACGAATGGCAGTACCGTACCTGGTGCGGGCGCTATTATTTCACCAACCGGTGAAGTGGTTATTCCCCGAAGTCAGGTGTATACCCACCCTGATGATATTAATGGTGCTGAAACTACTGTACTGCGCAGCAATTTAACCCATCAATTTTCAGATAGCCTTGTGCTACGAAACATAACCTACTATCAACACCTAACCCGTGAAGAAATTGCTCAAAATAGCTTTGTAGAGATTATTGATGGTGCCGATGCGTTCGAGAATCGCACTGAATTAGACGTGGTTTGGAACGATAAGCAAACCACCACATTTGGTGTGGCGTTACGTTACAACGATGTATTAGGTTACAGCCAGTTTACGACTGAAGCTGACAGCCCTGTAGATTTAACCGGCCCCTTAAGTAACCGAGAAATACCCTTAACCGATGCACAAAAAGCACGATTGGTTGAGCTTCGTCCCGGCGTATTTGTATCACCTGGTGCCCAGTATGATATAGATGGCGATGGTGTAGGGGATTACAATTTATCTGACACCACGGATTCAACCACCTTACAAACGGGCCTTGCATTGCAGCAGCGTTCACAGTGGACAGAATCGTTTTCAACCATTGCCGGTGTTAGATTCGACTATTACGATGTAGAAGCGCGCGATCCCATTGCTCCTGAAGGGGTTACCGCCGCTTCTGACACTTATAACGATATACTTGAAAGCGTACAACTCAGTGCGGTGTACAAGCTAACAGAATCACTCAATGCTTATGTGGCGTGGTCAGAGAATGATGCCACATCCAATAGCATGGCAGGGGGGACTACACTTACCAGTGCCAACGAAATTAACCCGCTAAATTTTGCCACTGAAAATACCCTTTACGAAGTAGGGCTTAAGTATTCTCCTGATAGTCATTGGTATGGTGAAGTGTCGGTATTTGACCAAACTCGTAGTTTACGTAACCGCGATGGCAGCAACAGTGGTGTGAAAACCAAAGGCGCAGAGCTGCAAGTTTTCTACCAAGGGCAAGATGTGTGGGTAAATGCGGCGTACAGTTATTTGGATGCGCGCTTCGATGATTCAGCGGCGTTTCAAGATACTGCACAAGTGGCCGATGCTTTTGACGATAGTCGACCAGACATTATTGAAGGCAATGGCGTTGGTTCGCCGTCCTTTGCGGCGTTTGCTCCGTCTGACTCATTAGTGCAGGGCATTCCATCGCAAATTGTGTCATTAAATGCTGGCTGGCAACTTACTGATGACTTACAAGTTGGTGCATCAGCCTTGTACACCAAGTCGTTCCCACTAGATTTCCTACAAACTGTATTTATTCGGGATCAAATCAATATTGATGTAAATGCCGATTATCAGGTTACTGATGATATGCGCCTTCGTGTTGATATTATTAATATTACCGATGAAGAGAACTGGCAGCCTGTGTTTGAAGGTGGTTATTTTGGCGCTACTCTGGCCATGCCCAATACACCTCGTCACGTTCAGTTCACTATGCAATACGCGTTTTAAGCGCAATTAAGGAATAGTTTATGTTTAAGAAAATTGCACTTATCGCCGTATTGGTGGCTGCCGTTTTTGGCTTTTTTTACTTAGATTTGAATACCTATCTTACCCTTGATGGTTTGAAAGGCTCATTAGATACCTTTACACAACAAATTGAAGAAAACCCATTGGTAAGTATTGGTGTCTTCTTCGCTATTTATGTTGCAGTAACAGCTTTATCGTTGCCCGGTGCTGCCATTCTTACCTTAGCCGCGGGTGCCTTATTTGGACTAGTGCAAGGTTTTGTTATTGTATCGTTTGCATCAAGCGTAGGTGCTACCTTAGCCTTCTTAGTGGCACGCTTTATTTTACGCGATACCGTAAGAAAGCGTTTTGGTGAAAAGCTTAAAAAGATTGACGAAGGCGTTGAAAAACAAGGTGCTTTCTATTTATTCACATTGCGTTTAGTGCCCGTGTTTCCGTTCTTCCTGATTAATCTGTTGATGGGCTTAACATCAATTAAAACGTGGACATTCTACTGGGTAAGTCAGTTAGGCATGTTGGCGGGAACCATCGTATATGTAAATGCTGGTACCCAGCTTGCGCAGATAGACAGCTTATCGGGCATTGTATCGCCAGGACTTATATTATCGTTTGTATTACTGGGTATATTCCCGTGGATTGCTAAAGCCATTGTGGCGTTTGTTGAGCGTCGCCGTGTATACAAAGGCTATAAAAAGCCGGCTAAATTCGATAGAAACCTTATTGTTATTGGCGCAGGTGCGGGTGGCTTAGTGACCAGCTATATTGCCGCAGCGGTAAAAGCGAAAGTTACGCTTGTGGAAGCCGGTGAAATGGGCGGTGACTGTTTGAACTATGGTTGCGTACCAAGTAAAGCCCTCATCAAAACTGCCAAAGTAGCCAACCAGATGCGTCAAGCTGAAAACTATGGTTTGCACAGTGTTGAACCTACCATGTCTTTTAAAACAGTGATGCAGCGTGTACATAACGTTATTGGTACTATCGCGCCGGTAGACAGTGTAGAGCGCTACACCAGTTTGGGTGTGGATGTAGTAAAAGGCTACGCGAAAATCATCGATCCTTGGACGGTGGAAATAAAGCAAAACGATGGCGGCATGCAAACCTT
This sequence comes from Alteromonas lipotrueae, assembly GCF_019249215.1. Classification (GTDB taxonomy): domain Bacteria; phylum Pseudomonadota; class Gammaproteobacteria; order Enterobacterales; family Alteromonadaceae; genus Alteromonas; species Alteromonas lipotrueae. Next base: position 91,962 of record NZ_JAESDI010000005.1, read on the forward strand.
AACGACCAAAAGCATTGTAGTGGCTACGGGCGCAAGCCCGTTTGTACCGCCATTGCCAGGTATTGAAGAGAGTGGCTACGTAACTTCTGATACGTTATGGAGCCGTTTTGCTGAATTAGAAGAAACGCCAAAACGCATGATTGTATTAGGTGGCGGCCCGATTGGTTGCGAACTAGCCCAAGCCTTTGCGCGTTTGGGCAGTGACGTCACTCAAGTTGAGCGAGCACCACAGCTTATGGGCCGTGAAGACAAAGAAGTCGCTGAATTTTCAGAAACCGTACTTCGCGATAGCGGCGTAAACGTATTAACCAGCCACGACGCCCTTCGTTTTGAAAATAAAGACGGTGTTAAAACCTTAGTATTAGCGAAAGACGGCAAAGAAAGCGCTATTGAATACGATGAAGTGATTGTGGCGGTAGGGCGTAAAGCACGCCTTAACGGTTTTGGGTTAGAAGAGTTAGGCATTCAATTTGACCGCACTATTGAAACCGATGACTACCTACAAACCTTAATGCCTAACATTTATGCGGCGGGTGATGTAGTTGGGCCATATCAGTTTACCCATGTTGCATCGCATCACGCTTGGTATGCTGCGGTAAATGCTTTATTCGGTATCTTTAAAAAATTCAAAGTTGATTACCGTGTTATTCCTTGGACTACCTTCATCGACCCTGAAGTAGCGCGGGTAGGGTTAAGCGAAAACGATGCAGCTGAGCAGGGCATTGAAGTAGAAGTCACCCGCTACGAGTTTGAAGAACTTGATAGAGCCATTGCAGAGAGCGCTATTAAAGGCTTTATAAAAGTACTGACACCGCCGGGCAAAGATAAAATTTTAGGGGTGACCATTGTGTCTGAACACGCTGGTGATTTGCTCGCGGAATTTGTATTAGCCATGAAGCACGATTTGGGACTTAACAAATTACTTGGCACTATTCACGCTTACCCAACGTGGGCCGAGGGTGCCAAAAACACTGCTGGTACATGGAAGCGCGCTAACACACCAGAAAAGTTACTAAGCTATGTGGAAAAATTCCACACTTGGCGTCGTGGTTAATAGGGCAGCAATTATGATGAAACTATCTTTAGGCCTAAACCGCTTAAAAAGAACAACCCAATTACTTGTCGTAACTGCGCTACTGGTTATGCCACTGGCGCACGCTGAAGAAGGGTTACACACTCCCTTTTCAGCAATGCTAGCTAAATACGTTGTGCCTATTAACCCGGTGACCACGCGTGATGGAGTAGAAATTAAGGGTACGAGCACAGAAGTTGATTATGCGGGTTTTAAAGCTTCGCAAAGTGAGCTTTCTGCTTATCTGAAAAGTTTATCGGCAGTGTCGAAAGATACGTTTAGTCAGTGGGATAAAAACACGCAGTTAGCGTTTTTAATTAATGCGTACAATGCGTATACCATCGATTTAATATTAACCCGCTACCCCGATTTAACCTCTATTCGAGATATTGGCGGTTTCTTTTCATCACCTTGGAAGCAAGCTTTTGCGCCACTGTTAGGTGAAAAGCGTACCCTCGACGATTTAGAGCACGGTCTCATTCGTGCAAAGGGAGTGTATAACGAACCTCGCATTCACTTTGCAGTAAACTGCGCCAGTATTGGTTGCCCTGCATTACGTGAAGAAGCCTATGTGGGCGATAAGTTAAGTGAACAATTAGAACAGCAAACCGTTCGTTTTTTATCTGACAATAGCCGCAATTATTACGATGGTAATACCCTACACATTTCGAAAATTTTTAGTTGGTACAAAGAAGACTTTGAAATGAAGTGGCGTGATTCATCAAGCTTAACTGGGTTTATCGCTCAATATGAGAATGCGCTTTCATTCAAAGATGGTTCGGCACTCGATGACAATGACATAAAAGCGATTCTGTCAGGGAAAAGCGACATTGAGTTTTTGGATTACAACTGGGCGCTGAATGACCAAGAGTAATTTATCGTTAGTGGCATTAGGCAGTTTGTTTTGTCTAATGCCACTGTGTATGTTCGATGCCCTAAGGATTAGTTTAAGAGGGGCTGCAGGTGTTCGTGTAGCTGTTGAAGCAGCCGTTCAAGTCATTGCTCGATTAGTGGCTCATATTGCGGGTCAGGTGACGGGCCTTTTAAAAGCCATTTTAAGCGTAATAACGACCGTAATGTTTACTATTACGTTGGCTTACGCACTTGAGCCCGCCCAAGCGCAGGCTCAAATAAATGCGGATGCTCAAACAAGTACTCAATTAAAAGATCAGCCTCAAAATCAATCACCAGCTTCAAATCAGATTTTAGGCGATGCGCCGACGGTGCAGTTCCATGCGTGGGGCGGTAGTGCTCAAGTGAACGGGTATATTCAGTGGGTAAGCCAGCAAGTAAGCAAGCAATATAATATAACCTTAAACCACGTGAAACTAGCCGACACCAGCGATGCGGTGTCTCGTGTACTTGCCGAAAAAGCCGCCGGTAATCATACCCAAGGTAGCGTTAACTTAATTTGGATTAATGGCGAAAATTTTGCCGCCATGAAACGCCATAATTTATTATTGAAAGACTGGGCAAATAGTATTCCTAATTTTGCACTCACTAATCCGTCTCGAAACCCTGCAATGATCACCGATTTTGGTATTGCTACCGACGGGCAAGAAGCACCGTGGGGCAAGGCGTCTATGGTGTTTTATTATAATCACCGATTTGTAGAAAAGCCTCCGCTGAATATTCATGAGTTACTTGCCTTTGCCAAGCAATACCCGGGTCGATTCACCTACCCAATACCCAACGATTATTTAGGTATAAGCTTTTTAAAGTATGCGGCTATTGCGTTAAATGAAGATCAACAGGGCTTGCTGTATCAGCCGGTAACTGACACTGCATTGGCGAAAATCACCCTCGCGCTTTTTGAATACCTAGATGCGTTGCATCCTCTGATGTATAAACAAGGGGATTATATGCTGCGCCAGGCTTCACAACTACAACGTTTAATGGGAACCAGCGAATTACTTTTGGCCTTTTCTTTTACCGCCGCAGAAATACCCAGTGCAGTAAATCGTTTTGACTTACCTAGCAGCATTCGTACCTATGCGATGGAAGACGGCAGCCTGGCGAACGTGCATTTCATAGGCATTACTTACAACACCGAAAATGTTGAAGCTGCTAAGCAGGTGGTGAATTTTTTATTATCTCCCCAAGCCCAAGCGAAAAAACAACAATTGGCAGTGTGGGGTGACGACTCAGTACTCGACTTTTCTATGCTTGCTGCTAACGACAAAGCGATGTTTAAACCTGTTTCGCACCACGTTTCTGCAATAAACAAAGAAGAGGCAGTGCCACTTTTCGCTGAGCCTCATAGCAGTTGGACAGATGCCATACGACAAGCATGGTTTGACCGTTACGGTGAGCGGTTCTAATGTCGGTGTTCTCACGATTCACATTGCTTCGCAGCATGACACTTTTTCAACGCATAACGCTGAGCGTACGGGTGCTACTTGTTTTGCTGTTAAGCCTGCCGGTATTAGCAGGGCTTGTTGGTGTGATGTTACCTGCTTTTGGTTACTTTCCCGCACTGGATGCGCATGATTTTACCTTCACTGTTTTTGCACAGTTATTGGCGATAGATGGCATGGGTAAAATGGTGCTGTTGTCATTTATCACAGGCTTGTCAGCCACCGTAATTTCAGTTGCTAGTGCCTTTTTACTGTTGGCGGTATTTTACCGCTCAGCCTATCTCAATAAACTGCAAACTTGGCTTAGCCCGTTATTAGTCTTGCCACATGCTGCAGCTGCCATTGCGTTATTATTCGTGCTTTCACCCTCTGGCTTCTTTTCGAGCATCGCGGCAAATTTTAGTAACATACTAAGTAGTATAGGAACCGATGAAGCAGCTAGTGTAGGTGGCGCTAGTACGCTATTACCGCCGATGTGGGCATTTCCGTACGACAGTTACGGCATCTCTATTATTATTGCGCTGGCCCTTAAAGAATTACCTTTCGTATTTTTAATGGCGATAACTGTGATGTCGCAGCCACATGTTAAACGTAAGTTCGATGGCTATTTTAAAAGCGCGACGGCGCTAGGTTACTCGCCGGTAACCGTATTCTTTAAAGTCATTTTCCCCACCGTTTATCCTCAAGCGCGTTTACCCATATTGGCTGTGTTAGCCTATGCCACGGCGAATGTGGAGATACCCTTGCTACTAGGCCCAAATAACCCGCCCACGCTAGCAGTGGCAGTGGTGCAATGGTTCAACCATGTTGATTTATCGATGCGCTTTCAGGCATCGGCAGCTGCACTGTTACAAGTAGCAGTAACGCTAGTAGCACTGTGTGTATGGGTTGTGGGTGAACACGTAGCAAAGTATGCTCAAGGGCGTTTCTACTCAAATGGCTTTAGGCACACAGGTCAAGTGTTTTCCTCGTTACTGGCGTACGCCATAGTTGCAGTTTACGCCGTGATAGTACTCTCGATAATCGTCAGTACCGTACTTTGGTCTTTTGCCACTTTTTGGCAGTTTCCTGCTTTTTTACCAGCAGGGTTAACCTTATTGCATTGGAAAACCACGCTTTGGGCACTGGCTGAGCCTTTCAATAATACCCTGTTGCTAGCCACGTTAGTGAGCGGCTTTTCGGTGATAGTCGCTATCATGGCGCTAGAAGCAGAAACGGTTAGCGGGCATGGAGACCATAATAGTAAACCTACGTCTTACTTTAACGGATGGTCAGGGGCGTTGTTGTCACTTACTTTGTTTTTACCACTGCTAGTGCCAGGCGTGGCCTTCTTATATGGCTTAGTATGGTTTCAATTAGCCTATTTTAACGAGGCCGTGTGGTTTCATTTATTTATTAGCCATCTTGTTTATGTATTGCCTTATGTGTTTATTTCGTTGGCGGTGGCTTATCGTAAGTTTGACCCTAGGTATGCGCAGGTAGCTTATGGCATGGGAAAAACACCATGGCAGGTATTTGTGAACATAAAGCTACCGTTATTGCTTGCCCCTATACTGGTGGCTTTTGCATTAGGGCTGGCTATTAGTTTCAGCCAGTATTTGCCTACCTTGCTAAGTACCGGTGGGCGTATTGCTACTGTTACCACAGAAGCGGTGGCCGCGGCATCGGGTAGCAGTGCTCGGTTGACTGCAGTGTATGTGATAGTACAAACGCTTATGCCCTTATTGGGCTTTGTATTGGCCTGGTGGTTGCCCACAGTTTGTTTTAACCCGATGGGGCGCTATTCGCTTCTACAAACACGGAAATCGAAATTATGACCTTGAAATTAGATAAGGTGAGTTTGTTTCGATACACAGATACCTTGTTTTCACTCGATGAAGAGATTAACCCAGGCGAAGTGCTTTCTATCATGGGGCCAAGCGGCTCTGGCAAATCGACCTTACTTAACGCAATTGCTGGGCAATTAACTGCGCCTTTTTCCATGAAGGGTAGTATATACATTAATGATAAGTGCATTAACGGCATGCCAGCTCATAATCGTGGGGTAGGCGTGCTATATCAAGACCCTTTGCTTTTTGAACATATGACAGTTGGGCAAAATATTGCGTTTGCATTGCCTAGCAATATGCTTGATAAAGCTTCGATTCATAATGCGCCTAGTAAAAAAACGTTATCAAGAGCGCAGCGTGATCAACGGGTGACTGAGATGTTAGCCGAAGTGGGGCTTGAAAGTTTACAGCATCGACCCGTACAGACCTTATCGGGCGGACAACAGGCGCGTATCGCCTTGTTGCGAACGTTGGCTGCCGCACCTAATGTGGTGTTACTCGATGAGCCGTTTAGTAAATTAGATGCTGCAACCAAAACTCAAATGCGAACTTGGGTATTTAGTCAGCTTAAAGCCCGTGGTCTACCCACCTTATTGGTCACGCACGATAGTGAAGATGTAGAAGCTGCCCAAGGGCGCTTAATTGAGATAGAAACATGTTAGATGCGAAAGTTACGCCTTTTATAAAGCCGCTGTTAAGACCCATGATTTTGGCGCTGAGCAAAGCCTGCGTTACCCCAAATCAAATTACCTTGGCTGGTTTTGTTATTGGTATGCTGTCGGTTCCTGCCATTATCAATGGGTGGTGGGCAATGGCGTTCATATGTATTGTTGCAAATAGAGTATCCGATGGTATTGACGGCGAACTTGCTCGCTTTCAGCAAAGTAGCAGTAGTGCAGGTGGCTTTTTAGATATTTGTTTAGACTTTTTATTCTACGCTGCCGTGCCGTTAGCGTTTGGTGTAGCAAACCCTGCCGAATGGGGTGTACCTGCGCTAGTGCTAATGGCCGCGTTTGTAGGCACGGGCAGTAGCTTTTTGGCCTTCGCCGTAGCCGCAGAAAAATTTAATATCGAAAAACCACAGTTTAAGAATAAGAGCTTTTACTATATGCAGGGGCTTACCGAGGGTACCGAAACCATACTCTTATTTTTAGCATTCTGTATATGGCCAGCGTATTTTCCGGTGTTGGCTTATGTTTTTGCGGTAGCGTGTGGCATTACCATCATCACCCGAGTTTACAGTGGTTTTACTACCCTTAAAGCTGTAGAAGGTATTGATGATTACTGCACTAATAAAGAGAAAGAGAAGCAATAGTGGATAACACTGCACTTGTACGAGTCTGTCTATTTTTAGGCATTTTCGTGATAATGGCTTTGCTAGAAGCATGGCTGCCTGCTAGGCAATCGGTATTGGGGCGAGCCAGCAGGTGGAAAGGCAACCTGAGTATGGTGGTATTAGGCGCGCTGTGCTCAAAAGTGGTGATGCCCGCCAGTTTAGTGGGTGTGGCTCTATGGGCGGATAGTACTAATGTGGGGTTATTTAACCGCGTAAGTTTGAGCCATTGGGTTGTGGTTGCGCTTAGTGTATTGCTGCTTGATGTGGTGATTTATTGGCAGCACAGACTATTTCATAAAATTCCTCTGCTGTGGCGTATTCATAAGATGCACCACGCAGACAGTCATGTAGATACCACCACAGGGCTTCGCTTCCATCCTATCGAAATTGTATTAAGCTTGTTCATTAAAGCGGCGGTGGTTATTGCGTTCGGTGTGCCTGCTATTGCGATAGTTATTTTCGAAGTTGGTTTGAACGGATTTGCCTTGTTTAACCATGCGAATATCCGACTGCCTCAAAAATGGGATGACAGAATTGGGATGGTTATCATTACCCAACGGCTGCACCGCATCCACCACAGCCAGACAAAAGCAGAGTCTAATACTAATTTTGGTTTCAGCGTCTCTTGGTGGGACAAACTCTTTGGCAGCTTCAAAAGCCGCGCAACCATGCGCGATGAAGATATTGCTATTGGCCAAAAAGAATACCCAGCAACAAACGATAATGCAGGCATAATAGCATTGCTGAAAATACCATTTAATCGCTAAGTTTTACGTGATTACTCTCTACAATAAGCCAGAAACCTTCAGAGCTAAATACACAGTCCCCAGCTGAATTATCATCCCTAGGCCAATAAACACACCGTCTCGGTTGGTCATGCCTATAGCGGTTAATGTTAGCGCAAAAGCAGGGAGTGCTACGGCGAAAGGAACAACCTCAAGAGGGATCATACACAATGATGCTATAGCACAATAACCTGCAACTATATTTTTCCATGGCGTTTTTGATAGTACTGTTAAACGTGGTTTTAACAGCCTCTCGGTTTTTTTAACGTAAGGTTTGGCTCTGTCTACCGCGTTTTCTAACTTGTCTTGTTTAATTTCTTGTTTAGTAATTTTATTTGGTAACCAAGGCGCACTTCTGCCTAAAGCAACTTGTATACAGATTAGAAAGAGGGTGATACCACATAAGGAAGGCACGCCGGGAATGGCGCCAGTAGGCAGTAGTGCAATTAGTGAAGGTATGAGTAGTAGTGGACCAAAGCCTCTGTCTTCGAAGCGAGCAATAATATCTCCTGCGCTTTGCTTTTTTCCTTCGTCTTCATCAACTAGCTTGTCCAAAAGCCCACTTATTGATTCATTCATGTTGACCCATTCGTAAGTTATCTCGCATCCTAAAGAATGACACTATGGTGAAACATAGTTGCTGTAATTTATTACGTAAGTTTCTTGCAATGGTTTACTGCAAAAATTGTTACATTCTGGACTATTGGCTAAGGAGCGTGTTTTACCAATATGTACTAAAGTAAAAGCTAATTGTTTAACTTCCCATAAGGGGGATATGTGAAGCCAAATGAAGGCATTGCATTGTTACGTCAACTCCCTACGTGTTTGTTGTTCAAACGTCTTGGTGATACAGCGTTTGACGTAAGCATTGCATTTGCGCGTCAGTTTGGTGAGGCAGTGGTATCTGATGCGTTCTTAGACAGCCTGCGTTTTTTCGATCCTATTACTAAAGATGAGCTTTCTGGTAGCTATCATCCATTCGCTATAGCAGAGGAAACCTTGCACCTTTGCCAATGGGTACGCATTCAATCTTATGAAAGGGGGATTCAGTTTTTTATAGAAAGTGCGGTTATCACGGTCGGCGGCGTTAGCTTAGTGGTTATCAACGCAAAGGCGGTTCAAAATAATTTGTTTATCGCGCCGGAAGAATCTTCACCCGTGGGCAAACACATTACGTTTAATGGGCTACTTTCAACTCTATCTTCGCAGCTTATAAATACTACCAGTGACAAAGTAGATAGTCTTATAGAGAATATTTTAGGCGCGTTCGGTGAATTCTGCGATCTTGACCGCTGCTATTTATTCGAATTTTATGACGACAAAAAATTCGCCTGTAACACCCACGAATGGGTAGCTGCAGGGGTAACGCCTTATAAAAATGATCTTCAAGCGTTACCGATGGAAACCATGCCTTACCTTGATAGAAAGATTAAGCAAGATGGCCTTTTTAAAGTGAATAATGTGGCCTATTTACCAAGAGAAGCCGCGGGGGAAAAAGAGGAGTTTGAGCGAGAGCACATTTGTTCAATTCTTTGTGCCGCGATTGAATTGGATGAGGGCATTTTCGGTTTCATTGGCTGTGATATCACGGGTAGCCCTTATACGTGGCGTGATTATGATATTAAGTACTTAGAGCGTATCGCGCAGATGTTGGCTAACACATTACAAAACGCGCATAACGAACGGGCTCTGTATGAGGCAAAACAACAACTTATAGAAGCCAACCTCAAGTTGGCAAAGCTTGCCAATATAGATGGCTTAACCGGTATAGCGAACAGAAGGCTGTTTGACGATACATTGCAAAGCGATATACAAAGAAGCGTTCAGTGTAAAATGCCACTAAGCTTATTATTAATTGATGTCGATCACTTTAAAATTTACAACGATTGTTATGGGCATGTGGCGGGCGATCGTGTGTTAATAAAGGTTGCAGAAATACTGAAGGAAACCTGTGTTGGTAATGACGATGTAGTGGCAAGGTATGGTGGAGAAGAGTTTGCTGTCATCATGCCATTTACTGACATGAATTCCGCACTCAAAGTAGCAGAGCGTATTCGAAGCAATATTGAGCAAGCGGCCATTGTGTTCAAACAGTCAAGCTACAACAGCAGGCTGACGATAAGCTTAGGCGCTTCCACAATGGCATTTACTCATCCAGTGAGCCCTAATGAATTAATTCAGCGTGCCGATGCTGCACTTTATTTGGCTAAATCGCTAGGGCGTAATCGCGTCGATGTATGGGAAAACCGTGAAACAGCGCTGCGTTAAAACGTAAGCACCAGTTTTCCAATATGCGCTTTTTGTTCGAAGTCTGTTTGCGCTTGTTTTATATCTTCAATGGGGTAAGTTTTAGAGACAAGTGGGCCAATATCGCCTGCTTCAATGCGTTTCACTACGTTGCCAAATACCTCTTCACAAATCACAGTACAGCCCAGTAATTGTAAATCTTTTAAGTACAAGGTTCTAACATCTAAGGTTACGCTATGCCCACCAATAGCACCCGATACTGCGTAGCGACCAAAGGGGCGCATCATATCAAGTAGCTCAGGCCATCTTGGTCCTGCCACCAAATCGATAACAACATCAAACGGCTTATCTTTCGTATACGTTAACCAATTACAGTCGCGGGTTAGGGTGTCGTCTGCCCCCAGTGCTTTCAATGCTTCTTGTTTTGATTCACTGGTGATAGCCACTACAAAAGCGCCTCGTGCTTTTGCTAATTGCACTGCAGCAGAGCCAACGCCACCAGAAGCGCCAGTAACAAGCACCCTGTCTCCCGCCGCTACTTTAGCGCGGTGCAGCATGTTTTCAGCGGTAGAATATGAACATGGAAAGGAAGCAAGTTCGGCATCTGACATGGTTGTATTTACGGTATACGCATGTTTTGCAGCAACTTTTGTGTACTGTGCAAAACCACCGTCGCATTCAGATCCAAAATACCAAGGTGAAGGTAATTTAGCACCATCCGCTTCGGTTAAGCAGGGTTCAATCATTACCCGCTCACCAATGCGTGCAGTGTCTACTTCACTGCCTACAGCCACAATATAGCCGCATACATCTGCGCCCTGTATTCGAGGAAGTGCGAACGGTTCACCATTCCACGATTCCACGTCAGTGCCATCGTCCTTTGTGTACCATCCCTTGCGGGTATTTATGTCTGTGTTATTGACACCCGCGGCGGCCACTTTAATCACAACGTCGGTGGTAGCTGGAATAGGCAGGGAGAGATCGTGACGAAGACTAAGCGCATCAAGATCGCCATGGCGTGTAAGTACGACCCCTTTCATGTGTGAGGGAAGTTGTGACATAAATTGTCTCCTTTAAGATAAACCGTGTTCTACAAGTGTTTGATCTAACATAGCTTGCGTTGTGGTTAACGCTTCTTCGCCCATGGTTGGCCACGCAGCCGACATACCTTCATGCATAATGAAAAGTGAACGAGACAGTGATTCGCTTTGGGTTAAGTCGTAAAGCCATTGGCGTACGTCGGCTTTATGAGTATTTACGGCTGTGGTTATCTGTGTGTAGTTTGGGTAGCTAGATAAGGCTTGTAGTGACATGCATCCGTTAGGGGCGTATTGCTGTAGCCATAACGCCAAACGTGAAAAAACATGCTGTACTGCGGCTTTCATATCGTTCGGGAAGTCTGTTGCTAGAAATGATAAATACCGCTGGTGGCGATGGGTGAGCGCCCCAATGATCATCTCTTCCTTAGAAGGAAAATATTTGTATAAGGTTTTTAGCGTAGTGCCTGTTTGTTCTTTTAACGAGGCGACATTAGGCTGGGTGAAGCCATTAACGCTAAATGCGTTTTCTAACCGTGCGGCAATGTCATTTTTTCGCTCATCGGGTGTCATTTTGATCTCCAATCTCTGGCCAACTTCTACGAGACGGGTAGAATATTTGCTCTACTTTAATGAGGTGAGGGTAGAGCAATCATTCTACCTTTGCAAGTCGCAGTATAAGATTGGGGAATATCCCTTCGTACACGGCCTTTTTTGAGTGAGTAATTTGCGCTGATTCGTGTCGTTATTCTGTTTCTGTTACCGTTTAGAGTAACCTTTCGATAAGTGATTGTTTATGGTAACTTTGTTAAATGTGATTATTTATAGTAACTTTATAACTAAGCAAACTAACTGCCGTGTAATATTGCACTTGTATAAAAACACAGGCAATCTGAGTCGTGTCTATGATGCAAGTTCGTGAACACGAGGGCAAACTGGCTAATGATGAACTAAAGCGAGCTGTCACCGAAAAGGGAAGGTATGGATAATACAAAAAAGCGGCAGGCGGTGATAACCGGTGATATCGCAAACTCACAGCAGTTAAGCGATACTGATTTAGCACATGTGTTACAGGTGCTAACCAACGAACTTAAAGCGCAATCTGCATTATACAACGGGCAGTACGACGTATTTCGTGGTGATGCTTTTCAAGTTGTCATACCTGAGCCTGAAAGTGCTATGCTTGTCGCCATTTGCATCAGGTTAGCATTAAAAGCCTGCACGCCCACTACAGATGTGCGTATTAGCGTAGGGATTGGTGGAGTAAGTTTTACTGATGGAAAAGTGAAAACTGGAAATGGTGACGCCTTCGTACGCTCGGGTAGGACGCTGGATAGTATGAAGTCCCAATTCCTCGCTTTTTCAAGCGACAATGAAGCGTTTAATAAACACGCAAGTCTATTGACTGCATTTGTCGATAGTCATATGACTTCCTTAACGCAAACACAGTCAGAAACGTTACTTGCCTATATTAAAGCAAAAGATAAAGGTCACGAAAGTATAGCGAATACACTGGGGAAAACCCGTAGCAACATCACCCGTATTTTAATCGCGAGTCAATATCACCTAGTTAGTGATTATTTGCATTACATGGCAACAGAAGTGAAAACGGAGCAGTAAGCATGGAGCAACTTAGCATGGTAATAGGGCTATTGGTTGCCCATTTACTGGGAGACTTCTATTTTCAGCCAACTCGCTGGGTGGAAAGCCGAAACACTAAACATCTGCAATCGCCTGCGTTATACCTTCATGCTCTACTGCATGGTGTGCTAGCACTTATTACGTTGTTCGCCGTGTCGGTATTTACGACAAAAGAGGCGGGCATGGCGGATATCGATATTGCAGCATTATTGATGGTAGCTGGTGGGGTATTAATAAGCCATTTTGTTATTGATGCAATAAAGTCTTACGCGGGAAGCACAACACTAGCGTTTGCAGTCGATCAAGCCGCGCACATAGGTGTAATTGTTATTTTATGGGCGATGCTTACTAATCAGGTCGGGGCATTGTTTAAGCAACTCTTACTGGTTAATCACCAGCATCTGGCCTTACTCTTGGCGTACTTAATTATTTTAAAACCAACGTCCATTTTCATAAAACAACTTCTGTCGCCATGGAGCAAAGAGCTTGATGAGCATGCCAAACCTAAAACAACTAGCCCACTGGTTCAGCTTCCTATACAAAATACGCTCGCCATGGCAGGGCAGCGAATTGGCTATTTAGAGCGGTTGCTTATTCTTACCTTTGTACTGCTCAATCAATTTGCTGCAATAGGTTTTCTACTTGCTGCTAAATCAATCTTTCGGTTTGGTGATTTGACAAAAAGCGAAGACAAGAAACTAACGGAATATGTATTACTGGGCACATTAACGAGTGTAGTCATTACGCTAGCGGTCGGGCTTACCGCTAGGTGGTTTGTTGGAAAAATTTAGTTCTCGATAGTTTCTAGCATCAATGTTGCAGCTGCACCCACCTGTAAGGGAGGATGGTAATAGTAGCCTTGAATCACGTCGCAGCCCATTTCACGCAGGCGTACAAGCTGGTTTTCTGTTTCTACGCATTCACCCACCGTGGCTAGGTTAAGTCCTTTGGCCAGCATAACAATAGCGCTTACAATACCATCGTTAGATTTTGACTTGCCTAGTTTTTTAACGAAGCTGCCATCAATTTTCAATTTATCAATGGGTAACGTAGAAATATAGCTTAAGCAGGAATAGCCGGTACCAAAGTCATCAATGGATACTTTAAAGCCCAATTTTTTTAGTTTCTTCAGTGATGTTAATGCAAATTCGGTAGAGCTTATAAACGTATTTTCAGTCAGTTCAATTTCAATGAATTCAGGCGGAATCTGGTTACACGACATAATCTCGGCAATTTGCTCGGCACAATCTAATTGGGTAATAAAACAAGCTGGCAAGTTAATCGCAATAGGCACTATAGGAATCCCTTGTGCACGCCATTGATTCATTTGAGCGCTCACACGATTTAAAATCCATATGCTCAGCATATTGATAAGACCTGCTTCTTCAGCAATAGGTATGAAGTGTGAAGGAGGAATATAGTTACCTTCATCATCTTGCCAACGTATTAACGCTTCCATGCCTTGAACATGACCAGAATGGGCACAAATTTGGGGCTGATAAACCATATGAAAAGCATCTTCAAGTTTTAGCGCTTGTCGAAGTTGCCCTTCCACAGACAGTCGATTTAATGAATTCTCTAACATGCCGTTATCGAAGAAGCAGAACTGGCCTGGTCCATTCTCTTTCGCATGATACATACTGGTATCGGCATGCTTTAAGAGGGATATGCCGTTTTCATTCTGAGTTTCATATATTGCGATACCAATACTGGTAGAAATGTGAAGTTGATGACCTTCCAATAGCATCGGTTCACTCAAGCTCGCGATAATTTCATTCGCAAGGTACGCTAAATCATCTTTAGAGTGAGTTTCTTCAACCATAACAACAAATTCATCGCCACCCCACCTAGATACACTGTCTTGTCGTTTCACAATTTCAGTCAGCTTTTTCGAAACTTCAATAAGTACCTTATCGCCAATATCATGCCCTAAACTGTCGTTGATAAGTTTAAAGCGATCTAAATCTAGAAACATGACGGCCAGTGGGCTGCCATATTTATTGGCTTTGTTTACCGCAAGTTCCAATTGATCCAAAAATAGGTGGCGATTCGGTAAGTGCGTTAACGCATCATAATTGGCACGTTGGTAAAGTTGGCGAGTTCGAAGCTCTACTAAACTCTCAAGCTCAGTATTATGAGCCTTTAGCTGCTCTTGGTGATTTTCAACGGTTGCTAAAATATCGTTAACGCCAGAAAATAATTCGCCTAATTCATCATTGCGTACTGCTGGCAGGCGAGTGTGATATTCACGAGATGTTGCGACTTTTCTAATAAGCGCGATCAGTTTGTCGATGGGGCTGGTAAAGAGTTTCTGTAAACGAAAATTTAGCAAGTAAGAGAGCAGCATGCTTAGCAACAATACGCTTAATACTACCAGCATTGCTTGATGCTGTTGTGTATCAAGAGAGTGCGTACTGGCCGATAACAAAAGGTAGCCAATAATTTCTTTATCAAAAATGATAGGTTCTAAAAAGTAAAGCGCATCGTCTTTAAAGGTGGCCCCTAAAGGTAGCTGCTGGGGGGAGATTAAGTCGAAGACGCCTTCTCTGGCATATTCGGCGAACAGGTTAAATTCAGCATCGTAAACCTTGGCGGTTAACGTAGCTTGCAACTGCGATGCTGCAAACAGTAAATCTTGGGTAGGTTGAGCGTCATTGAAAAGTACCGATGAACGGCTGGCCGAAGCCAACAATTTAGACTGGCTGCTAAGCACGTTCACTAAGTTAGTTTTGTAATCATCCACAAAATTGGAATACAGTAAACCCGCTACTAGGCATAGCGATAGGAAGTTAACCGAGAGGATGGCAAACAATTGTTTTGTGAAAAACGACGTAGAACGAAATATCATTTTATTTTCGCTACCTTCAACAATTCGGAGCTAATCGATAAATTAAGACGCTCAGCCTCTGCTAAATCAATTTCAAACCTTAACCGGTTGTTTTCCTCATAAAACGTAAATACCGATGGGCGGTCAATAAGGTTAGGTAAATCACTTATAATGATGGTTGAAGTGGTAAGGTTTAACAGGCTGTCATCATTTTTGGTTAGGAATGCAAAGGTGCAGCTCTGTTTACCATCTAACACAACGATGCGAATGGGTGCACCACTGCTACTAGGCCTGCTTTCAACTAACTGGGTTAAAAATTGCTGAAACGCCTCATCATTCTGCACGCAAAAATTGACCGAGTCAGTGTTAATACTGCTCCATGTCATAAATTTTGTGAAGTTAAACATGTAAGCCGCTTTAAGCTTGTCGACCTTTTTTAGGTCAGCAAATGCTGAGTGACTGACACCTAAGGTCAGAACGACAACAATCAGTAATGAACGCATATACAACGCTTAATACAACACAGAAAGTTGAAGGCCAGCTCGCCACAACTCTTGGGGTTGAGGGCCATTTAGATTTTGATATAAAGGCTTACTGACATCGGCAACCACTTTTAACCAGTCGATGGGAACAAATGAAATCCCCCCGAACACACTTACTTTTTCTCCGCCATACAGATCAGGATTAGTAATACTTGCAGGGTAGGGGTTGTTACCACCTATCGTGATTTCATCGTCTTGCCCGTGGATAGATTCTGAGTAGCCAAAGGCGACTCCAGTGAACAATGCTGTGCTCTGGGAAAGTGGGAAGTTATATTTTCCACTAAGTTTATAGTTGTTTCCTAGGCGATAGTTCCTATCGTTGGTACCCGTGCGGAGCATGGCTGATAGGGTGATAGTAAATGCGTGCTCGCCCTTATTTTGATAACTCACTTCAACAGGGAAGTCGTAGGTTCCCGAGCCTAGCTGCATTGTGTAGGGAAGTTGTTGATTACCTGCATCTCTAGGCGTATCGCCTTGCTCATCGATGGATCCGGTTGGCAAACTAATTCCCGCTGTTACCCACCAACTAAAATCACTATTGTCTTCTAACGCATAACTTGCTGAAAGCGCAATATCGCCCATGCCTGAAGATGAAATAACAAAATGTTCGTAACCTGGTACTACACTGATATGGTCAGTTTCTTGGTGAATGAAAGGAACTTGAATTCCGAGTTTTAGACCTTCATTTACTTGGTAACCTAGTTGAACAATTTTAGCGTACTGGTCGATAATTGTCGGTACAACAGGAAAGTTGTTTGTAGTTCGTGGTTCTTCACCAGGCGAGAACAACACATCATCGAGACTTATATCGCTATCATCGATTTTATAGCCATCAAATTCTGCGGCTTTTAGTTGTACAGAGAAGCTCCACTTATTCGCTGAAAATTGCTGAGTATCGTTTTCGTTTATATCAATATCAAGCAACGCTTGAAAGCTTAATTCAGCGAATTCTGAAGGTGTACTTTGGGCTAATGCATTAGAGGTAAAAGAAACTAAGCCAAAACTGGCTATTCTCAGAAATGTTCTCATTGATGTGCTCCGAGATTGGCCAAGGGAAAAGTAAACACAAAGAAGAATGCAAAGTATAAGGTAATGCTACACTATTACAAACTTCTAATATACTCGTCAACCAAATATGGGAGCTATTCAACTAATTGATTAGGAAGGAATAAGTTAATAAACAAATGAAAAATTTTCCACCTATTAATAGCCTATTAAGAACGCGTTTCAATTTAATGCAGAAGCCAACCAACAGCTCACAAGTCACGGCCTTTTACGGTACGGGCTAACTAAAAACTAGAACAAGTGAGTTAACCCTTTAAAGCTATAGGCTTAACCCACTCATTATGGTTATTAGAATACGCGGTATGCACTATCGGTGCGAATATAAATAGTCGCTTCTTGCTGACCTTCATTCACTAGTTGATGGTTAAAGGTGCCAGTAGACTCCACATAGCTACCCGCACTTAACGATATAGGTGATGTTACTTCTACTGACTGATAATCTACGTCGCCAGCTATAACGACAGCGCGAAATTCGCTGGCGCGTGTACCAATAGTGCCTTTAAAGCCAGCGGGTAATTTTACCATTGAGCCATTCATATCGCCGGAGCTGCCCCACAAATAAGTAGACGAGACACCCGCTGCAGTTATGTCGTGCAGCTCACCACTGTTAAGCCACACAATGTTGTCTTTATGCAGGTTTAACGGGCGTTCACCATTATCAAAATGCTCATTAGATGGTTGTACCAAATAAGGGCCAGAATCAATTTCTAAATAGATTAAATTGGCGCTGCCGTTTGCTGCTGTGGTGTGATCTTCGCCAGCAGGTTGGGTCCAAAAAGAACCCGCAGGCATCCACATTTTACCTGCACTAGGATCGTCATTATGCATAGCACCTTCAATCACAATGCCGCGATACGTAATATTATGAATATGCGGTGGAGACTCAAAACCTTTATTAAAACGTACTAGCATACCGGTTGCAGTATCTTTAGTGCGGTCGCCCCAAAGGTCTGCTGCGCCTGGGCTCTTATCGCCGCGAAGCGGGTTAAGGTAACCCCATTCAATATCATCTGCTGCTACGACCTTAGATGCTGTTTCTGCGGCAAACGCTGATGTACTTGTAAATGATGTTGAAAGTGACACGGCGCTAGAAAACGCAAGTGCGAGCGATGTTGCTTTAACTGTGAATTTCATTTTTAAACCCTTTAACTTGATTGCTTGGGTGTATTTTATGGGCTGAAAGGCAGTGGATAAATGGGCTAATCGCCAATACACTTTCGTTAAAACGTGGATAATAGTTGCTGTACTTGAAGATATTGATTCGGTTTTAGCTATAATGAAAGGAACCTGGCTAAAGTTTATGCCATTGTAGTTACACAACCATAGCGTTAATAAAACTAAATTCTACTAAATAAAAAAGAAGATGTTATGAAGATAGAAGACTTGCAAGTATTGCTCAAGGTGGCAGAACTGCATTCAATAACTGCTGCAGCGAACCAGCTAGACATAAGTTCCTCTGCCGCAAGCGTAGCATTAAAGCGTATAGAGCAAGAGCTTGGCACTCAACTGTTTGTGAGAACTACCCGCAAAATACGAATATCCCCTGAAGGTGAGCGTTTTCTACCCTTATGTCAGCAAGCAGTAGACTTGCTGCAACAAGGTGTTATGCGTATTAGTGAAGAGCAGCAAGACATTAATGGCGAAGTGAAAATGGCCATGTCTTCGGAGATGGGACGTAACCTAATGCGGGTTTTGCTAAACGATATTATGGCGGAACATGAAGACGTATCAGTTAGGTTACAGGTAAGTGACAGCCGTGTGGATTTCTACCGCGACGGGGTAGACGTTGCACTAAGAGCCATGACCAAAAGCGCGGTTCAAGAGCTCAATATGTATGGGTTCAAAATTTGTAATATTCCACACTTTATTTGTGCTTCGCCACGCTATATTGAAAAGTATGGGGAACCTACTAGCCCCGAAGAATTAGCAAATCACAATGCATTGCTTTACAAATTGTACGAGCTAACCCACGACGGTTGGGATTTGTATAAAGACAAAGAGAAATTCAAAGTTAAAGTGAAAAGTAACCGTGCAGTGAATGACGGCGATATTGTGCGCCGATGGTGTGTTGATGGGGTGGGAATCGCAAAGAAATCGGTTATTGATATTGCAGAGGATTTACTGGCGGGGCGCCTTCAGCGGGTTATGCCTGCTTATCAAATTTCCCTAACTGAAATGTGGCTGGTGTTACCTAGCAGACAACTTATAACGCCTGCTATACGGCTAATTAGGGATGAACTGAAGGTGAAAATAAATACGCTTAGAAACGCGCTGATTGAAAAAGAAATGATAAGTGAAGAAGACTGGCCTGCATCAGAATAACCCGCAACAGTAGGATGAATAATTCAGCAGGTAAAAAATTCACGGGTTTTCACGGACTTCCAGTGCTTCAATATTGATAATAGTAGAGCGGTTTAGGGTTATCTTAAATCGTTGTACTTGCTGCTGCTTTTGTTTGTTGGTATGCATCAGCACAACGTTTATTTGATAGCGTCGCTCAACGGCTTGTTTAGTAATTTTGTTGTTTTCTAAAGAATACAGCCTACCTTCACCTTTCTTTAGAAAGCGAACAAAGGGGGTGAGGTTAAAATAAATACGTTGCTGTATGTCGTCGTAACCTGGCAGGAAGTTTTTCGCATTTACGCGAGTGTCGCTGCGAAAATGAAGTAACTGTGCCGCTTGTTTGTTTTGTTGCCTGCGGGTTTGATACAACTTATCAACTTGCTTCGGTAAATCTTTATTGCGAATGTATTCAAGCCAAATAGTTTGGGTGGCTATTCTGCTTTTATTCACACTGTGGCTATAAATAATCTTCCATTTCGGTAGCCCTTTTTGAATACGCCGCCAAATTACCCGCGTAATGTCTTCTTTAAAGATTTCCCTTAGCCCGTAAATAACCCCAAGAATACCTACAAAGGCGACGGTAACTTCAGTGAAGTTAGTACGAGCGTTCAACACCAATACCATCACTAAAGCCATAATAATTGCGGTAACCGTGCCACGCACTAGGCGGTTTAAATAGGTATTCAAACTTTTGGTTTTTTTCTGGAACACCACGCCGTACTCAATTAAGCGCTGTAATAACCGCATTTTGTTAGTAATACGATTGGGATCATCCAGTGTGATTTGTGAATTGTATTGATTATCTTCACGGTATTGGTTCTCACGGCGACAAAAATCGAAAAGAAATTTTCGCTCACTGGAATAATCACTGCTTTTAGGTGCAGCCGATAACAACTTCAAAAATGACTGCTCTACCTGCCAACTTAAATAGTTGTCTGCATTTTCGAAGTAAGCCCTTAATTTTTCATCAGTGGGTGTATAACGCCTGAGCTTTTTCAACAAACTAGAGGTTTGTTCTGCAAGTTCTATAGCTTGGGGGTAAAAGGTTTTGCTGTCTTTTAACTTGAGGGTTTGTTTTATATCAGTGTCGAGTGCGGTACGTATTTGATACGAGTACAAATTCAAGTTTAAGCGGTAATCACTCTGCTCGCCTTTTTTCTGACTGATAAAGCGACTGCGTACCAGTGGTACATGGAGTTGATCGGAGTAGTAGGCACTGTGATTTTGAATGCTATGGTGAAAATATTGTTCTTCGGTGAGGGTTTTAGCGCTAATTCCCATGTCGTCAGGCAATGAAAAAAACAGGTCAAGACGCTGATGATCGCTTGGTAGCAGCTGATAATCGACTCTAATAGATAGGTTTTCATCTTGTGTAAGTTTAATTTTTTGCACTTAAGTAATTTTCGCCTTGTTTGTCACAGTGTTGCAGCTTCTTACGAAAGTATGCACTAGTTTGGTTTTGTTAAGAAGAATACTAGGGATAATCTAACCCATATAGGGTGGCAATGCATTTTGAAATTATTTGAGGATACTTATTATGCCCATCCATTTAACTAGTACTTATTCCAGGCATGCATAGTATCTAGAACTTTTTTGAGTGTTTTATGAACTGCTTTTAGGTTAGTGCTTAGCGTAATAAATTGTTCGTGTTCAATCTAATCGTAACTTCTAACAGACGAAAGTTTATTTATACCAAAATAACCGGCTCCAAAAATAGTATATAAATCATACTAAATAAAGAAAAGTAAACCAATAAAGCATCAGTTTTTGTGCATTTTGACCTTTTAGTCTGTGCTCAATCAAAGCGCCTTAGATTTAGCTCAAATCATTTTTAAATAAATTCAGCTTTTGTCAACGTTGAATTATTAGTGTTAATCCCTTAGTATTTATTTTTATTGAACGATCAATTAATAAAAAATACACATTTCTCAGATAGAGTTGAATATCTTTCTTAGTCTTCAATACTGAATAGTGCCGTTTGTGGAAACAAGCTTTCAACTAGCAGTTGTAATCTCAAGTGGAAACTTTATCTGTAAACGCTTTATGTATAGATAACGGATTCAAGACGTTAATCAAGCGGTATGCGTGTTACTTCGAGAGATCAGGCCTGCGTAAAGTAGTCTGCACGCCTGACAAAGTGAATTTGAACAATGTCAGCATGTTTTAATCTGCTGGCACTTATCAAGATAGGTTTTAATGTGACAACACCGGTTTATCAAAATTTCATTCATGGCAAATTCATCGCCAATAAAAGTGGCGAAACGTTTGCGGTTAAAAACCCTGCTACCGACGAAGTTATTTACCATGTTGAAGTGGCAGACGAAGGGGTGCAACAAGCGGCAATAGCAAGCGCAAAAGAAGGCTTTGCTACTTGGTCTGCTATGACACCGGTTGAGCGTAGCCGTATTTTATTAAAAGCTGTGTCATTGTTACGCGAACGAAACGATGAACTGGCTAAAATTGAAGTTCTAGATACAGGTAAGCCTTGGCAAGAAGCCGAGTGTGTAGACGTTGAAACCGGTGCTGATGTCATTGAATATTTTGCAGGCTTGGCGCCAACGCAAGTGGGTCAACAGCAAATGGTGGGTGACGACTTTTACTACACCCGCAAAGAGCCGCTTGGCATTTGTGCGGGCATTGGTGCATGGAACTACCCGCTACAAATTGCGTGTTGGAAGTCTGGCCCTGCCTTAGCGGCAGGTAACGCCTTACTGTTTAAACCTTCAGAAGAAACACCATTAGGTGCTATTAAACTTGCTGAAATTTTCTTTGAAGCGGGCGTACCAGCTGGCGTGTTCAATGTTGTACAAGGTGCAGCAGAAGTTGGCCAATGGTTAACCCAACACCCAGATATTGAAAAAGTGTCTTTTACTGGCGAAGTCGGTACAGGCAAAAAGGTAGTGGCGAGTGCAGCGGGTTCATTAAAAGACGTCACCATGGAACTTGGTGGTAAATCGCCATTGTTGGTGTTTGAAGACGCCGACGTATCGCAAGCAGTAAGCGCAGCCATGCTGGGTAACTTTTATACCCAAGGTGAAGTTTGCACAAACTGTACACGGGTTTACGTGCATAAATCGGTATACCAAGCCTTTATTGACGAGCTTAAAGCCCGTACAGAACAAAACATAGTTGCTGGCGACCCGCTCGATCCTAACGTGAATTTAGGCGCACTTATTTCTAAAAATCACCAAGATCTAGTGATGAGCTACATCAATAAAGGTGTTGAAGAAGGCGCTACCGTACTAACGGGCGGCACAACGCTTAGCCCTGAATCTGCGCCAAACGGCTACTTTGTGGCACCTACTGTATTTACCGATTGCACCGACGATATGACTATTGTTAAAGAAGAAATCTTTGGCCCAGTCATGAGTGTGTTGGTGTTTGAAGACGAAGCCGATGTTATTCAGCGTGGTAACAATACCCACTTAGGCTTGGCTGCAGGTGTGTTTACCAAAGATATTAAACGGGCACACCGTGTTATCCACAAGCTGCAAGCCGGTATTTGCTGGATAAACAGCTATGGTAATTCACCGGCTGAAATGCCTGTGGGCGGCTATAAGCAGTCTGGTATTGGCCGCGAAAACGGAATTGAAACGCTCGATCACTACACACAGACCAAATCAGTATATGTGGGCATGACCGACATAGAGAGCCCGTTTTAATGAGTAAGCAAGCATATGATTACATCATAGTAGGTGCTGGCTCTGCAGGGTGTGTGTTAGCTAACCGGCTATCAGAAGACGCAAGCCATAACGTGCTTTTGCTAGAAACCGGCAGTAGCGATAAAAGCATTTTTATTAAAATGCCCACGGCATTGTCTATTCCCATGAATAGCGACAAATACGCATGGCAGTTCCACACTGAAGAAGAGCCGTTTCTAGATAACCGTAAAATGCATTGCCCACGAGGCAAGGTATTAGGAGGTTCTTCATCTATAAATGGCATGGTGTATGTTCGCGGCCATGCAAAAGATTTTGATGAATGGGAAGCACATGGCGCACAAGGCTGGAACTACCAAGCGTGCTTACCGTACTTCCAAAAGGCTGAATCTTTCTACCTAGGGAACGACGAATACCGAGGTGGCAATGGGCCATTAGGGGTTAACAATGGCAACGAAATGGCCAACCCTTTATACACCGCCTTTATAGAAGCAGGAAAAGAAGCGGGCTACGCTACAACGGCTGATTATAACGCCGCCCAGCAGGAAGGCTTTGGCCCTATGCACATGACCGTGAAAGACGGCGTGCGCAGTTCGGCCAGCCGTGAATACCTAGACCCGGTTAAATCGCGCAAAAACCTAACGCTTGTTACCGGTGCACTGGCTGAAAAAGTTATACTTGAAGGCAAAAAAGCGGTGGGTGTGCAGTACAGCGTAAACGGTAAACGTGTTACCGCAAAAGCCAATAAAGAAGTGGTGTTAAGCGCCGGTTCTATTGGCTCGCCACACCTTTTACAACTTTCTGGCATTGGCGACAGCGAAACGCTTAAAGCAGCAGGCGTTGACGTTAAGCACCATTTGCCTGGGGTAGGGCAGAACCTACAAGATCACTTGGAGTTTTACTTTCAATACAAGTGCAAACAGCCTATTACGCTTAACGGTAAAATAGGGCTGATTTCAAAAGGCTTAATTGGTGCACGTTGGATGTTTACCCGCAAAGGGTTAGGTGCCACCAACCATTTTGAGTCTTGCGCGTTTATTCGCTCGAAACCTGGTGTTGAATGGCCAGATATTCAATATCACTTCTTACCAGCGGCCATGCGTTACGACGGACGTAGTGCCTTTGATGGCCATGGTTTTCAAGTGCATGTTGGTCACAATAAGCCTAAAAGCCGTGGTGCCGTTACTATTAAAACGGCTAATCCTACCGACGCACCCAAAATTCAATTTAACTACTTGCAGCATCAAGACGACATTGAAGGCTTTCGTGCCTGCGTGCGTTTAACGCGTGAAATCATTGAACAAAGCGCGTTTGACGACTACCGAGAAGATGAAATTCAACCAGGTAAGCATATTCAAACCGATGAAGAAATTGACGCCTTTGTGCGCCAATCGGTTGAAAGCGCCTATCACCCGTCATGCTCGTGCAAAATGGGTGAAGATGCCATGGCCGTAGTGAACTCCAATACGCAAGTGCACGGTATTGAGAGGCTACGGGTGGTGGATTCTTCAATTTTCCCAACTGTACCTAACGGCAACTTAAACGCGCCCACTATTATGGTGGCAGAAAAAGCGGCTGACTTAATACTGGGCAAGCCAGCGCTAGCACATTCACCGGTTAGCGTTGCTACATCAACAAACTGGGAAACGTTTCAGCGTCATTCAACGATTTAATCTGAGCGGCCTACACGTACCAAAAAGGCATTTTTGGTACGTATGAAAAATATAACAACAGGAAGAAAGATGGAGCATTATCGTTTGTTTTGGGGAGGTAGTAATGACCTTATGGCTTAATGCTGGGATCATTTTCACCCTATTGGCCATTGTGGTTATTCTTGTTAAATGGGGAAATGTGAAGTGTATCGGTGTCACGCCGGTTAGGCTTTTCACTTTTATCGCCATTCTATTTACCTCGGGCCTAGACGTTGGCTTGATCATGTTTCCGCTTACCGAGTTCGGTGGCTATGCAAATATAGCAGCGAACCCTGAATACGCCTTTACTAACCCTATTGCCATTGAGTTTGGCTATTGGGGCTTTCTAATATGGGGCTTTTACTTTCTTACCTGTTTTTATTTTTGCGTGGTAGAGCCCAAGGTTAAGTTCTTCGAAATACCACTGGTTAAATTCATTAATAACGTGGTCATTATTGGTACCTGCGCCTTTACCGCGTTTTTACTGTTGTCGAATTTACCCTGGTATTTACCTGCTATCGGCGATGGTGAGTCCATCATACCTACTTTCTATTTCATCGTGTTCGCGGCTATCTGCTTTGCGGTTTACTCCAGCACCGACATTAAATATGTACGGTTATTAAGTATCTCTACAACATGGTTGTTTATCGCGTTAATCGGCTTCATGTGGGCGGGCGCCTTCTTGGGAAATGACAGCCAAATTGCCGCATTTACACATAATTTAGAGCTGATAGGCAGTTACTTTGGAAACATTGAACATTTTGTATTGCCGCTAAACGAATACCATGAGTTTTACTTATTTTGGTGGTTCGCATGGAGCATCATGATTGGGCAGTTTACCTCGCGTTTTGTAGGAGGTTTACGCACCTATCAAGTGCTAGGTGCCATGCTGATATTTCCTTCAATACCTATTGCGGTGTGGTTTAGCGTTATTTATCAATATCACGAAGCTGGCATACCCACCACAGGCTTGAAGAACTTTGCGATGGCCTTCGTAGGGGTTGTGTTTGTCATTAACTCATTAGATTCGCTTATTCGCTTGTATACAGACAACTTAAATTTAACCGTAAAACGCTTCGGAAGGGTTAAGTACATTGCTATGAATGTAGCCATGCTTTCCTTACTAACTCTGCTGTTTAAATTAGAGTTTTTACAAATTCAGTGGGTAGGTGCATTAGTCATCGGCCTATTTTTCAGCTGCGCATTTTTCATGTTTTACCGAAAACCAAAAACCGTAAAAAATATCGATAGTTCTCCTAAAGACAACGAAATAGATTTTACAAAAATAGATTCAGGCTCGTAAAAGCCTCAAATAAAAACATCACTATCTATCTAAAAACACAAAATAAAATAAAAAACACACAACGGGAGTTTTATGAACACTTATGTGCCAAAAAAGCGAAGCTTAATCGCTTTATCTGTACTTGCAGCGACGTCATTAACGTCAATGCATGCGTTAGCTCAAGAAGCTGAAGCGCAAGCAGCTGAAGAAGACAAAGACGTTGAATCAATATTAGTGACTGGGCGTAATGTTTCATACGCTAACAGTGCAACTTCAACAGAAATGAAAAAGCAACAGACCCCGATGACTAGCGCATTGGCACTTATCGACAATTTGCCAGGTGTATTGGTAACTGAAGGCGACCCGTTTGGTTCTGATGAATGGTCTACTACGATTTCAATTCGTGGTTTTCAGGTTAACCTTGACTCTCAGCAAATTGGGATGACCGTTGATGGCATTGCTAACGGTAACTCTAACTACGGTGGTGGTACTAAAGCCAGCCGATATATTGATACTGAAAACTTACGTGGCACGGTAGTTTCTCAGGGGACC
The DNA here is from genome assembly GCF_019249215.1 of Alteromonas lipotrueae. Classification (GTDB taxonomy): domain Bacteria; phylum Pseudomonadota; class Gammaproteobacteria; order Enterobacterales; family Alteromonadaceae; genus Alteromonas; species Alteromonas lipotrueae. Next base: position 118,227 of record NZ_JAESDI010000005.1, read on the forward strand.
GCTGATATTAGCTCTCGTTCGAATGAAGCCCTTGGCGGAACAATGGATTTTACTACCATTAGACCTGCGCTGGACGAGCAATTAACAGTAAGCACCACATTTGCAGAATACAACGCCAGTAAAGTTTATGTTCGTTACGATACAGGCGAGATTGCCCCAGATACGTTTGCATGGCTTTCGTTGTCTACTCAGCAAAATGATGATTACATGGATGGGTCAGTGACTAATACCCGTGACCATTTAGAAGGTAAAATCATCAGCACAATAGGTGAAGTAGACCTTACGGGCTTCGTGAGTTACGACGATGCACAAGAATACACTTATCAACGTGTTTATGGGTTAGCCCAGTATGCTCAAAACCCGGAATGGGATGGACTAACTGATACGTGGTCTGGTATTCCTTATCAAGATCAGGTTTTTCGCGAAGGGTGGGTTACCGAGCGCGAGAATTTCTTTACCTATCTAAAAGCCGATTTCACAGTGGGAAGTGTTGATTTTAGTACTAACGTTTATTATCACGAAAACGAAGGTGCAGGTAAGTGGAACCCATACTATATTGCCGATGTAACTGATGACGGCGCAGGAAATGCAAATTCTGAATTAAATACGTCAAGCACCGTAAACGGCGGCAGCACCTTAGGCCTAATCTACTTTGTTAATAGTGCTGGCGAAGCCCTTTCACCTATTGATAACTGTGTCAGTTCAATCAGTTCACCTTACGGTGGTGGTGGCGCTGAAGTTGATCCAAATTGCTATGAGCAAGGCGCTATTGCAGTAAGCTCTAATCGTCACACTCATTATAATAAGAAGCGCTACGGTATTAACGGCGATTTCGTATGGAACACAACCATTGCTGATATGGACAACGTAGTTCGTGGTGGTTTTTGGTATGAAGATTATCAGCGTGACGAATACCGCGATTGGCACAAAACCATTGATGCTTCAACAAGCGCTCGCTACGAAAACACCCCTTATTGGATTCAGTACGATCGAGAGTTTCCGGTTGAAACGCTTATGTACTATGTTGAAAACGAACTTGATGCAGGGTTTGCGAAAATTCGTTTAGGGGCAAAGCAGTTTAACGTTGATGTGTCTAAAGAAGACCAATTTACCCCTGAAAATAACTTAAACATATCCTCTGATTCTGATGTACTTATTTCAGCTGGTTTCGTTGCACCATTACCGGTTAACGGTTTAGAGCTTTTCGGTGGATATGCAGAGAACTTTGCAGCGGTTAAAGATGCGGTATTAGAGCGTGACGACACTGATATCAGTACGGTAGAGCCAGAAACCGCAGACAATATCGATTTCGGTTTGCGTTATTCAACGCCAGGATTTAATGCAAGTTTAACGTATTACACGATTGAATTTGAAAACCGCATTACCTTTGTAAGTAACGAAGACGTAAATGGTATCGACTTCTTAGAATCTGCTGCAGGCGGCTACATCAATGACGGTGGTATTGAATCAGATGGTATAGAAGCATCTATTGATTACAACATTACTGATTCATTAGGCATCTATGTTTCATATACTAAAAACGACTCGACTTACACTGACGAAGGCGTTAGCGGTAACACCGTAATCGGTTCACCAGAAGACATGGCCGTAGTTAGTTTTGATTACACCAAAGGTGATTTCTACGCTGGCTTTAGCACAAAATATGTAGGTGAGCGTTTCCTAGACCAAGCTAATACACAAGAAACTGACTCTTACATTGTAAGTGACCTGTATGTAGGTAAAACGGCTTACGACATTGGCGGCAGCATTGATAGCGTGGAGCTAAGCTTTACCGTAAACAATGTGTTCGATGAAGATTACCTTGGTTCCATTGCTGCAAACGCCGGATGGATTGGTGCCCCTCGCATCGCTTCTTTCAACGTACGCGTTGCTATGTAATTAAAGAGGTGTAAAAGCGTTATTCATAGCGCTTTACAATCGAAATAATAAGGCCGCAACCAGACGTACTGGCGGCGGCTTTATTCTTAAATGTTATCACACGGTTTACATACTAACGCGCTATTGTTGTCTTTTTCATGCGCCATTCACTCAAACGACTTGTATTACCACATAAGGTGTTTTTATGAAGCTTTCGACGCTAAGTCCTGCATTATTGGGTATTTCATTATTGGTATCGGGGAGTCTTTTATCCCATGTAAGTCATGCCTCGGTTAGTATCACAAAAGGGAAAACGGCCATTCCACATGGGAATGCTATTTCCAACGAAGATTTAACCATTCAAAACGATAAACTAGCATTCGCTATTGCAGTAGATTCAGCGCCGCCGTGGGGCGTAGCAAGAGGCTGTATAGTCGACATTGCTAATGTGAAAGAGGATGGAGCACTTAGCAACGATCGCGTTGCTTTTGCCGATTTCATCCCAAATAATTGGTCAAGCTGGCCTAATACTTACACCAAAATTGATATTCTTAAAGACAGTGCTCAAGAAGCGGTTGTTAACATTAAAAGAGACTTTGGCGAAGCTGAAATAAGTACAACCTACAGCCTTTCTGAGGGCGCAGATCTTATTCATGTTGAAACCACAATGACCAATAAAGGTGATAGCGATATCGAAGCGCTTTCAGGCTACACCTTATGGCCAGATTCCGGATACAAATTCGCTGTTCCTCGTAGACACACTATCGAAAAATCATCTGAGAATTTATGGTTATCAGACCGCTTCGTGGGTTATGACGAAGAATGGGCGATTGCATTGCACGCACCTTATATGCGCGAAACTAAAAATCAGTCACGTGATTTATACGCGGCACATACCCTTGGCCCTTCACAAAGTGTGACTTTCTCGGGTGACTATCAGGTGTTGCCACGTGGTAACTTAGCGCCCGTTGTGAGTGCCGAAATAAAGCGAAAAGCACTTAAAAGTGGAACAATAGAAGCGCACGTAAGTACACAGGAAGGGCAAACCGTTGAGCAAGCCGCCATTGTAGTGTCGCAAAATGGTGTGCCTTATATGTGGGCCATGGGTAACGGCAAGAATGTAAATTTCACGCTGCCGGTAGGCGACTACGAAGTTTACGCTACGGGCAAACAACATTCAGACAGTAAAACGCGCCTGATTACCGTTGAAGAGAATGTGACTCAGAAACTCTCATTCGATGCACTTCGCGCCCCAGGTGCAATAAGCCTTAATATAACCGATGCGAAAAGTCAGAAGCCCATAGATGCAAAAATTACAATAGAGCAGGGCAATCAGCCACTCATCGAATATTTAGGGGCACGAACCTTCTTCACCGACCTCGATAATATTGGCAACGCCGTATTTGGTTTGGCACCAGGGGAATACGAATTAAGCGTTTCACATGGTGCGGGCTTTAACGCCAAAAGTACGATGATCGCGACAAGCGTTAATGCAAATAAAATAACGACTGTAGCAACTGCAGTTGATGTGAAGGCGTATCCTACGATGCATGGTTGGTACGCCGGCGACCTGCACCATCATGCCGATGTGTTGGAAGGGTCAACAAACCCTACAAATTTGGTACGTTCTCAATTAGCTGCTGGGTTAAACGTATTATTTGTAAGTGATCATGATTCCACTAAAAATAACGACACCATTCAAAACCTGGCCGATGCACGCAATGTGCCCTTTATACCGTCTATTGAAGTGTCACCGTCTTGGGGGCATTTCAACGCATTTCCTATCGATAGTGGGGCGCAATTAACGGTCGATCCAGGTGTAGATGACATACACAGTATTATTGAAGATGTGCGGCGCATGGGCGCTACTGTTATTGCGTCAAATCACCCTTACATACCTTATGGCTATTTAAGCAGTTTAGATAAAGGCACTGCGCCAGGGGGCTTTAACCCTAGCATAGATTTATTTGAGCTAAATGCCGTGGTGAATAACGAGCCAACAATTAATAAAGCGCACCAGTTTTGGAATGAAGGGGTACCGTATTATTTCACCGCAGGATCAGACACCCACGATGTGTTAAACCAAATCAGTGGTTTAAATCGGTTGTTTGTATATACCGGCAGCAAACCGACGGCAAAGGCCTTCGCACAAGCAGCAAAAGACGGTCATTCTTACGTATCTTTTGGCCCTGTGATTTACCCTGAAAACGTAATGTTTGGCGATACGTTGAAGATTGCAAAGGCACAACCGCAAACAATAAGTTTTGATTTGGTTGCTGTAAATGGACTTAAGTCGGTACAGTTGATTGGTAGTGATAGTAAAGCAATGAATAAGCAAAGTGCTGCTAGCAGCGTAGTACTTGAAGATAAAACGCTTACCGGTGAGCGTGATGCCGTTAGCTTTGAAGTTCCACAAGCTTCGGGCTGGGTAGCGTTGGTCGTAGAAGATAATGAAGGCCGTAAAGCCTATACCAACCCTATATGGCTTGAGTTGGTTGATGAGAGCCAGTTTTAGTTAAAAATAACAAAGGGTGTCAGAGTACAACTGAGTCATAATCCTAGCTTGCCGAGTATCGGTGAGCCACTGCCGATTGCGCAATCCGTGAATTATCTAAAGTATCGTCCTGATGTGGCCAGTGCTGAAAGGAACTTGGGTGCAAATAATGCTCGAACTGGTGTCGCACTTCCTACATTTGATTAGTGTTTATCAGTCCTTTTGGGGAGAGCTTGAATGGGGTTGAGGTAATAGCGAAATAGCTCCTTTCACAAAGGGCTGCTCACTTCATCATTCTCCCTGTGGCCGGTCCTTTAGAAAAGCTACCGTATCTGATTCTGTTAATCCTTCAATTTCATGTATGTCTAAAATCGGGCCCATTGTCTTTACGTGATAATCCAATTCATTGCGCTTGTTTAGCTTGTTCAATTCGTTTCAGGCAAGTTGTACGGTAATTTTTGTAAATACGACTACCTGCTTGCAACGGACATGACATGATTATTCCTAATTTTTCATAGTGCCTAACGCCGTCTTTTGACAATCCTGATAACTTTGCTAACTCTCCTGTGAGTATCCTCAATTAATCCTCTTGACTGTGGGTTTACCCTATAGATTACGTTACTTCATTTACGCATGTGGGTCGGTGGTGTCGCCTCTAAGGCCATCTCCCTCAGAGTATATGTAGAAGAAATGACGTTTGGACTTCCCAGCTTCATGTAAAGCTTGAAATATACTGTAAAGAACATTGTTTATACTCTTGCAACTTCGAGGTAGCAGCAAATTTATATTTGTTATATTTTTAACGTGACCATCCGTTCAAAACTTATGGCAGAGAAGACAATGACTTCTGACACCGACCAGTTCGCTACAATCGAGAAACATAGAGGGCTTAGGCCCGTTAAATACCAATTTGATGGGTTTTTGGTTGATCTCAACGGTCAAAATGTAAGTTATAACGGTCAACAATTGGAGGTCGGGGGACGAGCATTTGACATTTTAGTCGCGCTCTTGGAGCGCTCTGGTCAAGTTGTATCACAAGAAATATTAATATCTAGGGCATGGCCAAAACTTTTCGTTGAAGAGGCAAACCTTAGAGTCAATATCGCGTCTTTGAGAAAATTATTTCGCGAAAATGGTGCTGACACTGAATACATTAAAACCGTACAAAGGAGAGGTTATTTATTTACCGAGCCGGTAGAAATCATCAATCAAGCGTCACTGTTGACCCCAACTATGTCGAATCTACCAAAGCTTCTGTCCAAACTAATTGGGCGAGAAAGTGAAATTTCATCAGTGCAAGAGCTGCTATTGAAGAAACGGTTTGTGAGTATTACTGGTCCAGGTGGCGTGGGTAAAACTAGTTTGGCGTTGAACATTGCAAAATCGCTCGACGAAAAAATCTATGGGAATGTTTGTTTCGTGGAGCTGGCACTTGTGACCCGTGGAGATTTCATTGAAACGGCATTAGTGTCGTCTTTAGGAATTTCTTTAAGAGGCCGGAATGCCGTTGCATCAATGGTTTCGCACTTAAAAGAGAAACAAACGCTAATATTGCTAGACAATTGTGAACATGTGATTGATGACGTGTCTTTTATTCTCAGAAAACTGTTTAGAGAAGTACCTCAGCTATTTCTCCTTACCACCAGTAGGGAAGCAATAAAGGTTGAAGGAGAGGAAGTTTTTACTTTAGGCTCTTTGAAAGTGCCACCACAAGAATCAGATCTAACAGCAAAAGAAATAACGAAGTGGCCAGCAGTTCAGCTTTTCATGGAGCGAGCGATTTCGAGTGGTTATCGTCGAGAACTCAGCGATGACGACGCTAAGTTAGTCGCAAAAATCTGCGAAAGTGTAGATGGAAATGCACTCGCAATTGAATTGGCTGGTAGTCGGGTAGGGCAACATGGTATTGACGGAACATCTATCTTAATTAACAGCAAAAAAAATATTCAGTTACCAGGTCGACGAGACGCTATCAACAGACATCAGTCGCTTAAGGCAATGGTTGAGTGGAGTTTTTTACTGCTAGAACGCCGAGATCGAATGGTAATAGTAAGGCTGTCTATATTCGTCGGAGCATTTACTCTTAACGCGGCGAAAAAAGTAATTTGCGATGACCTGTTGAGTGAAGATGATGTTGAACTATCAATTGCAAGTCTGTGTGACAAGTCGTTAATCTCAAGATCCAATGGCGTTATAGAGGGGGGGTATCGGCTACTTATTACCACATTGCGCTATGTATCTGAAAAGCTGAGTGAGAGTGGCGAAATGCAAACCATAGAAATAAAGCATCGTCAGTACCTCATTGCTGTTTTAGCTAGGTCGAAAAATGATGGGTATGAGCGCAGTTTTGTGGCGAACAATGATCTAGCGGATGTACTTGGTAATATTAGTGCATCTATTGAGAGTAGCTTGCAAGACAATGCTAACAAAGCGTATGTATCCAAACTTGTTGCTTTGACAACCCCAGTGCTGCTAAGAAGGTCAATGCTAAAGGAATGCCTAAATTGGACTCAACAAGCCTTAAATTGCCTGGCAGCTGATGAACGAAACACAGAAGTCGAGCTAGCCCTTTGGGAGGGACTGGCGGTTTCAGTGATGTTTACCAAGGGGAACTCACAGCAAACACTGGAATCAATTAACAAGGGTATTGAACTGGCACGTGAGCTAGACAGCTTTGAGGCTGAGCTTAGACTTCTCGCTGGCTTACACATCTATAAATCTCGTACCGGCGAGTTTCAAGAGTTAATGGGGATTTCAGAACAAGCGATACGCGTTTCAGATAAAATTCATAGCGATTATTTTACTGCGATGGCGGAATGGATGATGGGTGTCGCCATACATTTGTGTGGCGATCAGACGCTTGCTCATGAGTATTGTGAAAAAGCAATGAGAAGGTCAACTACCGAAACATTCTATTTAGACGCTTTTGGGTTTGATCACCTTAGCCGAGGGTTAATTGTCTTGGCTCGTGTGCTTTGGCTACGGGGGAGGCCGTCTAAAGCTGAGCAGGTCTGTGAAGAGGCAATTCGTGTGGCTGAATCTAGGGACTACGGTGTTGCTTTATGTATCGCGTTAATGTCCACAGCGACTGTTTCTTTATGGTCTGGAGATATATCCACTGCCACCATTCGTATTACTCGGTTGATAAAAAACGCCAAAGAATTTTCTTTGGAACCCTATCTGGCTGTTGGTGTCAGTATGCGAGGATACTTGGCAGTGTTAAAGGGGGATCCGCGTGTCGGCATTGAAGATCTTCGAGCAGGACTGAATACGCTTTCAAAAGAGCAACATAGAGTTCTCTCCACTGAGTTCTTGCTCGTTCTTGCCCGTGCTTTGAGTACGGTCAATCTAGGCGATGAAGCCTTGTCGATATTAGAAGAAGCTCACCAATTTTCACGAACCCAAGGCGAACAGTACCAGTTTGCTGAAGTTTGTCGTGTCCGAGGAATGATATATCAGGCAAATGGAGAGCCTATTGAGCAAGTTGAGCAAGAATACCGTAATGCACTAACGATAGCGCAGGAGCAAAGAGTTTTAGGATGGGAACTACGAGCAGCTACGTCGTTAGCTAAATTACTAATATTAGAAAAAAGAAAAAGAGAGGCAAGTGAAATACTTGAACAAACAATTAATAAATTTGGTAGAGAAGTTGGAACGCTTGATATGAAAGTTGCACTAGAATTAAAAAAGTCAATTTAGAGCGAAAGCCACTCTTATTCACAACACTTTCTAACCTAAATTCAAACAACCAGTTTTTGCGACCTATCACGAAGGGTTTATTGGCTCTTTCCGCGTGTTTTTTGTCAATGACTCGTTGGTTGTTTAAGGTGCAATTTATGACTTTTTTTAGTGATTAAGGCAGGTTAGTGCACACAATTAAGTTGTTGAATTTCTATAGAGCCTTCTCCTCATTCCGTGCCCAACTTCACGGAATGAGGAGGGGAAGTTGTTGAGTAAAATGGAGCCACCTCCTCAATTAATAATTATTTTTCTAGGTGTGATTTTAATGCTTGTCCGGCTTGAAGTAATGAATCTTGAACAGTAGGTACATCTGCCAGAACGTTCAACATGCCGAAGTCATGGATCATGCCGTTATAACGAGTCACGGTTACCGTTACACCCGCATCATTTAACTTCCGACCATATGCTTCCGCTTCGTCACGCAGTACGTCTTTTTCCGCCGTTTGAATCAGCACTGGAGGTAAGCCAGCCAATTGCTCAGTAGTTGCTCGTAATGGCGAGGCATAGATCTCATTGCGTTCGATTTGATCAGTTGTGTAATTGTCCCAGAACCATTCCATCATTCCTTTAGTCAAGAAGTGATCATTGGCAAACTCTGAGTATGATGCATTATAAAAGCTTGCATCAGTCACTGGCCACAATAGCAACTGGAATTCAATATTAGGCGTACCAGCTTCTTTGGCTTTTAGAGCAACTACGGTAGCCATATTGCCACCTACACTGTTACCGGCAACAGCCAACCTTGAACCATCCACACCAATTTTACGGCCGTTTTCAGATACCCATTTGGTAGCAGCGTAGGCCTGATTAATTGCCGTTGGATACTTTGCTTCTGGTGACGGTGTATAGTCAACGTAAACCGCCGCAGCACCAGAATTAACAACCAGATCTCGAATCAATCGCTCATGTGTAGGGTAATCACCTAGAACCCACCCACCGCCATGAAAATACATAAAAACAGGTAGCGAGCCATGAGCGTTTTCTGGTTTAACAATCACCAAGTCGATGGCCTCTCCATCAACGTTTATGGTTTTGTGCATAACATCGGCAGCACGCAGAGTGGCTCCCTTTTGAGCGCCTGTCAGGACAGCTCGCGCATCTTTTGGAGAGAGCAATTCAAGTGGTGTTCCACCGCTTTGCTCTAACATTTCCAAGAATGCTTGCGTATTTTTTTCGGTGCCAGGTGAACCGGCGGCAAAAGAAACGCTAGATGCCAAAAAAGTACTGGCGACCATCGCTGATAAAAGTAGCTTTTTCACTTTGATACTCCTCTTTCATTAAGCAATGGTTGTGGTCATGTCAATGTTGCCACGCGTTGCATTAGAATATGGACAAATGTGATGTGCATCTGCAACGAGTTTTTCAGCAACATCGTTGTCTAAGCTAGGCAATACAACATTCAGATTAGCGTTGATAGCAAAACCGGTACCGCGAGTATTTTCACCGATGCCTATTTTTGCTGTAACGGAAAGGTCATCTGGTAGTTGCAGTTTCTGCTGCGCAGCGACAAACTTCATCGCGCCAATAAAACAAGCAGAGTAGCCAGCGGCAAACAGTTGCTCTGGGTTTGTACCATCACCACCAAGGCCACCAAGCTCTTTGGGTGTACTAAGGGCAACGTCAAGTTTATTGTCGGAAGAGATTGAGCGGCCATCACGACCACCGGTAGAAGTAGCTGTTGCGGTATAAATAGCGTTCATAGGTTTGTCCTCCAGGACGTTCATTTCGCCTCTAAAAGGCGGGTAAAGTTATTACCATAATTATTGTGTGTAATTTGCGCTAAATGTAAATTTTCATCTATGCCCTTAGTTAAATTTCAAATCGACTTGAAAGTTAATTGGTATTTATTTACTAGAGGTAAACGAAAGTGTAGAGCTGAAATACGCTTCCTTATTTTACGGTTCTAAGAATTTAGCTTGGTTGCGATATTAGCCACGTGTTGGCCTTGAAATTTTGCCAGAGCTAATTCTTTCTCAGATGGCTGGCGGCTTCCATCCGACCCAGCTATGCAAGCGGCACCTAGTGGCGATCCTCCTTTCACTTCAGAAATATCGGTAAGTTCCTGAGCCGCGTAAGGCAGGCCAACTAGAACCATTCCATGATGGAAAAGCGTAGTATGGAAAGATTGGATTGTTGTTTCATTACCGCCTCCAGTTCCGGTAGAGGTAAAAACACTACCGACTTTTCCGATTAGCTTGCCCCCAAACCAAAGACCGCCTGTTTGATCTAGGAAGTTCCGCATCTGCGCCGCCATATTTCCGAATCGCGTAGGCGTTCCAAATATGATGGCATCATAGTCAGCAAGTTCTTCGGGAGAGGCGATATCAGCCTCTTGTTCTAACTTAATTCCTGCCTGCATGGCTGCGTCTTCCGGCACTAACTCAGGAACGCGCTTAGTTGTAACTGTAACGCCTTCAACAGATGACGCACCTGCTGAAACTGCATTGGCCATAGTTTCTACGTGACCATAACTTGAATAATAAAGGACTAAAATATTCGTCATTTTGATTCTCCTTAGAAAATTTGTAATTAAAAATTAAGACGGCACAGTCATTCCGCGTTGGACACCCGATCGATTACCAACAGCTTTTAGCCAACGTCTTAGTGATTCTTTATCTTTAAGGCTTGCTGCAAGCAGATCTCCTAAGAAGGTCGTTGCACTGTAAATCCATGGGTAACAAGCTATGTCAGTGATAGTGAAACTCTCTCCCGCAAGATAGGTGGTATCGCTTAATCGTTTATCCATCACTTTAAGTAAGCGGTCTACTTCAACTAAAAACCGGGCGCTGGCCAAAGGTGATTTCTCTTTTGAAAACTTCTCAAAAAATCCGAGCTGTCCCATCATTGGGCCTAGACCACCCATTTGCCAATGAAGCCATTCAATTGCTTTGTAGCGTTCTTCGCCAGATGGCGCTAGAAACTTCCCATACGTTTCTGCTAGATAAGTCAGAATGGCTCCACTCTCAAATACGGTAATAGGTTTACCAATTGGGTTTTCGTCGACAATTGCGGGAATTTTGTTGTTGGGGGAAATGCGCAGAAACTCTGGGGTAAATTGCTCACTTTTCGACAAGTTAATGGCATGTACTTGGTAAGGAACCTGAAGCTCTTCGAGCATTATCGATACCTTACGCCCATTCGGTGTTGACCACGTGTATAAATTAATCATCTTCATCTCCAATTAGCAACGAGCCCCCTTAAACTTGCGCTGCGCCACCATCAACAAATAATTCGATGCCATTTACAAAGCTGCTGTCATCTGAAGCCAGGAAGAGTGCAGCTTTTGCGATTTCTTCTGGTCGACCTAAGCGACCGATAGGTACCTGTGTAGCCAAGAAATCAAATAAGCCTTCTTGTTGACCTTCTGGCGCCAACCCACCTAAACCTGGCGTTCGAATAGGGCCAGGGCTGATAACGTTGACACGTATCGATTGTGGTTTAAGTTCCAACAACCAACTACGTGCAAAGTTTCGAACCGCCGCTTTACTGGCACTATAAACACTGAAGTTCTCAGTGCCTTTGCTTCCTGTTGTGGAGGACGTCAGAATGATGGAGCCACCATCCTTCATCAGAGGTAAGGCTTTTTGAACTGTAAAAAGTAAGCCTTTTACATTTGTATCGAAAATACTATCGAAGTGCTCTTCTGTAACCGTACCCAGCGGCAACATGTCACCACCACCGGCGTTCGCAAAAACAACATCAATGTGACCTGCTTGCTGAATGATTGTGTTCATCACAGAGTCTAAGTCGACCAAATTAGAGACATCTGCTTGAATTCCTATTGCACGAGGTCCACAAGTTGCAACGGCGTCATCTAGGGAACTTTTACGGCGTCCGGTGATAAACACTATCGCCCCTTGTGAAGTAAATTCTTTGGCTGAGGCTAGACCAATACCGCTGGTGCCACCTGTAATCAATATCACTTTATTAATAAGTCTGTAACTCATGCTTTGCTCCAAAATGGTTGAGGATTCTGCAATCAGGAATCGGCTACTGGCATCTCTTGATACACGGCCATGAACCTTTTACCTCAGACCAAGAATATAGGTGGATGGAATGAAGCTTCACGTAAAAACTTGAAAGTTACTGTAAAGAACATGGTTTAAGCTCTTGCAATTACGATGTGGCAACAAACTTATATTTGTTATGTTTTTAACGAGATCATCCGTTCAAAACTTATGGCAGAGAAGATAATGGCGTCTGACAAAGAGCAATTTGTAACGACCGAAAATGATGGTGGCCGTCGGCCCGTTAAATACCAATTTGCTGAAATTTGTCGTGTCCGAAGAATGATATTGCAGGCGAGTGGAGAATCTGGTGAGCAGGTTGAACAAGAATTCCTTAATGCACTAACGATAGCGCATGAGCAAAGAGTTTTGGGATGGTAGTTACGTGCAGCAACCACTCTAGCTAAATTACTAGTATCAGATAAACGGGGCCCAGGGGCATTAAAGTACTTGATGAAACTATTGAGAAGAATGGTAAAATTGCATTGGTACTTGAAGGTACTTGAAGGTACTAAAGGTACTAAAGGTACTAAAGGTACTAAAGGTATTCGCCTCGCTGCAGCCAAAGAATTCTCTATCCAAGGAGCTAAGGTTTTTGTTACTGGTCGCTCTCAGAGAGAAGTCGACAATGCGACCAACATAATTGGCAACGATGTTGTAGGCCTCCAAGCTGACTCATCAAACCTGGCGGAATTGGATATTGTTATGTCGCATGTAAAGCATGTGGCTGGCCACTTGCACATATTGGTAACAGATGCCAAAGAAGGAGGATGTTGCTCTGAGGATGAGCTGTCTCATGAGCTTCAATAGAGTCTAGCGCAGGGGGGCTGATGGTAGAATTTTCTCAGTTAGCCAGTCAATGAAAACTCTCAGGCGTTGATTAACGTTATCTGTCCTGGGCCTTTTCTCGTCTAATCGGGGGGAGTAGCGTCTTTACAGGCTTTATGTTTTGGGTGAGCGGTCCCAAAGGGTCTAATACAAAGTAACTATCTGTTACATTACCAAGCGTTGTTGAGAATCTCCAGCAACGCTTTTTATCAGCAAGCGGGTTATAAGTTTCAAAATTAACAGCTTTCAGTTAAAAGAGTGCTTTTACAAATAGCTCAAGGTGCTTCCTGAATTCTGGCCGTGTTTGCTTATTTTCTTTCCAGCACGTCCCAAACAAGAAGATTACATTGGCCAATTCCAAGGCGGATGTTGTTAACTTGATCCCGTTAACGTTGCTGTTTTCTGAAATTGCAGTTGCAATGGTATCAATAAACTTCATTTTCACTTCGTTAACTTCGGAGTATGCAATTCTATTTCCGACGGTGATGACTTCGTGCGGGTCGATATGGAACAGGTCGATATTTCTGCCAAACCAATGGTCTAGGGCGTTTACTATTCGCTCGTTAAAAGAAACACTTTTGTCCTTTAAGTAATATTCAACTTTCCCCAATCCGTCACTGAGATAAAACCTCATGGATTCGATAAAAATATCTTCCTTACCGGAAAAATGCAGATACAAACTAGGTTTAGAGAGATCTGCTGCTCTTGCTAATTGCTCCATTGAAGTTTTCTTATAGCCGTAATGCCCGAAAACTGTTAGCGCGGCACTTAAAATCTTGATGTCCGTCCTGGTTTGCGTCTTATTATGCGGTGAATGCTCCGTCATGATTTGTTTTTTCCGTTTATTGCAGGTTTTTATTTATAATGAATCGCTATTAGCACTAATGGGTTACCAATATTTACGCCTCGTACAGTAGATTCTGGAATGTTAGCGTACTTTATTCAGACTCCGTATTTTTGGTCTAAAACTATGGCAAACCATAAAAAGAGAGCAAGAGGGCTAGAACAATCGTCGTTACTCTAAAATTATTCATCTTTGTTTCTCTGTCAAACTAAACCGAAATTGAACAAACTCTTAGCAGTGTCATACAGAGTTTCCTCAATAGGCCGGGGATGCCAGTCAAGCAACTCAACGGCTTTTTTTCTATCCAAGTGCTTTTCCCTGCCGAGTTCTGGCACAAGTTCTTTCATTTGCTGATTTACGAGGGAAAGCAACTTTACAAACCAATCTGGTAGCTGTTTTTTCGGAACTTTGTCGGCTTGCGCACCTAAACACTGGCGAAGCGTCTTGGCGGTAACAATCATTGGTAGGCAATCAGTCGCCGAGGCAATTATTCGCTGTCCTTGAGCGTTAGGTGCAAGCATTGCCTTTATATGGAGTTGCGCTAAGTCTCGGACATCGACTACGCCAAAATTTACCTTAGGTGTTGCAGGGATTTTCCCTTGCAACATACCTTGAATAAGCTGTATGGAGCTGGATAGGTTTTTGCCTAATATAGGTCCGAAAATGCCTACTGGATTGATTACCGTAAGTTGCAGGTTAGACTCACTTTCCTTGATAAATTGCCACGCGATCTTTTCCGCTTCGATTTTAGACTTTATATAGCTACTGATATCTTTTGAATCAGACGGAGACCAGTCGTTCTCTGTGAAAAATTTCTTGGATCTTGGGTGTCCGTAGCCAATTGCTCCGAAAGAGGATGTCAGCACAACTCTTTTAACATCAAAATCTGAAGCCAGTTTCAGTACTCTTAACGTTCCTTCGATAGATGGTTTTGTTACCTTTTCTTCGTCTGTTGGTGACTTAGAAGGGAATGGTGAGGCAACGTGTAAGACATAGTCGACATCTTTCATCGCTTCTTCCCAGCCATCATCGTACTTAAGATCTGCAATATGGAATGACACATTGGTTAAATCATCTATGCCTGCATGTGAGAGCATCTCCTTCACAATAGCGATTTTTTCCTTTGAGCGAATAGTTGTTTTTACAATAAAGCCACCTTTTAGAGCTGCCGCTAAACAATGACTACCAACAAAACCTGAGCCACCAGTAACCAATACTGTCTTCATGCATGTCTACCTATGTTCTTATATCTATCACTTAACCAGCATTACCTAATTGGTAAAAATAGTAAAGTTTTTTGTTGGGGGGGGAGTATCGTGTCTCATTGCCATTGTCTCCGATATGATAGGTTATTGACTTTGGCTGCTCTGTTAACAGTTAAGGAAAAATGTAGTAATTCTATGAGCGATTTTAAGTGATAAGCAAAGTAAAAGATCAAGGGCAAGAACGGTAAAGATGGGGCGGCATATCTTGCTACAATAAGTTAAAGATCTTCTGGGTGAATAATGCTCTTTGTGATACGAGCTTTTACTTCTGCAGGCAACAATTCATAGTGTGAGCTAATATTTTCAACACTCAACACTCAACACTCAACACTCAACACGGAAGATGGCTCACCATAACGATAATGATCAAGTCGGCTTCCCCTTCATGTTTGTATTGCCATTACATAGCCTTTATTGCTCGCCATTGAATTGAGGGAAGCTACGAGGAGCTGGCCAGGGAATAAAAAAGTCGTGACCGGCTAGTGTATTTCCAACTTGTTGCATGCGGCCACCACTTTCGAGGGAACCCAGCAGAATTGGAGCCAAGCCAAAACTTTCAAATAAGTCAGCTACAACTTCCACTGCGCCTTTGTAGTCACCAGACACAAAAATAACTCTTCTGAATTGACCTTGGCGTGGGTCCTGTTCAAAATTTTCCATGAAGTTAGCGTTCATTGCTTTAACTAAACGAGCGCCTGGAGCATAACTTGCTATTAATTGAGAAGTATTTTCACCACTTAGGTTTACAACGCCATTTTCATCAATTGGATTAGTAGGGTCGATGAGAATTTGGTTTTTCCATTCCCCGAGACTCTGCAAGACACTCTGCACATGTTTCCACGGTACAGCGAGTAAAACCACTTCCAATTCAACAACTTCTTTCATTGTTCCTGCTGATGCCTTTTCACCAAATTTTTGGACAAGGCTTTTTAAAGTGTCAGGACCTCGACTATTACTGAAAACAACTTCATGGCCAGAAGCAATGGCATGTCGAGCAAACGCTTGCGCTACTGTTCCTGCACCCAATAAACCGATCTTCATATAAATCTCCCACCATTAGGCTAAGTAAATGTTATGGAGTCATTCTCATTTTATGATAACTTTTAGTCAAGTACTTACCTTTTTGTGTGTAGGGAGGCAGCCCTGTTTTTCATTCAAAAATAGGGAATAAATTTTTATGATTAACATATCGTCAGCAGGTATTTGGCGACAGGTAAATAAGGTTTGAATTAAATGAATACAAATTCTCCATTTTTGTGTGGTTTGGATGCCGCGTTGCGACTGATTGGTGGGAAGTGGAAGCCTCTAATACTTTACTTTTTGCAAAAAAGTGCGTGTAGATATGGCGAGCTAAAGCGCTCTGTAAATGGGATTAGCGATAAAGTTTTAATACAACAGTTAAAAGAGTTGGAGGCGAATGGTGTAATCACTAGAACTGATTATAAGGAAATACCGCCACGAGTTGACTACTCATTGACGCCACTAGGAAAAAGTTTGGTAGAAACGTTAAGGCCACTTTGTAAGTGGGGGGAAGACAATGAAGAAACTATAAAGTCAAAGTTAGTTCTTCGCTAAGAGACTCTTATGATATTTATCGGGTTATGTTGTACCCACTTGAGTGCAGCTTTCTATTGTCGGTAATAAACTGTACCCGACAGGCGATAGCCCTGAGCCCTAGGTAGGGAGAAATTACACTCTTTTCATCTCAGTGTTTGCTTGGATGCTACGGGTATTTATTAGAGGTAACGAACACCATACCAAGCAGTATAGCAGCTAGAGAAGTCTGATCGATTCGCAGTAACCGATTTTTGCGTTGTTTCATGCATTTTAAAGCGGAAAAGCGATACGAGTTTGTTCACAATAGACAGCACATTCATGGCGTTTAACCTTCACTTTTTGGGCGAAATATCTGATCACCAAACGTCATGAATGTTCCTCATCTATTTTACCTTATTAATTTCTCGATGTTATTTGAAGGGATACTTCAGGAACAGAACTGGATTTGACTACATAGTCACTTAATTCATAGTAAGTCTATTTAAGTCTCAATATTTAACTCTGTTTTTGAAAATTTGCTGGTTGAAAATTTAATCAAACAACCATTTCACTCTTATTTACCAGATTGCGAACGTTATGAATAAAGTCCGCTTCACCATTTCGATGAAAGTTAGCTCTAGATTTTTTAACGAGACAAAAGTTTTCTTCCGTAGCTAAGTGTACTTTAATATTGTCATTTTTCAGAAGAACGGATAGTGCATGTGTGAAATTATAAATGCCTTTAATTCTAATCATTATACCTATGTCTGTAAGATTATTACCCATCTTGCAAGAAGGTATAATATTTACGATTTCCCCTTTTTTTTGATTACGAAAGTGAGGTAAAAGCGATAAGGACATGATATAGCTTCCAGCAAATTTCGATTCATAAATATCGTTAAGATTTCTAATCCTATCATGTATGAATGAGTCGGTGAGGTTAAAAAACATGTTGTTCACTAGTAAATCTATTGGGGGAGATTTACTTAGAACTCTGTTTATACTCTTTTGATCTGTAACATCTAACGAAAGTAGGGTGAGTCTAGTCGACCGAGGTAACAGACTTTCATCTGGAACCCGCATCGTAGCAACTACTCTCCAATTTTGGTTGAGAAAAAATTGTGCTATATCTCTACCAAATGTTCGATTACACCCTCTAATCAAAACGGTTTTCATTCTGAACCTCTTGTCTTCTAAGACGTCTTTTGACGCTATGATTGAATCCACACAAGTTGTTCTAAAATCGAGCTAGTTTGGAAGAATTGTTATTGAGCTGACTAAAACCAGAAATTCACTATCTGTGGTACGACATTGATTAATCAATATGACCAGCATTACACTTCCCTAAGGCAATGCGCTGCTGGCATCTTTGACTCATTAAACTGATTAGGCAGTCCAACCCCCGTTGATATCAAGGACAGCACCAGTGATATTGTTTGCATTAGGGCCAGACAAAAAACTAACTGCCGCAGCAACATCTTCAATTTCAACAGCCTCTGGAATAGCTTTCATGTTCAGAAGGAAGTCCGGCACATCCTCTATTCCCGCTTGCATATCAGTCAGCATGATCCCTGGTTGAATAACGTTTACAGTGATTTTTCTTGCACCGAGATCTCTGGCTGCTCCTTTTGAATAACCGACGATAGCTGCTTTTGTAGCTGCATATTCTGTTACACCGGGTACACCTATATGGGTAGCTAACCCAGTACCAATAGAAATTATGCGGCCGCCATTGTTCATTACTTTCGACGCAGCTCGAATTGTAGAAATAACACCTAAGACATTAACTTGCCACATGCGATCCCAGGCTTGAGTGTCAGCGTTCGGGTCATCAATTTTGCTGCCTTGATTAGCCAGTGCTGCGTTGTTTACGAGAATGTCCAGACTGCCGAATTCTTTGACAACTTGCTCAACGAGAGGGGCAGAAGCGGTTATGTCTCCCTGATCACTCTGAATAGCCAGACCACGTTGACCAAGGGCCTCAATTTTACTGACTACATCTTTTGCTTTTTGAGCAGATTGACTGTAAGTGATTACGACATCTGCTCCAGCTTCTGCTAGCTCTAATGCAATAGCAACGCCTAGGCCTCTAGAGCCACCTGTAACTAATGCAACTTTTCCAGTTAGATTCTTCATTTTTTCACCCTTAATGTTAGTTTAGGAATAGCATTTAAAATTAGAATAGTACTATTTTTGTTTAAATGCTATTCTTAAATTAACAATTATATGAAATATGGTTATAGTGCGATATGGTTGACTACAGATTCTCAACTTCGCTTCACATTATGTTGGCGTTGGCTTACATGTTTCGACGAGACTCGGAGAGGCTAGTGTCATCCAGTGAACTGGCTAGTAGCACTAAGAGCAACCCTACACTAATTCGCCAGTTACTGGTTCCTTTGAATGAAGCTGGCTTGATTAAGACTTACAGAGGTAAGAAGGGTGGCGTTGCTCTTGCGAAAGATGCAAAAGAAGTATCGTTGAAACAAATATATGAGGCGTCTTTCAATTCAAAGCTCATGTCAAGTAGAGGTGTTGGAAACGAAAACTGCCCAGTAGGCTCTAACATTCATTGTGTATTCGACCATGTCATGGGGCAAATGGAAGACGTTTTGATGAGCCACTTGAATGATAAAAATTTAGCGGAATTATTAGAAACGTTCATCAAATAAGTACGTTTAGTCTGGACTTCATTGTTTTTGAATTCTTGCAAGCTTGAAAGCATAAAATCAATTGCTACCGGATTCATTAAAGAGACATTTGAGGATTTTGAATCGACCAGACATATTATTGAAATAGGTTAGGGATAAATACATGGCTGCTAAAAAAGAAAAAGTAATAAAGTGGGGAGTGGTTACTGCTGGTCGGATCACACATACATTTGCTCGTGATATTAAACATTGTGTAAACACCGAGATAGCCGCTGTCGCAAGCCGAGATGATGAGAAAGCACGTCGGTTTCAATTGGAGCACTCAGTAGAAACCACTTATGACAACTACCAAGCTTTATTCAATGACGAGAACGTTGATGCAGTATATATAGGTTCTCCTCATACTTTTCATTTCGAGCATGCTGTTGCGGCAATGCGTGCAGGTAAACACATCCTCTGTGAAAAACCCATTACAACCAGTGAAAGCAAGTTATTAGAGCTAATGAGTGTTGCCACAGAAGAAAAAGTATTCTTGATGGAAGCCATGTGGACATGGTTTCTTCCTGCAATAAAAAAAGCGAGAGATTGGTACAGAAGCGGAAAAATAGGCGAATTGATTCATCTAAAGTGTGATTTTGGCTACCACGTTCCCTACTGTGAATCAGGCAGAGAATATGATCCAAAACTCGCTGGGGGCTGCTTGTTCGATATGGGAATCTACCCAATCGCTTTCAATAGACTATTCAATGCATCTGCTCCAAAAGAAATGCAAGGAAATATACACAGGGCACCTAATGGGGTAGATGACGATGTGATTTGGCAACTTAAATACGAGAATAGCATTTCAAGCTTGCACACGTCTTTCAGAGCACGTCTACCCAATAGCGGCCATTTAATTGGAACCGAAGGTACAATTTGCATCCCTGACTTTTTTCGTAGCATAGAGTGCTCTTTGATGAGAGACGATAAGATAGAGGAAAGGTTTCAAGATAATCGCAAAGGAAGCGGCTTTGAATTTCAAATTGACCACGCTTGTAAACGCATCAGACAGGGCGAAACACAATCTGATGTTGTAACTTGGAAAGACTCACTTAATTTCCTTAAAGACATAGAAACTATTCGTCAAAAAGCTATTTCTAGCTGACAATATTTTATCTGTATTGGGGGACTGGGGAATTGAATTCGCGTGAGACCACCAAGCGAAATCATACGTGCAAACAAAAAGTATAGTAGTGAAGTATTTAAATTTTCTTCTTCCTTAATTTGCTTGATCAATTTCATGGGGACTATTATTAATTTGGGGTATCTAATGCTAAAAATAGCGACAATCTTAATTTTTTCTCTTTATTCAGCGTTGGCATTGTCAAATAATACTCAAGAGTTGAATTGGAAATCATTACTTGATCCGGAATTAAGCGATTGGGAGGCTTTCCTTAGTTATAAACACCAAATTAACTATAACGGAGCAATACCAAAAGATCACAATGGCAATAATTTAGAGCCGATTGGTCTATTGGACTCGCCAAATGACCACGGAATATATGTTGTATTAGAAGGAGATACTCCGATACTAAAGGTAAGTGGGGAGATTTATGGGGGGTTGACGACAAAAAAGTCCTATAGAAATTACCAGTTTCGCTTGAAGTATAAATGGGGAAGGAAAGTCTACCCTCCTAGAGAAAAACTACTCAAAGACAGCGGTATCCTCTATCATGCAATTGGGGAGCACGGCAAGGATTACTGGCGAACTTGGAAGGTTTCTCAGGAGTTCCAAATTATGCTAGGGCATGTAGGTGATTACTGGAATCAGGGAAATTCAGCAATTGATGTTCGCGCATACATTCCAGAACACATAATGAATCCAATAGCAGATGAGTCTCAACAATTTATATCAGTTGGTTCAGGGCAAGATATCTCTGGTTTTGTTTTGCGCAAAGAGAATTTTGAGGAACCTGAGGGTGAATGGAATGAAATTGAATTGGTTTGTTTTGAAGGAAAAAGTTTACACATAGTCAACGGAAAAGTGGTAATGGTACTGAAAAATTCTCGTACAGTTGATGATCGAGGAATGATCACTCCTTTACGAGAGGGACAAATTCAATTGCAGAGCGAGGCTGCTGAAATATTTTACAAAGATATTTTTGTTCGAAAAATAAATGAATTACCTGCAAAATATAGACACCTATTTTAAATATTAGCCGAACATGATTTATTTTTTATAGGAAAACTCATTTTGGAACGACTTGTTCAGCTTTAATTGCACCGGACACTTGAAACGACCTGACTTCTTTGACCGCGCCTGAACTACTACGGCCTCTATCGCAGACATATCGTCCGGAACAGCGATGTTATGTTTAAGTAACTTTGCTTGTATAGACACTGGGCTTGCGCATTGCTTATGCTTGCGGAATCACGCTAGCATATAACACCAGCGTTGACTTGGCTGATGCGACTTTTTTGTTTTTTACAGATCTTTATTTTTAAGATTTTGATTGGATTGTTAAAAATAACTTTTAGTTCAACTCAATTTAAGGTTGTAAAAATGAATCTAGCTGAAAATAAAAAAACTTTGGGGTGAGGATATGTTGATTTGTAGATTATGGACTTTGTGTACTACAAAGTTGATAGAAGCATAGTAGAAGTGGTAGCAGAGTACATTAATAAAACAAGTGTACTCTGCTACCTTTATTTTTAGCTAGTGGCAAGGGCAGGATTGCGATTACGCAGCTGTAGATAACTAAGCGCCCACAATATAAAACCTCCGAAGAACAACATAGCCGATCCGTAGCCTGTTTCATTGAAACTAGCACCCGATGCCAACAGTGCGCCGCCTAACATTGGGCCAATTGCATTTGCCGTATTAAATGCGCACTGCACCAGAGCACCTATCATTGCGTGCCCAGTGGGTGAAATATCTAACAACATAGACTGAATAACGGCGGCTAAGCCTACACTGGCGCCAAGTAGAAATACAGTAAGGTAAAGCCACCAAATATTACTCGCCGCAAACACATATATAACAGACACACCAATACTGCATAGCAACGCAATACCTGTGGTGCGAAGAGGAGATTTATCAGCGAGTTTACTAATAAACCAATTACCGATGGTGGTACCAATACCGAACATCATCATGGCAACCGAAATGGTTACCTCCGGAGATTTAGTCACGTTTATTATGGTATCGGCAAGGTAGGTATAAATACAAAAAACGCCACCAAAGCCTACAAATATGATGCCCGAAATAGACCAGACGAGTTTGTTCTTAAGCACGCCAAACTCTTCTCGTAAGTTCGTTGGCGTGGTGACTGGGCTGCTAGGCACGAACATATAAATAAGTGCAATGGTAACGAGTGCAAGGGCTGCGACTAGCGCCATACACACTCTCCAACTCATATTTTGCCCTATCAAGGTTGCCATAGGCACACCGACAATAGTGGCGATAGTTAAACCAGCAAACACCATCGACATATAGCTGGCCCGTTTACCAGCTGGTGCCATATTAGCGGCAATTAATAGTGCGGTTCCAAAATAAGCGCCGTGGGGTAACCCAGACAATACGCGATAAAACACCAGCTCTGGCAAGCTAGAGGCGATAGCACTTAAGCCATTAGCCACACACATCATTGCCGCAAAGATAATAAGGGAAGTGCGTCTATTCGTCTTGTTGGTAAGTAACATAAACGACGGCGCACCTATGACTACACCAATGGCATAGCCGCTTATTACATTACCGGCCATTGATGGCGTGACAGCGAAAGATTCGGCGATGAGAGGCAACATCGACATAGATGAAAACTCTGTCAGCCCTAAAACAAATGTGCCCAGAGCCATAACGAAAATAGGCCAAATCACGGCGCTTTGGTTTGAAGGTGATGCAGACATAAATACCTTAAAATTTGATGGTGAGGAATAATGTATGCCTCATCAATCACAAATACGTTGTAAGAACTTGTGCAATAGAAAGCAGTTAACGTATTTACGTTAACGTTCGATACAGCAACTTGGTGTAGTAGGAATATTTTGAATCAAAGTGAGCCTAGTGAACAAAACATATTCAGGCAGCAACATTGAATAGTGGCTTTTTATTATGCAGCGATTATACGCTACTAACGCATCATATTTCTATCGCTAGCGCCACAGAAAGTCTAGATTTATCGCTCAAATGATTGTTTCACTTTATGTTTGCCCATTAAATGCAAAAAGCCCCTACATTGGGGCTTAATAAACTAAACAAGATAAGCAGGTTTATGTTGTTAGTTATACGTTTTATGACTGTCTTAGCTATACTACAAATCAGTATCTGCTTGATAGAAAGCGCAGCTGCGTTGCTCTGAAAGGCAGTGATAGGTTTCAAAGAGTTAAACGTTAAAGAAATTGACTGAGAGTTTTAACTAACAGGAGTACTCCCACTAACAATAACATCACGAAAACCAACCGAGAAAAGAACGCCTGACTCACTTTTTTGTGCCAAGCATTACCCAAAAATGCACCTGCTATAACACAAGGCACCAACCACATGATGGATTTCGTCTGTGATGCTAGTCCTTCAAACAACAAAAACCACACACAAAGGCCAGTATTCAAAGTGAGCCACACACTTAATAGGGTGGCGCGAAATCTTTCTTTGGCCATTGGTGTTCTTGCACAGGCGTACACCAGAAGCGGGCCACCTGATGCAAACAAGCCATGGGTAATACCGGCAGAGAATATTAACGACCTGCGGGCAAGATGGTTGTGGGCGGGGGCGTTTAGTTGGGCAAGCGAGCGAATAGCAAACCAACAAATTATTAAAGCGAAAAGCCCTTTGCTGTATTCAGCGGGTATGTAATCTATTACAAGCAACCCGGTTAAAGTACCTGTTCCCATAAATGGTAAAATTTGTTTAAACAGGAGGTCATGATCAATATGATGTCGATGTTGGTATACCAGTGGGCCTGTCATCATTATGTTTAAGGGTACCAACCATTGCATCAATTGGGTGATATCCATCACTAAGGCACCAATTGATAAGGCGATAACGATGCTGCCAAACCCTGTCATAGCTTCCACAGCAAAGGCAATAAATACACCAATAGCGACGATAACAAAGCTCATTGTGGTGAACTCAATTCACGACTTAAGCGGCGGCGCATAAGGTACAAGTAAACGTTAGGCGTTAAGCGATAAAGCAAAGCGGAAACACGGGTAAACCAGTCTGGCATTAACCGCTGTTGACCTTTATTCATAGCTGAAATAATTTGTGATGCCATGTCTTTGCTACTGCCCATGGCCCCAACCATAGTTCTCTTATGCGTCGCTTTGCTACCAAGCCCGTTTAAAGCGTTGTGTTCAATGGGCGTATCTAAAAAACTAGGGTACACCATAAGAATGTGCTTTCCATTACCTTGCCACTCAGCACGTAGGGTTTCAAAGTACTGGTGAAGGGCTGCTTTAGAGGCACAATATCCAGCGCGTCCCAACACCGGCATCCAACCCGCCATAGAGCTGATATTCACTATGTTGGCGTCTCGGCTTAAATGGGGCGTAAGCATCTGGGTAAGCTGAACAGGCGCAAAATAATTTACACGCATTACTTTTTCTATAACAGATGTCTGGGTAAGTGATGCGAGCGAACGATGGGTAATACCCGCGTTATTTATTAGCACGCTAAGGGTAATGTGTTGTTGTGCAATTGACTCGGCCAACGCGACGATAGCAGCTGGATCGGCTAGGTCACAAACGAAATGATGATGGCATTGAAGCGACTTGGCTACGCGAGTCAGAGCATCAATTTGCAAGTCTACCAGAACTAGTTGGTAGTCCGTTGCCAGTTGTTTAGCTAAATCTAAACCTAACCCTGACGCTGCACCGGTTACTAGCGCCCATGGTCGCATTGGTGTGCTTAGCTTCATTTATCGTTCCTTACGTGGGGATTATGCGCAACATAGTAATCAAACACTTCCCGTGATGTTTTTTTCGGCACGTAACCAAAACCTGTCTTTAGTGCATTATTGTCCAATACCGGGCGATAGCGTAAAAAGTCAACTTGCTCGGCACTATATTGGGTAAGACGTAGAGCGTGGCCGACTCTAAGTAGAGCAGCAACAACTGTTGCCGGTAGTTGTACAAGAGGTTTGTTGAGGACTTGGGCAATTTCAGACATCGGCATAGCGCCATCGCCGGCTAAATTGAACTGTCCGGTAAGGCTTTCCGTTACCCCGTTCGTAATAATATTCACCACATCTTCGTCCCATATAAAGACAAAAGGCGAGGGCGACCCTTTAATTCCAAGTATTTTTGATTTAGTAAACAAATGAGTAATTTGATTATTGGTATGCTTCCCTAGTATCGTACCGGGGCGCAGAACCAGTTGTTTGAGCGCAGGGTGTGCGACTCGAAATTCTGCCAACATCTCTTCAATTAAACGCTTGTGCTGACTGTAGGCAAAATGGTCATTACCGCGCAGAGGCTCTTGCTCATTCAGCCAGTCAGGGTTGTCGGCGTGATAGCCGTAAGCGGCGCCACTGCTAGACACCGTAATATGCTTCACCTGATTATTAATGCAACTTGCTAGTACGTTAGCCGTACCATTTACATCAATATCATAATCTTTTACGCGATCGTCACTCGCTTGCATCACACTGGCTAAATGGACGACATGAGTAATGTTGTGTTGAGCGATGATATCGCTTAGATGTGGATCTCTGATGTCCAACTCATGATAAGGGTAGGCTTGTTTTGAAGATGGTCGTATATCTACGCCCACCGTGTTGTGGTTGCTAGCAAGTGCGCTAATGAGACGTTGACCTATATAGCCTTCGCTGCCAGTAATTAAAATATTAAGAGCCATAGAAATACTTCTTTTCAGACGTGTCTTGAAGGGCTTTTTTTCTATCCGTTAATTGCCAAAAGGTGCTTAGGCTCAAGCCGGAGATAAGGTGCCAGATACCCCAGGTAGCGGCAATAACCGCCATGGCCTCTAAGTCAGCGAAAAAGGTGAAAATGATGCCCAGACCCAAGCCGGAATTTTGTAAGCCGACCTCTAGGGTGATAGCTCGGGTATCAGCAGGGGGCAAATGCAATATACGAGCTGCAGACCAACCGATGAAAAGAGCAAGCGCATTGTGTGCTACTACGGCAAGCAAAAAGAGGCTAGCACCGGCGATAAACTTGTCCCAATTCATGAAAAGCGCAATCGCCACAAACCCAAATAAAGTCAACAAAGAAACAAACCGAAAAAATGGCTCGCTTTTTCTTGCAAATAACGGCCAAATTCGGGCGCAGGTTATGCCAAGTGCTAATGGAAAGGCTAAAACAAAGGCAATCGCCGACAGCATATCAGTGGTTGATACCGAGATACTATTTAGCAAGTGTTGTGTACGCGGGTTCAGAGCCGCGTAAAACATGAAGTTTAGTGGTGTGAGTACACAGGCAAGTAAGCTAGCCACACCGGTCATACTGACCGACATTGCGGTATTTCCATTTGACAAATAGGTCATTAAATTTGAAAAGCTGCCACCAGGACAGCAACTTACCAGAAGTAGGCCTAACGCTATTTCGCTTGGCATAGGAAGTAACCAAGTGAGCAGGCATGTTAAAGCAGGCAATAAAGCAAATTGTGCAGTCATTCCCACCACCGGTCCTACAGGCTGTCTTGCAATTCGGCGGAAATCATCGGTTGTGAGGCTTAATGCAATGCCAAACATCATCATGGCTAGTACAGAATTTAAAGCAAAGAGGCTAGTTGACGACATTTAGACTCCCTGTCCCAACTGTTGCATTTCGCTTGATAACGCCGCCAAATAATCAGCCTTATGCACGTAGTACGCCATGCGCTCTAGCGGTAAATACCGCATACCGCCGTCTACTCGCTGGCTTGCTTGTAGCTTCACTTTATCAAAAAATGTCTCTGCAGCATGATTTTGATTTCGTTGTAAATCTATGACATTGGCCACCAATTTGGCTTGTTCATCGCGCCCCTGCCAGCCTAATCCGGCCGCTTCTACCATACCCATGACGTATAAATTGGGGTGTAGAGGGTTAAACACATTTAAATAGAGTTGCGGCGCATCGCCTACCCAATTGAGATACTGTTTATCAATAAAGGGGTAATTCAGCTTATAGCCGGTCGCCTGTAAAATAAGGTCGTATTGTGCATAACTACCATCAGTAAAATACGCTCCATTTTCGCTTAAGCGCTCGACATTAGGACGAACTGTGATGTCACCATGGCCAATATGATGTAAAAATAACGAGTTAACCACAGGGTGTGATTCATACATTTTATAGTCGGGATCTGGCAGCCCGAAATGGCTAGGTTTACCTGAAATTAAGCGCACTAAGGTGCCATCTACACGTTGCTTTAACCAGTTGGGTAAGCGAATTTTTCCGCCTAATGTGTCGGTGGGCATGCCGGCGACAAACTTAGGTAAAAAGTAATAGCCTCGGCGTACTGCCATGTCGACATGTTTCGCCCTATGAACTGCGTCCACCGCTATATCACAGCCGCTGTTCCCACAACCTACGATCAGCACGCGTTTATTAGCAAAACTATCCGCATTTTTATAGTGAGCACTGTGTATTTGCTCACCCTCAAAGTTGCCGGGAAAGTCTATGATATTCGGGTGATGCAACGTACCGTTGGCAAGTAAAACACCTGCGGCAATGATATGGTGTAGCGCATCATTTTGCCGATAACTAACTCGCCACTGACCATTGAGCGGCTCCACCGACTCTACCCAACAGTTAAATTGGAAATGACGATAAAGATCAAAATGCGTCGCATACGCCTGAAAGTAGTCTTTTAGCTGGTCATGCTTTGGGTAGGTGGCCACATCATCACGCATAGGAAAGTCGTCAAATTCTGTCATTCGTTTTGACGAAATAAGATGCGCAGATTGATACATAGTGCTGGTGGGGCTATCGATGTCCCACAACCCACCCACATCACTGTGCGCTTCCAACCCCAGCACATCAATGCCTTTTTCAACTAATCGGCGCACTGTACATAGGCCCATTGGCCCGGCTCCAATAACCACATAAGGATTCATGATGAATGTCTCTGTTAACTACATGACAATAAGGTTAACAGGATGTTGATTTGGTTGCCTTGCTAACACAGGACAATTAACTAGTTAATTTGGGACAGCTTGAGTATGCTATTTATAAAATAGTTTGGAAACTCGGGCAGATAATGGCAGCTAGTGTTACTCAAAGCTTTACGCAAGCAATTCTTAACCAATTGGCACAATTGGGTATTCGTATGGAAGGCAAGCTTCTGGCTAATATTCAACAGCACGAAGGTGAAGAGCGCTTGCCTTTGATGCTTCAGGATAAACTGTGGTTAGAGGTCGAACGACACGGTAGCAAAGGCATTGGCATGCACATTGGTTTAGCCATGCAACCACAAAACTTCGACACCTTGGGCTTTTTGTTGTTAAGCAGTCCCTCACTAAGTGTGGCTGTAGACAGCCTTATTAGTTACTCACCGTTAATTGGAGAAGGAGGCCAATTTGCCAAGTCTCGTGACAAGCTGGGGTGGGGCGTGCGCTACGAACCTAAGTTTACTGCTGCAGTAGATGTTCGTATAGAAGCAATCATGGCGGGTATTGCCACAGGTGCCAGATGGGTAGCAGGTAAAAATATCACACCAGTAGCGGTTTGTTTTAAACACGACCAGCAGGCACCAACAGCATTGTATAATGAGGTTTTTGGTGAAGCGGAAGTCAGTTTTAATCAATCTCAAAACGCCATTATATACAGCGATAATGATTGGCACTTTAAGCAACGAGAAGTGAACCCCGCTATTCAAGCGCAAATGCTGGAACTGGCAAGTCAGCAACTTAATCAACTGACTGCACACTCTTTCTTAGAAAAGGTAGAAGCTCTGTTGCTCAATCAGCCCTGGCTAACTCGTAGCCAAATAGCGGCTAGCTTAGCGGTGAGTGAAAGAACGCTTTTACGTAGGCTTCAAGAGACTGAAACCAATTACTTAACTATGGCGCAGGCCATACGCAAGCAACATGCGCTAAGTCAAATACAAAGGCCAGACGTGACACAGGAAAGCCTTGCTCGATACTTAGGATACAACGATGCCAGCGCCTTTGCGAAAGCATTTAAAAGATGGACTGGGTTAGGTTTTCGAGCCTATCGAGAGCAGGTAAACAAGGCAGAGCTTTAAATAAGACAGACATATTTAAAATTAGAAAAGTTGCATGCGGCTTTGCTTGTGGTTATTAGTAAATGTAAACCTATCTGATTGGATGATTGGTAGTAGGTTGCCTTTGTACATAGTGTACCCAATCGTGTACCTAAAGATCAAAGAAGCTAAGGGAAGCTATTGAACGTTAAAATATGCTAACTTATTGATTTTACGTTGGTACGGACACAAAAAAAGACGCCCTAGGACGTCTTTAAATGTAGAATTGGTGGAGCTGGCGGGATTTGAACCCGCGTCCAGAAAATGTCTACCTTTGGTACTACATGCTTAGTTTGTCTTTTCTTTAACTACTTTAGACCCCGACAAACAGGGTTCTTGGTAGCTGTCCCGATACTATTTCGCGGTTCAACCTCAGGAGAGTTTCCCTCGCTAGTTTGCTTGGATGACCTTCCGAATCCACGCTAGCAAACAAAGCTGTGGTGGAAGGGCCTATACCGGTTATTAAGCGGCTAGTGCGTAGTTTTCGTCGTTTGCGACTATTTGTATGCGGCTTTTTTAAGAGGCCAGCCGCACCTCTGCATGCACCTCCGGCTTCCAAGATCCTGTCGAATCCTAATCAGCCCCGAGTGTGAAAGCGAAGTATAACATAACTTGCTTGCGGTTAAATGATTTCTTTATATTTTGCTTTCAAAAGATGCATTTATCGTCAATAACCATTAAAGTGTACCGGCTTAAAATTACAATTGATGTGCCAATGCCTTCAGACTCAATAATATATACGCCTTATACCTTACCTTGCGGGGTAGTGGTACGTAATCGCCTTGTAAAAGCGGCGATGGAAGAGAACATGTCGAGTGCGGGCTGTCTTCCTGGTAGTGCGCTGTATACGCTTTACCGGTACTGGGCGCATGGAAACTTGGGCATGGTTATTACGGGCAACGTGATGGTCGATCGCGAGTCGATGACAGGCCCGGGCGGTGTTGTGCTAGATAAAAACTCCCCCTTAGAACCGTTCGAGCGCTGGGCTAAAATTATTAAGTCAAATGGCGCGCTGGCGGTGATGCAAATTAATCACCCTGGTCGTCAGGTATTTAAGGCTATGCAAGGCAAAGCCATCGCGCCCTCGGCTGTACCTCTTAAGATGGGTAAACACTCAAAACTGTTTGCCGTTCCAAAAGAAATGACCTGCCAAGACATTCACGATGTGTGCAAACGCTTTGTCGAAACCGCAGTGCAAGCGCAAAAAGCGGGTTTTGATGGCGTTGAAATTCACGCGGCCCATGGTTATCTACTCACCCAATTTTTATCGCCACTAACCAATCAGCGACAAGACGAGTGGGGCGGTTCTATTATCAATCGTGCGCGTTTACTGATTAATATTGTTAGCCAAATTCGCGCGGTATGCCCAAGTGGCTTTATTGTTATGGTGAAACTTAATTCTGCTGATTTTCAGCGCAATGGGTTTAGTTTTGATGATGCCTGTGAAGTAGTACGCCGTTTAGAAGCATTAGGTGTTGATGTAGTGGAATTGTCAGGCGGTAGTTATGAAGCGCCGGCCATGCAAGGGCAAACTCGAGACGATACCACGCTTGCACGTGAAGCTTACTTCTTAGAATTTGCGCACACCCTTGAAACTAAAACCGATATTCCGTTAATGACAACGGGGGGGATCAAGCGGGCTGAGGTTGCTGAAGAAGTGATTCAGCAAGGTTGTTCACTGGTGGGTTTAGCCAGTGCGTTGGCCATTACCCCTGATTTAGCCAAGAAATGGCAGCAAGAATGGCGTTATTCTGGTGTTATTCCACACTGTACGTGGAAAGATAAATCGTTAGCAAGTTTAGCAAACATGGCAATGGTTCGCCGTCAGCTAAGGCGTTTAGGTAATAATTTAACAACCTTGCGTTCGCCATCGCCATTGTGGAGCTTAGTGCTTGATATGTTGCACCGCAAGTCTATGACTAAGCGTGATGTTATTGCTAAAAATGGTAGTGTCCAGCTTGCTAGCCAAGAAAATAGCAGTGGCAAAAACGTTAGCGCTGATAATACGAGTAAAGTAAGTGCTAGTTCAGTTAGTGCAAGTACAAGTGATATTAAGGCGCATCAGCCCAATAAATAATGAGCAGCTAAAAGTAAAACACAGCGTTAAACGCTGTGTTTCATCATTCTTTCTTTCTGACGTTGCCAGTCTTGATCTTTCAATGAGTCTCGTTTGTCTCGTTCATGCTTACCTTTGGCAAGATTGATTTCTAACTTAACCCAGCATTTCTTCCAATACATGGCGGTGGCTACAATAGAGTAACCTTGTCGGTCTCTTGCACCCATAAGTCGGTCTAGTTCGCGCTTTTTCAATAACAATTTACGCGCACGTTCAGGTTCACACACAACGTGAGTAGAGGCTTGGTTTAACGGGCTTATGCGACAACCTACTAAATAAGCTTCGGCATTTTGAATAATCACATAGCAATCGGAAATGTTAACTTTACCTGAGCGAATACTTTTAATTTCCCAGCCTTGAAGCTGAATACCTGCTTCAAATTTGTCCTCTAGGAAATAGTCGTGGCGCGCTTTTTTGTTTTGCGCGATGGTACCTGTGGTGTTTTTGTTGGCTTTATTCTTTTTCATGCTCGCTATTATACTGATTGTCGTAAGAATGTCTGTATACCTATAGCAATATTTATTAGTTCATTTACTAATATTTTTTAGTGCAAAAAGGTATTGTGGCCTTACATAACGATGTGGGGGCGAAACGGAAAAAGCGAAGATGAGAGAAGGGTTTTTTCTGTGGTATTTTTTCTATGATATAATGCGCCTTTCGGTATTTATATAGTGAAGTACATGGCGAGTATACAACGCAGTGCATTGGTAGCACACAGCGCCCAGGCTATGTTCGACTTGGTAAACGATGTTGCGGCTTACCCGCAGTTCTTACCAGGTTGTCGAGACAGCAAGGTTTTAGAAGCATCTGGTGAAAACATGAAAGCCTCATTGTTAGTGGCAAAAGCAGGCATTAAGCAGTGGTTCACTACCCATAACGAACTTGAACCAGGTAAGCGTATAGATATGCAGCTTGTCGATGGTCCGTTTCGCTATTTAACCGGCGGTTGGACGTTTTCAGCGTTATCTGACGAAGCCTGTAAAATAGAGTTAAACCTTGAGTTTGAATTTACCAATAAGTTAGTAGAAATGGCGTTTGGCAAAATCTTCAACAATTTGGCGGCCAATATGGTTGTAGCGTTCACCGAACGTGCTAGGAGTGTTTACGCGTGAGTGAAGGCTTAATGCATATTGAAGTGGCCTATGCACTTCCTACTAAGCAATCTTTGGTTGATGTGTCGATAAAGGAAGGCGCAACAGTGGAAGAGGTAATCCATGCTTCGAACCTGTTAAATGAATACCCAGATATTGATTTATCGAGCACCAAAGTCGGCATTTGGAGCCGCGTGGTTAAATTGCGCGATACTGTTAAGGATGGCGACAGAATAGAAATTTACCGCCCACTTATTGCCGACCCTAAAGAAATTAGAAAACGCCGCGCTGAAAAAGCCAAAGAAGAAGGCCGCGCCGATAAAGTGACTGGCGGCAGGGTTAACCCTTTGAAGGCCACTGATAGACAAACTGGCAAGCAAACTGATTGAAGCTTTGGTTAAGCCCGTTAAATAGAGATTTTCTACCCGTAGAAATAAGTTTTTATGAGTACAAATAAAAACAGCCAGCATATGCTGGCTGTTTTGTTTCAGTTTATCGTAAGCACTGCCCGAGCTAATTAACTCAAACAATCTGCACTAAGCGCTAGTTAAGTTTTTCTGAAATACTACCAAGCTCAAGAAACGGTGATGCGTCAATATCTTCTGCATCCATCATGCTCGCAATTCGCTGAACAGTAGCAACCATTTGGCTTTGCTCCCATTCTTTTAGCTGCGAAAAACGCTCCACGAAGTGTTCTTGAAGTGGGCGAGGCGCGTTCACAACTGCTACCTTTCCTTTCTCAGTAAGGAATACGCCAACTTTGCGCTTATCCTGTGTACTTCGAATACGGGTTGCTAAATCTCTGCCTTCAAGGCGATCAAGAATATTAGTAATGGTCGCAGGGCTCAGGTTTATGTTCTCAGCAATTTCTCGCACCATAATACCTGGCTTCTCTTGAATATTTTGCATTACCAATAATTGTGGGCCTGTTAGCCCAACATGCTTACTCAACTGCTTGCTGCGTAAATCGACGGCGCGGATCACGCGCCGTAGAGCAACCAACAATTCTTCTTCTTTTCGCATTTTATTCCTAATAAATCTGCAACCCTAACCCAAACTACTTAAGCAAATGGATAAAGTGTTGATGCTTTTGAAATTGATCAATAACGTCATTAATGACTGAGATCTTAGACCATCCCATAATGTCGTAGTTTTGACCACCTTCACTTAAGTGAACTTCTGCGCGATAGTACGTGGGCTTTTCGCCTTCGTCTACCTCTGGCATGTCACTCGGGCCAAATTCTGGCTGATGAGTAACCGAAGGGTACACTGCGTATACAAAATCAGGATCGCTTCCCATAGTGACGGTTAACATCAACGCCTCTTCGGTTTCATCAATCACAATTTCAAATTGCTGTGTTTCGAACTCTTTCCCAACTTCTGTCATGGCGGGTTTCACAATTTTCTGTAAATAGCGCCTAACTACGGCTTCATCGGGAAAGGTTACTATGTTCTCTAACCTATCTTTCCAGTTTTTATCACCGTCATTATGCTGCGGCGTTCCGGCAAGCACTTGTAAGCTTTCACGCTTATAGGCTTCTACCCGTAGCGCCTTCAACAGCCCCACTATCGCTATGAGTAACACTATTGCGAAGGGCAGTGCCGATGCAATTGTCATGGTTTGAAGTGCCCCCAAACCACCCGCATAGAGCAGAACCGCACTTACCACACCTACACCAACAGCCCAGTAAATTCGCTGCCACAGTGGCGTGTCGTTTCTACCATGCGAACATAGCATGTCTACTACCATTGCCCCAGAATCGCACGATGTTACAAAGAACACGATTACCATTATTACGGCAATAAAGCTTAATACCGACGAGAACGGGAATTGCTCTAAGAACACGAATAGCGCGACAGCACTATCCTCGTTGACCATGGTGGCTAATATATCCTTACCATGCACGAGTACTTGGTCGATAGCACCATTACCAAATACAGTCATCCAGAAAAGCGTAAAGGCAGATGGGATAAGTAACACACCTAAGATAAATTCACGAATAGTACGACCGTATGAAATACGCGCAATGAACAAGCCTACGAAAGGTGCCCAGGCTAACCACCAGCCCCAATAGAAGATGGTCCAGCCACCAATCCAATCAGTTTTGTCATAGGCAAATAAATTGAAGGTGTTTCTAACTAAGTCAGATAAGTACGCCCCCGTATTTTGCATATAGGCTTGTAGTAAAAATACTGTTGGGCCTAATACTAGAACGATAAGAAGCAGTAAAATGGCTAAAACCATGTTGGTCTCAGATAGAATACGAATACCTTTATCTAGTCCTGTTGCTACAGAGATGACGGCTAAGCCGATAACCGCTGCCATAATTATTATTTGAACAGTGGTATTTGAAGGTAAGCCGAATAAGTAATTAAAGCCCGCATTAACTTGAGATGCGCCTAACCCTAGTGATGTTGAAACACCAAACACGGTAGAGGTAACGGCAAAAATATCGACAACATGGCCTGGCCATCCGTAAATTCTGTCACCGATTAACGGGTATAGGGCAGAACGTAAGGTTAGCGGTAAATTCTGTCGGTATGCAAAGTAGGCCAATATCAGCGCCACCACAGCATAAATTGCCCAAGCATGCACACCCCAATGGAAAAAGGTCGTTTTCATTGCTTCGCGCACAGCATCAATACTTTCAGCTTGCGCCGTCGGTGGTGCTAAAAAGTGCATCAGGGGCTCGGCGACACCAAAAAACATAAGTCCTATACCCATACCGGCAGCGAATAGCATAGATAGCCACGTAGTGAACTTGAATTCTGGTAATGCGTGGTCGGGGCCCAGCTTAATTTCACCATAGCGAGACATGCCCAGATAAACTACAAATAACAATACAATTGCTACCGTAAGTACATAAAACCAGCTGCCATTAGTCACAATGACTGATTGTATAGTTTTGAAAAGTGAATCTGCAGTTTCAGGCAAAGCTGCCGCAAAAATGAGCAGGCAGGCAATAATTATGGAAGATGTGTAAAACACGGGTTTGTTTAAAGGTGATGTGTTCTCAGTTTCGCTCACGCTAATACTCGTCCTTTCTCTTTTCTGTCGACTTAGAGTTATTACGCAGAAATATACAGTATGGAACAACTTTTATAAACTTTGATTGTAATTATTAGAGCTGATTCTTTAAATGAATAGCACTTTTATAAATTCACGTTATAGAACGGGTAAAAACTAAAGTATAAGTGAATAAATAATCGTTAGAGTAGAAATTAATCTTGGTTTGTGGGTTAATAGAAATGTTATTATTGATAAGTGTTTTAAGTAAACACTGTTCAAAGAATAAAAAATCACCTAATAGGGAAAACACACATTATGCGTAAAACTCAGCTTAGCTGTGCAATTGTTGCTGCATTGGCATCTTCACCGTTGCTCGCTCAAGAATCTGAAGCGCCAGCGAAACTTGAAACTATAGAAGTTACAGCCACTAAACGCGCCGAATCTATCCAAGATGTACCTGTCGCCGTTACTGCACTTAATGGTAAAGCACTCGAAAATTTAGGCATTGATAATTTTCAAGACTACGTTGAATTCCTTCCAAACGTAGTGTTTCAGGGCACAGGCCCGGGCCAAAACGAAATTTATATTCGTGGCGCGGCAACTACCCAATCAAATATCATGTTATCTTCAGTTCAAGCATTACAACCCTCCGTTGCTTTCTATGTAGATGAACAGCCTGTATCAATGGCTGGTCGTAACCTAGACGTGTACGCTACTGACGTTGCGCGTGTTGAAGTCTTACCTGGGCCACAAGGTACTTTGTTCGGTGCAAGCTCTCAGGCAGGTACAATTCGTTTGATCACGAATAAACCCGACCTAAACAGTTTTGGTGCTGGTTTTGATACCAATATTGGTTTCACCAAAGGCGGTGAAATGAGTAACTCGGTAACGGCTTACTTCAATATGCCACTTACCGACAAGTTAGGTTTCCGCGTTGCGGCTTACAACGATAAGCAAGGCGGCTGGATTGATAACGTGATGAACGTTCCAGGCGAAGGTGGTTACATTGGAAGCGCGGTAGTTATCGACCGTATCTCTGGCGGCCCACTTGCTGATCCGGTTGCTATGGATCAAAACCGCGTAACTAACCCTGCTATCAATTCAAACGAAGAAGCCTCTGTAGTATCACCTCAGAACGATGCGTTAGTTGAAGATGATTTCAACGATGCTTTGTACACAGGTGCTCGTTTTGGTCTGTTGTATGAATTTAATGATGATTGGGATTTGCTAGTTCAGCACACCCAACAAACGTTAGATACTGAAGGTGTATTTGCTTACGACCCAACCCTTGAAGGCGAAAGCTCAGCAATTCGTTTTGCTCAAGAAGAAAACAAAGATGAGTTCGGATTAACGACTTGGACATTAGAAGGTCGTTTAGAAAAACTAGACCTTGTGTACACAGGTGGTTATTTAGATCGTGAAATCGATACCTTAGCTGATTACACGGGCTACACCAATGGCGGTGCTTTCGCAGCGTATTATGTGTGTAACCACTATGAGTCTGGCGTTGAAGCTGAAGATCAGCGTTGTCTAGATCCAACCAAGTATTTTAGAGAAGATACAACCACAACCCGTTCAACTCACGAGCTTCGTTTTGTGACTACCATGGATACACCTTGGCGCGTAACGGCTGGTTTGTTCTATGATGACCAGGAAGTGGCAACAGTAGGGCAGTTCAAAATTGCTAATACTGACGG
Organism: Alteromonas lipotrueae; assembly: GCF_019249215.1. Taxonomy (GTDB): domain Bacteria; phylum Pseudomonadota; class Gammaproteobacteria; order Enterobacterales; family Alteromonadaceae; genus Alteromonas; species Alteromonas lipotrueae. Next base: position 155,565 of record NZ_JAESDI010000005.1, read on the forward strand.
CGAGCTTACACAATACGGCTTCAACAACCTACAAAAAACCCTAGTAGGTACTGATGGTATAAACAGCGATGGAGGCCCGTTCCCATCCGAAATTAGCTTTATCAACGATATTACCCATACCGTTGAGCAAATTGCTGTATTTGGTCAGTTTGAATACGATATTACCGATTCACTAACCGCGAGTGTTGGTGCCCGTTGGTATCAAATAGATGATATCTACACAGGTTCAACCTCTACCGTTGACGTAACACGTCGTGTTAAAGCATTTGGTTCACTTGACCCAGATGAGCTAGCTGCGGTAGGCCTAGACCCAGATGCAGTAAATGCTGCTATTGCTAGTGGTCAGCTAGAAACAGATTTGCTTGGTAGCGATGGTGTACTTACCGTTGACGATACTATCTTCAAATTCTCACTAGATTGGAAAGTTAACGATGATGTTCTATTGTTTGCTAACTATTCAGAAGGTTTCCGTCCGCCAGTAACCAACCGTGTTGGTGGTGGTTTGGCGAAAAACCAAAACGGTGCATTTGAAAACTTCCGGATTCCAGTGTACTCAACCACAGATACCCTCGATAATTACGAGTTAGGTGTGAAGGGTGACTTCTTAGACGGTATTCTACGTGTAAACGCTACAGCGTATTACTCTGAAATTTCTGACTTACAAACGTCACGTTTCGACCCAACTAACATTTCTTTCTTAGTATTTACCGACAACGTTGGTGATGCAGAGATTCAAGGTTTGGATGCTGACATTACTTGGTTAGCCACAGACGACTTAGTGATTAACGCAGCATTTAGTTTATTAAATACTGAACTAACCAGCGTAAATTCTGAACTAGAAGGCATTGCCGCGGGTGTAGGCTCTGAGCTTCCTTATTCTGCAGGCTTCTCGGGTAACATCAACGCGCGTTATTTCTTCGAACTAGAAGGTGACAAGCGTGGTTATGTGAATGGCTCTGTAAGCTACACGGGTGACCGTTATGCTGGCATGGTAATGGACGCTTACGTAATGGAAGATGCGACGCAACTTATTTACGGCACAGGTTCTGGCCTTAAAATTGAGAAGCATGCTGATGTTTACGAAGGGGTAACCTACACCGACTCTAACGGTGACGTATTTGAAGGTGGCCGTTACGTACAAGAATCTTACATGCTAGCTAACCTAGCCGTTGGTGTGACTAACGATGTCTGGAAAGCCGAGCTTTATGTTGATAACGTGTTTGATGAAAGCGCGATATTAAATATTGATACTCAGCAGTTTACACCTAAGGTAGTAACGAATCGTCCACGCACTATTGGTGTTCGTTTCTCTTACGATTACTACTAAGCCCATTGGGTGTAATCTGACTTTGGTGTAATTTGAGTTTGATGTAACATGTTACACCTACCTAAAACGGCATTCCTTAGGGTATGCCGTTTTTTTATGTTTTTAGGCATGCTGTATTTATGAATTCACAAGAACAACAAACCCTTTCTGCGTTAAAACAAAGTTTGATGCAGTCTAATCATCAGCATGTTATTGCGCAGAGTAAGCAGTTTCTTGATGCTAAACCCAGCGAAGATGCAACCCGCGAAGCCATGTATGTCATGGCAGTGGCGTACCGACTATCCGGGAATATCAAAAATGCTATTACTACGCTTTCACAGTTAGTCGGTTTGTTCCCTGATTATGGTAGAGGCTTTCAAGAGTTGGGCTACTGCTATGCTCGCGACAATGCCCACAGCGAAGCTGCCAATGCTTTTTATCAAGCAACCCGTTTTAATCCAGCGTTATTAGCTGCGTGGCAGCAACTTGAAGCGGTATATCAGCGTGACAATCAACCCCAAGCCCTTCTATTAACGCAGCAGCACATCAGTTTCCTGCAAAGCTTGCCCAAACCCTTGCTTGGCGCACACGACCTTATGCACGAAGGTCAATTGCATAAAGCAGAGCAGGTCTGCCGTCAGTTTTTAGCCAAAAACAAACATCACCCTGAAGCAATGATGCTACTGGCAGAATTAGGCGTACAGCTAAAGGTGTATCACGATGCTGAGTTTTTACTAGAAAGCTGTGTTGCACTTTACCCTGAAAACGATAAAGCCCAAGCGGCTTATCAGGGGCTACTGGCAAAACTGGGCAAATTTCCGCAAGCCGCAAAGGTTGCACGAGCGCGCTTAGCACAACAGTCAAATAGCTTTTCTATAAAGGTAAGTTTAGCCCATGCTCTCGTGGGTGTAGGTGAGTTAGAAGAAGCGATTGGTATTTATCATAGCTTACTGGCCGATAAACAAGACCGCCCCGCACTGTGGGTTGCCCTCGGGCATTCGTTAAAAGCAAAGGGAGACGTGAAAGAGGCCATTGCTTCTTATGAAAAAGCCGCCGACTTCGCACCTGATTTTGGCGATGCGTATTGGAGCCTAGCTAACACGAAAACTTATCGATTTGATGATAACGCCTTGGCGGTTATGCAACTTCAAGAAGCGTTAGAAACGACAAAGCTAGACGACAGAATTCACCTTTGCTTTGCACTAGGGAAAGGCTTTGAAGATGCCAAGCAGGCCGACAAAGCGTTTGATTATTATGCTAAAGGTAACAGCCTTAAAAAGCGCACGCATCGATTCGACATTACCCGCACAGAAGCGGCACTTGAAGCGCAAGCATTGGCCTGCGATGCCGAATTAATGAGTGAATTTAGTGGTTGTGATGCACCAGATCCTATTTTTATTGTTGGCTTGCCAAGGGCGGGCTCTACGTTGCTAGAGCAAATTTTGGCGTCTCACTCTATGGTAGATGGCACCATGGAGCTACATGATATTTTAGGCATTGCCTCTAGCTTAAGTAATCAAAAGAAAGCGTACCCGTATAATCTTGCCGATTTATCTGATGAAGCGTGCATTGCCCTTGGCGAAAAATACATGGCGCAAACTCAAGCGTATCGCCAAGCAGCGCCTTTCTTTATTGATAAAATGCCGAATAACTTTGTACATATTGGGCTTATAAAGCGCATTTTACCGAACGCGAAAATTATTGATGCTAGACGCGACCCCATGGATTGTTGTTTCAGTGGCTTTAAGCAGTTATTCGGGGAAGGGCAGGAGTTCAGCTATTCGTTAGATGATATTGGCCGTTATTATTGCGCTTATGAAAAGCTAATGAACCACTGGCATAAGGTATTGCCCGATCACATTCTTACTGTACAGCACGAAGATGTGCTTGAAGATTTGGAAGGACAAGTACATCGTATTCTTGATTTTTGTGGCTTGCCATTTGAACCTGCTTGTTTGTCTTTCTATGAAACCAAACGAGTGATTAAAACCCCAAGTTCAGAACAAGTACGCCAGCCAATATACAAAACGGGTATGCAGCAGTGGAAACCGTTTGAAGGGTACTTAGATGAACTTAAATTGGCGTTAACTAAACGAAGCAACATGTCTTAGGAACGTTTATGTCTTTAAAAAATAGCTTCACATTGATGGCTCAATACAATCAGTGGATGAACGAGTCTGTATATTCAGCTGCATCGCAATTGAGCCCAGCCGCATTGAGTGAAGATGTGGGGGCTTTTTTTGGATCTATCTTAGGCACGCTTAACCACATATTGGTTGCCGATATTATTTGGCTTCAGCGATTTGCACAGCATCCTGATAAGTTCAACGAGTTAGACTGCGTAGTGGCAATGCCACTTCCTAAAACGCTAGATGAAATGCTTTTTGAGGATTTAACAGCACTTCGTACCGTAAGAGCAAAAGTGGATGAGTCTATTGTGGCCTTCGCCAATGCATTATCAAGCGAAGTGCTAACGACTGACTTGTCATTTCGAGATACTACGGGCTCACCATATACAAAAAACTTCGGTCAGCTTATACAGCACTTATTCAACCATCAAACACATCACCGTGGGCAAATTACTACCTTACTATCGCAGCGCGGTTTAGATGTAGGGGCGACCGATTTACTGGAGCTAATCCCTGAGATTAAAAACACCTAAGTTGTTAAACAAACAACTCATTTTGCTTTTCAAAAATTGGCATCTCTATAATTTTCAGACAGGGCCTCAAACCCACTCACTAAGTCGGAAAGCTCTTCATCAATGCCTTGCTGCCGTTGGCGGTGAAATTGTCGGGAAAGCTCGGTTTGAATTTCTTCTATATTTTTTTCGGCACGTTGCATAGCAGTTAATCTACTTGCGTTTTCACTGGCCAATGATTCAGTGCATGCCCTATACAAGGTAGAAAATAAATACTCGCCAATTAATGCACTAAACGTTCTCTTTGTATCAGTAAGCAACTGAGGTAAACAGCGGGAAGGCCAACGCGTTACGATTAGCTTTTGATGCCATTCGCTATCAAGCGGCAATACCTTCTGACTACATGCCTCGTATTTTGCGTTGGGTAAACTACGATTAAATACAATGTGTAGTGCAGATAGTTCATTTGATTGCTGCAGTGCTTCTATTTCTTGCAGCAATGAAGTGACCAGCCCTGTTACTGCATTAATTGAACTAGGGAGCGCAAAAGGCTGCTCAAGAGGTATATTCAAACTACTTAAGTGAGTTTGAATACGTTCACCAATAGCCCACACCCGCTTTTCGCCTGGCAGCGTGTTCATAGTGTTAAGCAGATGGGAAACCAAGGCGTCGTTGAATTTACCGACTAGTCCCTGATCAGAACCAATGGCGATGAACCCTACCTTGCCTAAAGACGTTGTTTTGTTCACTGTTGAATAGTTTACTGCTTTGCTATTTATTTGATTACTATGAAAATAAGCAACTAACCCGAGCTGTACAGTTTTGTAATAATCATCAAGTGCTGCAACCGCCATTTCATACTGGCTAATATTCGCTGCTGCCATTGCCTTCATAGTTCTCACCACCGACTTTAAGTCATTGGCACTATTAATTTTGCGCTGTAAGCCGCTGCTTAACTCTCCCATGTTAGCTCTCCCATGTTAGCGCTCGTTGACAGATAGCGTTTTAACATCCGAAGTTGATGCCACACTTGCCAGTTTTGTCTTTATCATCGTTATTACAGTGTCGCTTTCTTCATCGGATAATGGCTGTGCTGTTGCTAATTTTTCATACAATACTGGGGCGAGCGTACCAAGCCCATCAATGATTGAACCTTGTGCGCTATCAATTAACCTGAGTGAAACGGTATCGAGCAGCCCTTTAGTAAGAGCAAGTAAAATGGCAATTTGTGCGGCTACTGAAAAGGGATGAGATTCCGCTTGTTTCATACAAGCTCGAATGCGTAGGCCGTGTTCAATAGCCAAAAGACTATCGGAGTCTAGTCGTGCACCAAAGCGTGCAAAGGTTTCTAGTTCTTCAAATTGGGCATACGCTAACTTTAGGGCACCTGAAACCTTTCTAAACGCTGGTTTCTGTGCTTTGCCGCCAACACGAGATACCGATTTCCCTACATCTATTGCGGGTAGCACACCAAGAGAAAATAAAGTAGGCGATAAGTATATTTGCCCATCAGTAATAGAGATTAAATTAGTCGGTATATAAGCCGACATATTTTGCTCTTCAGTTTCAATGATAGGCAGGGCGGTGAGTGAGCCGCCACCTAGTGCTTCGTTTAGGTGTGTGGCACGCTCTAACAGCCGTGAATGCAGATAAAAAATATCGCCTGGAAATGCTTCGCGTCCAGGTGGTCTGCGAAGGAGTAATGATAGTTCACGATAAGAGCGCGCATGCTGCGTTAAGTCATCGTAAACAATAAGAACATCGTGACCTTGTTGCATGAAATACTCGGCAATGCTGGTTGCCGCGTAAGGTGCAATGTAATCGAGCCCGGGGGGATCATTTCCTTCTGTTACCATAACCACTGTGTATTCTAATGCCTGATTGCGTTGTAATGTGGTGATGGTTTTGGCCACAGACGCCGATTTTTGCCCTATGGCGCAATAAATGCAAAGTACGTTTTCGTCTTTTTGATTTAAAATAGTGTCGATAGCTATCGCTGTTTTGCCCGTTTGACGGTCGCCCAGTATTAATTCTCGCTGGCCACGACCAATGGGTAACAACGCATCCAATGCTTTTACACCGGTTTGTAGAGGCTCTGTAACAGGGGAACGTGACATAATGTCTGGCGCAGGTCGTTCAATGGGGAGCCGTTCGCGGGTAACAATATTACCTTTAGCGTCTAGCGCATTGCCTAATGGATCGATAACTCTGCCTATCAACTCATTGCCCACGGCTATATCCATCACGCGGCCGGTGCGTTTTACTTCATCACCCGCATGCAGCGCTGTGTAGTCACCTAGCATAATGACGCCAATCTCATGCTCATCAATATTAAATGCTATACCGTAAATATCGTTCGGAAAAAGCAGTAATTCTTCAAAACCAGCCCCGAATAAGCCTGACACAATAGCAATTCCCGCTGATACGCTTTCAACGGTGCCCATCTCTTGTAAGCTGACATCCGGAATATGCGATTCTCGAATATACTCAAGTTGATTGAACACATATTGATAGCGTTTTTTTAAGGCATTGTTGTTAGCGTCGTTCATGTTATGACCTTAACGGTTAGCGCTTAACGAATGGTGTTCGTTGTCGGCGGGCATATTTGCGACATTTTCTTCATACTGAGCATCAATAGACAGCTCTACCTCGTGCTGCAATGCACTCAACATTTCATTAGCGCTCCAACTGAGTTTCCAACCGCCAAAGCTAAGTGCTAAACCCGCAATTAACTGAGGGTCTACCACTAAGTTGAGGGTTATAGTCAGGCTATCGCCGCCAGCCTGTTCAGTAGCCCGTTGGGAGGGGTGGTCAGTTAGTATGTCTTCTAAACATGCTTTTAGGTGCTCACATTGTGGTTGTGATAAAGGGGCAATACTACGTACTGTGGCATGCCCTTGGTTTTTTTTGATAGCTAGGCATAACTCATGGTGTTGCACTTCGCTAAGGGCCTTAAGGTGCGATAAAAGTTTGTCGAACATTTTATCTTGAAGTTGTTGGTCTGCGAGTTCGCTTATTACCTTACGACTAAGGGCAAACACTTCTTTCACGCTTTTATCAATCACTTCGTTTTGTAACATTTGAATTTCAGTATTCAGCGCATTGGTGCGTTTTATTGATAACGCATCTGCTTGTGCTTTTGCATCTTGTAAGGCGGCTAAGGTTGCTTTGTGTGCTTCTGCTTTGGCTAATTCAATAATGGTTGAACGTTCAGCATCTATATTGGTTAGTTTTTCTTTATATTGAGCTTCAAGGTTCTCTGCGTGTTTCTTTTGGGTCTCGGCATTAGATAGAACACTAGCAATTTTATGTTCACGGGCATCAATGCCATCAAGAATAGGCTGGTATAAAAAGCGCTTAAGCAGCCACACTAATATCAAAAAATTGATAATTTGTGCAATAACAGTAAACCAATCGATAGGCATGGTTTAGCCTCCATTTTGGGCAATAAAATAATTCCAAAACGGGTTACTGAATAACACAATCATTGAGACTACAAAGCAATAGATAGCAGTTGACTCAATCATGGCGAGCCCTACAAATAAAGTACGGGTAATGGTGGGCGACGCATCGGGCTGTTGGGCAAGCGCGTTTAGCGCACTGGCAACTGCTTTTCCTTCTGCAAGCGATGGCCCCAGCACACCAATACCTATGGTAAGACCTGCGGTGATAATTGAGCAAATTGCTATTAACGTAAGACTGTCCATTATTCTGCCTTTTGTTGTGGTGGCGTTAGGGTAAGGGAGGCTTTCGCACTAACCGTGCTGGCAGCGGCAATGTAAACCGATGCCAATACAAAAAAGATATAGGCTTGAACCATACCGGTCAGCAGGCCAAGCAGTGACATAACAACAGGAAAAATTAGCGGCGAAATAACCAGTAGAATGGCTAAGATCATGGCGCCACTCATCATGTTTCCAAACAAGCGTACGGCAAGGGCTAGGGTGCGTGACAACTCGCCTACAATATTGAAGGGCAACATGAAATACGTGGGTTCCGTGTAAGAAAGTAGATACTGTTTCACCCCTTTGTTTTTTATTCCGTAAAAAGGCACAGATACAAATACACAAAAAGCCAGCGCAAGGGTGGTGGATAGGGAGCTACTAGGCGGCTCAAATCCAGGGAAAATAGTCAATAGATTTGCCATTGCAATGAACAAAAACAATGTACCCAGAAACCCCATGTAGCGTCGCGGCTTATCTAAGCCTGCATCTGAAATTTGGTCATTGATGGTGATGACTATTATTTCTAAGGCATTTTGCCAGCGTGAGCGGTGATTCTTTTTATTGAGGTTACGAGTGATAAAATAGGCGCTAACCACCAGTATCGCCAAAATGACCCAAGTAAAAACAAGCGTAGCGCTCAGTTTAATTACGCCATATTGCCAATACACAATTTCATCCGGGCTAAGGTGCATGATGTAGCGCTCCTTTTTCTGCGCCGGTAGGATTGGCGTTATTAGTGATTGTAGTCATTAATATTCTGCCTATCACAAAACCTGCCAAGCAGGCTGATAGACGCCAAATATCATTATTACCCACCCAGTAAAAAACACTGATTGCCGTCCCCATGCGTAGCAATAAGCTACTTAAGAACCATAGCGCTGGCTGCGTGGCATTCATGCCTTTTTTCACGGTAAACCACAGGGCATAGAAAAAACAGCAACCTAGCATTGTGCCTATTAGAAAAGGCAAAATAAGTGAGGTTAAACTTAAATTTTCGATGGGTATCATTGCTAAGTAGCTCCTTATTCGTTTTCTTTACTTGTTTTCGTTTTGGGCACAGTGTTTGCCTTAGTGGGAGCCTTAGTGTTGGCCTTCATGGTGACGGTAGGGCTATGCATTGCTGCATACTCTTTGCTAACCCAATTCCACGCAATAAAACAGCCCAACGTTAACCCTGCCAGCAAAAATATAAGCGTATAAGCGCGAGAATCACTAATACTGGCGTCAAGCCAAATGCCTAATGCAATACCCAAAAGTGTGGGAAGTGCTACAGACCAACCCACAATACCCATTAACCCTAATCCAAACCACACGCCTGGGTGTTTATGGCGCTTAGCATATAACTTTAATGCCACTTTCTTTTCTACTTGATGAGACATGTTCTGTGAGCGTGGCGTTTTATTGTTTTTAGCTTTAATGGGTGGTTTATCCATAAAGCTACTGCTGAGACAGTGATGAAAATTGTTTGAGAAACCCGGTTTCCAACTTAGCTAACACAGCCCGCAGGGCTTGTTGCTCTTCATCCAGATGAATAAATTCTTGGGTAACCGCTTGTTGCAAGGTTTCAAGGGATTTCCCACTTATTGCTCTTCTAACGGAAATAGAGACTTGCTTTCCCGTTTTCACTAACACCCCTTGGTCAATAGCAATAAACTGCGGGGATTGGTTATTACATTGATAAGTTAAAATTCCTGGTACCAAGGGGGTGATACAATCTAAACGGTGAGGCAGAATGCCAAAACTTCCTGAAGGGGTTTCAACAATCAGATTGCTGATGCCTGAAAGCTGGGCAAATATTTGATTGGGTAAAAGAATATTAACCTGCATGATGTGCCTCATCTGATGCTGTTTTAGGTGCTTTATGACCGCTAATCGCGTCATTAATATCGCCAATCATGTACAACGCGCTTTCGGGATGCTCGTCAAATTCACCGCTTAAAATGCGTTCGCAACCTTCTAATGCTTGTTCGATAGTCACGAACTTTCCTTTCATGCCAGTAAATTGCTCGGTAGTGAAAAATGGTTGAGTAAAAAAGCGCTCTAATCGACGGGCTCTTGCCACAACATTTCGATCTCTTTTAGATAACTGTTCTAACCCCAACATGGCAATGATGTCTTTTAATTCATTGTATTGGGCAAGAATATGACGAACCTGTTGTGCTATTTGATAATGTCTATCACCAACCACATTAGGCGTAGCTAGTTTTGAACTTGACTGCAACGGATCGACGGCAGGATAAAAGCCTTCACTAGCGCGTTTGCGTGATAGTACTAAGGTTGCTGATAGGTGAGAAAAAGTATGCACCGCTGCTGGATCGGTAAAGTCATCAGCAGGTACATAGACTGCTTGAATAGACGTAATGGCACCGTTTTGTGTATTGGCGATACGTTCTTCTAAACTTGATAATTCAGTGCCGAGGGTGGGTTGGTAACCCATTCGTGATGGCATTTGGCCCATTAGGCCAGACACTTCAGAACCCGCTTGAATAAATCGAAATATGTTGTCGATGAGTAATAGCACATCTTTCTTTTCGTCATCACGAAAGTACTCAGCCATGGTTAGCGCGCTGTGACCTATTCTAAAGCGGCTTCCAGGAGGTTCGTTCATTTGCCCGAATAGCATAACCATGTTGTCTAACACTCCAGCCTGTTTCATCTCGCGATAAAGCTCTTCACCTTCTCTGCAGCGTTCGCCTATACCGCAAAATATACTTACGCCTTGTTGGTGGCTTACCATGTTGTGGATCATTTCGGTGAGCAAAACGGTTTTGCCCACGCCAGCGCCACCAAATAGGCCCGCTTTTCCGCCTCGCTCAAGCGGACACAGAACATCAACGATTTTTATGCCGGTTTCAAATATCTGTAGCTGGCTGGAAATACTAACAAGGGGAGGAGGGGATTGATGAACGCTGCGCCGCTCTGTGTTATTAATAAAGGGTTTGCCATCAATAGCTTCACCAAACACATTGAACATTCTGGTGAGTATTGAAGGACCAACGGGCACTTTTAGCGGGCCTTGTGAACTTTTTACTAACATACCGCGAGCTAAGCCCTGGGTAGGCGTTAGCGCAATAGTGCGTACCTTTTCTGCCGAGAGTTGAGAAACCACTTCTAACGTTATTTTACCGTCATTAGCGTAAATGATGGTGTGGATGTCTGGCAGTTGATTAGTAAAACGGATATCAACAATACTCCCTCTTACCGCCACAATAACGCCAACATGCATCGCATCTATTTGTTCTTTGGTTGAATGTGTCACTTGATGCTCGCTCAATAAAAGATGCTATCACACCAATAGAATACGCCGTTTATTTATTGAACAATTTGACCTTTATCAAACATTTTGAATGTTTGATTTAAATACATAACAGTTTAATGATTAAACTGCATCGGATTTGAATATGAACTCCAGGCAGTGATAACATTAAAAAATGAATATGACTCATGCCTTTGTCGTGAATTTTAGTCGGGTATCTTAATCAGGTATCTTAATCGGGTATTGGGCCGGGCAATGATACCCCTCATTGCCGTTCGCTAAGGTGACCGGTGATTAATGGTGCCGGTGATTAATGGAACGTTTGATGAAATCAGCATTAGTTTGATAATGCTTACTTAATAAATGGAATTAGTACTATATGAAAGTTTTACCTCTCGCCATCTTAACTTTAGCATGTTGCTCTTGTGCCACTGTGAAAACAATTTCTCCTGACAACAACCATGTTCAAATTGAACATCAAGGTAAGAAAAGTTACTGCGAAGAAATACCTCGTGTATATAGCGGTTTTTCATACAATGTATGTTTGTTAAACGGTGAACCAAGCCGACGTGAAAATATCGGTTCTACGTTTGGGAATGTCCCTTTCTTTGTTATTGATGCCGCGTTTTCTATTGTGGCTGACACTATTGTTATTCCATACACCGCAGTACAACAGATAGACAAAGGCAGCATTAACGTTAACTAAACTACACTTTCACTCGCTTCTTTATCATTTAGCTCCTCGTGTAAAAATACTCAACTTTACGTAAAGGCGATGGTAAGACGACCATCGCCTCCGCTAAGGTTGATTTTACTAAGATGATAAAATGGAACGCTTGTTATGAATATTAATGTGACATTGTTAGGGCAAGTTATTGTTGCCTTTGCTTTACTCATGGCTGCGCTTGGCTATTACTTAGGAAAACGAAAAACCCAATCGCCTATTCTTACCGCTGTCGTAGCTTTCTTTGCTGCACTCGTGCCGCCGTTAGCAATTATATTGCTAATCGTACTGGTACTAAAAAACGATGTGCAAACGTCAAAAACATAACCTTGGATTAACGAAGCATGCCCGCTAAAGCTTTCGTTTAGCGCATTTTTGTAGCATCAACTTATACGTTCATTTCTGAGCTTCTAGGTTACGCCTAGAAAGACTACACCTAGAAAGACACGCAACATATCTCGTTACACCTCACTCTTTGTCAGCAAAGCAGTTATTGCTTATGCTGCTCTTAAGCTAAATGCAGCGGGCGTGTCGCTTTCAATTCACCTAGAAGCATCTATAAGCGGCTCAAACTGCGTCACATACACGTGGGAATGATGATGGAAGAAGTTATTGTAGGGGAAGTAGCCAAAGGTCTCTTCAGGGCAGCTGGTTACCTAATTATTGAATTGTTTTTTTGGACAGTTTGCTATTGGGTAGGTTGGCCTATTTGCAAAGCGGTCACGTTTGGCGGATACCCAAAACAAAATAATCTACGGCGCTCAGAAAGTGAGAACGGACGGGAAAGTGAAGGCCGAAATTTTGGTGGCCGTAGTAGTAATCAGCACAGTAATGCATGGTGTGCATTGGTGGGTCTTGCCGTCGTTGTATCAGCTTTCTTGTTCATAATAACCCACTTTTAATAGCCAACAGTTATGCCAGTTACCGTGAATTAGGTATTTATTAGTAAATAACCTGCGACATTGAAAAGGTTACATGTAATGCTTTGAACATTAGAACAATGACCTACCAGAGCTATTATGAATTTAGATAAATCGACAAAACGCATTGCTAAAAGGGTAAAGAAAGGATTTCAAGGCTACCCACAAATTACTTTAACGTATTATGGCGAAACGCCTGATTGTGCAAACGAAGTAGTGATGGGATTTATTGCCGAAGAAGGCGTTGCGCCACAAGAGCAGATGTTTGCCAGCAAGACTGACGCAAGAACCGATGAAACTATTCAAACTACATTACTTAAAGTTATTGAACGGGCCGACGCAAAAACGGTAACAGAAGCCGAAGAGATTGTGGTCAGAAAATAGCGCATGTTTAGCAGCGCTGTTGTTCATCAAGAGCCTCACATGGACGTTAGTAAAACGATTTAAGTAGAAAGTTACCACTAGAAGTGACCAGTAGAAAGTAGTGAGCCCAGTTAATGCCATAGCCTGTTTTAATGGCGTGTTTTAAATTTTAGCGTGAAGAAAAACACCAACAAATAACAGCTGAACGAAAACCAGTAGGGCAGCGAGGCATCTATAGTGTAAAGATATGAGCCTAAAAGCGGGCCTACTGCGAACCCCAAAGGTGGGCAGGCGCCAGCGATGCCTGCTACCGCACCTTGTTCATCAGATGATACTGCTACCGATACCCCAGCCATAAACCCTGGCCCCGCTATGCCTAGCCCCACACCCAAAACACACATGGCTGACATAAACTGAAATTTTGTTTCACCTGAGGCTAAGATAGCAAACGCTATCATCATGATGGGCATTGAAAGTCGTAACAACGTGAAAGGGCGAAGTCTTATGCGAGGAATAAAAAGCATTTGTACCAAGAGAGCTGATGCAGCCGAAACCATTAAACTAAACCCTACAATTTTAGCGGTATCGGTGCTATTTAATGCGAAGGTGTCTTGAAACCGAAACGCTATAGTTTGCTGAACGATGGCAAAGCCCATAAACAACAATACACCTGCTACTATTAATGGAAATATTCTAGGATCAGTGTATTTAAGCTTCTTGGGTGCTGAAGTATGTGTAGGCTTAGGCAATACGGGCAAAGAGAACATGGCTAATACCGCGACGGCAACGGTTACACCCACAGAAAAGTAAAGCGGCGTAAGTAAACTTATACTGGCCAACAACCCACCAATGGCAGGCCCCAAAATTGAGCCAATATTGGTTGCAGCACCTAGCGCGCCCATCCCCTTTACTCGCTCTTCTACCGTAGTGATATCTGCCATGTAGGCACTTGCTGAAGGCGATACAGCAGCCATTACCGTGGCATTGCCCACTCGCGTAATGATAAGTAAGACAAGCGCTGCTAAAGGAGCTAGAAGGCCTAATAGTGCAGCTTGGAATACACCCGCGAAAACCAAAGTACCCGCAGAATAACCAAACAATCCTATTAAGAGTACTTTCCGTCTACCCCAGCGATCGCTAGCACGCCCCCACAAAGGGCTGATTAAAAATAACGTGAGAGAAGAGCAGGATATAATAGCGCCAATTTGCACTTCTATTAGGCCAATTTCTCTACCCAGCGGTGCTAAAATTGCAAACAGAACGGTTTGAGCAAATCCAATGGCAGCTGCGGCTAATAGCAGTGTATTTTTAGCTAACTTATTATACGGCATGGGTTGTGTCATAGTGAAGATTACTGCTTGGTTGAACGGTCAATGATGAACGTAGAATAATTAGCGATTGTGGGAGTTACCACTCAAAAAATCCCGTGGGCGTTTGTAAGTAAGTTAGCAAGCAAGTCAGCAAGAACCTTAGCGAATTTTTTGAGTGGACGTGCAAAGGTTCCATAAGCGTTAATATAAATGTTAAAAAAGCGCTGATATAAGTGCTTATGGAACCGCATATGTACGTGCTTATATTAATGCTTATGTAAGCGAAGCGAGGGCTTTACCCGAAAACTCTTCTAGCTCATCAAGTTGATTGTGCTTAATTTTATTAGCCCAATTTGCATCTTGTAGTAGGGCGCGGCCCACTGCTACCAAATCAAACTCGCCTTTTTCTAAACGTTCAATCAAATCATCGATAGCACGCGTGTTAGAACCTTTACCCGTAAACGCACCAAAGAAATCATCGTTAAGACCCACTGAACCTACGGTAATCGTTGGCTTACCGGTAAGCTTTTTGGTCCATCCTGCTAGGTTTAAATCACTACCTTCGAATTCATTTTCCCAGTAACGGCGCTGTGAACAATGGAAAACATCTACTCCTGCATCGCTAAGCGGCGCTAAAAATTCTTCAAGTAATTGCGGTGTTTCTGCTAGGCGTGCTGTGTAATCTTGTTGTTTCCATTGTGAATAACGAAGCACAATGGGAAAATCAGGTGAGGTTGCGGCGCGGATCGCTTTAATAATTTCTACCGCAAAGCGACCACGGTTCGCCATGCTGCCACCCCATTCATCGGTGCGCTCGTTAGTGCCGCTCCAGAAAAACTGGTCAATCAAATAGCCGTGTGCGCCGTGAATTTCAATACCATCAAAACCAATGCGTTTAGCATCTGCCGCAGCGGTTGCGAAAGCACCGATTACAGACTCAATATGTTGTTGAGTCATTGGCTCTGCGCCTTGCTTACCAGGCTTAAATAAGCCAGAAGGGCCTGCGCTAGGCAGTTCTGGGAAAGGGGCTTTTTCAGCAACACGAGCCATTCCTACGTGCCAAAGCTGAGGCATAATTTTACCACCAACATCATGTACCGCCTTTACGGTTTCTTCCCAACCGGCAAGCGCCTTGTCACCATGAAAGACCGGAATCCGATGGCTCATATTGGCTACCGGATCGTTTACCGTAGTGCCTTCGGTGATAATTAATCCTGTTCCACCTTCAGCGCGGCGGCGATAGTAATCAGCAACTTCTGTGGTAGGAATCCCTTCAGGAGAAAATTCGCGAGTCATCGGTGCCATTACAATTCTGTTGTCTACCGATAGCCCTTTAAGTTTAAAAGGGGTAAATAACGCTTGAGTGTTAGTGGTCATGGGCAGTTATATTCCATAGTAGTGCGCAAAATGTGTTTAAAAACTCGATAGGTTTTTAAACGAACAATCAACGCAGCAAAATTTATTTGGGAAACGTCAGCAAGCCGCTTTAGCGCATTCGTAGCTTATTGATAAGCGTTCATTAATAAGCGTACGCTGCTTAGGTTTCACCGGTCTACGAGACTGAATATAGTATTAGCAGATGACGAAGAGTCAATTTATCAATCTGAATGGTCATACCAGTGGTTGCCCGCATGCAGTTTTACTCTAGCCGTAAAAATAAATCACCCCTATTGCCATTTTGTTTCGTTATGTAAGAAAACAGGAGAGCAATATGAACGCATTTACAGAACATGATGTACTTCGCCCCTTCAGCGTTAAGCCACTTATTTACATAGCAATGAGTGTAGTTATCACCTTTGCTTTGTTTGCCGTTATGGCTAAATTGATAGAGAACGAACAGGTTGGGGGTAAAGTTACGGAATATCAGACTGTTGGGCCGATTGTACTGACGTTGGACGATCCTAAAGTGATTGTACGTACGCCTATAAAACCCATGGAGAAGCCTGTAGCTCAGCCGCCTATGGAAATACCTAAAGCAGATCCTACGCCCAATGATACTGATACAACGTTTAAGTTTACCCCTCAATTTACCAACAATACGGTGAATATAAATCCTAATTTTCAAAGTGGACAAAAGGATATGCAAGCTTCACCGCAATTTCGAGTAGATCCCTCTTTTCCCCAAGAGGCGTTGCGAGATGGTATAGAAGGATGGGTGAAATTAGGTTTTACGGTCGCGTCAAATGGTACGGTACAAGATATTCATATTATTAGCGCCGAGCCCAAGCGTGTGTTCGACCGTGCAGCCCGCAGAGCCTTGTCAAAATGGAAATATAAACCAAAAATAGAAAATGGTGTGCCAGTGGCTCAACATGATATGTTTGTTGTATTAGATTTTCGTTTTGAATCCGCTCGTCAATAGCATGTTTTGATTGGTTTTTACTTAGTTCTTCAAGGTGAATAAGGGAGCGCGTATGAGTTATGCCAGAGCAGGGCTGCTGATATCGGTAAAAGATTGGTTCAGTGCACCCTTAAGCGATGAAAGCTTAATGGAACGATATGCGCGTACGGGGGAACCTAAAGCGTTATCTCGTTTATACGATCAACATAGCAATGCATTGTATTACTATTTGCTGGTGTTGAGTAACGCAGATATGGCGGCAGATATAACTCAAAAAACGTGGCTAAAGGTAATAGAAAAAAAGCACTTGTATCGCCAGGAAGGAAAATTTCTGGGCTGGCTTTTCACCCTTGGCCGCAACACCCTGCTAGATGAACGTAGAAAGCAATATCAACAAAGTAACCATTGTAATCAGGTTGAAAGCTTGGTGTCTGATAGTAATCCGTTAGATGAGGTACCTGACTTTCACCAACTGTTAAAGCGGTTACCCTTCGAGCAGAAAGAAGCATTTTCCTTACAGCAAGAAGGGTTTAGCGTACACGAGATAAGTACAATTTGTTGTGTCCCTCATGAGACAGTGAAAACACGTCTTCGTTATGCAAGGGAAAAGCTTAAAAAAGCATTGGAGTCACAATCATGAACGACGAAAATGAACACTTCCGTCAGGCATATCAGCACAGTAAAAACCAACGCAAAGTGCCAGGTCGCATTAAACGTAAGTTAATAAATAATGCAAAACACCATGAATACTCACGTTTTGGGCAAGGTTCACGCTTTTGGCAACTTGTAGGAAGTTGGCATAAGGACTGGTTTGCATTTGGTGCGGCTGCTTTTGTTTTGGTGATATTGGTAGGCATTTACGATTTTAACAGCCAGGTAAGCAATACTGCAGATATCGCCACTATAGATGTTGCACTTGAAATACACGGTTTTAGCGATGAAATAGCCGATGTAGATAGTAACGATTACAACAGAAAATATAAGGCTTACAGCAGAGCTTACGAACAACAGCTAGCCACATTGAATGCGGTAAGAACAAGCGTAGCGACACTTACGAACATCAATAATCAATGGACGTTAGTAGATTGCTCGTCAAAGCAAATAACCCTATCTGATAATCTTGTCGCGAGTATGAGAGCGCATCAGCGTATTGCCACAGGCATTGAAATTGGTGACCAAGTAGCATTAGCGTTCAATCAAAATGGATTGATCTTAAATATTACTCGTTCTGCTGCGCCGAAAATGTGCTGACAAGATCTAGTCATTAAAAAAGCACTTGGGTTGAGCGTGAATTAAGCAATGCATAAAAATAAAAGGGGGGGGATGAAACATAGAATATCACGGGTGAAAAGCGTAAGCATTACGCGGCTTTATAAAATTTAAAATAACCGCGTAAGACCTTATACCTAAATATCAAGCCTAAACCTAACTACTTGCCTAAATCGTGCGCTCTAAACGCATTAGGCAGTAGTTCACCAATGGTGGTTTCGTGGGTTTTACCCGATTTAGTGACCATCACCACAGGGGTATCGTCTGGGGCAAATTCTGCAATTTTTTGTCGACAGCCTCCACAAGGAAAGCAAAATTCATCGTTCTGACTTGCCACAACAATAGATTGAATGCGTTTGTGGCCGTGGCTAACCATATTTCCAATGGCGCTAGCCTCAGCACATTGCCCAAGAGGGTAAGCGGCACTTTCTACGTTGCAGCCTGCAAAAATATCACCCGACTCAGTAAGTACAGCTGCACCCACTTTGAAATTAGAATAGGGGGAGTGCGAGTGTTGTTGTACTTCTTGTGCTTGTTCTATTAGTTTTTTTATCTTTTTATTATCCATAACTACCTACATTCTCCCGACTTATAACTTTACTTTTTACACTAAATGCGAGAAGGTTGGCGGCATATAAAGCCGCTTACGCATCTGTAACGCGGGATGTTTTTTCTTACTTAAGAATGCTTTTTTACCATGCGTCGAAACGTTAGTCTCATCTTTTTTTTCATACTTGTTGGTATTTTAGGCGGTTGTGCACAAACTCCAGAAGTTTCTCGCCAGCCACAAATGGGTAATTTACTGTTAGCAGAGCCAGCGCCAGTTAATCCTCGCTCTGAAATGGCTATTGCCCGTTACAATCAAATTTTGGGTAGCAGCGCCTTGTCTGATGAAGACAAAGCAGAACTTCACCTACAACGCGGAATGCTATACGACAGCGTTGGGTTAGGTGGGTTAGCACAGTTTGATTACAGTCAGGCTATCAACCTTAAGCCCGATTTTGCAGAAGCCTATAACTCTATGGGCATTCACTACATTCAGCAAAGTGACTTTATACAAGCCTACGATTCTTTCGATTCTACGCTAGAAATTAACCCTGAATATGATTTCGCTTTTTTGAACCGTGGCATTGCCTTGTATTACGGCGGTAGATCGGAATTGGCTATAGAAGACTTAGGCCGGTTTTTACAAAAGGATAATTCTGACCCGTTTCGTGCCTTGTGGGCGTATTTTGCCCATTACGATTTATCGCCAGAAGAAGGTCAGGCTTATTTAGCGGCTATTCGCCCAGAATTAAATAATGAACATTGGGCCACCACACTAACCGATTTATTTTTAGGCGTGGTTGATGAAAACGCAGTGCTTAATTCGCTACTCGACGGTGTAAAGAGTCAAAAAGCATTAACTGATAGGCTGTGTGAAGCGTACTTTTATTTAGGTAAGTACCATAGCCAAGATGGCAAC
Organism: Alteromonas lipotrueae; assembly: GCF_019249215.1. Classification (GTDB taxonomy): domain Bacteria; phylum Pseudomonadota; class Gammaproteobacteria; order Enterobacterales; family Alteromonadaceae; genus Alteromonas; species Alteromonas lipotrueae. The sequence goes on from NZ_JAESDI010000005.1 coordinate 174,885, forward strand.
AATGGTATCGCTTCTAACTATTTTAAGTTGGCGCTGAGCACCAACGTCTTTGATTATGTTGAACATCGTTACGCTCGAATGGAGCTTAACCGTCTTCGTCAACGTTCGTCAGACGCTGAAGAGTAACAGCGTCTAGACAATGCGTGGATTAACATTAGCGATAATAGCGCTGTTGCTGATAGCGGGCGACAGCGGCCGTTACACGCAGCAGTTAGTGCGTAATGCTACCTCGGCAATACACGCTTATGATAAGCAATTTCTCTTAGCCGAACCTATTACAACCGAGCCTAAGTTATCTGATGCATTGGCACCCGAACAAGCCGGTTCTGATCCACTTAGCTCTAATTCAGCCAGCGCTGATTCAACTGCTAGCGCTCCCGCGAGTAACTCACTTTCATCAAATAAAGCTCGGCCGTTAAAGCAAAGCGTTTACGCGCTGCTATGGCTTGCGGCGCAAAATCATGAACAATCTGGTACAAGTCAGGGCAACGACAATGCCAGCGAAGAAGCACAACACCTTCTTATCAATGTAGCAACTAAAAATAATGCCCAATATTGGCTTGAGCAGTTAGCCTCAATTAATAATGCTGACGCAGCATGGGCGTTATACCAATTACTAGGTGAGGAGGCCGCTTCAGATCGGCTGGTTCGTTTAGCTGCCCTTGGTAATGTCGCCGAAGCGCAACTCGCCTTTGCCATGGCGACTGAGAACCCAGAAAAACGAGAGAAATGGTTAATTAGAGCGGCTGAACAAGGCTATATGCCTGCTCAAGCTGCACTCGCTGATTGGTATCTGTTACACGCTCAACCAGAATTGGCAAAACCTTGGCTTCAAAAAACGGCCATGGATGATATGCAAAGTGCTTTTAAGTACGGCAGGTTATTGTGGGATGAAAATAATCGTGACGACGCAAAGGTATTTATTCAGCGCGCCGCTAAGGAAGGTCATAAATTAGCGCAGCAGATGGCGTCTGTCATCAAGCGCTATAGTCCAACAACACCTTCAAATGTACCTCAATATTTATGGCAAACGAATACGGCGTGTCACCAGCGAATACAACTTGTGGCCACTTCTTTGGCCACAATTGCTCGTGCTGATAAGTTATATAAAGACTATGTGAACGATGAACGGTTGAGTGAACTGCCACTATGTATCGCGCCGCCTTTATGGCTTGAAAATAATGTGCTTGATTGTAACGCTAATTTTCAAGGGCAAGGTAATCTTGCCTGCAACGTGAAGCCACTGGCGCCAATTGTTAAGGCTCGGGATGTTACCCATGCCATCGTGGTATCGGAGCAGGGCAAAGCCAATGTTCAAAATGGGGTGATGTACTTAGATATAAGCGATGCTTACTCGGTGATGGTACACGAACTGGCGCACTTCGCTGGTTTTATTGATGAATATGCGTTGTCACGCAACGCCGCAAGGCGTTACTGCACCAAAGAAGGGTTAAACACGTTTGCACCGCCTAATCTTACCATGGACGGCGCCATTGCTTATTATCCTCAAAACACGGTGAATCGCTGGGAAACAAAAGCCAAAGAAAAATTTTTACCTTTACGGGTAGGTACCGCTAAAACCTGTGGTGCAATTAATGTCACTAGTTACAAGCCTAGCCGTGTGATCACATTTATGGAGCACCATGATAGTGGTGTCATACCCGATTTGTATTTGTCGTTGTGGCAAGGGCAATTGGCAAACCCTGCGGCGCAGCGGCCTATTTCAATGAACTTATTTCAGGCTTTTCATAAAAGCGGACAACCCCAAGAGGCCGGGCAATGGCTTGCAGCCTACGAAAGCCACAAGGCGAGTGGTGAAATGAATGCGGGGGAGGCAGCAGCCGATGCTGCTACCACTACCAATGCGAATACAGACGCTAAAACCAATACCGAAGAATAGAGTGTTAAACCCGATTTCTTAATGCTTCATCACGTAGTTCACTGACCCACATTGATGTAGCACCGCAGATGGCGACTGGCATTACAATAAAGTTCACCACGGGAATAAGTGAAAAGATATTCACCATAATGCCAAAGGACATCGATTTGCCTTTATGCTGCGATAGATGATTTTGCATGCGCTTGAAATCAATTTTGTGGTTATCGTAAGGGTAATCGCAGTATTGAATTGCCATCATCCAGGCTGAAAATAAGAACCACAGAATTTGTCCGAACACAGGCACAAATATAAACAGTATTAAGAAGCCTATAGCACGAGGGATATACCAAAAGAGTTTTGTGAATTCTCGGCCCAAGGTGCGAGGAATGTCTTTTACAAGGTCGAGTAATCCATCGTCACCCATCGCTTGCCCAGTTAAGTGGCGCTCAACTTTTTCTGATAATACACCATTAAAAGGCGCAGCAATCCAGTTTGCAAGTGTGCCAAATATCAGGGCAAATATAAGCAGTACACTTAACACCGCTAACGGCCATAAAAAGAAATTCACTGCTGTTTTAATCCAGCCCAGCCATTCAGGCACTAGGTTGATCACATAGCTTATGCCGTATTCAATTTGACCAAATAGAAAATAGAATGCGGCGGAAAAAAGCAGAATGTTGATAGCCAAAGGAACAAAAACAAAGCGTTTTAAGCCTTTAGTTTTGATTAATGAAAACCCTTCAAAAAAATAATGTATACCACTTCGCGAACTCATCATTACTCCAGTGCTCGGTTTTACTAAGACGGTTTTACTAAAGCTTTTACTAAAACATAGTTATTTACACATTATACGTAACACCCTAACGCAAACGAAATGGTAATTGTTACAAGCTGTTAGATTTGGTAAAGTCCAAGCATAATAAAAACCATAAAAATGTGCTTCCTAATGCACTTAGCCAATACGCTAAATATTTCTTTTATAACATTTAACCCATATCAACGGGGCGCATCTTGTTACGTAGCTTTAGTGCGTAAGGTATTGTTGTGCGTTTAAAAAAGATCAAACTAGCGGGCTTTAAGTCCTTTGTAGACCCAACCACAATTCCTTTTCCTAGTGAAATGACCGCTGTTGTCGGCCCAAATGGGTGCGGAAAGTCGAATGTAATCGATGCCGTACGATGGGTGTTAGGGGAAAGTTCTGCTAAGAATTTACGTGGCGATGCCATGACCGACGTTATCTTCAACGGCTCTACCGCACGCAAACCTGTGGGGCAGTGCAGTGTTGAGTTATTTTTTGATAACAGTGCAGGGCGAATTGGCGGCGAATATGCGACCTACAGTGAATTGTCGGTAAAACGATTAGTTACCCGCGATGCCCAATCTACCTATTTTCTAAACGGCACTAAATGTCGTCGACGTGATGTGACCGATTTGTTTTTGGGCACAGGGTTAGGGCCTCGCTCTTACGCCATTATTGAACAAGGTATGATTTCTCGGCTAATAGAATCTAAGCCGCAAGAGCTGCGAATTTTCATCGAAGAAGCGGCCGGTATTTCCAAGTACAAAGAAAGAAGGCGGGAAACTGAAAATCGTATTCGCCACACCCAAGATAATCTAGCGCGGTTAAATGATGTGCGTGATGAACTTGGTCAACAACTTGAAAAGCTTCAGCGCCAAGCCGCGACTGCAACCCGTTATAAAATGTTGCGTGAGAAAGTGCGTGAACTGAAGGGGCAATTAGCGGGTATTCGCTTTTTAAAAAATAGCGAACAAACTGAAAACTTAAAGCAGGCGCTGCAAGGTCACCAGCAAGCACTTGATGCATTAGTGTTACGGCAACATGGCGATGAAGCGGGCATGCTCACCTACAAAGAGCAACTGGCGCAAAACAAACAAGCTGCCGATGATGTACAGCAGCAGCTATTTACCACCAGTAACGCTATTACTCGCATTGAACAAACCGAATTGCATAGTCAGCAGCGCAAACAGCAAATTGAGGCCGAACTTGTCACGTTGAATGAGCAAACAAACTTGTTAGTCACTGGGTTAGATGAAGCTAACCAAGCATTGGCCACGTCTAAATCGGGTTTAGACAACTTGGTGCCCCAGCAAGAGTTAAATGACGAAGCCTTGGCGCAAGCCAAAGACATGTTTGAAAATGCCGAGCAAGAACGCCGTGATTTCAGTGCACAAAGTCGCGAGCACGAACAAATTTATCATCGTTTAAAGCAAGAAGTGCAAACCTGTCATAGTCAAATTCAGTCGACAATGAACATGCAGCTTCGTACTTCGCAGCGTATCAGTGAACTGAACGATGAGCTTAGCCAGCTTGATACCGATGATATTGCCGATCGCATTGCCATGTTGTCCGCGCAAATTGATGAAGCCGAAGTTCAGGTAAGCGAGGCGTTGGAACAATACAACGACACCAAAGAAGCCCTTAAAAGCAGTCAACAAGCCTTAGCACAAGCTGACACATTGCATAGACAGCGAGACGGCGAACGACAATCTGTACAATCTACAATTGCGGCACTGTCTGCACTACAAGACGATGCAGCTACCAGTAATTCAGACATTCATAGCGACTTACAATTGTTGTGGCAGCAGCTGAATGTGCCAGAACATTTGAATGACTGTGTGGAAACCGTATTGCGCTATTGGCATCAACCTTATATTGCCGGTTCTCTTGAAATAAACGACTTAGTTAATCATATACCGCTTTTGCCCATGGGGGGGCGGGTGTTTGCCCAATCAGCTTTCACCGATGTAAAACAACCCAACACCTTGGCTGCCGCTTTACCAAACGAACGGGTGCCAGAAGCGTTCAATCATATTCTATTGTGTGAAACCAACGCTGATGCAGTGCATATGGTCAGCACCCTTCAAAACACAATGTCCGTACTTTCAGAAGAAGGTCTGTGGTGTGCTAAAGATTGGGTAGTGCGGGGCGGTGAAGTTGAAAACAGCGTGTTACATAGAGCATCAAAGCTGGCTGAATTAAGTGAAAAGCTTAACCGTATTGAAAACGATAAATTATCAGCCCTGACAAAAGTAGAAGAGGCCACTGTGCTGGTTAGTCGTAATACTGAGCAAAGTGACCATGCCAAACTCACTTATGAGAACCTTAAAAATACCCTAGTTCAGCATACCAATGCCATGTCTGTCTTGGTGATGCAAAACGAGCAGTTAGCGGCGCGAAGCGCAAAACTTAAAGACGAATTAAGCAAGCAAAACGTCATGTTGAGTAAAGAAGATGCGCAGCTTATAACATTATCTGAACAGCTTGAAATTCATGAAGCGCAGTTATCGGAATACGAAGAGCGCGTTAGCGAAGCGCAAAATAACCGAGAACAATTTGATAATAAGGTGGCGCAACTTCGTAGTAAGGTAGAGTCGTTAACACATCAGGCTCATGAAATGGCATTAAAAGTACAGCAATTGGAAAGTCATCAGAACTTATACGCCCAACAGGTAACGCGTAACCAACAACAGCTAACCGACTATCAATCAAGACGAGATACGCTAAGCAAAGAGCTTACAGATTTGTCGGCGCCACAAGCGGTTCAAAAAGTCCAACTACAAGAACTGCTTACACAAAAAAGTGAACTTGAAAACAAGCGTTCCGAGTACCAATCTAAGCATGATGAAATAGAACAAATGCTGCGTGAGTCAGAAAAAGGTCAACAGGCGTTAGCCAAAGACATTCAAGAGCGCACGAGTAGCATTGAAAAGCTCAATATTGAGATTGAGGGCTTTAAAGTGCGTGCTTCCGCTATTTTGGAACAGCTAGAAGACAGCAAGCAGTCGCTCAAATCTATACTTGAAACACTGCCTGACGCGGCAGATGAAACAAAGTGTCAGAAGGAACTTGAAAGCACGCAGGGCAGTTTGTCACGGTTAGGGGCGGTGAACCTAGCAGCAGTAGAAGAATTTGATACCCAATCGGAACGAAAGTTACACCTTGATACTCAATATCATGACTTAACCGATGCGTTAGACACATTGCAGAGCGCAATACGTAAAATAGATAAAGAAACCCGTACCCGTTTTTCTACTACGTTTGAGCAAGTGAACCAAGATTTGAAAACCCTGTTTCCAAAAGTGTTTGGAGGAGGCTCTGCTTATTTAGCGTTAACCGACGATGACTTGCTAGAAACTGGGGTGACTATCATGGCGCGCCCTCCTGGTAAGAAAAATAGTACAATTCACCTTTTAAGCGGTGGAGAAAAAGCGTTAACCGCTTTATCATTGGTATTTGCGATATTTAGGCTTAATCCAGCACCATTTTGTTTGCTGGATGAAGTTGATGCACCATTGGATGATGCTAACGTTGGGCGTTTTTGTAACTTGGTTTCAGAAATGTCGCAAACGGTACAGTTTATTTATATCACCCACAATAAAATTGCGATGGAAATGGCAAGTCATTTAACCGGTGTTACCATGGCAGAGCCTGGTGTGTCTAGGATGGTAGCGGTTGATGTTGAACAAGCAATGGCTTTCGCAGAAGCATAACAAAGGGCGACGAAGCTAAATGGAAGATGAATTACGTCTATCACTATTGTTTGCAGGTACCTGCTTTATAATTGCAGTGCTTGCGCACGGTATTTGGAAAATTCGCAAAAACGGTAAGCCGAGCAGTAAACCTCGGGTTGAACCTCGTCAGTGGGCAGATACTGGCGAGGAAGAGAGTTCGCAATCAAAAGGTTTTGACGAGTTAGGTATTGGCCAAGTTCGCGTGGTTAGCGCCGGCAGTGCTGAAGGAAATTCACAAGACAGCTTTCATACAAGCGATGAGCAAAACGTAGATGATGCATCTAGCCATGACAATCACACTGCGGCGAGTACCTCCAAAGCAAAAAGTTTTTATGGTAGCGATGATAGCGATGCTAATGTTGAGCGTGATGTTAATAACGTATCGGATAAAACATCGCCTTACAATGAAACGGGTGATCCTTTAGCTGATTCTACGCAGAAAGAAGCTAATTTCTCTAGTACTGGATCGAGCGCTGAAGATTCCGCGTCCGACACTAATACACCGAAAGAAAAGGTAGCCGATAAACCTAAGCTTTATGGTTCGGTGGTGTCTAATCCAAAGCCACACCTTCAAAGCACTTCCGCCCCTGCCAGTAAAGATGATGGATTTAGTTCAGATGCATTCCCAGAACCGCCAGGTTTTCTATTACGAGAAGGCGAAGATGAACCTGCTAGCGAAGTTGAAACTGCCGCTACCAACCAGCCTTCTGCGACTTATAGTGCTATAGACAGTACACCAGTGTCTCCTGATGCGGGCAATAGCCAACCAACGCCTGAACACAACTCACCAGAAATTGATGATTTCAGTTTGGACTCACCGGCAACACAATCTGTGTCGGGTAATACTGCGCAAACAGGCCACAAAGAGACCCAAAATCAGGCAAGCGAAGGTGCTGAAGTCGTTAGTGCCAGCGGCCTAGGTGAACAAGCTAAGCGCTTTATGAAAGGAAAGCGCAGCAAACCTATTTCTCGCAAGCGCCAAGAGCCTAAATTTGGCGATGATCAAATGCGTATCGATTTTGACGATAGTGCAGCCAATGCAGGAAGCGCAGAAAGTGCCAGTACAGACAGCCAAGATAACAGTATGCAAACTGCTTCAGGCAGTCGCACCCAAAATGACGGCGCTTCTGAGCAAGTTGAGCAAGAAGTACTCGTACTCAACGTGAAAGCCCCCGAGGACGACCCAATAGCTGGCGCTGCCTTGTTGCCAATGCTATTAACGCTTGGCTTTAAGTTTGGCGACCAGGATATTTTTCATCGTCATGTCAATTCAAATGGTAAAGGGCCGGTATTATTTAGCTTGGCTAATATGTTTAAGCCTGGAATTTTCGATATTGATAGTCTCGAAACGTTTAACACGCAGGGTGTTTCTTTGTTTATGATCCTGCCCATTGAGGGCGACCCTCATCAAGTGTTCAATATGATGCACAATGCCGCACGTAAGTTGGCGGATGAGTTCGGTGCTCAAGTGCTTGATGGACGTCGTAGTGTGCTAACTAAACAAGGTTTACAGCAATACATGGAAAAAATACGTGAGTTTGAACGCAAACGTATGATTACCCGCCAGTAGTCAATTCCTATAAATTTGCATAAAGGGCCTGTCTTTTTAGCGGCCCTTTTTTGTTTTCTCATGCTACCATTAGGGCAATTATTTGGCGTTAAGTACAGTCACTCAATTAGCATTGAGTGAGCGTGCTGCTTTTTGTTTTAGTTAGCAGAGTGAAACCGCCATTTCTTTTAAAAAATTACACGCAAGTATCATCATGTCAGACACGTTAGAACAAGCAAAAGCCCGCGCCGAATCACTTCGTGGGCAGATAAATGAATACAACTATCAATACTATGTACTCGATGCCCCTACAGTGCCCGATGCGCAATATGATAGAGATATGCAGGAACTCATTAGCATCGAAAAGCAATTCCCTGAATTGCAGAGTGTAAGTTCGCCAAGTCAAAAAGTGGGGGGCTCTGCGCTTTCTGCTTTCGAGCAAGTTACCCATGAAGTGCCTATGTTATCACTTGATAACGCGTTTGATGATGTGTCGCTATTGGCGTTTGAAAAACGTATTTACGATCGCCTGAAAGACAATAAAAAACTCGGTTTTAGTTGCGAACCAAAGCTTGATGGGTTGGCGGTTAGTATTCTTTATGAAAATGGCGAAATGGTACGTGCAGCGACTCGGGGTGATGGCCAAGTTGGCGAGAACATTACTACCAATGTTCGCACCATTGCTAACGTTCCTCTTAAATTACGCGGCGAAAACTACCCATCTCGATTGGAAGTTCGCGGCGAAGTATTTATGCCTAAAAAGGGCTTTGAAGCGCTTAATGATTATCAGCGTGCTAACGACGGTAAAGTTTTCGCTAATCCGCGTAATGCTGCCGCTGGAAGCCTTAGACAGCTTGATTCAAAAGTAACAGCGAAACGCCCGTTAATGTTTTACGCCTATTCTTTGGGTGTGGTTACGCCTGAGGATTTTGAGCTTCCACATCATCATAGTGCGCGATTAGCGCAGTTAGGTGAGTGGGGTATACCCTTATGCCCTGATATCGACACCGCAGAGGGAGGCAAAGGCTGCTTAGCGTATTATCAGCGTATATTGACCCTTCGTGACGACTTACCTTACGATATTGATGGCGTAGTGTTTAAAGTTGATGATATTAGCGTACAACAAACATTAGGCTTTGTGGCACGCGCGCCGCGCTGGGCCATTGCGCAGAAATTCCCTGCTCAAGAAGAAATAACCAAACTGTTAGATGTTGAGTTTCAAGTAGGACGTACCGGTGCAATAACGCCAGTGGCAAGATTAGAGCCCGTGTTTGTTGGCGGTGTTACTGTGTCAAACGCCACACTACATAACCAAGATGAAATTGACCGACTAGGGGTGAAAGTAGGCGACTACGTTATTATTCGACGTGCAGGCGATGTTATTCCCCAAGTGGTTTCTGTTGTACAAGCTAAAAGGGATGACAGTGTGAGAGACATTGCCTTTCCTACATCCTGTCCAGTTTGTGGCTCAAATGTTGAAAAATTAGAAGATGAAGCGGTTGCTCGCTGTACCGGTGGTTTAATATGTGCGGCGCAGCGCAAGCAAGCGTTAAAGCACTTTGCCTCTCGAAAAGCTTTTGATATCGATGGTTTAGGCGATAAGTTGGTCGACCAACTCGTGGATGCCGATTTAGTACATAGCCCTGCAGATTTCTTTCAGCTTAAATTGGGCGATGTGGTAGGCCTTGAGCGAATGGCTGAGAAGTCTGCTGCGAAATTGTTGCTTTCTCTTGAGGCATCTAAAGCCACAACGCTTGCTAAGTTTTTATATGCGTTAGGCATTAGGGAAGTCGGTGAGGCTACTGCGGCTAATCTTGCTATGCACTTTGAAACCCTTGATGCAGTTCGTAATGCGAGCGAAGACGAACTCATTGAAGTGCAAGATGTAGGCGCTATTGTTGCGGCGCATTTGCATAACTTCTTCAACGAACCGCACAACACCGATGTTATCGACGCCTTACTAGAGGCGGGTATTAATTGGCCTGCAATTGAGAAAAAACCACAAAGTGCGTTACCCCTGGATGGAAAAACCTGCGTAGTAACAGGGACACTAAGCGAAATGGGCCGCTCTGATGTAAAAGCGAAACTGCAATTGTTGGGAGCCAAAGTGGCAGGCTCGGTATCGAAAAATACCTCATTTTTGGTCGCGGGTGAAAAAGCGGGCTCTAAGTTGACCAAAGCACAAGAGCTAGATGTTGACGTGTGGGATGAAGCTAGGTTACTCGCCTTTTTAGCAGAGCATGACTAGCCTTTATAATTAGTACAGCATGAGCAGCCAGCATTAACAGAACGTGAACCATTCAAATGTAAAAAAGGCGCTTAAAAGCGCCTTTTTCGTGTTTATTTACGTGTTTGTCTGCCTGGGTGTCGGCAGGGTGAGCACGCTACTGGGCTTGCAATTTCGCTTTTGCACGAGCCAATCTTCTGCGCTCCCATGCTTTCTTTACCTGAAAGCGCCAAATCCAATTAAGTGTAAAGTACCCCACAGCGCTGGCGATAATGGAACAAATTGCGCAGCCAACCAAAAATGCGGGGCCAATGGTGCTGATACTTTCCACTACCCACTGCCAACTGAATTGGAATTCAAAGTGTTCAGGCTTGGTCCCAAGTACAGTAGAACCAATTTTATATGCAGCATAAAATATGGGCGGAATGGTGAAGGGGTTGGTTACCCACACTGTGGCTACCGATAGCGGCAAATTCGCACGAAAAGGAATGGCGACACCCGCAGAAAGCCACATTTGAAAGGGCACAGGCCAAAAAGCAAAAAACAGCCCAATACAAAACCCGCCTGCCGCTGAACGTCTGTTTAAATGCCATAAATTAGGTTCGTGCAAAACGCTGCCAAATACGCGCAGAATTTTGTTGTTCTTTACAGCCTGCGGTTCGGGCAGGAAACGTCTAATAAATTTCTTTGGCATAACACTCGTTCGTTAACTATCAACTTGTGGGCTACATTCAGCCAACTATATTTATTGCTACGTAAAACAATGGTAAATCGTATCACAATTTGGTGTGGCAGTTTTTGTGTTAGCGCAACAACCGCAGCTTTATGGCCCACGTTGCCATCGCTAAACGTAGTGATGACGCTGGCCATAGGTGGTGGTGTACTGCTGTTCCTTTCAATGCGTAATTTTCACATACAAACAATAAGTGGTAACGAGCAAACTCGTTGGATGAAATTTGGCCTTATTGTAGTTAGTGGCGCGTTAATAGGTGCTACATGGTTGGCGAGTTTAGGGTATTGGCACCTATCTTGGCAACTACCACAGAGCAAAATTCAACAAGATGTCACAATTAATGCGGTAGTTGACCATGGCGGCTGTCTCAGTGGTCAAAAAAGCGCCGTGGGTAGCCAAGAAAATAGAGTAAATACACAAACCTCGGAAAAAATCGAAAGTGTAGCAAACGTAGGAATATCTAAACCTTCCCAAAGCGCAGGGTATGAAAAAGATAAACAGCGATTTATGGCGTATGTCGTCAACGTCAAAGCCATAGACGATATAGCACTGAAATTCACTCGAAAAATGACATTGAGCCATCGCGTGACGGGCATATGCTTACACAACGGCGACAAATTTACTGCCATAGCGAAATTAAAACCTGCCTACGGAACCCTCAACCCAGTAGGCTTCAATCGGCAACAATACCTTGCCAGCCAAGAAATTGTTGCTACGGGTTATATCAAACAGTTACACAGTGAAACCGTGGTTCACAACCATAGCACTCGTCACAATATGTCGAGTTTTTTATCTACACTGCCCCTTATTCAAATGCGCTGGTTTCAGGCGTTATTGATTGGGGAACGTAGTCTGTTGACCAAAGAAGACTGGCAAACCATTGGGCAAACGGGTACCGCACATATATTCAGTATATCGGGAATGCACTTATCCATTATCGCCATGACGGCATTTTATGCCTGTAGTGCGGTGATTCTTTTCGCCAGCAGCATGGCGAATGGGAAGTATGCTTTTATAAACCTAAGGGGCTACGTATTAACAACCTTGATTATTAGTGCGGCCCTCTATGTCATGTTAAGCGGTATGGCGCTGCCTGTGGTAAGGGCCTTTGTTTTATTGTTAGTGGGTATAGGCTTTGCTGTATTCAATAGTGTGTTACGGCCATTTCATATGGGCGTTTTCATGCTGTTCACTTGTATTGTGTTGTTTCCTTTGTCGTTGCTGCAAGCCAGCTTTTACTTAAGTATTGGCGCGGTGATGAGTATTTGGCTGCTTAATTGGCGATTTCGGTTTCAAGCAATGCCTTGGTATAAGGCATTATGCTGCATGCAGTTAGGGGTTAGTATTGCGATGGCGCCTATCACCCTATTATGGTTTGGTACGGCTAGTACTATAGGGATTTTCGTTAACCTCTTTGTATTGCCTATCATTACACTTATTCTTCCTGTTGCATTGCTTGCCGTGATGGCGGGGTATTATATTCCTGCCAGTTTAGGTTTTGCTATTTGGGTGTTACTCAAAATAGATAGGGTATTAGGCTGGCTTTTAGCGTGTTTGAGCGAAGCGGCATCTTGGCCAATAAGCGCTATTCACTTTTATCCCACCACAGGCACAGTGATTTGCCTGCTTATCGCCATGTTATTAACAATATTACCCAGGTGGCGATACAAATGGGCCTGTGTGTTATTGCTAATACTCCCCGTTACCTTCTCCTTTATTCATTCTTCTCCAACTCGCTGGTTTGTAAATGTGTTTGATGCTGGGCAGGGAACGGCAATTGCGCTAACAAAGGGGCCCCAAGCCATCATTATTGATACAGGGCCTATGTATAACGGTGAAGCGCCATTAGCGAGTAAGGTTATACCTGCATTCCTCAAGCGAAATAACAGTGAACAAGTAGATATGGTTATTCATAGTCATGGCGATACTGATCACGCAGGGGGGGAAAAACCATTCAAAGCCTGGTTAGACAACAAAGGTATTCAACCAACATGGATAAGCCCGATAGAGGGATGTGAGCGCGGTAGGGTAATAAACTGGCAAGGGTTAACACTTACCTTTTTATGGCCTGTAAAAGGGAATCAAGAAGACAGTAATGCCATGTCTTGCGTGATTAAAATTGATGATGGACACCACAGTATTCTGCTTCCTGGTGATATTGAACGAGCAAGTGAGTATGCCATACTGCATGCAGAAAAAAGGCGAATGGCAGTGGGAGTTGATGCGAGAAAAAACGGCTTTCAAGATGATAAAAGTAACTACAAAAAAATGACAGTACGTGCTGATGTGTTAATTGCACCACATCATGGCAGTAAAACCTCATCCACCGATATATGGATCCAAAGTGTTTCCCCTGATGTGGTTATTTATACCCAAGGGTATGAAAATAGATGGAAATTTCCAAGCAAATCTGTTTTTTCTCGCTACCAGCATTATGGCGTTCGCCAGTTTACCACTAGCGAATTTGGTTTCATTCGACTTGAGTTCGCAGAAGGTGACTATATAGTTAGTTCAGAACGAAAGGACACCCAAAACCGATGGTATTTGCCAAGTTACACGCCTAGGCACCTTGTTTCTTCAGAATCTGAATTGAAAAATGAGGACAATTTCTAAGCAAAGCATGGGGTTGATTAGGGAAATTACTCAAGTACTAGTACAATAGCTAGGGTGAAAGTAATGAATAACGAACAGGTTAAAACACTTTGATGCAACAAACCGATCCGTCGGCCTTCCAGGTTAAACGCTTTTTACGCTATCTGCGTGAATTTAAACTCCCTTTCTTCGTTGCCGTTATTGGCATGGTGGGCTACTCCGCAGTAGATACTTTCGTATTTGCACAATTGCAGCCCATGATTGACGAGTCACTAGGGAAAAATGATCAGGCGTACTTACGATTAGCTGCGTATGCGATAGTCCCGTTGTTTTTATTAAGGGGACTATTTAACTTTCTTGGTACCTATACATTAACGTGGATTGGTTCCCAGGTCGTCATGCGTATGCGACAACAGTTGTTCGATAAATATATCCATTTACCGGTGTCATTCCACGATACCCAAGCAGTGGGGGCGTTAATTAGTAAAGTGACCTACGACACCGAACAAGTTGCCAATGCTTCTGGTAAAGCCTTGTTAACCTTGGTTCGGGAAGGGGCGCTTGTTATTGGACTACTCGCGGTAATGTTTTATTACTCATGGCAGTTATCTATTATCTTCTTGTTAATTGGCCCTTTAGTTGCCGTTATTGTCTCATTCGTGAGTAAGCGGTTTAGAGTGGTGAGTCGAAACATTCAACAAGCGATGGGCAATTTAACCTCTGCGGTAGAGCAGGCGGTAAAAGGCCATAAAGTGGTCATTATGTTTGGTGGGCAAACCATCGAACAAAAACGCTTCGAGCAGAAAAATAATAATAACCGCCAACAAACCATGAAGCTTGCGGTTACCCAAATTTTAAGTGTGTCGTCTATTCAGGTTATTGCGTCTGTTGCGTTAGCCGTAGTGCTTTATATTGCCAGTACGCCGGGCATGGTTGAAAAGCTCTCTGCGGGTGTATTTATCAACGTGGTGTTTTGTATGGTGATGCTACTAAAACCTTTGAAGCAACTGACGACGATTAATAATGAGTTTCAAAAAGGCATGACTGCCTGCGTAAGCGTATTTGAAATATTAGATAGGGAAAACGAAGCCGATTCAGGCGACATAAAAGTAGAGCGTGCAGTTGGAAAAATTGAATTCGATGATGTGACCTTTACTTACCCAGGCAAGCATTCGCCTGCGTTAACGAACGTGTCGTTTACCGCAGAACCTGGCCACTCTGTTGCTTTGGTAGGGCGTTCTGGAAGCGGAAAGTCGACCATTTCGTCGCTGCTTACCCGATTTTATTCACCACAAAGTGGGCAAGTCAGGTTGGATGACAACCCTTTAGACAGTATTGCTTTGAAATCGCTACGGGCGCAGTTTGCAGTAGTGTCGCAAAACGTAACATTGTTTAACGACTCTATTGCCAATAACATTGCTTATGGTGCAAAAGAAACCGTGTCGCAGGCCAAAATTGAGCAAGCCTGTAAAATGGCGCATGTGGATGAGTTTTTAGGCAATTTGCCTGAAGGTATCGATACCGTTATTGGGGAAAATGGTCTTATGTTATCTGGCGGTCAACGCCAACGTATTGCTATTGCCCGCGCTATTTTAGCCGATGCGCCTATTCTGATTTTAGACGAAGCGACCTCGGCGCTAGATACGGAATCGGAAAGACTCATTCAAGATGCATTAGAAACATTGCAAAAACGTTGTACCAGTATTGTGGTAGCACACAGGTTATCGACGATTGAAAATGCCGACACTATCATGGTGGTTGAGCAAGGTCGTATTATTGAAAGTGGTAAGCATCACGAGTTACTAGCGAAAGGTGGGCATTATGCGCAGCTTCACGCGCTACAGTTTGGTGATAACTAAGTGAACCGTATGGTGAAGCGCTGGTACGCTGGTCACCCGCTAGTGTGGCTGTTATCGCCACTCGCGATACTTTTCTGGCTGATATCAGCTTTTCGTAGATTTTTGTTCTCTACAGGCCTGAAAAAAGTGTATCGCGGCCGTGCTAAGGTTATTGTAGTAGGCAATATTTCGGTTGGCGGTAACGGTAAAACCCCCGTAGTTCTTGCACTCGCGCAGTATTATCGCGAAAAAGGTATTCGAGTTGGTATTTTAAGTAGAGGGTATGGCGGTAAGTCTAGCTATTACCCTCGTCAAGTCACCGGTAATGATGATGCCAGTGAAGTAGGGGATGAACCTCGATTACTGACTATTCGCAGTCAAGTACCGGTGGTGATTGACCCCATACGTAGCCGAGGCGCAGATTATCTTTCAAATGATCTTAATTGCGACCTCATTATCTGTGATGATGGTCTTCAACATTATGCGTTAGCAAGAGATGTTGAAGTGGTGGTAATGGACGAACGGTTAACCGGCAGTGGCTTTTTAATACCTATGGGGCCGCTTAGGGAAGCTCACTGGCGGCTGGCAACCGTAGATGCCATCGTGCATAACCGTGCTGACAATAAGATACCAAACCTTAAAGCAGGCCAAACACCTCAGTACCTTATGCACCTAGAGGCTTCAGAAGTGTGCTCTGTAACAAAGCCCACTGAGCAGACTGAGCTTACTAGCTTATCCGGTAAGACTATTACTGCCATGGCGGGTATTGGTGCGCCTGAACGCTTTTTCTCGCAGTTAAAGAGTATGGGGCTAACGCTGTCAAGCACGTTACCTTTCCCTGACCATCACCAATTTACAGCAGATGAAATCCCATCAGGTACTGTGCTAATGACCGAAAAAGATGCGGTGAAGGTAAGTGATATCGCCCACAACGATTGTTGGTATTTGCCCGTTTCAGCAAATATCGATCAGAAGTTTTTCACACAAATAGATAACAAGCTGGTTAATGCCGGCTTAACAATGACGCCTTAGCAAGCAAGGAAATACAATGGTATTTGATAACAAATTATTAGAAGTACTGGCATGCCCAGTGTGCAAAGGGAAGTTGGTGCTTAATGATGAAAAAGATAAGCTAATCTGCCGCTTTGACCGTTTGGCTTACGACATTAAAGACGGTATTCCGGTGCTTATCGAAAGCAAAGCAACGGTAATGACACTCGATGAAGTAGACGCAACGCGATAGGTGTGTGATGGCATTTACAGTAGTTATTCCCGCACGATATGGCTCTAGCCGTTTTCCAGGTAAACCTCTGGCTGATATTAACGGTAAACCCATGATTCAGCATGTGGTGGAGCGAGCCACTGAGGCGGGGGCTGAGCGAATAATAGTCGCCACTGACGATATGCGTATTGCCGATGCCGCTAACCAATTTGCTCATGTTTGTATGACGGCCGTTACACACCAGTCAGGCACCGAACGTATTGCCGAGGTAATTGAGAAAGAAAATATAGCTGCCGATAGTATTGTGGTTAATGTACAAGGCGATGAACCTTTCATTCCTGCTGCAAACATTAAGCAAGTGGCGAGTAATTTATCGAATGCACCTCAATGTGTGATGGCTACCTTGTCTACGCCTATTTTAGAAAGCGACGATGTATTTAACCCTAATATGGTTAAAGTACTGGTAAATGCACATAAAGAGGCGATGTATTTTTCTCGTTCCGCTATCCCATTTGAACGTGATCGTATGATGGAAAACCGTCAAAGTGCTGATCCTAAATTGTATTTTAGACATATAGGCATTTATGCGTACCGTGCACAATACGTGCAGCAGTATGTTAGTTATCAGCCTAGTGCCCTTGAGCAAATTGAATCTCTCGAGCAGCTTAGGGCATTGTGGTATGGCGACAAAATCCATTGCGACGTAGCAGATGCTAAACCACCCGTTGGCATAGACACGCCTGAGGATCTTGCGCGTTTGCTGGCATCGTTAGGGTAAGCCGCGCTTTTTATTCGCTTTTTTAGCGGCTGAAAAAAACGAGTAATCATCAAAAAAAGCCAAAAGATATTCCGGTATTCAAATGCAAAAATGATTAGCCTGCTGAAAGGCTAATTAAGCGTTGCCAATAACTGGTTAACACTGGCATTCATTGTGAATACATGTCATCGACTTTTTCGGCATAGCATTTGTATTTATATTTGTAGCGTGCAGCATATAAATAGGGAGCGTTAAAATGAACGTAGTCATTACAGGGGGCAACCGCGGTATTGGTCTAGCCCTGGTTAAGCAATATAAAGCGAAAGGCGCGACGGTGTACGCCACCTGTCGCAATAGTTGTGATGAGCTTAATTCATCTGGCGTTAAAGTGATCACGGGTGTTGATGTATCGCAGCCAGATACGCTGGCTGATAGTTTAGCGGAGCTAGCAGACGTTAAGATTGATTTGCTTATTAATAACGCTGGCGTGTTAGGCAAAGAAACCTTAGATGACTGGGAACCTCACACCATAGATTATCAGTTTAGAGTGAATGCGATGGGGCCTCTGCTTGTCACACAAACTCTTCTTCCATCAATGGCCGACAACAGTAAGATAGCCATGATCACCAGCAGAATGGGCTCTATGACCGATAACACCTCTGGCGGTTACTACGGGTATAGAATGTCGAAAGCGGCGCTAAATGCTGCTGGTGTGTCATTAGCAAACGATCTCAAGCCACAAGGGATCGCGGTAGGTTTATTTCACCCAGGGTTTGTGCAAACTGAAATGGTGAATGGAAGTGGTGATATTGATGCAGGTACCTCTGCTGAAAGATTGGTCGCTCGCATCGACGAAATGACCCTTGATAGTGCAGGGCGTTTTATACATTCAAATGGTGATGAACTGCCTTGGTAAGTGCGCAGTAACTTCTGTCTGATTGCGCTTTCGGCATACAATTAACTAAAAAAAACCGGTAGCTCCTTAGGAACTACCGGTTTTTTGTTTATTATATTGTCATTATTTTGAACGACTTGTTGAAAACCTAGTGGCCATTTCTATGATTAATCTTGGCTTTAGTCTTCGTCTTGATCTTCAGACAGTACCGCCCACACATCGTGTTCGTTAGCATGAATGACTTCAGCCCACACCCGTTGACCAGGTTTCACGTCATATACGCCATTAAGGTGAACTAGCCCATCAACTTCAGGCGCATCGGCATAAGTTCGGCCTACAGCGCCTTCGCTGTCTACGCTGTCGATAACCACTTGGTATTCATTACCAATGCGCGCTTGTAAACGCTGTGCACTAATTTCACCCTGAACTTCCATGAAGCGTGCTAAACGTTCTTGTTTAACGTCTTCAGGCACAGGATCAGGTAAGTCGTTGGCGCGAGCACCTTCAACCGGTGAGTAAGCAAATGCACCTACGCGATCTAACTGTGCTTCACGAATAAAGTCGAGTAACTCTTCAAACTCTTCTTCGGTTTCACCCGGAAAACCTACGATAAAGGTTGAACGGATAACCAATGAAGGGCAGGCTTCACGCCATTTCTTAACGCGCTCTAGGGTGCGATCTGCACTACCAGGGCGTTTCATTAAACGTAAGATACGCTTATTGGCATGCTGAAACGGGATATCAAGGTAAGGTAGAATTTTACCTTCATTCATGAGTGGAATAAGGTCGTCGACATGTGGGTAGGGATAAACATAGTGAAGACGCACCCAAGTGCCCATTTCACCCAGTTTTTCACACAACTGTTGCATGTGAGTTTTAACGGGCATGCCATCCCAGAAGCCTGTTCTGTGCTTCACATCAACACCGTATGCACTGGTGTCTTGTGAAATAACCAATAGCTCTTTAACACCAGCGGCTTTGAGACGCTTTGCTTCGTCTAAAACACTGCCCACAGGGCGGCTTACAAGGTCGCCACGCATCGATGGAATGATGCAGAAAGTACACCTGTGGTTACAACCTTCTGAGATTTTTAAATACGCGTAATGACGAGGCGTAAGTTTAACACCGTGATCGGGCACTAAATGTTCAAACGGATTATGTTGAGGCTTAGGTAAATGTTCGTGAACTTGCTCAACTACCGACTCATAAGCGTGAGGGCCGGTAATAGCCAGTACATTAGGGTGTACTTCACGGATTTCATCTTCTTTAATGCCCAAACAGCCAGTTACAATGACTTTGCCGTTTTCTTTGAGCGCTTCACCAATGGTATCAAGTGACTCTTCTACCGCCGCATCAATAAAGCCGCAGGTATTAACAATAACCAAATCAGCATCGTTGTATGTAGGAACAACATCGTAGCCCTCGGTACGTAACTGCGTAAGAATGCGTTCGGAGTCTACCAAGTTTTTTGGGCAGCCTAAGCTGACAAACCCAATGCGGGCGCCGTTGCTTGCACCTGTACTACGATTTTCAGTCAGTGTTTTGACTGGTGTTTCTAAAGTAGTGGTTTTGTTTGCTGCTTTACTTGGATTAAAGGTTTCTACAGTCATCTAAAATATCACCCGGTAAACGACGCTACTTGTGCCTAAAATGGCCGCGGATTATACAGTAAGTATGGCGGGTTCGCAGCTCTTTGAGGTAAAACTTTTTCAACTAAGAACAATACTGCTTATTAGTGGAATACTGAACAAAAATTCATCATACTCTTTTGCTCTTCTCATTTAGGATTTACGGCAGGGCTTCATGGGCTGTTATAAGTGCACCAATGCGTTACCCATCTTATTTAGCTTGGTTATGCTTGGTTTAGCATCATGTTCTTCCGACTATTATAAACCTGAGCGACCATCACTTACCTTGCGCTTGTCTGATGCGCCAGAATACACCCTTGATTTTCTTGAGCACACCACCCGTGAACTTTATTGGGGTTGCGTGACCATATTGCCTCATTCGTCAGAAGACTTAATTAATAGCTTGTTGTGTACACAAGCGCTACTTGGGCGGGATGATGTTAGTGCTGACGAGCGCCAATTTGCACTAAAACGTCATCGAGATGCGCTAATGAGTTTGCTGACATTGCGGATGTCGGGAAAAGAAGATGAAGCCCATTTTCACACCCATTTAAATTTAGATCATCCCATAATTTTCGCTTCTAGAATGCTTCCTTCAGAAGATGCGCTGCAACCCAACATTCTAGGAGAATACGGCGTTGCCGTGGTAGTAAGAGAACAAGCAGCCACAGAAACTGAACAGACCTATTACCCTCAAGAAGGTACGTACAGCAGTTACACATTGATGTTTCAGGACATTAAGCTAGACGGTAACGAGGTGCACATAACGTTAGATGCTCAGAAAATTCATAGCCGAACCACGGTACGTGTGGGTAATAACGCCTATATGGCTCGGTACTCTCCAA
Organism: Alteromonas lipotrueae; assembly: GCF_019249215.1. Classification (GTDB taxonomy): domain Bacteria; phylum Pseudomonadota; class Gammaproteobacteria; order Enterobacterales; family Alteromonadaceae; genus Alteromonas; species Alteromonas lipotrueae. The sequence continues at coordinate 195,583 of NZ_JAESDI010000005.1, forward strand.
GTGCCAGCTATTTAGCCTTACTCAATGATTCGATAGTCGGAGGGCTTCGCTGGAAAGGCTTTGTGGGTACTAAGCAAGCAAAAGCCCTTAGAGGAATTTACGTTATTGGGGAAATGTCTGACACCAAAATTCCCCTTATTATGATCCATGGACTTAATTCCGACCCTTTGATTTGGCGTTATTTGACTATGGCAGTAATGAATGACGAATGGTTGAACGAACGCTATCAAGTTTGGCATGTGCTTTACCCCTCAGGTCAGCCGCCACTGTATAGCGCCATGAAAATTCGAAGAGAGCTTGATGCGCTACTGGCCACTATTGATAACCCACTCATCACTCGCGAAGCGGTATTTATTGGGCACAGTTTAGGAGGGCTTATAACCAAGTTACTTACGGTATCGCCTGGCGACGCCTTTTGGAATACCACCTTTGCTGTACCTCCTGAGCAGCTTGAAGAGGCGATGTCCGAAGATATTCGGGACACCTTTTTCTTTGAACCTAGGTTTACAACGAACACCGTTTTTTACTTAGATACGCCCCATAAGGGGTCGGCGTTAGCGGCGTCGGCAATCGGGTATATTGGTTCATCGTTGGTACAAATACCCTATGAACTCAAAAGTATGTTTGTTGATTTACTCGATGAAAATGGGGTCGAGATTGTTCAGTCAGACATGCAAAGCTATTTAACCGACACTAAATTTAAAAGCCTCGACTCATTAAAGCCAGGTCACCCCTTGATGAACACCTTGTATCCTATGCCTATTCAAGGAAAAGCCTATTCCATTATTGGGTCGAAAAAAGAAACCGAATGTGAAAGAAGGGAAGTGTGTTTATTACTCACTGATGGCGTGGTGACCTACGAAAGTGCCGATATACCAGAGGCCTTAGAAAGACTCATTGTTGTGTCTAAGCACAATTCGTTTAAATCACCTGAAACCGTGTCGTTTATATTAAAACATTTATAAATATGCCAAATTGCCTGATATTTTCTTTTAGCGCTTTAAGTTTGCATTATTAGCCCAATAGTAACTGGGTTATTAATTATTCTTTGAAGCAAGGCTATTTGTTTTTCATGCTTAAACTGCCATTAAAATATTACGATGAATCTGGCCGAATTTTACCGCCAAAATGGCTGTACGTCATACTGGCGCTATTTAGTTTGGACTGGATTGCGTTTATTTTTTCGCTGGCCTCGCGCTCGCAAACTGAAGCGTTACTTAAGCTGTTTTATCCGCAAAGTGAAAGTTTAGGCTTGGCATTACTAAGCAGTGTACCGATAGTGTTAGGGCTTGTGCTTATATCGCAACGTGAAAGGCTATGGAAAAAGGGGATAACAGGGTGGTCTCGCGCATTGTTGCCACTTATTTTAGTGGGCGTGATAGCGTCGTTGAGTGTGCAGTTTTATCATATTGTGTCAGTACATTGGGGGTTTGAAATGATAACTGCCATTAAGGTGGTGGTGTCTATTATCAGCTTATATTGTATTAGTCGAAGTCGGCATTTGCGCTGGATGATACAAGATTGGAAAAAGCCTCATTACGAGTAAAACCCGAATAAATCAGAAAAAAGCATTTGTTTGAGGTGTTATTTTCTGGGGATTAAGAATTAATTTTAGGTGAAGAAACCCAAAAAAGCGACTGGCGTGTGAGGCAAAAAGGTATAAGCCTCACACGAAAAAAGTGCAAAAAAGACCGGTTACTGGCGGTGATTACTTACAGATTGATCAAAATAAGCTTTAACGCTGACCTGGCTGTCGTTTACTAGTCGCTCGTAGCAAATACCTGCAAAGGCATAAGAGTTCTCACCGACCACTAATAAAACGTAGGGTGCACTAGGGTTCGATTGGTCATAAAGCCATGTTCCACCCACAAAACGCTGGAACGTTTCTCCCAAATAGGCGCCAAAGATATTACATATGGTGAAAACTGCTTCATCTTCTAACGCGCTGTCATGATATTTGTCTAAAAAACTAAGTAAAATATCATCGACAAGCGAAACACTTTCAGCAGAGTAATCTAAGGTTAAATTGAACTCTTCTTGCGCTGCAGCAACCGCATCTTCAGCGCAGTCCTTCATTAATTGTTCGAGCTCTATAGGTGACATTTTATTATCCTTCTCTTTTAACCTTTACGCGATACTATGATGTTAGCTATCGTCATTTTTAAACCTGCTAATAACATTGTGCGGTAGTTATTCCCGTTTGTCTATTTATGACCCGTTAAGCGATTGATTACACTGGCTGATGCGAACATACCAAAGGTGGCTGTTACCGTTACAACCGCGCCAAAACCGCCTGCACAATCAAGTCGCGTTCCGCCTTCCATTGCCGATTTGTTATAACACACGCTGCCATCAGGTTGGGGATAACGCAACTGCTCGGTTGAATAGATGCATTCAACCCCGAAGCGGCGTTTAGGATTTTTACTGAAATTGTAATTGCGTCGCAGTTCACTGCGCAATTTGGCCGCAAGAGGATCTTGGGTGGTTTTCGATAAATCGCCCCGAGTTACTTGGGTAGGGTCAATTTGCCCACCGGCACCACCCACAGTCACAATGGGTATTTTAGCGCGCTTGCAGTGGGCTACCATGGCAGCTTTCGCCCTTATGCTGTCAGTTGCGTCGATAACGGCATGCATAGCTTGGGTTAACAGTTCTGCCGTGTTTTCTGGTGTGACGAAGTCTTCAATGCATACCACTTCGCAATTTGGGTTTATGCGTTTAATACGCTGTGCAATAGCATCGACCTTTGCTTCGCCTATAGTATCGGCCATAGCGTGAATTTGCCGGTTAGTGTTGGTTACACATATGTCATCTAAATCAATCAGGGTGATTTTACCGATACCAGAACGCGCAAGTGCTTCTGCACTCCAGCTACCAACGCCTCCAATCCCCACAACGCACACATGGCTCATTGAAAGTTTTTCTGCGGCTTCTTCGCCGTATAGGCGCACGATGCCGCCAAACCTTTGATTTTCCAATATACTCACTATGTATTCCAGTTCTTGCTAAGCCAATAGTCGCTTTGTCTAAACCGCGCTGTCAAAACTGCTCCGCCAACACCTGACGGGGGCAAAATAACACAGCAGTTGAAACAAAAATTAAAAGCTTTTACTTAAGGGGCGCATGATCGCAAAAAAGCGTAATATTGCAAGGGTTCTTCTTTAAACAGTAAGTAAGACATGTCAAAACGGTACGATATTGTCATTATAGGGGCTGGGATAGTGGGTGCTGCGGTACTTTATGAGTATCAAAAGCGCAATCCACAGCACAAGGTTCAGTTAATTGAAAAAGAGCCTGTTGCTGCTTTTCATCAAACCGGAAGAAATTCGGGTGTGATCCACGCTGGCGTGTATTACTCGCCTAGTTCCTTAAAGTCTACGTATTGTAGGCAAGGGTTACAAGATACCATTGCGTGGTGTAGAGACCATCATTTACCTTTTGAGCAATGCGGTAAGCTCATAGTGGCGACCAACAATGATGAAGTGCAAAAGCTTGATAACCTTTTCAAAAACTGCGAAATAAACGATTTAAGCCCTGAACGTATTACTCAATCTAGACTACACTCGATGGAGCCTAATATTACGGGTAAAGAAGCGGTATTGGTTAATTCTACAGGCATTACCGACTTTACGGCTATCACAAAATCCCTAATGGCAGTCGCAATCGAAAATTCAAACGTGACAGCACACTTCAATACACGGGTTCATGCCATCGACGAACATGACAACTGCGTATCGCTGTTAACCGAAGTGAATGGTGTAAAACGACGCACAGAAGCTGATAGGGTTATTTGCTGCGCGGGTGTGTATGCAGACGACTTAATTAGAAAGCAAGGAATAACCCCGGATTTCAAAATAGTGCCATTTAAGGGGGAGTATTATCGCTTATCTTCTAAGTACGATAACGTTAGCAAAAGATTAATATATCCTGTACCCAACCCCGATATGCCATTTTTGGGCGTTCACTTAACGAAAATGATAGGCGGTTATACGACGGTGGGGCCAAATGCGGTGTTAGCGCCTGGTCGAGAAGCCTATCACTCGCTTCCTTCCTACAGCGAAATTTTCAGAACCTTATCATACAAAGGGTTATGGCGACTGCTCTGGCAGTTTAAATCCAGTGTAATATCAGAAATCAAAAGTAGCGTAAGCAAATCTTATTACGCAAGTTTAGTGCAAAAATATTGCCCCTCGATTAATGAAGAGGATTTACACTACTATCGGCCAGGGATCAGGGCGCAAGCGGTGTCTAAAACGGGTAAAATGATGGGGGACTTTGAATTCTTATCAACTGATAGGGTATTACACGTTGGTAATGCACCTTCTCCTGCGGCTACTAGCGCCATGCCCATTGCCAGAGCCATCATCGATAAAATGGACACTACGTAGACTTGCTATACCCATTCGTTCTAAAAACTAGGAAGTTAAATCCAAAAATACCGACATTACGTTCAAAGCTATACATGTTTGAATAACACGTTTTAAAACGAATGCTTGGAGAAATAAATGGGATTGCTTGTAGATGGACTATGGCAAGACAAATGGTACGACACGCGTGAGAACGGCGGTAAGTTTGAGCGCCAAGAGTCGAAATTTAGAGGTGCGATAGGCAGTGAGGCAGGAGCCCAACACCCACCAGAGTCTGGTCGATACCATCTTTATGTCGCTTATGCCTGTCCGTGGGCCCATCGTGCGCTAATTTTAAGGCAGCTAAAGGGGCTCACTGAACATATTGATGTTTCAGTGGTAAACCCTGATATGCTAGGTGACGGGTGGCGTTTTACTGAATACCCAGGTAGCACCGGTGATAAGCTATATCATTATGATTATCTGCATCAGCTATACACCAAAGCAAAACATGATGTTACCACGCGGGTAACGGTTCCTGTTTTATGGGATAAACAAACCCAATCCATAGTGAATAATGAATCTGCAGATATTATTCGTATTTTCAACAGTGACTTCAATACGCTTACGGGTGATACACAAGATTTTTATCCCTCGCCACTACGCGAAGAAATAGACGATATTAATAAGTTGGTGTATCACGCTGTTAATAACGGCGTGTACAAGGCGGGTTTTGCTACCACGCAAAGTGCCTATGAAGACGCCGTTAATACTTTATTTGAAGCGTTAGATACGTTAGAAACACGATTGTCTACGCAGCGTTATTTAGTGGGCCATCAAATTACCGAAGCGGATTGGCGCTTGTTCACCACCTTAATTCGTTTTGATGCGGTGTATCATGGGCACTTCAAATGCAATATTCGTCAAATAGCGGATTACCCGAACTTGTATGCTTACATGAAAGAGTTGTATCAATATCCGGGTGTGGCGGATACGGTGAATTTTGATCATATCAAACGTCATTATTATTACAGTCACACCATGGTAAACCCTACTCAAGTTATTCCTGTAGGCCCAAAACAAGATTTGATGGCTCCCCACAACAGAGAAGAAATAAAGTGAGCTTAATTGCTTAGTAATTTCAAAAGCGCATTGCGCGAAGGTGAGGGGTTTTATACCATCTACTTTATAATGATATTCGTTACTTTTCTTGTAACATTAGTGACCAATGATAGCTTTAACAGGGAACAGAGACTCTAATACATGACTAAACCAATTACATGCTTTAAAGCATATGACATACGCGGTGAGCTTAACAGCCAACTTGATGAAGCAACGGCTTACCGCATTGGTTATGCCTTTGCTGAAGAGTTAAAAGCGAAAACGGTAGTGGTAGGCAGTGATGTTCGTTTAACATCTACCCCTTTAAAACTTGCCTTGAGCGCAGGGCTAATTGATGCTGGTGCAAACGTTACCGATATTGGTATGGCAGGAACGGAAGAGATATATTTCGCGACTAAACACTTAGGTGTTGATGGCGGAATAGAAGTGACCGCTAGTCACAACCCCATTAACTACAATGGCATGAAGTTGGTTAAAGCTGATTCTGTACCCATTAGTGGCGACACTGGCTTAAATGCAATTAAAGAGCGTGCTGAACAGCTAAGCGATGAAGCCGTTTCACAGCGCCTTGCCTACTATACCCAAGGCGAGGCGATTGACGCTGATGCTTTCTATAATGGTCATGCACACATTAAGGTTTCACATTTAACTGATACAGGAAGCTATGTAGAAGACAGCTGTATGTCAGCCTACGTAGACCACATGTTGTCTTACGTGAATCTTGATTCGTTCACACCACTTAAAATAGTTGTTAATGCAGGCAATGGAGCAGCAGGTTCAGCGCTAGATGCTATTGAAGCTGAGTTAGCGAGCAGACAAGTTCCAATTAGCTTCGTTAAAGTGCACCACGAAGCAGATGGCACGTTTCCTCATGGTATTCCCAATCCGTTGTTACCTGAGAACAGAGCTGATACCGCCGATGCTGTTATTAAACATAACGCGGACTTTGGTGTAGCGTGGGATGGCGACTTCGATCGTTGTTTCTTGTTCGATGCCGACGGCAACTTCATTGAAGGCTATTATATTGTTGGCTTGCTTGCAGCAGCGTTCATTGAGAAGAACCAAGACAGTAAAATTATTTATGACCCACGGGTATTTTGGAATACCGAAGATATAGTAGCGAATGCTGGCGGTACACCCATTAAGTCGAAAACAGGTCATGCGTTTATTAAAGAGCGTATGCGTAAAGAAGACGCGGTGTATGGCGGTGAAATGAGTGCGCACCATTATTTCAGAGATTTTGCTTACTGCGATTCTGGCATGATCCCTTGGTTGTTAATTGCCGAACTTGTGTGTGTTAAAAAACAATCGTTGTCGAGCATGGTTAAAGCGCGTATTGAAGCGTTTCCATCGTCAGGAGAGATTAACAGCAAGCTTAAAGACGCGGATGCCGCGCTTGAGCGCGCGACGTCTAAATATAAACCGCATGCATCGGTTATCGATACTACCGACGGCCTCGGGTTGGAATTCGACACATGGCGCTTTAATTTGCGTAAGTCGAACACCGAACCGGTGATTCGCTTAAATGTAGAAAGCCGAGGCGATATAGCGTTGATGGAAGAGAAAACTGCTGAGTTGCTTTCGGTTATACGTGACGAATAATATCTCTGTTTGCTTTTAAGTTGTTGAACACACCGAGCAAGCACTGAAATAAAAAAGCCCGGAACATAAAAAAGCGCAGTCATGTTAATAATGACTGCGCTTTTTTTTGTGTTACCGGCAAGTGCCGTTTTAGTAATTGGCGTCCACTAGTGATATTACCCAACAATAAGTGCTTTATATCTACTGTGAAAATTAGGTAATAAGGTAAATCATCCAAGCATGGCTGATCACCACAACAGAGGTGAGAGCTATACGCAAACTGATGTAGCTCACTATTTGGCCTTTAGGCAAACTTAAGGTGAATTTATCGTAAACTAATATTGCGACGTAGCTAAGCGAAAGTACCCCTAGGGTTTTCGGGTCGTGGCTAAATACCAAACAAAGCCAACCGATGATACTGGGTAACATCGCGGCATACATTTGATTACCATAACGCTGGTTGCTGATGGAATCCCACCAATGAATACCACCAAAAAATGACAGTAAAACCGCAGAATACTGCATAAAATAAACAGCGCTTTGGGTTAATGACAAAAGATTAAGAGAGTAGGCTATTGGCATAGCTAAAAAAGGGATGAGCCCAGCCACGCCAAGCAACACAATAGAGTAGGGCATATAACACAATCCTTCTGACGTCATTTCAATAAAATAAATGTACAAAGAGTTATTTTATTAAAACGAGGCTAAAAAAATAGCGCCGTAAGGCGCTATTTTATGAACAAAAACTTACTTGTTCATGCTTATTTTAATGGCGTGTATTTACGCTGGTTGTGACCAGTGTAAAGCTGACGAGGACGACCAATTTTTTGTTTTGGATCGCTCATCATTTCATGCCAGTGTGAAATCCAACCTACTGTACGAGACAGGGCGAAGATACATGTAAACATGTTGGTAGGAATACCAATAGCTTTAAGTACGATACCTGAGTAGAAATCTACGTTAGGGAACAACTTCTTCTCTGCGAAGTACGGGTCGCTTAATGCAATTTTTTCAAGTTCCATTGCTACTTCAAGTAGTGGATCTTTAACATTAAGTTCGCTAAGTACTTCGTGACAGCTTTCACGCATTACTGTTGCGCGAGGATCGTGGTTTTTGTAAACACGGTGACCAAAGCCCATAAGACGGAACGGGTCAGCCTTATCTTTAGCACGTGCAATAAACTCAGGAATGCGATCAACAGTTCCAATTTCCTCAAGCATATTTAGGCATGCTTCGTTCGCACCACCGTGGGCAGGGCCCCAAAGTGAAGCAACACCAGCCGCAATACATGCGTAAGGGTTGGCACCAGATGAACCAGCTAGACGAACCGTAGAGGTAGATGCGTTTTGCTCGTGGTCAGCATGAAGCGTAAAGATACGATCCATTGCACGTTCTACCGCAGGGCTAATCTCAAATTCTTCAGCAGGAACTGAGAACATCATGTTCAAGAAGTTAGCTGCATAGCTCAAATCGTTACGTGGATAAACGAACGGTTGACCAATGTTGTATTTGTAACACATGGCTACTAAGGTAGGCATTTTCGCGATTAAGCGATGTGCACTACGTTTACGCTCTTCATCGTTAGAAACGTCTAAGTCGCTGTGATAGAAAGATGACATACCACCAACAGTTCCGCATAACATTGCCATAGGGTGGGCATCGTTACGGAAGCCATGGAAGAACATGTTAATTTGCTCATGTACCATGGTGTGGCGTGTAATTGTCGATTTGAATTCTTCATATTCTTCTTTAGACGGCGCATCACCGTGTAGAAGCATATGACAAACTTCAAGGTAGTCTGCATCGCGCGCTAGTTCTTCAATGGGGAAACCACGGTGTAGTAACACACCAGCAGCACCGTCAATGTAAGTAATAGCTGACTCGCAAGATCCTGTCGCCATAAAACCAGGGTCGTAGGTGAAGTAACCGTGTTGACCAAGTGAACGAACGTCGATTACGTCTTGTCCTTCGGTGCCAGACAAGATAGGAAGCTCGATTTCCTTACCGCCGGCTTTAAGAATGGCTTTCTGATCTGCCATAAAATGCTCTCCTCAGAATGGTTCTGTTTGCAGCGAAAACGGGCGAAAATGCTCGTTTCGTTGGGGAAAAGTGGCGTATTTGTACTTTATTATGTACCAATAAGTCAATTTAATTGCATTTATGCACAATAAATATTCCGAATTACTGAGATTTATAATGCTCAGCCGGAATCTCTATCGTTAACATGTTGGTAATCGCACTAAACCCGTTTCGGGGTAATTATCAATGTCTTTTGGCAAAAGGTAAACCACCGTTTACCAAATTTATTAACAGCTTAGCCGAAAAATTAACCTTTTGTCGATTGAGAATTGGTCGTTTTCATTAAAAGACCTTAATTTTGCTAGTGAAAATAGTGTTATTCTAGTTTAGTGCTGATACACTTTAGTGCCTTGTTTATTAAGCATTCCATGCTTGTTGTTAGTATTTGTGACTACTTTTCTTTGTGTTTATCAGGAAGATTTGTCAAAAAAGACTAAAGTCTTACTACAGCACAAAAAATTGTAATTATATACTGTGCTGGATATACTCAGCGGTGCATTAAAACAGAATAATTATTCTGTTAAATGTATTAAAGAATAATTCACAAATTGTTAACAACTCATTGGATGAGGTAATTAACAGGTAATAAACGAATTAACTCGCACAGGACATAATAACGGTGAGTAATTCATTATCCCTACGGATTAAACAGGCATACATTGTGAAAAAGCAAAGACCAGTAAATTTAGAACTCAATACTATTAAATTTCCGCCTGCCGCTATTTCGTCAATTCTCCACCGTGTTACCGGTGTCGCAATGTTCTTCGCATTACTCTTTGTTATTTGGGCATGGGCAGTATCTGTTTCCTCGCCTGAAGGGTTTGCGAACGTACAAGCGATGATGGACGGTATCATTGGAAAAGTGATCGCAATAGGCACTTTATCAGCGCTGACTTACCACATTTTAGGCGGCCTAAGACATGTAGTTATGGATTTAGGTCACTGGGAAGAGTTGGAGTCAGGAAACCTCAGCGCCAAAATAGCTATCGCTCTTTGGATTGTGCTGACAGTAGTATTGGGAGTAGCACTATGCTAGGCAACCAAGCAAGCTTAAAGCGTAATGGTATTCAAGATTACGTTTCACTACGTACTACCGCTGCAATTATTTTTGCTTATACGGTATTCATGGCGTGGTTTTTTATATCCACTGATAATATTACTTTCATTGAGTGGCGCGGATTATTTTCTGGGCTAGCGATGAAAGTGTTCACATTGGCAGCACTTATCGCCATCATGATCCACGTTCGTATTGGCCTTTGGCAAGTACTTACCGATTATGTGAAGGCGTCTGGTTTGCGTGCAATCATTCAGTATGTTCTAAACATCATTGCTTTTGGTTACGTCGCTGTTGGTCTGTTTGTATTGTGGGGAGTGTAAGATGAGTTTACCCGTTCACGAGTTTGACGCAGTAGTTATTGGCGCTGGCGGCGCTGGTATGCGTGCAGCACTACAGATTTCAGAATCTGGAAAGTCATGTGCACTACTGTCTAAAGTATTTCCTACCCGTTCACATACGGTATCAGCGCAAGGTGGTATTACTGTTGCGCTAGGTAATTCCCATGAAGATAACTGGGAATGGCACATGTACGACACCGTAAAAGGGTCGGACTACATTGGTGACCAAGACGCTATTGAATACATGTGTAAAACCGGCCCAGAAGCCATCATTGAGATGGAGAACATGGGTTTGCCTTTCTCACGTTTTGAGAATGGTAAGGTTTACCAACGTCCTTTCGGTGGTCAATCAAGAAATTTTGGTGGCGAGCAAGCAGCTCGAACCGCAGCCGCCGCTGACCGTACTGGTCACGCTTTGCTGCATTTGCTTTATCAGCAAAACGTAAAGAATAAAACAAAGGTCTTTTCTGAGTGGTATGCACTCGACCTAGTTAAAAACCAAGACGGTGATGTTGTTGGTTGTACTGCTATTGATATCGAGACAGGCGAAGTAGTTTACTTCAAGTCTAAAGCAGTCGTATTAGCAACGGGTGGAGCAGGGCGTATTTTCGCTTCTACCACTAACGCACATATCAATACCGGTGACGGTGTTGGTATGGCAATTCGTGCTGGTGTCGCACTACAAGATATGGAAATGTGGCAGTTCCACCCTACGGGTATTGCCGGTGCTGGTACGCTAGTAACGGAAGGTTGCCGTGGTGAAGGTGGTTACCTGCTTAATAAAGACGGTGAACGCTTCATGGAACGTTATGCGCCTAACGCAAAAGACCTTGCTGGTCGTGACGTTGTTGCACGTTCAATGATGACTGAAATTCGTGAAGGTCGCGGATTTGACGGCCCTTGGGGTCCTCACTGTAAACTTAAACTTGATCACCTTGGTAAAGACGTACTTGAGTCACGTCTGCCAGGTATCCTTGAGCTTTCTCGTACGTTCGCTCATGTTGATCCAGTGAAAGAACCGATTCCTGTAATACCGACGTGTCATTATATGATGGGTGGTATTCCCACTACCGTAGACGGTCAATGTCTAACTGTTGATGCAGACGGTAACGATAAAGTAGTAAACGGTTTATTCGCTTGTGGTGAAATTGCATGTGTATCTGTACACGGTGCTAACCGCCTTGGCGGTAACTCACTACTTGACCTTGTAGTATTCGGTCGTGCGACTGGTCTACACTTAGGTAAAACCCTTTCTGATGTATCGCCATTCCGCGAAGCATCAGAGTCTGACCTTGAACTGGCTATGTCTCGCTTCAATCGCTGGGAAAACTCAGAGAAAGGTAAGGGCGAAGATCCGGTTCAAATCAAAAAAGATATGCAAGAATGCATGCAGCTTAACTTCTCAGTATTCCGTGAAGGTGAAGCCATGGCAGACGGCCTTAAGCAACTTGGTGAAATTCGTGAACGTCTTCAGAATGCTCGCCTTGATGATAAGAGTGCCGATTTCAATACTCAGCGTATTGAATGTCTTGAGCTTGATAACCTTATGGAAACCGCGTACAGCACAGCAGTAGCAGCGAACTTCAGAACGGAAAGCCGTGGCGCGCATAGCCGCTTCGATTTCCCGGACCGTGACGATGAGAACTGGTTATGCCACAGCGTTTACGATCCGAATACTGAAAAAATGCTTAAACGTGATGTCAATATGGCGCCTAAGCTTCGGGAAGCTTTCCCGCCTAAAGTGCGTTCATATTAAGAGAGGCAACGATCATGCAATTACAATTTTCGATATATCGTTACAACCCTGATGTTGATAACAAGCCACGCATGCAAGACTACACTCTAGAAGTAGAGGAAGGTCGTGACATGATGGTGTTGGATGCACTTATTGCTCTTAAAGAGCAGGATCCAACGTTATCATTCCGCCGCTCGTGCCGTGAAGGTGTGTGTGGTTCAGACGGTGTGAATATGAATGGTAAGAATGGTCTTGCCTGTATTACGCCATTGTCTGCATTAGGTAAAGGTAAAGTTGTTGTTCGTCCACTTCCAGGTCTGCCAGTAGTACGCGACCTTGTGGTGGATATGACACAGTTTTACACCCAATATGAAAAGATTAAGCCATTCTTAATCAACGATGATAAACAGCCTCCTGCAAGAGAACACCTTCAGTCTCCTGAAGAACGTGCTAAGCTTGATGGACTGTATGAATGTATTCTATGTGCATGTTGTTCTACGTCGTGCCCATCGTTCTGGTGGAACCCTGATAAATTTATCGGGCCTGCTGGTTTGCTTCACGCTTATCGTTTCCTTATTGATAGCCGTGATACTGCAACCGATGAACGTTTGAACGACCTAGATGACGCATTTAGCGTATTCCGCTGTCACGGTATTATGAACTGTGTAAGTGTATGTCCGAAAGGATTAAACCCGACAAAGGCAATTGGACACATTAAGTCTATGCTTTTACAACGGGCTGTTTAAGTACTATATTCTGTCTACTTCTGAGTAACAGAAAGCAATGCTCTAAATAGCCATCCGGATGTGATGGCTATTTTTTTTTGTATTCATCGGTATAACGCTTGGTTATGTCACGAATAACCTTATAATACAAACCGATGGTTAATAGAATTTACAAAACGTAGCAAGGCAAATTAAATGCAAGAAAGCGTGATGAAAGCGTGGTGGGATTCCTCGCATATGGCAGGTGCCAACGCTGCCTATGTTGAAGAATTGTACGAATCGTATTTGGAAGACCCGCAGAGCGTTTCCGATACTTGGCGTCAAATCTTTGATAGCCTCCCCAAGGTCGAAGGCGTTGAACTTGAAACCAACCATACTAGTGTTAAAGATCAGTTTAGGAAGCTAGCTGCTCTAGGCCCGACAGCACGAATGTCGAGCGCACCAGTTGAAGGCACTCCGGTCTCGGATGACAGGCAAGTTAAAGTGTTACAGCTTATCAACGCCTTTCGCTTCCGAGGTCACCAGCATGCCAACCTCGATCCGCTAGGGTTATGGAAACAAGAGCGCGTTCGTGATTTAGAACTGTCTCACCATAATCTTTCTGATAAAGATTTTGACAGTGTGTTCAACGTAGGGTCTTTTGCCATTGGTAAAGATTCGCTGTCATTAGGTGAGTTATTTAAATCACTTAACCGAACATACTGTGGTTCTATCGGTGCTGAGTATATGCACATTACCGATACAGACCAAAAACGCTGGTTACAGCAAAAAATTGAGTCAGTGCAAGCAAAGCCAGAGTTTTCTAAAGATGAAAAACTAACCCTGCTAAAAGGGCTAACGGCTGCTGACGGCATGGAAAAGTACCTCGGGTCTAAATTCCCAGGTGCCAAGCGCTTCTCACTGGAAGGTGGCGATGCATTGGTTCCTATGCTTAAAAACCTAATCACTAATGCAGGTGCTGCAGGCACTAAAGAAGTGGTTATTGGTATGGCTCACCGTGGTCGTCTGAACGTACTAGTCAACGTGTTGGGTAAAAACCCATCAGTATTGTTTGATGAATTCGCCGGTAAGCATGATGATTCATTAGGCGCAGGTGATGTTAAATACCACGCTGGATTCTCATCAGATTTTGCTACGCCAGGTGGCAATGTTCACTTAGCGCTTGCATTTAACCCGTCTCACCTTGAAATTGTAAATCCGGTAGTAATGGGCTCGGTTCGTGCGCGTCTTGAACGTCGTAACGACGATACTAACACCGTACTTCCTATCACCATCCACGGTGACTCAGCGATTGCTGGGCAGGGCGTAGTTCAAGAAACCTTCAATATGTCACAAACTCGCGGTTTCGCCGTGGGTGGTACGGTGCGTATTGTGGTGAACAACCAAGTTGGTTTTACAACGTCAAAAACAGAAGATACCCGTTCTACGCAATACTGTACTGACATTGCGAAAATGGTTCAGGCTCCTATCTTCCACGTTAACTCTGATGACCCAGAAGCGGTTGCTTTTGTGACACAGCTCGCACTTGAATACCGCAATAAATTCAAGCGTGATGTGGTTATCGATTTAGTGTGTTATCGCCGTCATGGTCATAACGAGGCTGACGAGCCAAATGCAACTCAGCCGCTTATGTACCAGAAAGTGAAGAAGCATCCTGTACCTCGCGCTATTTATGCCGATCAGCTCATTGCTGAAGGTGTTATTGAGCAGCGTGATGCTGACCGCTATTTAGAAGAATATCGCGCTGCACTTGATCATGGTGCATGTGTCGTTGAAGAATGGCGTCCGATGACAGAGCACAGTGTAGACTGGTCTCCATACCTAGGTCATGATTGGGATACCCCATATGACGGCGCTATCAGTGTTGAAAAACTTCAGGAACTTGGCGAAGCGCTAACAAGTTTCCCTGAAGGTCATAAACTTCAATCTCGTGTAAACAAGCTATACCAAGACCGCAAGGCCATGGTGAACGGTGAGAAGAAACTTGATTGGGGAATGGCAGAGAATCTGGCTTATGCATCTTTAGTTGATTTAGGTGAAGATATTCGTATGACAGGTCAGGACTCTGGCCGTGGTACTTTCTTCCACCGTCATGCGGTATTGCATAATCAAGCTGATGGCTCGACCTACATGCCACTGCAAAACATTCGTGATGGCCAAGGGAAGATTGAGATTTACGACTCTGTGCTATCAGAAGAAGCGGTCATGGCGTTTGAATATGGTTATGCGACTGCAGAACCTGAGTGCTTAACTATATGGGAAGCTCAGTTTGGTGACTTCGCAAACGGCGCACAAGTTGTATTTGACCAATTCTTGAGTTCAGGTGAAGCAAAGTGGGGCCGTTTATGTGGTCTAACTATGTTGCTTCCACACGGTTACGAAGGTCAAGGTCCTGAGCATAGCTCGGCTCGTCTTGAGCGATTCTTGCAAATGTGTGCTGATCACAACTGGCAAGTATGTGTACCTTCAACACCTGCGCAAGTATTTAACATGCTTCGTCGTCAAGTGGTTCGGCCTATGCGTAAACCGCTTATCGTTATGTCGCCTAAATCCTTATTGCGTCACCCGCTTGCGACTTCTTCTCTTGAAGAGTTAGCAGAAGGCAAATTCCACAACGTAATTAGCGAAATTGACGATATTAATCCGAAAGACGTTAAGCGTGTGGTGATGTGTTCAGGCAAGGTTTACTACGATTTGCTTGACCAGCGCCGTAAAAATGAACAAACAGACGTTGCAATCGTAAGATTGGAGCAACTTTATCCATTCCCACAAGAAGAATGCGCTAAAGTTGTGGCACAATACAGCCACGTTACAGATTGGGTTTGGTGTCAGGAAGAACCGCAAAACCAAGGAGCTTGGTATTGCAGTCAACACCACTTCTGGCAAGCAATTCCAGATGGCGCCAAATTAACATATGCAGGTCGTGAAGCATCTTCCTCACCTGCAGTAGGTTATGTTTCCGTTCACAATCAGCAACAAAAAGCGCTGGTTGAAGACGCACTCACTATTAAATAAGGAACAATGATGACAATTGAGATAAAAGTTCCGGTCCTACCAGAGTCAGTTGCCGATGCCACCATTGCAACTTGGCACGTAAAGGCCGGCGACGCGGTAAAGCGTGACCAGAACCTGGTTGACATTGAAACTGATAAAGTTGTGCTGGAAGTTGTAGCACCAGCCGACGGAACTATCGGTGAGCTTCTTAATGAAGAGGGTGCAACGGTACTAGGCGAGCAAGTTATTGCTAAATTAGAAGAGGGTGGCGCTGCGCCAGCTAAATCTGAATCGAAAGCTGAATCTAAAAAAGAAGCAGCACCTGCAGCTAGCGGTAAAACGTCAGAAGTTAAAGTACCTGTATTACCAGAGTCGGTAGCTGATGCAACCATCGCCACATGGCATGTTGCAGTAGGCGAAGCGGTAAGCCGTGACCAAAACTTGGTTGATATCGAAACTGATAAAGTCGTTCTAGAAGTGGTAGCGCCAGCTGATGGCTCACTATCTGAAATTGTTGCCGAAGAAGGCGCAACAGTGACAGCTGAAGAAGTGATTGCTAAATTTGTTGAAGGCGCAACGTCAGGTGCAGCAGCATCTGAGTCGTCTGACGCTACATCTGATGATTCAGATGACAGCAGCGATGCACTGAGTCCTTCGGTTCGCCGCTTATTGGCAGAAAAAGGCGTAGATGCAGCGAAAGTTAAAGGTACGGGTAAAAATGGCCGTATCACTAAAGAAGACGTAGAAAAACACCTTAAGGGTGGCAGTGCACCAGCGGCTTCAGCGCCATCAGCTGCAGCTGAAACAGCTGAATTACCTACGGGTAATCGCACAGAAAAACGTGTACCTATGACACGTCTTCGTAAAACGATTGCAACCCGTTTACTTGAAGCTAAAAACTCTACTGCTATGCTAACTACGTTTAACGAAGTTAACATGAAGCCAATTATGGAACTTCGTAAGCAGTATCAAGAGAGCTTTGAGAAACGTCACGGTATTCGTTTAGGTTTCATGTCTTTCTACGTGAAAGCGGTAACTGAAGCACTTAAACGTTTCCCAGATGTGAATGCATCGATTGACGGTGATGACATTGTTTATCACAACTACTTCGATATCTCTATCGCGGTATCAACACCTCGCGGTCTAGTTACGCCTATCTTAAAAGATACGGATACACTAGGTATGGCTGGTGTTGAGAAAGGAATTAAAGAATTGGCAATTAAAGGCCGTGATGGCAAATTGTCGATGGCAGACCTTCAAGGCGGTAACTTTACTATCACTAACGGTGGTGTGTTTGGTTCATTGATGTCTACGCCTATCATTAACCCGCCACAGAGCGCTATTTTGGGTATGCATAAAATCCAAGATCGTCCAATGGCTGTTAACGGTAAGGTGGAAATTCTGCCAATGATGTACCTCGCCCTGTCTTATGACCATCGTATTGTTGATGGTAAAGAGTCAGTAGGCTTCTTGGTAACAATCAAAGAGATGCTTGAAGATCCAACACGCCTTCTATTAGACGTGTAAGGCTTTCCTCTCTTAGTCTTGTGTGCAGCTGCGTTTCTTATTAATGTAAGTCGCGTTGCTGCCACAACGCTGATATTCGCCCTATAATATCAGTCTAATTAATCAAGTCGCGAAAGCGGCTTTTGTCTTACTAAAAATCGGATAGAAACACCATGAATTTGCATGAATACCAAGGTAAGCAGCTATTCAAAGAATACGGTCTACCTGTTTCTGAAGGATACGCAGCAGACACTCCAGAAAGTGCTGTAGAGGCCGCTAACCGCATTGGCGGGAGTGAGTGGGTAGTTAAATGTCAGGTCCACGCAGGTGGTCGCGGTAAAGCAGGTGGCGTTAAGTTAGTTAAAGATACTGACGCAATTAAAGCTTTCGCAGAAAACTGGCTTGGCAAAAATTTGGTGACTTTCCAGACTGACGAAAATGGTCAGCCTGTGAGCAAAATCCTTGTTGAAACTTGCACAGATATCGCTAACGAATTGTACCTTGGTGCAGTAGTTGACCGCACAACCCGTCGTGTTGTGTTTATGGCTTCTACTGAAGGTGGCGTTGAGATTGAAACTGTTGCTGAAGAAACACCAGAGAAAATTCTTAAAGCTGAAATCGACCCAATTGTTGGCGCTCAGCCTTACCAAGCGCGCGAAATGGCGTTTAAACTTGGTCTTTCTGGCGTTCAAATCAAACAATTCACTAAGATTTTCCTTGGCCTAGCTAAGATGTTTGAAGATCTTGATGTTGCATTGATTGAAATTAATCCGCTTGTAATTAAAGAAGATGGTGACCTTCACTGTCTTGACGCTAAGCTAGCTATAGACGGCAACGCGTTATATCGCCAGCCTAAAGTTAAAGCTATGCAAGATCCTACTCAAGAAGATGCACGTGAAGCGCATGCTGCTGAGTTCGAACTTAACTATGTTGCGCTAGACGGTAACGTAGGTT
The DNA here is from genome assembly GCF_019249215.1 of Alteromonas lipotrueae. Classification (GTDB taxonomy): domain Bacteria; phylum Pseudomonadota; class Gammaproteobacteria; order Enterobacterales; family Alteromonadaceae; genus Alteromonas; species Alteromonas lipotrueae. The sequence continues at coordinate 214,020 of NZ_JAESDI010000005.1, forward strand.
GTATGGTTAACGGTGCCGGCCTAGCAATGGGTACAATGGACATCGTAAACCTACACGGTGGCAAGCCAGCTAACTTCCTAGATGTTGGTGGCGGCGCGACTAAAGAACGTGTTGCAGAAGCATTCAAAATCATCTTATCTGACGACAACGTTTCAGCTGTTTTAGTTAACATCTTTGGCGGTATCGTTCGTTGTGACATGATTGCTGAAGGTATCATTGGCGCGGTTAAAGAAGTTGGCGTTAGTGTTCCTGTTGTTGTACGTCTTGAAGGTACAAACGCAGAGCTTGGCCGTGAAGTTCTAGCGAACTCTGGTCTAGATATCATTGCTGCTGAGTCGCTAACTGATGCAGCACAGAAAGTTGTTGCTGCTGCGGAGGGCAAATAATGTCTGTATTAATTAACAAAGATACCAAAGTAATCTGTCAAGGTTTCACTGGTGGTCAAGGTACTTTTCACTCTGAGCAAGCCATTGCTTACGGTACGCAAATGGTTGGTGGTGTAACACCAGGCAAAGGCGGCACTGAGCACCTAGGTCTTCCAGTATTCAATACAGTACGTGAAGCGGTAGAAGCAACAGGCGCAACTGCGACTGTTATCTATGTACCTGCTGCATTCTGTAAAGATTCAATCGTTGAAGCTGCTGATGCTGGCATCGAGCTTATCGTTTGTATTACTGAAGGTATTCCAACGCTTGATATGCTTTACGTTAAAGAATACGTAAATGCTAAAGGCGTTCGCATGATTGGTCCTAACTGCCCAGGTGTTATTACTCCTGGAGAGTGTAAGATTGGTATCATGCCTGGTCATATCCATAAGCCTGGTAAAGTAGGTATTGTTTCTCGCTCTGGTACACTTACGTATGAAGCGGTTAAGCAAACTACTGACGAAGGTTTCGGCCAGTCTAGCTGTGTTGGTATCGGTGGAGACCCAATTCCGGGTTCTAACTTCATCGACATCCTACAGTTATTCCAAGATGATCCTCAAACAGAAGCTATCGTTATGATTGGTGAAATTGGTGGTACAGCAGAAGAAGAAGCTGCTGAATTCATCAAAGCTAACGTCACTAAGCCTGTTGTTTCTTACATTGCGGGTGTTACTGCACCTGAAGGTAAGCGCATGGGTCACGCTGGTGCAATCATTGCTGGCGGTAAAGGTACAGCTGATGAGAAATTTAAAGCACTAGAAGACGCGGGCGTTAAAACCGTTCGCTCTCTTGCTGAAATCGGTAAGGCACTTCGCGAAACTACGGGTTGGTAGTTAGCAAAGCGCACGCAAGTGTTTAAGTGAAGCCCGCTAATTAGCGGGCTTTTTTGTGCCTGATTATTGATGGTCAACAGAAAATTCCTTACTAGTAATATCCCTAATTTGGCATTCGTCATCTATATTTAAAACCTTGCATAACCCGTCTTAAAATGGCTAAGTGCCGTAACAAAATTACAACAAAAGGTCAGTTTAGCGGCGATGTTGCGTAATTTTGTTGTTAAATTTCAATAATTTCATGAGAGTTAATGTTAATGAGGTGTTGAATATTTTCTATGAATACGTATGCAAGCAATTGTGCAAAGCCCGTGTGCTCTATAGGATTATCAGCGACTGGATACATTGTCATTCGATTGTCATAAAAATAACAAAAAGACAACAAATATAACTGAATGGGACACCTGTTTTATGAATCAATTTAAACCAAATCTCATCAAGGTTGCGCTGATCACTGGTGGCGTAGCTTTTGGTTGTTCGCCTACATTTGCACAAGAAACAAATTCTGAAGCAGCTGATGAAGCTAATGTTGAAGTTATTCAAGTTAGCGGTATACGTGGCAGCTTGCAACGCGCTCAAGCGATTAAAATGGATAGCACCTCTATTGTTGAAGCGTTATCCGCAGAAGACATCGGTAAATTACCAGATACAAGTATTGCAGAATCTATTTCACGTTTGCCTGGCTTAGCCGGTGAGCGTAGAAACGGTCGTACAAGTGGTATTTCAGTACGTGGTTTCAACGAAAACTACGTAGGTACATCACTAAACGGTCGTGAATTATTAGGTATGGGCGACAACCGCGGCGTTGAATTCGACCTCTACCCAACTGAAATCATTTCTAGCATTGTTGTTTATAAAACAGCAGAAGCTGGCATGACCACCCAGAATATTGGTGGTTCAATTGACCTTCAAACCATTAGTCCGCTTGCAGCTAAAAGTACATTCGCTATCAACGGCACCTACGAAAAGAATGCTGAAGATGCACCAAACCCAGACTTCGACAATAATGGACATCGTATTTCAGTAAACTACGTTGACCAATTTGCTGACGATACTATTGGTCTTGCACTAACTGTTGCTAGCATGGAATCACCGCGTCAAGAACAACATTTCCGTGGTTGGGGTTATGCAGGTGCAAACGCGGATAATGCCGCTGACGGTGTTGACGTTACAGAAGGTACTACCATTTTAGGTGGGCATGACTCATTTGCACGTTCAGCAATGTTAGAGCGTGACTCTATCGCCGGTGTAGTTGAATGGGCGCCTACAGATAAACTAAATGTTCAAGTAGATGCGCTTTATATCGACTTCGTAGAAGATGACGTTCGTCGTGGTCTTGAAGAAGGCGGTGCTGAATGGGGTACTGGCGAATATACCATTACTGGTGTTGAAGATAGCTTAGTAACCTCAGGTTACTACGATGGCTTCTATTCAGTGATTCGTAACGATGCTCGTACTCAAGAAGCCGATTTAACGACGGTAGGCGTGAATGCAGAATACATCTTAAATGATAACTGGACCTTAGAGTTCGACTACTCTACCGGTAAAGTTGAAAAAGACATTATCGATGTGGAAAGTTATTCAGGTGTAGGCCGTGCAGGAATTGATGGACGTCCTATTACTGCTCGTAGCTGGGAAATGACGTCTACCGGCGCGGTATATTCTGATCACCCAAGCATTGCACCTGTCGACCTTACTGATGAAAGCTTAATTCGTCTTGCAGGTCCACAAGCCTGGGGCGCACCTATTATTGGTGCCGACGCACAAGACGGTTTCGTGAACCAACCGCATTATGAAGAAGACCTTGATACCTATCGTTTCGATGCTAAAGGGTACGTTGAATGGGGCGTAGTAACTGGCATGTCTGCGGGTGTTATTTACTCAGATCGTAGCAAAACCAAAGAAAATGATGGCGCATATCTAACCGCACCAAGCTATCCTGGTGATGCCGCTATTCCAGATGTACTGGGTGTAGTACCCCTGGACTTCATTGGTATAGACGGAATTCTCGCTTATGATTCTCTAGGTTTGTATCAAAGCGGTTATTACATTGCTACCGATGCTAAACTGGTGCAAAACGATCGTTTAGGTGATAGCTATACGGTTGATGAAGAGTTGCTGACTTTCTACACTAAATTTGATTTAGAAATGGAAGTAGGTGATATCTATATTCGCGGTAACGTGGGTGTACAAGTGGTTAATGCTGACCAGCAATCTACGGGTTTTTCAACCACGTCAGATGCTGATGGTATGACAGTAGCGGTACCGGTTTCGGGCGGCGCTGATTACACTGATGTACTACCAACGCTTAACCTTTCAGCAGAAGTTGCCGAAGGTCAATTTGTACGTTTCGCATTAGGTAAAGTCATTTCAAGACCACGTATGGACGATATGCGTCCAAATACGCAAGCGTCTTTCGCGTTTAATGATAACCAAATTACCAGTACCGATCCTGAAAATGGCCCTTGGAGTGGTAGCTCAGGTAACCCTGAACTTAAGCCCCTTGAAGCTAACCAGTTAGATATCGCTTATGAAAACTACTTCTCGGATACGGGTTATGTAGCGGCATCATTCTTCTATAAAGATATTAAAAACTGGCATCGCGATACTAGCGTACTTACGGATTTCTCTGATGTTTACATTCCTGATTTACACCAAGGTTCAGAAGGGCAAACGCCTGCTACTTTCCTAGGTTCTGTAGGCAGTGTACTAGATGGTTTCGAAGGTTATGTGCGCGGTTATGAACTACAAGGTTCATTGCCAGGTGAATTGCTTCATGAGTCACTAGAAGGCTTTGGCTTGTTCGCAAGTGCAACCTTCATGGAAGGTGAAGTAGACGCAGCACCAACGCAAACAGAAACCCGTATTCCAGGCTTGTCTGAAGAGTCATACAGTATGACGTTCTTCTATGAAAGCAATGGTTTCGAGTTCCGTGTTGCAGCAACCAAGCGTGATGACTACTTAACGGAAGAACGTGGTACTAGCTTGGCATTGGTAGATGCTACTAAGCAAGGCGGTACCTTGGTTGATGCCCAAATCGGATACGACTTTAGTGAGTCTGGTATTGAGTCTCTGGAAGGCCTACGTGTTACTTTCCAAGCGCAAAACCTAACTGATGAAGATGATATTCAAGCGTCTCAGGCGGATTCTCGTCAAATTACGCAATATCAATCTTACGGTACTAACTACTTGTTGGGCTTTAACTATACCTTCTAATGGTTGAGCGAAAGCTAACATTAGAATAAATACAAGCCACCTTGTTGTTTCAGCGCTCGAATATGCATTTTGGCGGCGAAGCAAAAGGTGGTTTTTTATTGTAAAAGCACAAGTAAACCATCTACAGTGTGGTGAAGTAAGTAGTAAGGGCTGAGTATGGCAGTAGCAAATAAAACAGCAGCGAACCAACAGGCAACCGATCAACATTCAAGGGATCACCAAGAAGCTAAGCAAACGCCGGTAAAACGTGTTGTAGTTGCAGGCGGCGGCACAGCAGGGTGGCTAACAGCGGCATTGCTCAAAAAAGTCATTGGCGACGCAGTGAATATTACCCTGGTCGAATCTGAGGCTATTGGCACAGTAGGCGTAGGCGAGGCCACCATCCCGCCCATTAGACTAGTTAATCAAGTGCTGGGTATTGACGAGGCCACTTTTCTTCGCGATACCAAGGCCACCATTAAGCTGGCAATTCGCTTTGAAAACTGGAAGCAACAGGGGCAACAGTACTACCACACGTTTGGTGCGCCAGGCAAAAGCATGGCGTTCTGTCATTTCCATCACTTCTGGCTAAAAGCACGTCAGCAGGGTTTAAAACATGATTTGTGGGAATATGACCTTAACTATTTAGCGGCTGAGGCAGGTAAATTTGCACGTATTAACGCGAAAGACCCGGTTTTAGAGCTTCCTTTTGCTTATCATTTTGACGCTTCATTGTATGCTAAATACCTGCGTAAACTTAGCGAGGGGCTGGGCGTTAAACGTGTTGAAGGTAAAATCAGCTACGTATCAAGACACAAACACAGTGGGAATGTAAAAGCATTACATCTCGAAAATGGCCATGCCATTGAAGGGGACTTGTTTATTGACTGTACAGGTTTTCGAGGGCTGTTAATTAATGAAACGCTGGGGGCAGGCTATGATGACTGGTCTCATTTATTGCCTTGTGACTCCGCCATTGCTGTACCTTCTGAACGCCATGAAAATACCGCACCCTTCACCCGTTCTATCGCGCACAGTGCTGGTTGGCAGTGGCGAATTCCTTTACAACATCGTAATGGCAATGGTCACGTATATAGTTCACGCTATATGAGTGATAGCCAAGCCCACGACACCTTGATGGCTAACCTTGACACTAAACCACTGGGCGATCCTAAACTCATTAAATTTACTACTGGCCGTCGTAGACAACAATGGTATAAAAATGTGGTCGCGGTAGGGCTTTCTTCTGGCTTCTTAGAGCCTTTGGAGTCTACCAGTATTCACCTTATTCAATCAGCTATCGTGAGGTTAATTAAGCTTTTCCCGCACCAAGGTATCTCAGATAGTGCGGTTAAAGAATACAACGCACAATCAAAAGTAGAATTTGAACAAATACGAGATTTTCTAGTATTACATTATTGTTTAAATGAACGCGAAGACAGTGATTTTTGGCGCGATATGCGCCATTTAACCCTGCCAGATTCGTTAACTCACAAAATGGCGTTGTTCAAACAAAATGGCAATTTAGTGCGTGAACAAAATGACTTATTTTTAGAGAGCTCTTGGCTGCAAGTTATGTATGGGCAAGGGCTAGTCCCTGAAGACTATCATGGGTTAGCGAATAGCTTTTCAGATGAGAAAACGCAAGCCATGCTATCGTCGTTGTATAACATTAAGCGTGAACCAATAGCATCGCTACCCACTCATGACGCATACATTCAATCAATGATTGATAGTGCAAATAAAACGTCTGTAAGCTTTTAATTTAATTGGCCTGTGTGCTGTGATGCAAGTTACTGTGTCTTGCTGTAAATCACCATAAATCGCGCCTCGTTATTTAACATTCCGAAGCCGTCAACGACTCCATTTCCCCCTTAAGTTATTCTTGAGGGGGACCTTCCTCATTGCAATTCAATATCTTACTTATCCTAATTAAGTTAGCCGCTGCTAATATTTAATTTTGTGTAAATTTAATGTAAATGAATACGTATGCATAGTGTTGCTCTCTTTTTATACAACCCGATACTATTTATGGCAGAACCATAAGTGACGGGTTTGGGTGTGGTATTCCCAAACCGTTGATAAAAAATAAGGAACGGGGCACCAATGAGAACATTCAAACTTAAGCCCATCATGGTGGCGTTGGTCAGCAGCGGGTTGGCATTTACTTTGCCAGCATACGCTCAACAAACGCAAGAAGACACCATTGATGAAGTCAGCGAATCTGCGATAAATAGTAACAATCAATCGAGTAGCCAATTAACAGGTGAAGATATACCGGTCGACAATATATCCGAGGAAACGCTCGAACGCATAGAGGTGAGGGGGTTTAGTACTAGCCTCATACAATCACTCAACCAAAAGCGTTTTTCTGACACGGTGTCAGAACAAATTTCTGCTGATGATTTGGGCGGTTTGCCTGATGTATCTATGGCAGATGCGCTTACCCGATTGCCAGGTATATCTGCAGTTCGTACAGGGGGCCAAGCGGCCGAGATTAACATTCGTGGTTTAGCGGGTGACTTTGTGTTCTCTACATTAAATGGACGTGAGCAAGTGTCTACCAGTGGAAGCAGAGCCATTGAGTTCGACCAGTACCCCTCAGAGTTAATCACCGAAGCGAGTGTATATAAATCGCCTAAAGCATCACTGATTGAAGGGGGGATCGCTGGAACGGTAGAGCTGAAGACAGCAAGCCCGTTAGCCATGGAGGAGCAGCATAAGTTCAGTGCCAATATGCGTGGCATGTATAACGACCGAGCCAGTGAGATATCGGATGCGAGCGAATTTGGTCATCGATTGAGCTTTTCCTATCAAGGAAAGTTCATGGACGACACCGTCGGTTTATCCCTAGGTTATGCACGCTTATTCCAACCCAGTGTTTCTACTCAGTTTGTGGGTTTAGCGTATAACGGGGCTGTTGATGTAGATGGTATTGAAGGTGACAACGACAGAGCTGGCACCGACTGCCCAGAATGTGAGCTTATTTCTGAAGGCTTTGAGATTCAACACAAGGGTGGCGAGCAAACTCGCGACGGTTACGTTGCAGCCATAGAGTGGGCGCCATTAGAAAACTTCACCTTAAAAGCCGATGCGTTTATCTCTAAGTTCGATTCAGAAGAATTTGCCCGTGGGTATCGAGTCAAGCTAGGGGGGATAACGGCAGGCATCACGAACCCTGTTATTGTAAACAATAGTGTGATTGGTGGCACTTTCTCACGAACAGACAGTAGCTTTACTCGAGTTGAGTTAGTTAACGACGACAACCAAGATTTCGATAGCGTTGAAAACTTTGGTATTAACGCAGATTGGGAAATTAGTGCTGACTTATCGGTGCAATTTGATGTGTCTCGTTCCACCGCGAAAAGTGATTTCCGTAATGGCTTGTTATGGTCTTTAGTCAGTGAAGATGCTAACGCTGTCAGCCCAGTGTTTGATGAGAACGTTCAAATCTCGTATTTGTTGAATGGCAACAACCTTCCTGATTTAGCATTTAATCAAGCAGATGCATTTTCCGATATCGATAGGGTGATGGTCAGTAAATACGGCATTTATCCATTTGTTAACAAAGACGAGCTTGATGCTTATAAGGTAGATTTCCAATATTTTGTCGATATGCCCATCGTGACTGGGTTGGAGTTTGGCTATCGCTATTCCGATAGAGAGTACAGTAACGATCGTTCGGTATTTGAATACGGAAACGACAGTGCGTTTTCTGCAAGTGAGCCACCGCTGCGTTTAACGGATGACATGGTAGAGCAAGTTGATTGGGCTGGCGATTTTAGTTATTTCCCAAGCTATTTGTCGGTAGATTTAAACAGTGCACTTAATGCATGGTTTCCAAGTGGCTATCCTCAACCAGTTCAAACCTGGGGGCCAGGGGCTGCTGGCGTGATTAATGGTCCAGGTACGGGGCCGTCTACATCTTGGACTATGCAAGAAAGTGGACAGGTCTTTGAAACTGTAAACTCCGCTTATTTGATGGCGGGACTCAGTACTGAGATTGCGGGTATGCCTGTAACCGGAAATGTGGGTGTTCGTTACGTAAAAACAAAACAAAGCTCTACCACTTACCAGCGTGCCACATCGTTAATTACCGATCCAGAAACCGGTGTCACAGTTGAAGTCAGTGATCCCACCGCTGGCGCGCAAAACATTACCGACGATGCCGGCCTTATTAACAACTTTTATCGCTTCACAACGCTTACTCACGAATACGACGATGTGTTGCCGTCTATCAACCTAAATTTTGCGCTTACGGATAATACGCAACTAAGAGTAGCCGCAGCTAAAGTGATGGGCCGTGCGCCTATCAATAGATTTGCGGCAAACGCTTCTACCACCGTTGAAACGGTAACCGCAGTGCAAGATAGAGATTCCGGGGAAGTGACCTTGTCGCAACCTACCGCCAAGGTAAACGGGAACGCGACAAATAGCCCGTACCTAGAACCTTTTTATGCCACCCAATACGATATTTCATGGGAATACTATTTTGATGATACCGAAGGGGCGTTAATACTGGCGGCATTCTACAAAGACATAGAATCTTTCATCGAAGAAATTAACATAGAACCTTATGATTTTAGTGGCAACGGCATTGTGGTGCCAGCGTCGGTTCAGGTTCCTGTGTATCTTGAGCCTGAATTTGTAGGGCAAGAGGCTGAGTTGTCACGGGATGCTGATGGCAACCCTATTTTTGTTACGGTTCCTACAGAAAATGGCAGCTATAGCACTGCAGTGAATAACGCTGAAGGTGGCTATATTCGCGGTGTTGAAATTGCCTACACTGAAATTTATAGCATGTTGCCAAGCTTCTGGTCTGGTTTAGGGGTAACCGCTAGTTACTCATACACGGAAAGTGAAATTCAACGTACGTTGAGTAGTTCGGTGTATTCGGATAGCTTGCCTGGCTTATCTGAAAATGTGGCCACGGTAACGCTATTTTGGGAATACGAAGGGTTTGAAACTCGCTTATCTGGGCGTTATCGCGATTTCTTTGTGTCTGAGCAAGTGGCAGTAAACGATCAAACCGTGAATTTTGATTCTGAACTGGTTGTTGATTACCAAGCATCCTATGAAATTAACGACAATTGGAGCGTATTGTTTCAAGTTAACAACGTTACCGACGAACCTACCAAAAGCTATTTCACCTCTTCTGAACAAACCGGCACCATTCAGTTTTTCGGAACGCAGTATTACTTGGGGATGACATATCAATTATGAGCATTTTACCTATCTCCCAGAAGCTGAAACCAAAGGCTATCGCTGCCAATACTGCGTTTATGAAAAAGAAAAATTTGGAGTTATCCATGTTAACAAAACCAATATCAATGCTGAAGATGTGGCGCATTGCAGTGCTTATCCTAACGGCGCTCTTTATAGTAGGTTGTGGAGGCTCAGGTGTTGAGTCTGGCTCGAACAATTTACTGACTTGTAATGTACCAAACGTACCTAATGCAGACGGCACAGCGTGCGTCGCGCCGCCGCCTATTCAATGTGATGCACCCACGGTACCTAATGAAACTAATGATGCGTGTGTAGTTGGCGCCGATCCGAGTTTGCCACTACCGGTATTTTTCCCTGCCGATAATCAAGCAGTTTTATACTACAACCGCGCGGCTGTTGATGCTGATAATTCCACAAACGACCCCGCGTACGAAGGCTGGCGTTTACATACATGGAACAATGATGAATGCGACGCTTATGCCGATGCAGATACTGACTGGGCAAACGGACGTCAACATACGGGTATCGATCCTAATTATGGTGCGTATTGGGTATTAGATTTAAAAGACAATTTTGATAACTGCCACAATTTTATCATTCACTTAGGCACTGACGATGCCGGTAAAGAGCTGGGCGGTTCAGACTTTCAAGCTTCGCTAGTTCAAGATGATGAAACGTACGTGCGTATGAACTTTACGTTGTCAGGGGAGCCCACGTTGTTTGAATACCCCATTATGTCTCTTGGACCACAGCCTGTAGATATAGAAGGTTTTGGTGCACATTGGTTAGATGCTAATACGATATTGTGGGATGTGGCTGATACCGTATCTACCGTGAAGCTTCACTATTCGGCGAATGCTGACTTAGAGAGTTCACTGGAAGATGGTATCAACGGCACCTCAATAGCGTTAATGCCTGCCACGTTAGATGAAAACCAAACTGCTGAAGCTGAAAACCTAGCGGCACTTCAGGCTTGGGAAGGAGACTGGAGCCTAGAGGACGCTAAAACTGTCTTAACCACTCAGGCCGTAGTAGGGGGGTATGACAGTGACGGGGTTCTAATAGCAGCAACAGGCTTACAAAACGCAAAGGCTATAGATGCTATCTATACCGCGGGTGATGAAGATGCAAACGAAGCAAGTTTAGGTGCTGTTTATTCTGACACGGGTATTGCTGTATCGGTATGGGCCCCCACAGCGCAAAATGTAGATTTGCTAACTTACAACGACAATAAAACCCTGGCGAGTCGCTATACGATGACGCGCGACACTAATACAGGTATCTGGCAATTTGAAGGCGATATGTCGTTAGATAGACAACTTTATCGCTATGAAGTCACGGTTTTTCATCCGCAAACGGGGGCGGTAGAAGTACTTGAAGTTACAGACCCTTATTCGGTAAGCCTTAGCACCAATGGCCGCTTCTCTCGCTTTGTGAACTTATCAGATGATGATTTAAAACCAGACGGGTGGGATACTCAGAACATTCCTACATTAGAAAACCCTGAAGATGCGGTTATTTATGAGGGCCATGTTCGTGATTTCAGTATTCGCGATATGTCTACAAGCGAAGCAAATCGTGGTAAGTATTTAGCATTTACAGAGCAAAACACGGCCCCTGTTTTACATCTACAAAAATTGGTTGAGGCAGGCTTAAACTACTTCCATGTGCTGCCCGCAAACGATATTGCCACCATTGATGAAGACCCAACAAAGACCGTTGGTTTATTCGACACGGTAGCAGACTTATGTCGCCTTAATGCGGATGCCGTGGTTTGTGAGGAAGAAAACAGTGCCATATTACTTATTGATGTATATAACAGCTACGACCCTCTCGCTGAAGCAGCGAAAGCACAGCAGCTCACAAGTGATATGCGTGCTATTGATGGTTTCAACTGGGGGTACGATCCACATCATTTCAACGCACCAGAAGGTAGCTATGCATCAAATGCAGAAGGTGTAGAACGAATTGTCGAAATGCGGGCAATGATTCAAGCCCTGCATGAGATGGGACTTCGTGTTGCATTAGATGTGGTATACAACCATACCAATGCTTCTGGCGTGTTTGCGAAATCTATACTGGACAAAGTTGTACCTGGGTATTTCCATCGTTATGAAACCGACACCGGTGATATTGTTCGTGAAACCTGCTGTGATGATACTGAACCGCGTAACGTAATGATGAAAAAATTAATGCTGGATTCATTACTCCTGTGGACCGAGCATTACAAATACGATGCTTTTCGCTTTGACATCATGAGCCAAGCTTCTAAAGAGACGATGTTGCAATTGCGCAACAGCGTACAAGCATTAGATGAAGATAATTACTTCTACGGTGAGGGCTGGACGCGCATCGACAGAGGCTACGAACAAGCGAACCAGCTGAATATGGCCGGTACGCAAATAGGCACGTACAACGATAGAATTCGTGAAGCTATTCGCCAAGGTAATATCTTTTCACCTGAGTCTGACGCGCTGTTAAGCGACCAAGACAAAGTGAAAATGAGCATGATAGGCACACTGCAAGACTATGTGCTTGAAACCTCGGCAGGCGTAGCTAGCAATACCAGTAACCTAGGTGGTTACGCATTAGACCCAGCCGACATTATTAATTATGTATCTAAACATGATAATGAAACCTTATGGGATCAGCTGAACTATACATTACCAATGGACATTTCGTTGAGTGAGCGCGTACGTGCACAAAACGTAGCTATCGGTATTCCGCTTGTGTCGCAAGGTATTCCATTCTTACAGATGGGCGGTGATTTACTGCGATCTAAGTCTATGGACAGAAACACCTATGACGCAGGTGATTGGTTCAATTTCGTTGATTTTACCTATGAAACCAATAACTGGAACGTGGGTTTACCGTTAGCTGAAGACAATGAAGTTCGTTGGGAAGAAATGGGGGAGTTTATTTATAGCCCAGAACGTGATGCATCTATGGCCGACATCATATTTGCGTCAGAGGTATTTAACGAGTTGCTTGCCATTCGTATGGAAAGTCCGTTATTTCGTTTAACCTCCGCTGACGACATCATCGACCGTATTGGCTTTCATAATATTGGTTCAAACCAGCAAAAAGGTTTGATAGCCATGAGCATTGATGACGGTGTTGCTTCTGACGCTGACACTGACGGAGAAGCCCGCGCCGATCTTGATACGCAAAATGATGCCATTGTTGTGCTTGTGAATACGGGGTACGAAACGAAATCCATTAGTATTAATACCGCAACTGGGTTTTCATTACATGCACTGCAAATGAACTCAAGTGATGAAGCGGTTCGAGGGGCAACGTTTAACGAAGCAGAAGACGGGAATGGTATTTTCACCGTTCCAGCACTGACTATTGCTGTATTTGTGAAACCACAATCAGGCGCACAAGGTTATGGGTTATCGGCCTATGCAACTTCTGGTGCGCCGGATGTTGTGCCTTATGGCGAGACTACCCCTTACCTTCGCGGCGATATGAACGGTTGGACGACTGATAACCCATTCATTTATAAAGGTGATGGCGTATACGAAGTTGCCGTTGCCCTTGAGGGTGGAACCACTTACGGCTTTAAGTTTGCTTCAGAAGATTGGGAAACGGTTAACTTTGGTGCTGCAGAAGGTGATGATGCTGCGCTGATAGAAAATGAGCCTAAAGTGTTAGCGCGGACCAACAATAATTTAGCATTCACGCCAGCAATAAACGCCACGTATTTATTTACCATTAATGCCTCTGAATCTGAATCACCGGTGCTAACGGTGATTAACGAAGAGCCCTATGTTGGAACACCTGTGTTTATTCGAGGTGCAGTAAACGATTGGGGCACCAGTGACGAACTTCTGTATCAAGGGGGGCGTATCTATATGGTGACAATGGACATAGACCCTGGTAGTTATGAATTCAAAGTCGCTTCTGAAGATTGGGATACGGTTAACTTTGGTGCATTAAGTGCTGATGACGCGGATAAAAATGTAAACGTTGGCCAAACGACTGCCTTGGCAAGAACAAACGATAATCTGCTTCTGACCATTGAAGAAGCTGACCGTTATGTGTTTGTTTTTGATGTGAATGACGAGAATAACCCTACTATAGGTGTGTATAAAGAGGCCTATTTCGGTGACACGGAAGTATACGTTCGTGGTGGGATGAACGGGTGGGGAACCACTGACCTATTTACCTATCAAGGTGATGGTGAATACACGGTAGACATTGAACTCAGCGTAGGAAGTGCAGAGTTTAAAGTGGCATCAGAAGATTGGAATACCGTTAACTTGGGTAATCCAAATGATGCGACATCTAACCTTGTGACCCCAGGGCAGCCAAAAGTGTTGTCATTTAGCAACAATAATCTCGTTATTGAAGTCAGTGATGCAGGGCTATACGAATTTAAAGTATCTGGCCCTAATGGTCAGTCGCCTACACTTACCGTAAACGCTAAATAATCCTCAAAATTTAGTTAAAAACTAAAGCCGTGGTTTTCCACGGCTTTTTCATTTGTTAAACCATTTTTCCATCAAGCAAATCAGCTTTTCTTTTACATCTTTCTCATCCGATTCCGGCAAAATAAAAGTTTGCGCTATTGGAACATAGTTTGCTTTATTTAACCTACGCTATAGGCGGTCACCACATGTCATTGCAACATAGTAAAAGTGCATGATTATGCACAGCTGCGCATTAACGAAAGGTATGCGCGTCGAAAGGTCTGTTTGAGTGACATTGTCATCCCTGGGCTTCACATGGCTAGGGGCGCTACAGTAGATGGATTTAATTAAGCAGTAAGGTCGACATATTGCGTTTACGGAGATTGAAACAATGAAATCAGCTTTAGTGGTAGAAGGTGGTGCGATGCGCGGAGTTTTTGCAGCTGGCGTATTGGATAAGTTCATGGAACAAAACTACTATCCGTTCGATTTCGCTATAGGAGTTTCAGCGGGAGCAACTAACCTTTCCACTTACGTGGCTAGAATGCCCGGTCTTAGCAAAACCATTATTACGCAATACGCCACTAAACGAGAATTTTTTAGCCCAATGAGATTTATAAAGGGTGGGCATATGACTGATGTACATTGGTTATGGCACCATTCTAAGAAGTCACTAGGTATACCAGCGCCAGGTGAAAAAGCAGCCATGCCATTGTATGTAGGGATCACCAACGTCGAGTCGGGTGAATGTGAATACATTCAAGCAACGGAAGCAAATGTTGATGCATTGATGGTGGCATCCTGTGCCATTCCAACAGCGTTCAGAGAGCAGCCCATCATAGAGGGCAAACGCTATGTTGATGGCGGTGTAGCTGATGCTATACCGGTAAGAAAAGCTTATGAGATGGGTGCCCGTGAGATTACTGTGGTGCTCTCTCAACCTAAGGGCTTTACAAAACCTACAGTGAAAACAGCGTGGCTGTTAGAAAAAATGTATGGCGGTCAACCTGCCTTACTAGATAAGATGAGGAAAAGATCAAATATTTATAACGAAACATTGAATTTTCTTTTAAATCCGCCGTCTGACTGCACGATTACGGTCATAGCGCCTGATGAAGCATTTTGCGTTAGGCGCTTAACAATGGATAAAAAGAAATTACTGCGTGGCTATGGGCAGGGAAGACGGATGGCAAGACGAGTTATATCGAACTCGAAAGTAGAATCGCAGATTACACACAGTAATAAAACCGTCGCGTAAATAAACTAAAGTATAACAATATTAAGCGATACCGAGCTAACTAATAAATTAGAATGGCGTGACATAGCAGTACCCAAAGTGGCAGTATCAAAAAACTATTGCGCAATAAAATAACAGAATAATAAAAAGAGGTCGTGTGAGTTCCCTTTCGCTTTCAAAGCAAACAGTAAGTATCGGGTTAGTGAACCCGAAAAACCCCGTTAATGTTGCCTCAATTTTACGAGCTGCAGGTTGTTACGGAGTATCAAGTGTGTTTTACACCGGATACAGATACCGGATTGCAAAGAACTTTAATGCTGATACGAAGGCTTTCCATAAAAAGATCCCTACTATTGGCGTTGATGACTTAAAAGAGGTCGTGCCAGAAAATGCAAGTGTAGTAGCCATAGAGCTAGTAGAAGGCGCGTTACCTTTACCAGAATTTAAACACCCCGAAAATGCAATGTACATTTTCGGACCAGAAGATGGCAGTTTAGATAAAAGCGTACTTGAGTGGTGTGACCATGTTGTCTACATACCCACCTATTCGTGTATGAATCTAGCTGCTACCGCTAACGTTGTTCTTTACGATCGTTTAGCAAAATCAGAGTATATCTCAGGTAATAGCCTCATACGTGAGAGCCGGGATAATAATAATCAATCAAAACTATAAATCGGTTTGAATCGTTGTATTCGAGAGTGAAATTGTGTGTGAGCACAAGGTGAGCTTTTGTCATGCTTTTCAAACTGGGCCTGCTAAATCTATAGAGGACCAAAAATTGAAAAAACGTGTCGCTACTTCGCTAAATAAATTAAAAACAATTCATAACCATATTTCTTCTAACTTGAAGAAATTGAGAAACAAAAGAAAGAAAAAACAGATGGATGAGCTATCAAATTTTTTCTTTAGTCGTTACTCACTTGTGGTAGCACAAAACAACGAAGACCGAGAGACATGTTTCAGCACAAGGCACGAAGTTTATTGTGAAGAAATGAACTTCGAAAAAGAGCGCTCTACGGGCTTGGAAATTGATAGATATGATGACTATTCTGTCAATTGTTACATCAAACACTTACCAACAGGGGATTGTGCAGGAACGATTCGTATCATTATGCCTGCTCTTCGCAACCAAGCCTTACCGCTAGAGGAAAAGTGTATTCACGCTATTGAAGACAAAGCGTTAGTGCCCGCTCAGCTTGGTAGAACTTCAATCTGTGAAATTTCTCGTTTAGCTATTCCGAAGTCGTTTAGAGTCAGACAACTTAAAGCTAAAGCGCCATTCAAGCCTTCTGGTAAACAGAAAGTGAGTAAAGCGGAAAGCGTGCTGCTGGAACACATACCTTATTTGTCTTTGGCGCTCTACTTCATCGCCCTAAGCATTTGCGTTGAACAGGAAATGGAATATGCCTACGTATTGATGGAGCCTAAATTGGCACGCCGATTAAAAATGTTTGGGTTTAATTTTGAACGTTTGGGCGACCCAATTGACTACAACGGCTTGCGTGCCGTGTATCGCATTAAGCCAAAATCTATCGAGAGTGAATTAACACCGGCGCTGCGTAGCTTTTTATTGCGAATTAAAAATGATCTTACCGGCAGCTTAACTGAAAATATGTTTGGTGCCACCATGAAAGCAGAAGAAGAATTTACTGCCAGTAAAGCGGCATAGTATCTGTATAATTTTGAGCACTTTTTTCTCTATAGACGACTAAAATATTCCAGATTGAGGGACAAATCGAAGAACAAGGGAAACGGAACAAAGCAATCACATCGTATTAATTTATTACTGAATACGTATGGAATTGTTTTAACATTCCCTTAACGAGTATGCTATTGGCAATCCAATACAAAGGTATGCTTGTAGTGTTAGATATCAAAAATACAAATCACCTCCACGTGCTCAAAAGTGTGGCAAAAAACGCGGCACAAACTCCTCTAATAAGCGCTGACAAAAGCTCAAAGTTTAAGAAATTAACGGTAGCGGTTTTATCTCTAGGCCTATTATCCTGTATCGCTTACCCACAGTCAGGAGCCGATCTCATGGAAAATGAGAACGCGAATAACTCAGTGACAGAAATTCCCTCTAATTCTGGCAAGCCCGTGGTATATCAGGTCTTTACTCGATTGTTCGGGAATACCAATACAACCAATAAACCTTGGGGCACAATCGAAGAAAATGGTGTGGGGAAATTTAGTGATTTCACACCACAAGCGCTTCAAAGTATTAAAGCCTTAGGTACCACTCATATTTGGTATACCGGTGTACCACATCATGCCCTTGCTACCAGCTACCTTAATTTTGGTATTACTGACGATGATCCTGATGTTATTAAAGGGCGTGCCGGTTCACCTTATGCAGTTAAAGATTATTACAACGTTAACCCTGATTTAGCAGATAACCCCGCAAATCGGTTACATGAATTTGAAGCGCTTATCCAGCGCACTCATCAGCACGGTATGAAAGTGGTTATCGATATAGTGCCTAATCATGTTGCACGCCGTTATCAATCTTTTTCGCCACGCCATGATAACTTCGGTGCTAACGATGATACATCGCAAGGGTATTCTCGAGACAATAATTTCTATTACATACCCAAAACACCTTTTGTATTGCCAGAGGGCGTTGCAGATAGCGTTTTAGGCGGCAAAGCTACTGAAAAAAATCAGCATCATTTGGTTGACGGAAAGTTTGATGAATTTCCGGCTAAATGGACGGGCAACGGCAGTCGAGCACCACAGCCCGATATTAACGACTGGTATGAAACCGTTAAGATTAATTACGGCGTAAAACCAGACGGAAGCTACGACTTTCCTAAGTTACCAGAAGCCTATCGGAATATGCCTGTAGAAGAGCATGCCGCTTTTTGGGCTGATAAATCGTTACCTGATTCGTGGTACAAATTCAGAGACATCGCCATTTACTGGCTAGATAAAGGCGTTGATGGTTTTCGGTTCGACATGGCTGAAATGGTGCCCGTAGAATTCTGGTCATTTTTAAACAGCGCCATTAAACACAGAAACCCGGATGCGTTTTTGCTAGCGGAAGTTTATCAACCCGATAGATACAGAGACTACATTCAGCTAGGAAAGATGGATTATCTCTACGATAAAGTGGGCTTTTATGACACCTTGAAAACGATAATGAAAGGAGAGGGTAAGGTAAGTGAGTTGGTTAGTGTGCACGATGAAGTTAGCGATATTGCGACTCATATGCTGCACTTTCTCGAGAACCACGACGAACAACGTATCGCTAGTCCGGAATTTGCTGGAAGTGCAGAAAAAGGTAAACCTGCGCTCGCCGTTAGCGCACTGATAAGTGCTTCACCAACCCTCTTGTATTTTGGTCAGGATTTAGGTGAGGACGGTAGTGAAGAAGCGGGGTTTGGCGACCCTAGTCGTACTTCAATTTTTGACTATATTGGTGTGCCCGCACATCAGCGGTTTATGAATGGTGGCAAGTTTGACGCAGGCCAGTCTTCAAGCGAAGAAAAAGCATTACACAATTTCTATAAAGAGACTATGGGTATTGTAGCTACTAATCCTGCTGTAACCGGAAAATATGAAAGCCTACATGCATTGAATCTCGCCGCAGACAGCACAGCATACACGGAAATGCAATTTGCTTTTGTGAGAAAAAAAAATGAGCATGGTATAGTTGTTATTGCTAACTTTAGTACAGAATCTTCTGGCACTATAACGTTAACCATTCCTATTTCTACACTACAAAAAAATACCACTGAACTCACTCTTGAGCCTTTACTTTCTCATAAAGGAATAACATTTAATCTCAGTGGTTCGAATTACACAGCGACACTTTCATTAAACGGATTAGAAACAAGAGTATTCGAATTTTAACTACTTGTGTGAATTTTGCTTCGATTGCAGAATCAAAACCTTCTATTTATGTTAATTCGCATGGATTTTTACTTGCCGATTCGTGAATACGTATGCATAACATTGGTTCAAATCAAAGCGCAGGTTAGTATCTGAATTCTGTCTTTCACTTAACGTAATTTTAACATGGGGTTGATGTGTTCAATTTAAACCGCGTAAATAAGGCCGTTCGTCCAATAGGCATTCCAAAGCGAAAAAGTGTTCTAATGGCACTTTTTACATCTGCATTAATACTTCCCGTATTTAACTGTTATTCATCACAAGAAAGTAGTTTAGACGTTTACCCACCTAACTGGTGGGTAGGTATGCATGATAGTAATGTTGAACTGATGATCTATGGCGACGATATAGCTGATGATACGGTTACAATTGTTAATAGCGACGTTGTGCTTCGAGAAAAGCATGCACTTGAAAGCGCGAACTACTTGTTCGTTACATTAGATACTTCAAAAGCAAAAGCTGGAGATGTCAAACTCCGATTTGTCGATACTGATGGCTCTACACGCGACATTAGTTATTCGTTGCAAAAGAGAAGGAATGGTTCTGCGTTACGAAAAGGTTTTGGTCCGCGAGATGCTATCTACTTGATTGCTCCAGACAGGTTTGTTAATGGCGACAAAGACAACGACGATATTGAGGGATTTATCGACAAGGCGGATCGCTCGTTAAAAGGCGGTCGGCATGGCGGTGACATTGAAGGTATTATTCAGCATCTTGATTACATAGAAGCGTTAGGTTTTACCCAACTGTGGTCCATGCCGCTTCTTGAAAACGCTATGGATACATATAGCTATCATGGTTATTCGACTACAGACTATTACCAAATTGACCCTCGCTATGGTACTAACGAAGACTTCTTGATGTTAAGTCACGCAGCAAATAAACGGGGTATTGGTGTTATCATGGATATGGTTCTCAACCATATAGGTAGCAATCACAAATGGATGGAAGATACCCCTTCAAGTGACTGGATAAACAATGATAGTAAGTTTATTGGTACTACGCATAAACGTGAGTCACTTCACGACCCTCATGCGATAAAAAGTGATATCAAAGGGTTTAGCGATGGTTGGTTTGTACCTACCATGCCAGATTTAAATCAACGCAATCCTCATCTTGCAAACTATCTTATCCAAAATGCCATTTGGTGGGTTGAAAGTGCTAATTTAAGTGGGATTCGAGTAGATACGTATTCGTACCCCGATAAAGCTTTTTTAAGCGATTGGACGAACCGTCTAATCAGCGAGTACCCGAAGCTCAATATAGTAGGAGAAGAATGGTCAGTTAACCCTGCTATAACAGCTTATTGGCAAGCAGGGAGTAAGAGACATGATGACTACGATAGCGCGTTGCCTTCCGTCATGGATTTTCCACTACAAGCAGCAGTCATTAAGGCGCTGACTAACGAAGAAAGTTGGAATTCGGGGTTTATCAGTATATATGAGACACTCGCCACTGATTTTCTTTACGGCGATCCGAACAACTTGGTTATATTTCCTGACAACCATGACATGAGTCGAATTTATACACAACTTGGTCATGATGTAGAAAAGTGGAATATGGCGATGTCGTTACTGCTTACGACTCGTGGGATACCTCAGGTGTTTTACGGCACCGAAATACTCATGCAAAACGAGGGCAGTGAGGACCACGGCATTATTCGTTCTGACTTTCCAGGCGGTTGGCCTTCTGATAGTAAGAAAAATGCATTTACTGGCAAAGGATTAACTACCGATGAACGTTGGGCTCAGCAACGGATCAAACAACTTCTTCAACTGCGAAAAACACACCCTTTACAATTTGAAGGCTCTCTTAAACATTACGCCCCAACTGATGGTGTTTATACGTTTTTCCGTGAACCTATTTCAACACCCGAGGGCAAGAAAAATAGTAAGATTAGCGCACTAACGCCAAATGAAACGCAAGGTGACAAAATTATGGTTATCTTAAATAAAGAGACTGTGGATTTACCGATGACTACCTATGACGAAATGCTGTCTTCACACAAAACGTTAACGCGTGTAAGCGATGGTAAGTCATACAAAACCACTGATACCATATCTTTACCTGCTATGTCCGCAACCGTTTTTATTGCGCATTAATGCGAATTATCTAAGTAAAACAATAAATAGAGCAAAATATGCAAGCAACTCAACCACGCCTTTCTTTCTGGCAAATATGGAACGTCAGTTTTGGCTTTCTTGGCGTACAATTTGGCTTTGCGCTGCAAAATGCCAATGTGAGCCGAATCCTTTCCGACCTAGGGGCAGACCTACATTCATTATCACTTTTCTGGCTAGTAGCGCCAATTATGGGGTTAATTGTACAACCTATTGTTGGCTCAGCGTCTGACAGAACCTGGAACCGTTTAGGTCGAAGACGACCTTTTATTCTTGCAGGTGCTGTAGCTGCAGTACTAGGTATGATTTTATTACCTAATGCGCCTTTATTTGTGGCCTTTCTAGCGCCGATGCTAATGGGGGCGCTGATGGTCGCGCTAATGGATGCATCGTTTAATGTGTGCTTTCAGCCTTTCCGCTCTTTAGTGTCGGATATGGTGCCACCGTCGCAGCGTAACATTGGTTATTCCATACAATCGTTGCTAATCAATATTGGTGCAGTAATAGGTTCAATTTTGCCCTTTGTGTTAACTAACGTGGTTGGCCTTGAAAATACTGCGCAAATGGGAGAAGTCGCACCGTCTGTTATTTGGGCTTTCTATATTGGGGCTACGGTATTGCTTGGTACGGTTATCTGGACTGTTTTTCGCACCAAGGAATACTCGCCCGAAGAGTACAATAGATACAAAGGCCTAAGCACTGAAAATGACGTTAAGCCAGAAATTACGCCAAAAGCACCATTTATCGAGCGTATGAAAGCATTTTTTTCCTTGGTTGTTCATATGCCTAAAACCATGAAGCAACTTGCCGTAGTGCAATTTTTCTCATGGTTTGCGCTATTTATTATGTGGGTATACACCACACCTGCAATTACCCAGCACATTTGGGGAGTGGACAAAATATGGTGGGATCCAGCGCACATTGCCTCAGTTGCTCAAGTACCCGACGCTATTGTAGCCGCTAAAGGCGCAGCCGGTGACTGGGTGGGTATATTGTTTGCTGCTTATTCGGTATTCGCAGCCGTCTTCTCAGTATTTCTCGCTCGACTCGCCGACAAGTTTGGCAGAAAAACTATTTACGCTGGGGCGTTAATTTTAGGTGGCTTAAGCTACGTTAGTTTTCTGTTCTTCCAAGACCTCACCATGGTGAATGTAAACTTATTGATTACTGAAGTTACCGTGCCCCTTGGGGCAGTGAAGCTTCTTATCCCAATGATTGGGGTAGGGATTGCATGGGCCGCTATTTTAGCGATGCCTTATGCCATGCTAGCGGGCGCGTTACCGGCCAACAAAACCGGCGTTTATATGGGCATATTTAACTTCACGGTAGCCGCACCACAGATAGTGTCTGGCTTAACCGCAGGCTGGATTTTAAGTAGTGTGTTCGATAACGAAGCTAAATACATTATTGTTGTCGCCGGAGCGTCCATGTTATTGGGGGCCATCGCTGTATTTTTCGTAAAAGAACACGACGTAGTAGAAGCTGAAGTCGCTGATAAGGAACTAGCATAATGATTCATAAAGTAAAAAACCTTACCGTTGCCGTTACACTTGCTTTGGGAGTAGGCACGATAACAGGTTGTGCTAATTCGTCTGCGTCTATTTCTACGGATTCGCCACAGCTCAAGGCAGAAGCTAAATCTGCCATGTCAGCTTCAGCAGCTTCTACTAATAAAGCTAATACACAAGTCACAGTTTTAGGCACCACCACACCGTTTGCCAGCGAAGCAATTTATTTTGTAATGACTGACAGATTCGTTGATGGCGACCCCAGTAATAACCATGAAGAACAAGGCGGGGAGTTTCCGACTTGGCAGCTACCTATGGAAAGTTCTGACGGTGAAAAAGCCTATGTCGGCTATATGGGCGGCGACCTCAAAGGGGTGCTAAACAATGGCGACTATATTCGTGATATGGGTTTTACGGCGGTATGGATGACACCCGTGCTAGAAAATCCAAACCAATCATTTAGTGGAGATGAACAAATCACCTATGGCGGCGCTTTTAAAGACGGCGGCAAAACGGGCTACCACGGTTATTGGGCGACTAATTTTTATAAAGCTGATGAGCATTTGATAAGTAGCGACTTAAGTGTGAAGCAATACACCACACAAATGCGTGAAAACTTTGGTTTAAAATCGGTATTTGATATTGTGGCAAACCACGGTACGCCAAGCTTTACCATGCCCTCTGACCAACCTGGATACGGTGAAATTTATAATGCAGAAGGCGAATTAGTTGCTGATCACCAGAATCTAGCCCCTGAAGACTTAGACCCCAAAAATAATCCCTTGCATGAATTTTTTCATGATTACCCAGATTTGGTAAAACTCTCTAACCTTGATGATCAAAACCCCAAGGTAAGAGATTATCTTATCAATAGTTACCTTTACTGGATTTCACAAGGCGCGGATGCGTTTCGTATCGACACCATTCGACACGTACCTCATGACTTTTGGCGAGAAATGTCTGACCGGGTGAGGGCAGAGCATCCCGACTTCTTTATGTTCGGCGAAAGCTTCCAATATGATGCGAACTTTATTGCGCAGCACACACTTCCAAAAAATGGAGCGGTAAGTGTGCTCGACTTCCCGATGCAAGAAGCCATGGTAAAGGTGTTCGAAAAGCCACTTGAAAGTGACTTCGCTACCTTAGCCGACACCTTGTATTTAACCCATGGGCCTTATAATAACCCTTATGATTTAACTACCTTTTATGACAACCATGACATGGCGCGTATTAACGCTACCGACAATGGTTTTATTAATGCCCATAACTGGTTGTTTACGGTTCGTGGTATTCCTGTGGTGTATCAAGGGTCAGAAATTGGCTTTATGCGTGGTACGTCTGAACACCAAGGTAACCGCAATTACTTTGGCCAAGATAATATAGACAACGCAAAGTCTCATCCTATTGCCACCGAATTGGCTAAAATTGCAAATGTGCGTAAAAACACACCAGCACTTCAACGAGGTTTGCAGTTCAATCTTGAATTAGCCGGGCATGAAGCCACATTTTACCGTGTTTTACAAAGTGATAGTGCACAACAAACCGCATTGGTACTGCTCAATAAGGCCGATAAACCTGCCGATTTCAGTGTTGATGAATATATGCAAGCTGGCACATGGACTGAGCAGTTGTCTGGCGAAACACGTGAATTGGTTACCGGTGACGCGTTAACAACCTCAGTGCCCGCCAACGGCGTTCAAGTATGGGTTAGGGAAGGGGCGTTAGATTCAGATGCCCTAGAAGCGGCGCTTATTAAGGAAATGTCGGCGCAGTAAATTTTACCTCGCAATAAAAAAGCGCTTGTTGCTCGTTTAATACTAATAACAACAAGCGCCTTTTCATTATTTGTAAATCATGTTTTAGCGGGGCATATTCTATAACTAAGCAGCTCAAGATAGCTAACCTAAGATAGTTAGCCTAGCGAGTTAGCCAGGCTTATTAAATTAGGCAACCAAGACTTAGGCAGCCAAGACTTAGGCTGCCAAGACTTAGGCTGCCAAGACTTAGGCTGCCTAGGTTTTTGCCCCACATGAATGCCTAATTATGACTTCCGCTGGCATGAGAAAATCTTCCACCTTTTCATTTGAAATAGCTTTAATTAACGTACTGACCAATAATTCACCGGCTAGCTTTGTGTTTTGCTGAACGGTAGTTAACGCAGGGGTCGTGAAGGCCGATACAGCAATATTATCGTAACCTACCACTGCAATATCGTCAGGCACTTTAAGCGCTGTTTGCCTTAACGCTCTCAAAACGCCCATAGCAATAAGATCAGATGCGCAAACAATAGCGTCAGGTAAGCCTGCTTCGTTAGTTTTAGCATCGTTCAACATACCTTGAATAGCATCAAAGCCAGCTTCTTCGGTAGAAACCGCATCACTTTGCAACGAACTTTCGTATAAATTATGGCTTGTTAGCGCCTCTGTATAACCTTGAAAACGAGCCATAAACTCAGGGGCTTCATTGCCTGAATCGCCGATAAACGCAAACCGAGTTCTACCCAGGGCGATTAAGTGTTCGGTAATGCTGTAACCACCTTGAAAATTATCACAGCCAACACTCACACCTGGATGAGCGGCATCGGGTGCGCCCCAACGAACGAAATGTGTGCCTTGTGACTCAAGTTGTGCCACTTTACTGCGATAATCGGTGTAATCACCGTAACCCAATAAAATTATGCCATCTGCTTTATTTGAGTCTTCATATTCTGCATGCCAGTCATCTTCCAAGTTTTGGAACGACACCAGCAAGTCGTAACCCGCAGCCGCACAGGCACGGGTAATACTTCCTAACATGGCGAGGAAGAAAGGGTTAATCATTGAATCATCTGAGGTGGGATCTTCAAACAACAAAAGTGCAATGGTGCTACTTTTTTGCTTGCGTAGATTACTGGCATTCTTATCAACTTTATAATTAAGTTCGCGAGCAATGCGCTGAACCCGATCACGGGTTTCTTGATTTACCAAGGGGCTGTTATTCAGTGCTCTTGATACTGTTGATTGAGAAACGCCTGCCAAATGTGCAATATCAAAAGAGGTTGCTTTTTCTTTCATGGGCACCATGTTTGTCTGCTACGACCGAGTTGTCGACAAGAAGAAAGATACCATACTTTCCTCTAACCACGCTTTATTTGCTAGTCACACGCCTTTTTTTAATACAAGAAACAGTAAAAAAACGTTTCATCGCGTTAAAACTAATCACTTGTAAGGCTAGGTGTAATAAAACGTGGTTGTCAGTTTTAGGTCAGTGTTATACTAATCCACAATATTAATTAATTTTAAACGTTAAGATTATTTTTAAACGTTAATTCAAACGCTAAGGGGAACACGCGAATGGCCGAGACTGAGCACCGTCCGACCAACTTTATCCGTCAGATCATCGACAAAGACCTTGCCAATGGTGTGCACGAGAGTATTAAAACTCGGTTCCCGCCGGAGCCAAATGGCTTTTTGCATATTGGTCATGCAAAGTCTATTTGCCTAAATTTTGGTGTTGCTCAAGATTACTCAGGTTCTTGTAATCTGCGCTTCGACGACACAAATCCAGCAAAAGAAGACATTACTTTCGTTAACTCTATCAAAGAAGACGTTAAATGGTTGGGTTTTGAGTGGGATGGTGAAGAGCGTTACTCTTCAAATTATTTCGATCAGCTTCATGGTTTTGCGAATGAATTAATCGACAAAGGCCTAGCTTATGTCGACTTTTCTACTCAAGACGTGATGCGCGAACTACGTGGCACATTGACTGCGCCAGGTAAGAACAGCCCATACCGTGATACCGACGTTGAAACCAATCAGCGTGAATTCGCTAAGATGACAGCGGGCGAATATAAAGAGGGTGAGTGTAGCCTTCGCGCCAAAATAGATATGGCTTCACCTTTTATGTGCATGCGTGACCCGGTAATTTACCGTGTTAAACACGCCCACCATCATCAAACGGGTGACAAATGGTGTGTGTACCCCATGTACGACTTTACGCACTGTATTTCGGATGCGATTGAAGGTATTACCCATTCCTTGTGTACTTTGGAGTTCCAAGACAACCGCCGTTTGTATGATTGGGTGATTGAAAATATTACTATTGACAGCACACCACGTCAGTATGAGTTTTCACGTCTTAACCTTGAATACACCGTATTGAGCAAACGTCGATTAATTCAGCTGGTTGAAGAAAATCACGTGAGCGGGTGGGACGACCCTCGCATGCCGACTGTGGCAGGCTTACGTCGTCGTGGTTATACCGCGGGTTCAGTACGTGAATTTTGCAAGCGTATTGGCGTGACTAAAATGGACAACATGGTAGAAATGTCCATGCTAGAAGCGTGTGTTCGTGAAGACTTAAACGTGAACGCACCTCGTGCGATGGCAGTTCTCGATCCTATTAAATTAGTGATTGAAAATTACCCAGAAAACGACAGTGAAATTTTAATAGCGCCAAATCATCCTAGTGATGAGGCTATGGGCACACGCGAAATTAGTTTCGGTCGTGAAATTTGGATTGAAGCAGAAGATTTTCGCGAGTCAGCAAACAAAAAGTTCAAGCGTTTAGTGCTAGATAAAGAAGTGCGCTTACGTAATGCGTATGTGGTTAAAGCTAACCGTGTTGAAAAAGACGCAGAAGGTAACGTAACCACGGTTTACTGTACCTATGATGCTGACACGCTAGGTAAAGACCCGGCTGATGGCCGCAAGGTTAAAGGCGTTATCCATTGGGTTGACGCAGGAACAGCGCAGCAAGCTGAGTTTAGGTTGTACGATCGTTTGTTCAACGTGCCTAACCCCGCCGCTGAAGAGAACTTTACTGATGTGATAAACCCAGAGTCATTAACGGTTCTGACTGGCTGGGCTGAAGCTGGGCTTGCCAGTCGTGCGCCTGAAGCAGGTGCATGGCAGTTTGAGCGTACTGGTTATTTTTGTTTAGATGCAGACAGTACAGACGATAAGCCTGTATTTAACCGCACGGTAGGGTTACGTGATACGTGGGCTAAAATAGGCGACTAAGCCACGCCATCAAGAAAACATAAAGTATCACTATTATAAAGCCGCGTTTACGCGGCTTTTTCTATGGCTATGTGTTGGTAGTCACTTTTAGCGCTTAGGTTGGCAATCAAGAGATTGACCATTCACATCAATACTGTCGTTACCCATGAGGTAAAGATACATAGGCATGATGTCAGCAGGTGTTTTCAATGTATCAGGGTTTTCAGCAGGAAAAGCCTGCGCGCGCATATTGGTGCGTGTGCCACCTGGGTTAATACAGTTAAAGCGTAGCGACTTATTTTGATACTCGTCAGATAACGTCTGCATGACACCTTCTGTAGCGAACTTCGATACCGCATAAGTCCCCCAAAACGCGCGACCTTTTCGCCCAACGCTAGAGGTAGTAAAAATAACCGATGCATTGTCAGCTTTTTCTAGGGCAGGGATTAGCGCCTGCGTTAAGAAAACCGTACCATTTACGTTGGTTTGCATCACATCAAGCCATTCTTGTTGCTCAATATCTTTAAAAGAACTTAAATGCCCAAGCACAGAAGCGTTGTGTAACACACCATCTAACTTACCGAATTGGTCTATAATGGTTTGCGTCATTTGTTGATAGTGTGACGGTGTTGCGCCTTTTATATCTAGCGGTACTATTGCAGGTTCAGCACTCCCAGCATTTACGATTTCGTCGTAAACGGCTTCTAGCTTAGAGACGGTTCTGCCTAATAAAATACAGGTGGCACCATGTTTTGCGTAAGTCCGCGCTGCTTGAGCACCGATGCCATCGCCAGCACCTGTGATAAGAATGACTTTACCCTTTAATAAATCGGCAGGGGCTTGATAATCGTTCATCAGTATCCTTAATAAATTCGCATATAGTTATCTGCGCAATAGGTTCAAATTATATAGGTGCAGATGATACTCACACTACGCAATAAGTAAAACTTTCGAAGTATAAAAACACCAAACGTAAAAAAAAATAACGTTTAGCGTTAACAAAACTTTGCAAAGTTGCAACAAAGTTAATAAGATTGAGGGAGATACAACTGGTCTAACATGTTTGAAGCTCGGTGAGTTTGCAGTAAGAACAAGGCGTTAAAGGTGCCAGCTTACAAGCAATGCGAGTTTTAGATACACAGAATAACAACAATGCTTGTAGGGAGTAAGAATGAGAAAACTCATATTAAGTTCCAGTGTGGCCCTTGCGCTGGGTCTAACAGGCTGTGGCGGCTCCGATGATACCCTGTCCGATATTCAGGCCGAGACAGAGGTCCAAACACCATTTTCACGTATCGTGTTTGATCCCGCTAGTGGCGATTTAAATATACCTAATGATCTTCTAATGCTACCAGGGGATGACGGCTTTTTCGATTATACCCTTAACATTCCGGTAGACGATCCAACTAACTTTGCTGACCCACAAAACGCACTTAATGTACTAGACGGATGGTCAACACAGCATCCATTTGCTATATCGGTAGAGACGCCGGCAGGTGTTTCACTTGACGCGTCTACCTTGGCGGCTGGCGTGTTGATGTTTGAAGCAACCCTAGGGTTGGATTTAAACGATCCAGATTGCGCGCAAATCACGACGCCTTCTGCGGGTTGTAAGCTTGGCGATCAGTTGGTTTACGGCGAAGATTATGTGCTTTCTCTTGCTGATGAATCAACAATTACCTTTGTGCCATTAAAGCCACTGAAGCCGGCTCAAGGTCACATGTTGGTAATGACCACCGCGTTGAAAGATTCGTCTGGTAAGTCTGTACAAGGCTCTACATCGTGGGATTCAACACGACAAGATATCAATACACTGCCATTATCAAGTGATGATCAATTATTGCTTCAAGGCATTGTGAACTCACTGGTAAACCCAGTGATTGGTGCAGGTTATGAGCGTGAAGATATCACCTATGTTTCTGCATTCACCACACAATCAATTGCGAATTCACTCGATACCATCAAAAAAGTAATGGTAGGTGAGTTTGCAGCACGCGCTGCTGCTGGAGACCCAACCGCGGGTGAAGCACTTCCTGTTATTGTAGTAGGAGACGTTGATAGTGCACCTACGGCTATGGAAGCATTAAATTTAGTCACCGAAGAAGTAGTCGCTGGTGCGGTCTCAGTCGGAATAGATAACTTACCAGCAGAGGCAGCAGCCTTAGTACCTGTTATTGAAGCCACTGACTTCAGTGCCCTTGAAACGTGTGCTGGGTTAGCGGGTACCGTGTCTGGTCAGTTATCTGCCCAATGGGGTGCGGTTAACGATTTCGCTGTGGCTGTGTCTACTGGCATACTTGCCGAAGCGGGTCCGTTTTGTGCAGCACAACGCTATGAGGGTAGCGTGTCGCTTCCTTATTTCCTAGGTGTTCCAAGCGCAGAAAACCCAACAGCGCCAGTTAATGAATTTTGGCAAGCAGCCTGCGACAGCGGTATTGTGTTAGCAACGGCTTCTGATGAAGTACTCGCTAGTGCCACACCTGGTCCAAACTTCGAAACGTGTTCAAGTTTAGGCTTATCTGATTTACGTGTTAATGGCGAAATGCTAGATAACGCCCGTAATATCACTAAGTTTAACCCATTTCCTCAGATGACTGGCGGAAACATGGGTGAAGAGACGTTAGATGTGCAGGTGACAATTCCAGACCCAGCGATTGCTGGTGCACTTGGCTTCTCTGTCAGTATGCCAGAAGCGGGTTGGCCTGTAGTGATTTTAGCGCATGGTATTACGAGTAAGAAAGAAGATATGCTAGCCATTACGGGGACTTTGTCGTTGGCAGGTATTGCTTCAGTGGCTATCGACCAACCACTTCACGGTACTCGTGGTTATGATTTAGACGGCGACGGCACTGATGACATCAATGCTACAACCGTAAGCGCTACTCATTACATGAACTTGGCAAGCTTGCCAACTGCGCGTGATAACCTGCGTCAAAGCGTGTCTGATTTATTGGGCCTACGTTTAGGTTTGAACGCGGTAGTTGATGCTACTGCAACCCAAAACGTGTCATTTGATATGTCTCGTGTATCTATCATGGGTGTATCATTAGGCGCTATTACGGGCGGTAACTTTGCCGCAGTGGCTAACACCAGCATGGGAGAGACATTAGGCGCGTTAGACGGCATGTATGCTGTTAAACAAGCCTCGTTAGAGTCTCCTGGAGGCGGTGCAGCTCAGTTCTTACTTGAGTCTGCTACCTTTGGTCCGCTTATCAAAGGATTGCTGTTATCTCAGTCGTCTGAAGATTTTGTTGCCTTGTTAACTCAGCTTTATGGCACAACTGATGTTTCAGAAGCACAGTTAGTGGGTGCGGTAAGCGCATTTATGGATGCCTTAAGCGATGAACAAGCTGCAGAAGTTAATGCGGTATTTGCTGAATTCGCATTTGCTGCACAAACGGTTATGGACGCTGGTGACCCAACTAACTATGCCACTACGCTTGGTGAAACTACACCAGTACACATGATGACAGTGGTAGGTGACGGCGGGGAAGAAAACTTACCAGACCAAGTCATACCAGTAAGTACATCTTTGCCATTGTCTGGTCAGTTAGCGCTTGCCAATACCATTGGTTTAAATCAGGTGACGACTACCCAATCGGGTACCGATGCATTAAGCGGCTTGGTTTTATTTAACAGTGGTGCGCATGCATCAAGTTTAAGCCCAGCAGCGAGCACGGCAGTTACGGCTGAAATGCAACGAGAAGTAGCAGGTTATATCTCTTCTGACGCTACGGTTTTACCCATTACTGATGAGACTGTTGTATCAAATTAGTGATATGTAACTAGTTGATTCATAAACATGAAAAGGCCGACTTATGTCGGTCTTTTTTTTGCTTATTTAAGCTAAAAATCAAAATGTTGTTTGAATGTTTCTTATTGTTAATGTAGTGTTAATTGGTCGGATCTGTTGAAGAAAGAAGGATACAGG
Source organism: Alteromonas lipotrueae (assembly GCF_019249215.1). GTDB lineage: Bacteria > Pseudomonadota > Gammaproteobacteria > Enterobacterales > Alteromonadaceae > Alteromonas > Alteromonas lipotrueae. The sequence goes on from NZ_JAESDI010000005.1 coordinate 245,784, forward strand.
ATCTTGATTTCGAGTATTACAACAATAAGGGACAGTTTGTGAACATACCAAAGAAACGTATATTGCCATATCGTACACTTCTCGCAGCCTCTATTGCTGCCACACTAATAGGTTGTGGAGGGAACGATAATAATTTTGATAACGTGCAAACGCCAACCACTCCTGAGCCAACTCCCGTTGAACCTACACCAGCACCGGTACCCGCTTTTGATACAGATGGTGTATTAACGGCTGACATAACGTGGACAACTTACGGTGTGCCTCACGTTAAAGCGGATAATCTAGAAAGTATGGCCTACGGGGTGGGTTATGCGTTTGCTAAAGATAATTTATGTATTTTGGCAGATCAAATTATTAAATATAATTCTGAGCGCTCGAAATACTTCGGTCCTGACAACCAACCGGGCAGTGGTGATTCAGAGCACCTTATTAATGATTTCGGCTTTTTAACATTGGGTATTCGTGCGTTGGCTGAAGAGAATTTGGCGCGCATGTCAGCAAACTCAAGAGCCATGTTTCAAGGTTATACTGCAGGTTACAATCGTTACTTAGCGGACACGCCTGTGGCTGACCAAGATCAGTCGTGTGCTGGGCAGCCTTGGGTAAATGATATCGACAGTACTGATTTATTAACGTACTCACTGGGTGTTGCGTTATTACCAGGTGCTGCTAACTTTTTAGGCCCAATGTTTTTAGCTGCGCCTGAAGGGGAAAGTTACTTACCTACACCTGCGGCAAGCACGAGCACCGTTTCACAAAAGGCAGCGGCATCACCTACTGCCATGGCGGCCAATACGCAAGTAAACGCTGTGCCGTTTAACATTAACCCTACCGTAGTACTGCCGGAAAAAAATCCACAAGACATGGGGTCAAATGGCTGGGGACTAGGGAGCGATAAAACCACTAACGGTATGGGAATGGTTTTAGGGAACCCCCATTTTCCTCACACAGGGAATTTACGTTTTTGGCAGTTCCATACGCAAATACCAGGTTATTTAAACGTAATAGGTGGCTCTTTGACGGGGTTACCAGGTGCGGTGAATATAGGCTTCAACGAAAACGTTGCGTGGACACACACCTTTTCTACAGCTGAGCACTTTGTCGTTTATCAATTAACGTTAGATGAAGATGATGATACGGGCCTTACTCATAGGGTTGATGGTAGTAAACGGACCATTTACGAGAAGCCAATGCAGATTGAGGTAGCGGTGGCACCAGGCCAAACCATCATGCTCAACAAAACAGCCTATTACACAAATTACGGGCCTATGATTGAAGTGCCGGGTAATTTTGAGTGGACGGACACTAATGCGTTTGCCATTAAAGATGCAAATTTGCCGAATTTGGATGTTGTTGATCACTGGCTAGCGATGAATATGGCGGGCTCTATGGAGGAGTTCAAACAAGCCTTCAAAGACTATGATGGTGTTATTTTTAACAATACCATGTCTGCTTCAGCGGACGGTCAGGTATTTTATATTGACGATTCTACCGTCCCTAACTTAACTGAAACCGCCATTTCAGAATTAACCACTAATCCTGTTTTAGTACAAACTAAAATAGCAGCGGGTTTTACTGTTCTACCCGGTTTTGCCTCTGCGTTTGATTTCGATGGACCTGTACCTTACGAGGAAGCACCAAAATATGAGGGAACAGATTCAGTTCAAAACTCAAACAACAGCTTTTGGTTAACAAATTTATCGTCACCTATCACGGGAGTTTCGCCACTTTATGGCAATGTGGAAAATCAACAAAGTCTGCGATCACGCTTAGCTCAGCAATTTATAGAATCTGAAGCAGGTAGTGACAACACATTTACGCCTGACGAAGTGGAAACCTTGCTACTTAACAACCGAAGCATGCTGGCCGATATGGTGTTGCCTAGCTTACTTCAAGCTTGTACAGCCCAAGGTAGTGATCCTGTTACGGTAAATGGTGAAAACGTGGATATCTCCGCTGGCTGTGCAGCATTGGCCTCGTGGGATGGCACCATGAACAAAGACAGTGTTGGGGCGCACGTATTTAGAGAGTTTGCGTTTCAATTTGACAGGGATCCCCAGTGGGAAACACCGTTTTCTGTTGATAACCCTGTTACCACGCCAAGTGGTTTATTGCAGAATGACACCACAATTAATCAATTTGCTGCAGCAGTTCAGGTTGTTAACCAAGCCGGTGTAGCGCTTGATGCAACCTTAGGTGAAGTACAATTTGTAGAGCGAAGCCTGCCAAATGGCACGGCATCGGGTGTAAAACTTCCATGGGCTGGTGCACATAACATCGAAGGTGGTTTTAATGTCTTTAGTATTGTGCCTAACAACAATGGAACTTTACTGCCAAGACATACCTATGCACCGCTTAACAGCAATACCATTATGAGCGCAGAAGCAGAGGGCTATCATATAAATTATGGTAGCAGTTGGATGATGGTCATTAACTTTACTGAAGACGGGCCAAAAGGAAGGGGACTTCTTTCATACTCTCAATCTAGGGCTTATGGCAGTGAACATTCAACTGATCAAACTGAACTTTATTCGTCTCAACCCACGTTACGTGATTTGTATTTTACCGACGAAGAAATATCTGCAAATACAATCAGTACATTAACCCTATCGTCAGAGGAAAATTAGACTGCTATTATAGGCGCCATTATATAAAGTCGCCTTAATGTTAGTTCTAATTCGGACAATAAGGTCGTTATGAAGGGTCTGAGAACAGACCCTTTTATTTTGTACTAGGAGATAGGTTTGGAGTTTTTGTACGAATACGGTTTATTTGTGGCTAAGGCCGTTACCTTGGTTATCGCGTTTATTATCGTGGTATCGACCATCGTTGGCGTTGCAAGTAAGCAGAAACAAGGTAAAGGTCAGTTAGAAATAATCTCACTGTCAGAGCAACTAAAGGACATTACCCATTATGCGAAGCAAGTGTTGCTCGACAAAGCAGCATTGAAGCAACTAGCTAAAAAGCAGAAGAAAGAAGATAAGGCCAAAAGCAAAAGTAAAAAAGCTAGCGATGAAGAAGAAAAATCTCGGTTATTTGTGATTGATTTTAAAGGCTCTATGGATGCTAATGAGGTTGAGCACTTACGTGAAGAGATTACCGCTATTTTATGTGTAGCCAACAAAAAAGATGAAGTACTTGTTCGCTTAGAAAGTGGCGGTGGCGTGGTACATGGTTACGGATTAGCGGCTTCCCAGTTACAACGCATCAAAGAAAAAGGCCTTACATTAACCATCGCGGTAGACAAAGTAGCGGCAAGTGGCGGTTACATGATGGCTTGTGTGGCAGATAAATTGTTAGCGTCTCAATTTGCGTACATTGGTTCAATTGGTGTGTTAGCGCAATTGCCAAACTTCAATAAATTATTGAAGAAGAACGATGTGGAATTTGAGCAACATACGGCAGGTGAATACAAGCGAACGCTTACCGTGTTTGGCGAAAATAATGACGAAGGACGTGCAAAATTTAAAGAAGAAATTGAAGAAATTCACACGTTGTTTAAAGACTTCGTTCATAGTCAGCGCCCTGAAATGAACATTGAGAAAGTGGCAACGGGTGAATATTGGCCTGGTGTTAAAGCAAAAGAACTAGGTTTGGTAGATGCGCTTTCAACCTCAGACGATTACATTTTATCGCACTTCCCAGAGCGCGAAATATTTAAGGTTAAGTACTCGTTGAAAAAGAATGTGGCAGAAAAACTAGGGCTGTCGGTTGCAGCTGTTGCAGAACGGGTAGTCATGCAGACTTGGAACAAAGCAAGGCACTGGTTTTAATAATAATTAATATAAAATAATAGGTTACAGCATTCTCTTGTGGTTATGTGTAACCTTTTTGCCCCGTTCCGAGTCGTTTTTACATGAAGGAACGGGCGTGATGAGACTTAGGTTAAAGAAAAATAAAAAATGGCGAAGCAAACTAAAGCTGATATTTTAGATGCTGCTGAACTGCTCTTTTCAGAGCAAGGGTTCACGCAGACATCGATGCGCGAGATTACGACTCGAGCCGAGGTTAATCTAGCGTCAGTCAATTATCACTTTGGTAGTAAGAAGAACCTTATTCAGGCAGTGCTAAAAAGGTATTTCGATGTTTTGATGCCTGAAGTGAATACCTGCCTTGCCAACAATAAAGTATCTTCCGGTAGCGAAGGTGTTGCTACCTTATTGTATGCACTTATTCCTCCTATGTTGAAACTCAATGTGCTAAGACCGTCGGGCACAGCCATTTTTGTTCAGCTATTGGGTCGAGGGTATAACGAAACCCAAGGTCATTTGCGCCGTTTCATTATGAACGATTATGGCGAAACAATTAGAGCCTTAGTTGACGCTATTCAACAGTGCTTACCCGACCTACCTGAAGAAGCGCTTTTCTGGCGCTTGCACTTTGCAATGGGTAGTTTTGTCTTCTCAATGGCTTCAAGTCGAGCGTTGACAGAAATCGCTGAGTCAGATTTTCACAAGCATGTGAATATTGAAGAGGTGATCAGTCACCTAGTACCGTTTGTAGCACAAGGTGTTGCTGGTAACATCTCACAAAATAACTAAAAAATGGGGTCAGAGTGTCAAGTTACCGAGGTTGGATAACATGCATTCTAGATGGGGATTAAGTAAAAGGAAGTATATATGTATTACGGAACCTGTCTGTGCGGCGAAATAAGCGTCGAGATTTTAGGCTCGATAGATGGCATCATTCATTGTCATTGCTCACTTTGTAGAAAGAATAGTGGTACTGCCTATGCCACCAATGGCTTTATCAATGCTAACGAATTCCGCCTAATAGACCCACAGAAGAAACTTGCTACTTACGAATTTAAACCAGGTAAAAATAGACATTTTTGCTCTACCTGTGCATCGCCCATTTATAGTTCAAATGCAGCTAATCCTGAAAAACTGAGAATTCGGCTTGGTATTGTAGATTCAGATATTTCAGAAAGACCCATCTCTCACAACTTTGTTACGTCAAAAGCAAACTGGGACAACTTAGATGCTGCGCTGCCAAGATATGATACGTTTGAACCTGCTAGACAAAGTCGGTAAATTGAACTCAACTAATGAGACGCTGTTGGTTCATCTCCTGTAAGAAAATTGCAAAAGTATTATTAGCCTCATCAATGAGTGTAGATCTACATTAAAATTGGATGTTTATAATGGATTCATTGGAATTAGAAGAAAAACCGGAACTAGATTCAGCCCAACAGAATAAAATCAAAAATGAGACCCTTACCACAGAATTACATTTTGAATTACTAAAACAATATGCGTGGTTATCTTCCGCTGCTATTGGTGCAATCGTCGTTCTTGTTCAATTGAAAGCCATAGAAGCAGATAAAGATCTTTATGTATCCCTCGGTTTTTTCGTGGCTTCCATTATTTTGTCGATTACGGGGCAGGATCATATAATTGATTCATTACTCAAAGGTAAACAAATATACGATGCTTCAAAGGTTTTGAAGTTCATTAGAACAATTTCTATGATGTGCTTTGGTATAGGTGTAGGTTATCTGGCAGCAAACGTATTAAAATTCTGGTAACTACGTCCTTTACCTTCATCGTGAATCAACCGCTACTTTCATTTTAAAACGGCATAGCCGAAGTTATTTTTAATTTTGGCTATGAGAAGGGAAACCCTTTGTGAATACTGAATACGCGTTTGGGTATATATGCCGTAAATTTACTATTTCAACACTATTCATTTTTTCAGTAAATGCTATTTCCGCCGAACAAGGCGGTCATAAGGAACTGACTCAGTACTTGGATGAAGTTCGAGGTGAGTTTACTATTCCCGCAATGGCAGTAGCTATCATTACTGCCGGCAAAGTCAGTTATATTGAAGGTTTCGGCTACCTAGATGAGAAGTTAACCAAGCCCACAACGGATAAAACGCTATTCAGGGCTGCGTCAATTTCTAAACTTTTCACTGCGCAAGCCATAATGAAATTAGTAGAGCGAAGAAAATTAAGCCTCGATGACGAAGTGGGTTTATACATACCACAGCTTGAAAAGTCTCAAATCACTATAAAGCAATTACTCACCCATTCTTCAGGCTTAACGGACGTTATTAGGCCTGCGAGTGCTAAACAAGGTAGATCGCTGAAGCGTTATTTAGAATTGGTGGGAGGCGCTGTCCCCGAAGAGTCTGAAAGTCACAGCTTTGTGTATAGTGACACTAATTATAATCTGTTGGGTGAGATCATTCTCTCAGTTAGTGGTCAGCGCTATGACGCTTTCATCTATGACAATATTTTTAAGCCAGCAAAAATCAGAAAAAGTCATTTTTATGATGGCTCAGATGAAAATTTAGCTGAAACGCATCCAACCTACAGGGGAAAGTTAATAGACAAGCTTGAGCAGCGACCCTATGACTTAGCTTTTAACCCCAGTGAAGGCCTCATTGCTAACGTATACGATTTAAGCCAATGGCTTACGCTCACGCTTAACAACAATCCTGTCATTTTAGATAATCATTCCTTCGATGCGATGTTAGTGCCACAAGTAAAAACCACGTGGGGTGAAATATACATGGCACTAGGTTGGCAGGTTTATGAGAATGAATATGGGAAAGTCGCTAGGCATCCAGGTAGTATTCGTGGGTACAAATCGCTAGTGCTTACATATCCAGACAGTAAAAACGCAATAATTATACTGAGTAACTCAAGTGATACACCGCGCTGGGAAATTGCAAAGTCCATTACGGATATTTTAAATAAGAACGGTGAGTGGTAGCTGGCGTGTGTAAAAAGAAAGGACGGCAGTAGTCGTTCAAAATTAGTATAATGCTTAACAATTCTATAGGTTCAACATGATTGTTGAACTGATTGTATAACAGTTAACCGGAGTGTTTGTGTCAGTAAGTAACCTTGAACTTAAACGCTATCTAGATGGCACACTTAGAGCCCATGAGATTAGCGACTATTGCCCTAATGGTCTGCAAGTTGAAGGCAAGCCAGAAATTCAACGTGTAGTAACAGGGGTTACGGCCTCACAAGCCTTGATTGATGCCGCCATTGCAGAAAATGCCGATGCCATCGTGGTGCATCATGGCTATTTTTGGAAAGGCGAGTCGCAAGCAATTACCGGCATGAAGAAAAAGCGCATTCAGGCATTACTTGAACACGATATTAATTTATACGCATACCATCTACCGTTAGATGTTCACCCCGAGTTTGGGAATAACCGACAGCTTGCGACACTGCTTAATATTGACAATGTGCAAGCCCTAAGCGGCGTAAAACCTACGGGTGTGGTTATGCAAGGGGAGTTCGAAAGCCCAATGTCTCAGCATGACCTACAGCAGCTATTAGCTGATAAGTTAGGACGAGCTGTATTAGCGGAAGGTGATGATAATAAAGCTATTAAAACCGTTGCCTGGTGTACAGGCGGCGGTCAAGGCTTTATCGAACAAGCTGTTGCGGCAGGGGTAGATGCGTTTATTACCGGTGAAGTGTCTGAACAAACTATTCATACGGCGCGTGAAATGGGTATTAGCTTTTTTGCGGCGGGTCATCATGCCACTGAACGCTACGGCGTGAAGGCATTAGGTGAGCACATTCAAATCGAGTTTAACCTCGACGTATCTTTTATCGATATTCCAAATCCAGCATGACACAAAAATTAGATCATATTTTTGACGGTATAGCCGCAAAGTTTGCCGATAACATCTATGGCACTACAAAAGGCAAACTTAGGCAAATTATGCTTTGTGAAGCCTTAGCCCCTTTCGTTGAAGTAACAGAAAGTGCACTGCCTAAAAAGGTGCTAGAAGTGGGCGGCGGCACAGGTGTGATGGCCGCTCACTTGGCATCGTTTGGGCATAGTGTGTTCCTAACTGATGGGTCAGAAGATGTATTGGTTCATGCCAAAGACAATTTAAAAACGTTTCCAAACGTGAATATTCAACATCAATATTTGTTAGATATTCAAAATATGGAACACTATGACCTTGTAGTTTGCCACGCTGTTTTGGAATGGTTGAATGAGCCCTACCAAGCTATTCAGTTTTTATACGACAACATGCGTGAAGGAGCAATATTAAGCCTGAGCTTTTTTAACCGTGATGCAAACTTAATGACCAACGCTATTTATGGTAATTTTGATTACATTGCGCAAGGTATGAAAGTCAGGAACCAAGTTCGCCTTAACCCTAAAAATCCGTTACCGGCTAAACAAGCCAGCGATTTTTGTGAGTCTATTGGTTTTAAGGTAAAAGCGAAAACCGGCATACGATGTTTTCATGATTACTTGAAGAACCCAGAACATCAAACCACCCAGTTTGAAGGGTTGTTAAGCTTAGAACGAACCTACAACCAAACAGAGCCGTTTATGTGGCTAGGTAAGTATTTTCATCTTGTCTTGGAAAAGTAGCGAAATGGCTACTTTCCTACTATTTCCTTTAAGCTATTCTCATTACCTTAAGCCCGTTAACTTATGTGCTTAACCATATTGTCTTGAACGTTTCGTCGTGTGTCACCGGCGATAAAACACAAGTTATCTAGGGTTATGGCGGCAATCTCACTCAAAGCTTCTTTAGTGAAAAAGCCTTGATGCCCGGTTACCAATACATTGGGAAACGTTAGTAAACGCTGAAACACGTCATCTTGAATAATGTCTTGAGAATGGTCGCTAAAAAATAGCTCTGACTCTCGCTCATACACATCCAAACCTACATAACCCAAATGCCCATTTTTTAGCGCATTGATTACCGACTTATCATCAATTAATCCTCCCCGTGATGTGTTTATAAGCATGGCGCCTTTGGGCATTAGGGCAATACTCGCTTCATTGATAAGGTGATAGCTTTGCTCGGTAAGTGGGCAGTGAAGGGTAACAATGTGGCTTTGGCTAAAAAGCGATTCTAGTGACGTATAAACTACGCCTTCTTGTTTGAGTTGCTTATTGGGGTAGGGATCGTAGCATAAGATATTGCAACCAAAACCTTTTAAAATCCGAATAACCGCTTGGCCAATGCGTCCTGTACCTATCACACCTACTGTTTTATTGTGTAGAGTAAAACCCAGTAAACCGCCCAATTCAAAGTTGCCTTCTTTTACTCTGTTATAGGCTTTGTGTGTTTTGCGATTTAACGTAAGAATGAGTGCTAGCGTGTGCTCTGCCACCGTTTCAGGGCTGTAGGCGGGCACTCTCGACACACTGATGCTCAATTCATTTGCGGTGGCGATGTCGACATTGTTAAAGCCAGCACAGCGTAACGCAATATGTTTAATACCAGCCTCATGCAAGATATATAAAGTTTTCGCATTAAGTTCATCATTGACGAAAACACAGACACCATCGTAGCCTTGACACAGCAAGGCAGTCTCAGCGGTGAGTTGATGAGGGAAATAAGTAAAAGAAATAGGGGAGAAAGTAGGGGGAAGGCCGTCTTCTCGTTCAGTCCCTTCTAGGCTCAAGGCTTTTTCTAAGCTTGTGGCTGCTGCCTTAAAAACAATTTCTTCATAAGGTTTGGCGCTAAAAAAGGCGACTTTCATTACAATGCACTCCCTATCCAAAAAACGATAAAAATTTAGGCTTTTAACAGTCCACTAATATCGCTACTTATTTCACTCGGCTTCGTGGTTGGGGCATACCGCTTAACCACGTTTCCATTCCCATCGACTAGAAATTTAGTGAAATTCCACTTTATGCGTTTTGACCCTAGTAAGCCAGGTGCTTGTGATTTTAATTCAACGTAGAGCGGATGGGTTTGAGAGCCGTTAACTTCCGTTTTTTTAAATAATGGGAAAGAAACGCCAAAGTTCAGGCTACAAAATTGCGCAATGTCATCATCAGACCCCGGCTCTTGGTGGCCAAATTGATCGCATGGGAACGCCAATATTTCGAAGCCTTTCGCGCTATATTCATTATAAAGTTTTTCCAATCCTTCATATTGATTAGTAAAGCCACATTTACTGGCGGTATTGACGATAAGTAACACTTTGCCTTTGAAGTCTGACATGGCAATAGCTTCGCCGTTATTTTTAATCACTTGGTGACTGTATATGCTCATAGCGCTTCTCTTTATTTTAGTTATTGATGTGTTTTAGTAATCAGAAAGTTTGTTACACTTCGCTTCAGTATAATCAGTTATGAAGAGAGTTACACCATGCCAAATAATACAATTACAACGTCTTCAACTGCAGGTTCACTTATCGATAACGCTTCGATTAACGTCAGTTTTCTAGGGCTCGGTGTGATGGGCTATCCCATGGCGGGGCATCTGGCAAAATCAGGCTTCAATGTTACTGTGTATAATCGTACAAAAGCGAAATCCGAAAAGTGGGTAAAAGAGTGTCAAGGCACCCTTGCCCTAACCCCAGCAGAAGCCGCAAAAGATGCTGATATAGTGTTGATGTGCGTAGGTAACGACAATGATGTTAAAGACGTTGCAAGCCAAGCCCTAGGTACGATGGGGCCGGGTACATTGCTGATAGATCACACTACCGCGTCGGCAGAAGTAGCGCGTGAAATGTTTTCGCTATGTCAAAAGCAGTCCATCGCATTTTTAGATGCGCCAGTGTCAGGTGGCCAGGCCGGTGCTGAAAATGGTTTACTCACAGTCATGGTGGGGGGGGAACAAAAGGCTTATGACCGTGCTGAAGCTGTATTTTCTGCCTATGCTAAACACAGTCAATTGTTAGGTGAAAGTGGAAGTGGTCAGTTAGCAAAAATGATGAATCAAATTTGCATTGCCGGCATTGTTCAAGGGCTAGCAGAGGCGCTTCATTTTGGTCAAAAAGCAGGGTTAGACTGTAATGCAGTCATCGATGTTATCAGTAAGGGGGCTGCGCAATCTTGGCAAATGGAAAATCGTGCGGCTACTATGCTCGAAAACCATTATGACTATGGTTTTGCGGTTGATTGGATGCGAAAAGATTTATCTATTGCCCTTGATGAGGCGCGTCGAAATGGCTCGACATTAGCGCTAACGGCCCTGGTCGACCAATATTATGGTGACGTTCAAAAAATGGGTGGCCATCGCTGGGATACATCCAGCCTACTAATGCGGTTGAAATAACATACCATTAGTATGAGCACACTCGGTCAGTTTATACCTAACGTCTAATGGTGCTTGTTGTCTTCGTTGATAGCAGGGGCCATAAGCTTTTCTGCATTAGCTTGGGCCGTTAGGTTTAATTGGGTGAGCCTATGATGATTACTATCTGAAAGTGCCATATCAGCAATAATGCGAAGTAGTTTAGGAATTCCGTATTTACGATAAACGGCGGTGTCTGATTCAATCATACACTGCAGTAAATTAAGCCCGAATGCTGCCGTTTCTGGCGATAAATTCAATGCATCATAGAAATGCTTCATAGCGGGTAAGTAGTGTTTATCCATAAACAGCTGGGTACCGGTTTCATTTAGCATGACTGCTTGGTCATGATTAAGGCTCAGACGCTCCCCACCACTAAAAATAAGGTCGTCGTTAGCAACCTGCTCCGATATGATCTGCAGCTCAGAATTCTTCTGCTTTGCAAGGGCAAGCAATTGGCTCGCTTTTCCTTCTTCGCCTAAGCCATGATGTACTTTAGCGGCAATAACCAGCATTGAAGGCTCGGTACGAAGGTAATCATCCATGTAGTCACTTTCTAGTAAGTGAGTAGCTTTATGATCTTCGCCGTCTAAAATGGCTGAAAAGGCCAGTAGATAATCTCTTTTTTGTAATAGTTGGCGATCACTCTGACTGCGACCTGCCAAGCCAACTAACTTACGAGCTTGGCTTAAGCTTTCTTCTCTATTCGTACTAGGCGCTTCTTCTGCAAGTAGTAAATAAAATTCCGCTAATTCGAAAGTGAAATCGTTAAACCTGTCTTTGGCACTGCGATGCATAGCGCGCTTTTTTTGTAACAGGTCAATGGCTTCTACCACTTTGTCCTGTTTTTGATACGCGATAGTTTTTAACCTAGTAGCAGGTAAGCTAAGTTCACTGAATTTTATCTGACCTAAATAGGTTTCTACTTGTTCGTAAGATTTTTGCTCAAAAGATAAAGAAGCCAGCCATTCAAATGCGCTGTCACGCGCTAGACTTGACGTTACCATGCCACTGAGTTCGTCTTGGCAGTCGGGCCAAAGACCCGCCGCATACTGGCACTTAATTTTGCCCCATTGAGCCCAAAGCACTTTATCTGAGCGAGTGAGTACATCTTCATACACACGCATTGCAGGCAAAATATCTTCGTTTTCAAATAAGAGCTTGGCGTAAAGTTTACCCACATCTGAAACAAGCCTGAGAGGAACGCCCTCCCGCAATTTCTTACGCAATAATGTAATGGCAGAAGGTCGCTGTTTATTATCCACTTCTCGTAACACGGGCTCAATATATTGGCGATAGCTTAAATAGTGCTTAATTTGTCGGGACAATGACGCAATGGTGTAAGGTTTTATAATTAGCGCATCAGGTTGCAAATCCATTATACGGCCAATGGTTTGGGGCGAACGATCTGAGGTAAGAAAAATGAGGCCTGTTCCAGGACGAATAAATCCCGACTCTTTAAGGCCCTGTATCCACTCAACCCCAGTTCTTCCTTGACCTAGGTGGTAGTCCATAATAATGAGTTCGAAATGCTGCTTACGTAGCACCGATTTAAGCTCAACACCTGATCCAAAACTGCTAACGTTTAATTTTGCAATGGGTAGTAGATGACCTCGCAACGTAGTGCGCGCAGTTGCGTTATCTTCAACGATAGCAATCCGATAATCCAAGAGATGTCAGTTTAGTAGTGTTTTAATAAACATAGCTTATCAGCGCTGGGCGTAAAGTGCATTAGCCGTAAGTTTAACTTTCTAACTGTATGTCTTTATTTATTATTTTTGCGTTAGTGAAGTTAGAAAATAGGGTAAAACCCCTGCATATTTGTCACAAATATTTTACATTAACTTTAATTATTTTTGATGTTTACGTTTACGTGAAGGTAAGTTGTTAGATACTGTTATTACGACTAAATACTCAATGGTTGAATTTTACTTAAATCAACCGTGAATAATTACCAATTTTATTACCCAGAAGGGCAAGTAACATGAATTTCGACCTTTCAGATGATCAACTCGCCTTTGAAGAAACTGCTCGCCAGTTCGCGATGCAGGAGTTTGCACCGAATGCTGCACAATGGGACCGAGACCATCACTTTCCCGTTGAGGCACTTAAAAAGGCGGGGGAACTCGGTTTTTGTGGGTTATATACCCCTGAATCAGAAGGCGGGCTGGGCTTGTCACGCCTTGATGCTTCAATCATTTTTGAGCAGCTTTCCATGGGTTGCACCACCACTACCGCCATGCTGACAATTCACAACATGGCCACGTGGATGATTGCGACTTGGGGCCAAGAAGCCGTTAAAAAGCAATGGTGTGAGGTACTTGTGTCGGGGGAGAAACTTGCTTCTTACTGCTTAACCGAACCTGGTGCTGGCTCAGACGCTGCGTCATTAAAAACCAAAGCTACGCCAGTAGGAAATGGCTATGTGCTTAGCGGCGCAAAAGTGTTTATTTCTGGTGCAGGAAGTACCGATGTACTTGTGGTAATGGCTCGTACGGGGGGAGACGGGGCAAAAGGTATAAGCGCCTTTGCCGTTCCCGCTGATGCCGAAGGTATTATTTACGGTAAAGCGGAAGAGAAAATGGGCTGGAATGCACAGCCAACCAGAATGATCACTTTCGACAACGTAAAAATTGATGCGTCGTGTCGTTTAGGTGATGAAGGGCAAGGCTTTAAAATGGCCATGCAAGGGTTAGACGGTGGGCGAATTAATATAGCAACATGCTCAATAGGAACTGCGCAACAAGCGCTTAATGTCGCCAGACAGTATCTCACTGAGCGTGAGCAGTTTGGAAAACCCATTGCTACTTTCCAAGCGTTGCAATTCAAACTAGCTGACATGGCAACTGAATTGGTCGCTGCCCGTCAAATGGTGAGAATGGCAGCCAGTAAGCTTGATAGCAAACATGCCGATAGCAGTACTTATTGCGCAATGGCGAAAAGATTTGCGACAGATGTGGGTTTTAAGGTGTGTAACGACGCGTTACAGTTACATGGTGGATACGGCTATATCAAAGAGTATCCGTTAGAACGCCACGTAAGAGATGTGCGGGTACATCAAATATTGGAAGGCACAAACGAAATCATGCGAGTCATCATTGGTAGGCGCTTGCTAAGCGATGAAACCAGCGTTCTGTGATATAAGGCGCGGTGGCAAAAATCGGTGATGCAACAAGGAGTACAAAGTGGAACATACAGAATCAGTGGTGGTTGTTGAAGAAATCGCAACGCACTCAGGACATATTATTGGCGTGCTTACACTGAATAAGCCCAAAGCCCTAAATGCGCTTGATTTAGAAATGGCGAGTTTGTTATTAAACGCATTACAAGCGTGGGAAAATAGAAACGATCTTGTCTGCGTAGTGTTAAAAGCCGCAGGAGAAAAAGCATTTTGTGCCGGTGGTGATATTGTATCCATGTACAACGCAATGCTGGAATCAAATGGCGAAATCCCTGATTTTCTTGCCTCTTTTTTCCGTACAGAGTATACCCTAGATTATAACATTCATCATTACGCCAAACCCATTATTGTGTGGGGTTCTGGAATCGTCATGGGCGGTGGAATGGGGTTAATCTGTGGTGCGAGTCACCGTGTGGTTACCGAAACGTCCCGCCTAGCAATGCCCGAAATTACCATTGGATTGTACCCTGACGTAGGAGGCAGCTATTTTCTGCCACGCTTACCAGGAAACACTGGTCTTTTCTTGGGGCTTACCGGTGTTCAAATGAATGGAGCAGACGCGTGTTACGTAGAATTAGCTGACGTGTTGGTAGCGTCCGACCAACAACCCGCTATGTTTGACGCGCTTCAGAATTACTCGTGGAAACTCAATGACGAATCAACCCCACTCAATGGGCAAGTCACCGCCATTTTAAACGGCCTTAACACACCAGAAAGTCAGCTTCCTGCAAATGTAGAATCTCACCGAGCGATTATTGAGAAGTGGTGTGAACCAGACAACGTTACTGATGTGGTTAATAACCTATTATCAGCAGATGTTAGCGGAGATAAGTGGTTAAGCCGTGCGCAATCTACATTGGCTAAAGGGTCGGCCATAACCGCGCATTTAGTGTTTGAAGAGTGCAAGCGTGGTGCACAATTATCTTTAGCTGACTGCTTTCGTATGGAAGCAATTATGTCTTGTCGCTGTGGTCAATACGGGGAGTTTCAGGAAGGCGTACGCGCACTACTGATAGAAAAAGACTTATCGCCAAAATGGAAGTACAAAAAAGTAGAAGATGTACCAGAAGAGGTGGTTGCATCTTTCTTTGACTCACCCTGGACCAATGAAGCTCACCCATTGGCTGATTTGTAGCCATGTTTCATAGTGTGAGGGGAACTTCGCGTTAAGCTCTTTCACAACTTAGTAGCAACGCTGAAGCAGTCACGACACCGGCGGTGAAGTTTGGTAAACTCGCCGCCAGTATTAGACAGTTTTACAGTGGACTCTTTTTATGTGGCAATGCCCACTTTGCCGAAGCCCAATCGATATTAGTGCCTCGGTCATTCAATGCAGCAATAACCATAGTTTTGACAAAGCGAAAGCCGGCTACGTTAACCTTCTTCCTGTACAGTTTAAAAACTCGAAGTCACCTGGTGACGACAAAAGTATGGTTCGCGCTCGAAGAGAGTTCCACGATCTCAATGGTTATGGACCGTTGAAGCAACGCATGACCGATATAGTGGCGCAATATCATAACGATAACCGCAATAGTGAAAATACCAGTGTGAATACAAACCCAGAGCTTGCGATCTACGATGCAGGGTGTGGGGAAGGGAGTTACCTAAACGCCCTAGTAACAGGTTTAGAAGCTAAAGATATTCACACTACTGGCAGTGGTAGTGATATCGCGAAAATTGCTGTGGAATTAGCGGCTAAGGCTTATAAATCACAGCAGTTTGTTGTCGCCAGTAGCTTTGATTTGCCCATTGAATCGAATACTCAAGATGTAGTTATTCAGGTTTTTGCCCCCGGAAGCAGTGAAGAGTATGCACGGGTGTTGAAAGCAGGTGGGCTCTTGCTTACCGTGGATCCTGCACCCATGCATTTGTTCGAATTAAAGTCGCTGGTATATGACAACCCTGCAAAACATGCTGTAGAAAAAGAAGAACGGGTGGGTTTCGTACAATCTATGGATGAAACAGTAAATTATCCTTTGCATTTCGACAACAATGAACAAAAAATCGCGTTGATAAAAATGACGCCGTATTACTGGCGTTTACCACCGGATAGATTGGCCGACATTGTTGAAAAACTAAGCCAAGTTACTGTTGATTTTCGTGTTCAAGCTTGGCTGAAACCGTCTGAATGTATTTGAAGAGATAACATAAAATGGGTTCACACACTGTTAAAGCCTTATTTTTAGACCGTGATGGCATTGTTAATGTCGACCATGGTTATGTGGGACGGTACGAAGATTTTGACTATGTAGACGGCATTTTCCCGCTAATAAAGCGCTTTGAGGATGCGGGCTATAAAATTATCATCGTGACTAATCAGTCGGGTATTGCACGAGGTTTGTATTCTGAAGACGATTTTAATGCTTTGATGAGCGAAGTTCAGCAAGACTTTCACCGAGCTGGTATTGGTGAGGTTTCTGTGTATTTTTGCCCTCATCATCCAGAGCATGGTATTGGCGCGTACAAAAAACAGTGTGCGTGCCGAAAACCTAGTCCAGGTATGCTAAAACAGGCTGCAGAAGACCATTCTATTTCACTACCTTTAAGCATCATGGTTGGCGATAGTTGGCGAGATATACAAGCAGGGCAAGACGTTAGTTTATCTCACTGTTATTATGTTTCCCGCAAAGCCCCGCCGACCACTGCGGCGTTAGAAAATGTTACTCAAGTCACCTCTTTGAACGATATACCTGTTCCCAATAGCGTATAACCCACTTTTTGATACATGCTCGCTAATGGCTAACGCATGAAGCGTCCATAGTGACGGGTAGCCAGTATGAAGAGAAAACAAAGCCGTTCGCTCAAAGCATTTTCGCTGGATGTGTAATAAAATGAAATTGAATAGATACAAAAAAGGCGCCTAATTTGGCGCCTTTTACGTTTTAGTTTTGGTTAGAAAACCGAGATAAGTGCTTGATAGCTTGGCTTAATAAATCGACATTCAGCGGGGCATTGCTGCGCTTGCCCGTTGCAACCTCAGTAATTTCGTAACTACCATTACTCAACACATCAGTTCGTTTACCATTATGGAACACCACGATACGCTCACCAGAGGTACTTACTAACCACTTACGGCTTGGGTTCAATAAGTCTTGACCGGTAGAGTAGAAGGTTGTTGGTGCCGCACATCCAAGGGCGTTCATAATCGTTGGCGCAAGATCTTCAGTGCTGGCAATATCGGCACTTAGCGACATGTTACTGTAAAGCATGCCTTGTGAACTTTCATTGCCGTAGCCGGTAGCAATCATCACCTTATTGGTTTGCAGCATACCTTGCGTTACGTATCCCTCAATCGCAGATGCAGGTAAAAACGCTAAGTGTAAGCCATTATGATTGTTTGAAAGAGGCTGGCGATAACTTTCGAACAAATCGTCAGGTAAACTTTCATCAAAATGAATGGATACAGGCATTCCTAGGCCTACCGGTAAGGCTAGCAGCACAGGGCGCTTTCTACTCAGTGAGTCTTGATAAATCTCTGGCACACCAAACAAGGTGGTGGTTATTAATCCCTGTAAACTACTGGCGGTAGAATGATAGTTTTCTAACGCATTGAGCCCTAGCGTGTCGATACCAGAAATTGAGGCATCATCAATCTGCACTATCACTGTCATGTTTTTACCGGAATCGATAGAACAATAAACAGGCTCTGCAGGGTAGCTAATATTGTGAATGTCGGTATTAAATTGCAGTTGCTTTCGCTCTTCATAAGCGGCTAAATCGAGCAACCCATAACGAGACATGGTTGTTTTAGCGGTAGCAGGGTACGACAGCGGGAACATATTATCTTGCTTGATGATGGGTTGATACAGTTCGGCATCGGCCCAAACATGCACTGCATGGCTGGTGACAAAACAGACCACGAAAAAGCTAGCTACCGGCACACCGATTTTATGCTGTGAAAAACGCTCGACTCTTTTCCAAATAGCATTGGCTAGCATAAGCTGGAAACCCAACCACACTAAAAAAAGCATGAATAAATAAGCCCACTGTTGCCAGTAGAATTCACTTATTTGCGTTTGAGCTTCTGTTTTAAGTAAATCGGCAGCGTGAAAACTGATATGAAAGCCGGTGCGGTTAAATAACAAAGCATCAAATGCCAATAGCGCAAGTCCAACCGCAGCTATAATAGATGCACTGGCTTTAATGGCCCTTGGGTTCGTTGCCAAATAACAAAGCGGTAGAATAAAAATAACAAAACCAAAAAAGGTCATAAAGCCAATATGGCCTAACCAATTGGTAAGCAAATAGAGTGTACCCACACCCGTGCCTGGCATAGGTGAAGAAAACACAAAAATAGAAGCTATAACAATGGCTATTATGATATTCGCTAGCGCGAACCAATGGCCCCAATTAACTAATTTCGTCACTCGCTGGCGGCGAGGAGATTCGGCTAAAATCATAAAAAAGCCTATTTAACCTTGAACACTCTTCTTGAGCACATTAGCAAACTGATCTGCCATGGCTTCGCGTTTGTCAGGATTAACCTGAGTCTGTAAAATATGGGTAATCACATTACCTAATACCATTAGCGATAAGTCTCTTCCCGCATCGTTTTCTTCGAGGGTTAGAATGACTTTATTCATTAAGGTTTCAAATTCAGCATTGGTATAACGACTGTTCTGGGGCACTGTTACGCCTCTTTTTCATGATTTCTTTGATAAAAAGAATGGTTTTACTCGTAAAATGATTATAATCGTTGTTTGAGTGATAACAATCATTCATTCTAAAATCCCGCAATTCCGTTAGTTTTTCTGACATTTTTTAAGCAACAGGACACCCTAATCGCTATGAGTGCACTGATTCATCACTTTGTTGTACACCGTTTAGTCGTTAATAACGAGGATAAAATAGAAGCTATCCCTCGTGACAATTGTTTGGCCGTAACGCCAGAAATTGAGCTTCTCGCACATCAGATTAACCACAGCTTTAATGCCAAGCCAGGCAAAGGGGTTGGTCACTTTGTTTCGCAAAGCAATGAAGAAAACACTGATGACGTAGCAGAATTTTCAGAAGGTCTAAAAAACTACCTAGCCCAGAAAAAAGCGGGCGGCGACAATTTAGAAGAAGAATTTCATAGCTTTTCGTTATCAGCCACTAAGCGATTAGTGAAAACGTTAATAGATACGGGCACAGTAGAAACAGGTTTTCTTATTTTTTGCCAGTATGAGTTTTTGGCTACCCAATATTTGATGATTGCATTGCTAAATACACGTTCTCACGTTGAAGTAACCAATTCACTGGATTTGTCTGCACGAGAGCATCTAGATTTGGCGCGTATGCAACTTGCGGTTCGCATCGACTTAACCCAATGGGATATCCAACCTGAACAGCAGCGTTATGTTAGCTTTATTAAAGGCCGTATGGGCCGTAAAGTGTCTGACTTCTTTATGCAATTTGTTGGCTGTGAAGAACTGGTTGATGTGAAGCAGCAAAATAAGCAGCTGATTTCTTCTGTAGATGCCTATTTGGCCAGTGAGTCGTTAGATCCGCAAGAGCAACACCAGCACCGTGAAGAAGTGAAAACGTATTTCAAAGAAAAAATAGACGCAGGCGAAAGCTTATCGGTAGAGGAGTTAGCAAACAGGCTGCCGTCAAACGAAGAAACCAGCAGCAACTTTTCTTCATTTACCCAGTCTATGGAAGTACCGCTTGAAAAAGAAATTCAGCCCGATCCCGCTGCACTAAAACAACTTGCGAAATTTACGGGGCAGGGCGGCGGCGTATCGGTAAGCTTTGAGCGCAAACTGATGG
The DNA here is from genome assembly GCF_019249215.1 of Alteromonas lipotrueae. Taxonomy (GTDB): domain Bacteria; phylum Pseudomonadota; class Gammaproteobacteria; order Enterobacterales; family Alteromonadaceae; genus Alteromonas; species Alteromonas lipotrueae. The sequence goes on from NZ_JAESDI010000005.1 coordinate 265,741, forward strand.
GCGATCGGGTATTTTACGACCCTGCCACCGATACCTTAACTATTCGTGGTATACCACCCAATTTAAAAGATCAGCTTAATCGCCAATCTTCTATGGACTAATCACTGCGTTTAACACGTAAAAAACGTATACTAACAACAGAAAACGAACACGATACAAGGGTGTCATGCAACTATTTGTAAACGATTTGACAGTAATGGACTTTTCTTACCTTTGCCCCAAACGCGGCATGGTAGGTGAAAGCTGGATTGTCGATGTAATCCTAACCGGTGAACTCAACGAAGAGAGTATGGTTCAGGATTTTGGTATTGTTAAGAAAGACCTGAAACGACTGATTGATGAATATGTCGATCATAAATTGCTTGTGCCTGCAGAATATGCGGGCGCGACAGTTATCCATGATGACGTGAATGAACAGGTTGAAGTGCGCTTTACCTGTGAAGACGGCCGAGAAATCATGCTTCGCTGCCCAGCAGAAGCCTATGCCTTTTTGTATTCAGATGTGGTGACCATGGAATCGGTGAGCGTTTACCTAAAAGAGGTGCTTGCCACCCACTTACCAGAAAACGTTGATAATATTACATTAAAGCTTCGCACCGAAGTGATAGCGTCGCCGTATTATCATTATACCCACGGGTTAAAAAAGCATGATGGAAACTGTCAGCGCATAGCGCATGGCCATCGTTCACGCATCGATATTTACCTTGATGGTAAAATTAGCGAACAAGAACAAGCTTATTGGGCAAACCGCTGGGACGATATCTACATCGCGACTACCGAAGATGAAATAGCCTACGAAGACCGCAAAATAACCGGATCAGTCGCTTCACCTAGCGACTACTTCTCATTCGCTTACGAATCATCACAAGGCTACTTTGAGTTACTTATTCCTAAGGCCGATTGTGAAGTGATTACCACAGATTCGACGGTGGAATGTTTAGCCCAGTATCTGTTAGTTGAACAAAAGAAACGTACTCCCAACAATCATTGCCAAGTAGTGGCTTATGAAGGTGTGGGTAAAGGCGCTATGGTGTCTGACTAATTACCTCGTTTTTTGTTTCAGTATGGTAAGCAAAATCGGGTATAGGCTATTGGCTGACACACGATACAAGAACGGTATAAATACGAAATAAATGCGATGAAAGTGCGAAAAGGAGTGGTAATGAGTTCTAGGGTTATGGGTGTAAAGCCTATCCAATCTAGTGTATTTAACTCACTTAAAATAGCAGCGCGTTCCGCTGGCTTGTCAGCCTTACTCTTAATTGGTAGTAGCTTGACTGCTATTCACGCGCAGCAAGACGGGATTACGCTAAATGGCACCCTAACACAAGGGAGTTTGATAAGAGGGCAAGTTGCCCCTGATGCTAACGTTACCCTTGATGGAGAAACATTAGCGCTAAATAGCGAAGGCAAATTCGTGTTTGGTTTCCCCCGTGATGCAAGCCTTTCTCACACGCTTAAAGTTGAACTTACCGATGGCACCACATTAGCACGGGATATTACCCTTACTAAACGTGAATACAACATTCAACGTATAGACGGGCTTGATTCTAAGATGGTGACACCGCCAAAAGCAGTGCTTGAAAGAATTAGGCAAGACAACATCAATGTATCTATTGCACGAAGTAAAGTGACCGATGCCGACGCATTGTTTACGCGGTTTGAGTGGCCCGCAAAAGGGCCGATAACCGGCGTATACGGAAGCCAGCGTGTATTGAATGGTGTGCCAAAGTGGCCACACTTTGGCGTTGATGTAGGTGGGCCAACAGGCGCGCCGGTTACCGCGCCCGTTGAAGGCACAGTAACCTTGGCAGAAGATTTATATTATTCAGGTAACACGTTAATTCTTGATCATGGAATGGGTGTTTTTTCTACTTTCCTTCACTTAGACTCTATCACTGTGAAAGTTGGCGATACGGTTGCGCAAGGCGAGCAGATTGGCACCATTGGCGCTACGGGTAGAGCAACGGGTCCACACCTAGATTGGCGAATCAACTTGGGCAAAATGCGCCTCGATCCACAGACGGTAGTGTCGGGAACGCCAGAATAGAGCGAGAACGCCTGAAAAGGCTAACGGCTCCCGCCATCTCCTAAAAATTAAAAGGGCTACCCATACGGTAGCCCTTTTTTATATCTACTAGTATACCCAACGTATATGCAATTCTGCAAAGGTGCCAATCTACAAGGGCGTAAATCTACATAAGCAAAGAATAATCAAAAATGGTTAGTTAAGCCCCAACCATGCAGAAAATTTGCTCTCATCCACAATTGAAAGGTTGCACACATCTTCTCGTGCGTTTCTTATATCAAGATGGCCTGTAATCAATCGGCCATCTCGAATAAGCGAAAGGCTAACTTGGCCAGTATTTGTCGCATCTAATATACGCTGTAATTTCGCTTGGTTAACTACAAAACCATTTACGGCAATAATGATATCGTTAACCATGATACCTGCGTCGGCAGCAGCTAAACCTTCAAAGACTTGAGTAACCGTTAACCCTAGCGGGGCTGGCTTACAGTTAGCACCTAATTGTCTTTTCATGCCTTCGGCGCTTGTTTTTCCACCTTTATCGTCAGCAGATACTTTGCTACGGGTGAGTAATTCAACGCCAATGTTCGACAGCCAATTCTCTAACGGCACATCTTGCGTACCGTATACTACATCGGCTAGATAGTCAGAAATATCAATGTTAAAATCTTGCTTACACAGCGTGGCAATAACATTGTCGGGAGTACCTTTTTCGTCTCGGCCGTACTGATCCCATAAATGACGCATTAGCAAATCTAAGTTAATTTCATTATTTGATTTTTCACGTAGTAACAAATCTAGTCCGAACGCAATAATGCCACCCTTGGTGTAGTAACTGACAATAGCGTTGGTAGCACTGGCATCTTGCTTATAAAATTTTGTCCATGCATCAAAGCTACTTTCTGCTACCGATTGTTTAAACCTACCCGTATTTTGAAGCAGACGAGTTATGTTCTGTGACACAATATCTAAATATTTTTGTGGCCCGATAGTGCCTGCGCGAGCTAAGGTTACGTCGTCATAAAAGCTGGTAAAGCCTTCATAAATCCAAAGTTGATTGGTGTAAGTTTCTTTTTGCAAATCAGGTTTAACCATTACCTCTGGTTTAATTCGCTTAACATGCCATGTATGGAAAAGTTCATGGCTGCACAAACTTAAAAACGTAATGTAACCGTCGGTTTTGGTATCGCTTTCGCCCACCATGGGAAGGTCGAAACGAGGAAAGAGTAGGGCGGTGGAATCACGGTGCTCTAAACCACCAAAGCCAGTATCTGCCAACAAGGTCATAAACAAATAACGTTTAATAGGTTGCGGGTCGCCAAATAACTGCATATGGTGCTTACAGATTGGGGTCAAATCATTTGCGATCCGCTCGATGTCTAGGTTATTTCTGCCGGAGAATAACAACTCGAAGGTAACGCCTTGCACTTCAAAACTATGGAAGTTACATACCCCAATATAAAGAGGGTGGTCGATAAATTCAGCATAGTCTTTAACTTCATATTCCCAGCTATCAGGCATATCTTCAGTCATTGGCATGCTGGTATAGGCACGCCAATTAGCCACAGCAGGTTTAATGATTTGTAGTTTACATGGTTGTTGTTCAAAGCCTTCAACGCTTAGGAATGCACTGGTGCCATTAATAAACGCATATTCGTCGTTAATAAACGCCGAACGTACTGACAAGTCGTTGGCATGTACTCGATAAGTAATAGTGACTTCGTCACCACGGGTATCGGCTTGCCAGGTTTGTTTATCTAACTTAGTGCATGCAATCGGTTCTCCCGAGGCAGTATTTATAGCTGTTAACGACACTATATTTTTGGCAAAGTCTCTCACCATGTAGCTACCTGGGATCCAAGACGGTAACGTTAATGATAAAGTTTGTGAATCGTGAGGTGGCACAGTTAGCGTTACATCAAACAAATGTTGTTGCCATGAGTAAATTGACAGTTGGTAGTGAAGTGAAGGACTATTCATAGTGGCCTTTATAGAGAAATTATTTGTATCTTAAGAATATGGCGACATCATGCCTGATAGAGAAGGTTTTGTCAGCCGACACAAAATTGGTTACATTTACATTAAGTATAATAAGAACGTTCTTAAATACATGACAGATAATGCAGTAAGTAGCCAACTTAACCGAGAAGACGTCGATAATTTGTGTGCGTTGCCGCCTGGTACAGTGGTAGATTTACAAATTACGACGCCAACGGCGCCCAAGCGGGTAAAAACCGCCTATGTAGGAATGGAACTGGCTACTTGCATGATATTCCAGATCCCCACTGCTGCAAAATGGATGGTTGTTAGAGACTTACTGACGGTGGGCAATGACGTTGTTGTACGCTTTGTACTGGAAGGTGACGCCGGGCAGGTCATAGCGTTTAGAGTAAAAGTACTCAAATTACTGGCTAAGCCCTCAGGGTTGTTGATTACCAGCTTTCCTCGTCGAATCGAATCGATAGGCCTTCGTGCCAATAAGCGAGCGCAGCCTGGTATTGCGGTTAAAGTCTCCTGTGAAGCTTTTCCTGAGTCTGAACATGTGACCGGTATTATAGTGGATATTTCTAACGATGGCTGCCGCATAGCCTTACCTCTTAAGCCTGAATGGCCAATCATGATTGATGAAACTAAAATTGCATTAGTTTATTCAACTGATGGTAAAGAGGCCACGTTGAATGCCACTGTTAAAAATAACCAGCTAGAATCAGACTTTGTTTATTATGGCTTGAAATTCGATAGCGACGACGATGCCGTCAATGCGCTGTTAGCAGGCCATACGCTAATTAGTTAATACGATGTTCACAACAAAAAAATAAAACAATTATTATAACAATAAGTGGAATTTGCTATGAGAACGATTGAAAAGCTATTACTGCAATATAACGAAAGCCATCAAAATAAAACCAATGTGCTTATTCATGCCATTGCGGTGCCCAGCATCTATTTTGTCACTTTAGGACTTATTTGGGCCGTACCGGTGCCCGATTTCATTGCCGATTTCAATGTGACGTGGGCGCATATTATCGCCATTCCAATCCTATTTTATTATTTCAAATTGTCTGGGCCAATTGGCGCTGCCATGACACTGCTTACCATAGCTTGTTTCGGTGGTATTAATTTGATTGCCTACTATGGCGTAAGTGTTTGGCTGTTCTGTCTATCACTGTTTATTGTAATGTGGATACTGCAATTTATAGGTCATAAAATTGAAGGTAAAAAGCCCTCATTTTTAGAAGATCTTCAATTTTTACTTGTGGGTCCTGCATGGTGGTGGATGCATTGGCTTAAGAGATTGAATATTAGTTATTAGTTGCAGTCACTAATCTTAGCAAAGCGTGCGACAAGTCGCATATGAAGTACGACCAAGATGCTCCGCAAGGGGCTTACCTTGCGTATAATCTATCAATCAATTCAACCACTGGTAAACATGTGAGCCGCTTTCAGCGCGTTATTGAAAGTAACGAAAGGTTATTTTGGACTTTGCACAGCGCAGGCTGGGCAGGTTTTGCCATCATTTATTATATTGGCTCGTTTCTTCACGATGTACGACCAATTTGGGTATTTATAATATTACTCAATGCGTACGCTGGCTGGTTGCTAACTATTCCATTGCGATACGTTTATCGCTGGGCAAGAAAACAGTCGCCGTTAAACATGCTGTTGACAGTGATAGCGTCCTGTTACTTGATAGCGTTATTGTGGGCTGTGGTTAAAAACATAAACTATTGGGAAATTTACAAGCACGGATATCGGCCCGATGCGTGGTATATGTATTTTACCAATACTATTAATTCGCTCATCATGGTGGGCTGTTGGAGTGGCGTTTACTTCGGCATTAAAAACTTCCAGATGTTACAAAAAGAAAAGCAAAATGCGCTTAAAGCCAGCACCATGGCTCATCAGGCACATATTAAGATGCTGCGCTATCAGCTCAATCCTCACTTTTTGTTCAACACGTTAAACGCTATTTCTACCTTGGTGTTACTAAAAGAAAACGATACTGCAGAAGCGATGGTCTCTCGCTTGAGCGACTTTTTACGCTATTCTTTGGATAACGACCCCATTAAGCGAGTACCTTTAGGCCAAGAAATAAAAGCCTTGCGATTATATCTTGAGATTGAAAAAGTGCGATTTGATGACAGACTAGAAGTGGTTTGGAATATCGATGAAGAATGTGAAAACGCACTTGTTCCTAGCATGATATTACAGCCTATTATTGAAAATTCGGTTAAGCACGCCATCTCTAAAATGGAGAACGGCGGTCAAATTGCTATAACAGCCCGAGCGTTTGGAAACGATTTGCTAATGGATGTGGCTGATAATGGGCCCGGTGCCGACATTATAGATGGTCAGTTAAGCCGTGAAAATGGTGTTGGACTGGCAAATATTAAAGAGAGATTGCATTCACTGTATCAACGCAATTTCGCATTTTCTATTGAAGATAATCAGCCGTCGGGCGTACGGGTTCGAATTCGTATTCCCTATGAAGTAAAGGATGTATGCGCATGACAAAGCAAGTAATTAAAACCTTAGTGGTAGACGATGAACCACTCGCCCGCCGTGGACTTCGCGCTAGGCTAGAACGTCATGACGACATTCAGGTACTTGCTGAGTGTCAAAATGGGCTAGAAGCGGTAAGTAGCATTTCACAACTTCGGCCTGATTTAGTATTTCTTGATATTCAAATGCCTGGGCTAAATGGTTTTCAGGTTATTCATAAGCTGCGAGAGCTCAATCAGCCTATTCCAATGGTCGTGTTTGTCACCGCTTATGACAGTTATGCGATTAAAGCATTCGATGTACATGCATTAGATTATTTATTAAAGCCAGCTGATGACGAACGCCTTAAAGATGCCTTAGTGAAAGTGAGAGAATACTTCGCCACACAGCATCAAGATGAGCAGTCTAAACGCTTAGTGAATTTAGTGGCTGAACTTACTGGCGACGATTGTGAAGAAATTTTACGTAAGCTTGCTAATGGTGAACCGGTAGAAACCAACCCTTACCCAGATGTTTTAGCCATCAAAGATGGTTCTGAAGTCACCAGAGTGAATGTACAAGACATACAGTGGATAGATGCCGCGGGTGATTATATGTGTGTTCACGCATTAGATGGTATGCACATTATGCGTAAAACCATGAAGGAGCTTGAGCAAGAGCTTAACCCTCAATGGTTTGTTAGAGTGCACCGTTCAGCTATCGCCAATATTCGTTTCGTGAAAAAGTTGGTAAGTCATATTAGTGGTGAATATCACCTTATTTTGCAAAATGACACCGAACTAAAAGTAAGTCGAAGTCATAGAGACAAAGTAAAAGCCGCTATGAAAATGTAGAGCTAAAAGCCGTGAGCGCGTTAGCTTTCAGCTGGTAGTGAAAAAAAGCTGATTAAAAATGCCCGAGAAATCGGGCATTTTTATGTGCGTAAAGGAATATAGCTAACTTACTAATTTAACGAATTAAATTTGGTTATGCGTAACTTTTTTGCCGCCTATTATCATGTAATGAACGTTTTTAATATCGTTCATTCATGATAGAAAGCATAGTTTCCATGCTCGAAGGATTTAAGGGTTTATCCTTCTCCCATGTTTCCGTTAAGGCAATTTCACTAGGCGTACCATTGAGTTCACCTACCATAATACCATTGGTGTCACTGCCCACTAAACTCACCGCATAAGTGCCTAACTTAGTGGCAAGTAACCTGTCTTGACTTACCGGTGACCCCCCTCGCTGTACATGGCCTAGCGTAACAGGGCGAACTTCAGACTGGGTTTTATATACCAGTTTGTCGGCCAAATCGTTAAGTCCACCAGGCCAGACATTTTCAGCTACCACTATGATAAAACTAATTGCGCCTTTGCGTTGTCTTCTCTTCTCAATTTGCTCAGTAATTTTGTCTAGTTCTAAGTCACATTGATTAAACGTTTCTGGTAAAATAACATAGTCGGCTGCCGAGGCGAGGGCTGAATTTAATGCAAGAAAGCCGGCGTGTCTGCCCATCACTTCTACAATGAAAATGCGTTCAAAAGCGTCTGCGGTGTCTCTCACTTTATCGACTGATGAGACAACGGTATCGATAGCGGTGTAATAACCAATGGTGGCATCAGTGCCAGCAACATCATTATCTATTGTGCCGGGAATACCAATAATTTGACCGTGCCAAAAATCTGCTAAGTGATCAGCGCCTCTAAAAGACCCGTCGCCGCCAATCACAATTAGGGTATCAATCTCTAGTTTAGTAAGGTTAGTCGCCGCAGTTTTTGCACCTTCGTCGGTTTTGAACGGTTCACAGCGGGCGCTGTGCAGCACGGTACCTCCTTGTTGTATGAGGTTGTGCGTTGCTTGAGGCGCAAGTATTTCGTACTCTTGCTCAAGTAAGCCATTATATCCATGCTGATAACCAAACAGAGTGAACCCTTGTCTCTCACAGGCTATAACAATAGCTCGAATACAAGCATTCATTCCTGGTGCATCACCACCTGAAGTTAGCACTGCAACGCGTTTCGACATGTTTATATCCTTTTCTCGTCTACTTGATAACGCCTCATTAAATAGATGATACTACGAACAAAGCGCTACACCATACCGTAACATGGCTAAATCAAAACCACACCGCCAATAAAACCTAGTCGTGTTTGTAAGGTGCAGGCACGGCATTCCATAATAAAGCTGGGTATTAAAAAAGACCCATCTACTTAGTGATCTTTAGGGGGCAAACTTTCCTTGTTAACCACCGCTTTCGTATTTTTTCCAATGGCTTGTTGGTCTCCTTTACAAATAGTGTCGTAATCATCGCGATAGTATCTGAAGTTCTCGCATTCACTTTCATAACGTTTTTTCGCTGACATAGCTTGCTGCGGGTAGCGGTTGTCATTCATAATTTTCGACAAACTTTTGCATACATGCAATTGGCGATTTACTTCTACAATGTCTTCACAAGGTGGTGTTTGGCTGCATCCGTTGAGTGCTAAAGCTGAAAGTAGGCTAGCAAGAGCACAGATGTTTTTTGATTGGGTTATTGTCATTATGTTGTCCCCATAAAGGTGTCTAAGTCGTTGCGAAGCGTGGTGTATTTTTCTTCGTGTTGGGCCTTTAGTGGCATGTCATCAATAAGTTTATAAAGTCGTCGGCATTCTCTGAATAAATCAGGGTCTGGCTTTTGGTTTTTACTCAATATCTGTAATAAGCATTGCAATAGATTAAGGGCTACACCGGTATTTACTGGCGAAAAACCTTGTGCAAGGGCAAAGGAGTCTTTTGCTTTTTCATATTGCCCTTGTTGGTAAAGCTGAATGCCTTCACGGTTAAACTGCTGATAGTTTGTAAGATTTTGTTGGGCTTTAGCAGACTCTGAATGTAATAAAAAGTTACTGTTGGAATCGAATTCTAAATTCTGCTGTTTAATAATGTCTTGAAGTTGCAGTGCATCTTCAAATTCACCAAGGTCGTACATGACTTTAAGGCTATCGGGTATAAATGCGATTGGTGGCGTGGTGTACTTTTCGTCTATAGCAGCTTGTGATTGCGCCAAGTTCTTTTTGGCATCCAGCATTTTCCCATCAATAGCATTAACACGTGCGTTAATGATGCTGCCAAAAATACTGACATCAAAATCCTCGTCTATACGTAATATATTTTCATCAAACTTACCTCGTTGTAGGGCAAGTAAAGCCTCTTGTTGATAGCGGTTTCGTGTGCGTTTGTCGTCGGTATATTCAGCGACATCAAGCAAGCTTCGAATAAAACCACACCAATGCAGGCTGTTTTGATGCACGGTTCTTTTAGATAGATCCCAAATGGCTAAACTAGAAGTAGAGGCTAAAATGTAATCGTTATGGTTACGGGCAATTGAACATGCACTAAAATGCCTAGGAAGTGAAAAGGGCGAAAGCTTTATAGCCTGCTTAATCGCAGTAATTGCAGTTTCACCTTGGTTCTTTGCATCATTGGCTTTAGCCAATACATCATGTGCTTCTGCATTGAAACGATTGCGTTTAACGATATCCTCGGCAATACCAATGGCTTTATCGTAATTACCTAAGGCGAGATAGGTTTTTGCCAATGCAACTTTGGCCCAAATTATTGGTTTTCCTTCTAAATAGGGCGTAAGGACGTCCAACGCTTTGTCGTTTTGTTCCAGGCGCAAATACAGTTCAACTAACAACTGCTCACACGTGCCTTTATAGGGCGATGGCGCACTAATAAGATCTTCACACAAATCGATGGCATTGTTGATATTTTCATTGGCCACCTCTTGCAAGACTGTCCCTAAAAATTGTCGTTTTTGCCAGGCGCGGGTAATACGTGTTTTAAGTTGTACCTGCGAAAAAGGCTTAATAAGATAATCATCAGGGCGTCGTTCAATAGAGCCAAGTACTATAGGACGCGCACTATCAGCGCTAATTAATATAAATACGGTGGTGGGCTTAATTAAACGCTTTATTCTAAGCTCTTCAATAAGCTCGAAACCGTTTTTTTTGTCTACCCCTAAATGAAGATCGCAAACAACAATATCAAATTTTTGTTTTTTACAAAGAGACAAAGCCTTTTCCGCAGAAGATTTGGTGACAACGTCACTTGCGCCCATGGAGTGCAATAATCCACGTAGCAGTAAGAGAAAAGGGCGTTGATCTTCAACAATAAGCACCTGCTTATTCGAAAAGTTCATTTTTCATCCAATGATAACCATGACACTTTAACTACTTGAGAGGTTCTATACATGATTGTTTAAAATAACGATTAGAGCAAGAATAAGCTTAAGAAAAACATTATCTTGCCGACACCATAGGTATGAATTTTAAATCTTCCTATTTTTGTGTCTGATAACGATATAAATCAATTAAAATCCATAGACCCCAGCATGGCATGGGAATGGAACGGCACCCTGTCAAAAGCAGCGGGTAATGCCACGCTTTTTGCTTTGTATTTGGCAATGCAACAAAGTGCGCTTGCCGACACGATATCGATAGAAAGTCTTAGCGAAAACGAAGCCACTAATGACATTACGCAACGGCTAGAAGCACTTAATTTCTATCGCAAAACCCCACTTTTTGCGAGTGACTCAGACTGGTTGCACATGAATCGATTGTCTCAAACAATAGCGCATCAAGTAGCACTACAAGAGCCCACATCACTGCAGTTTGACGAAGTACGTCTTCACAATGAAATGCACCCAGTACCTCTTGCACAAACCAATGACGCAAAGAAAATTAGCCAAGATATTATTACGAACTGTTCGTTAGCCACTCAAAAGCGCATTGCCGCTACTTATTCCACCTCTATTGATGAAGACAACACAATGCTTAGTGACATTATTGAGCAGTCTGAATCCTTTCTTGCTGCTTAACTGGAAATTTTAAAACTGGTTTGATATAGTGCGCGCCGCATTTTTGCACTGGTTTTACGTTCCAACTAGCAAAGGTAAATTACTATGTCTAAATATATCGTTTGCGCGATGTACAAATTCGTTGCGCTTGAAAACTTTGAGGCCATGCGTCAACCACTATTAACTGCCATGGAATCTAATGGCATTAAAGGTACGCTTTTACTTGCCAGCGAAGGCATTAATGGCACCGTTTCAGGCACGCGAGAAGGTATTGATGGGTTACTCCAATATCTTAACGCCGACGAGAGAATTAATCCTATCTCTTGTAAAGAGTCACTTCACGAAGAACAGCCTTTTTATCGCACCAAGGTCAAGCTTAAAAAAGAAATCGTCACCATGGGTGTTGAAGGTATCGACCCGCGTAAAACCGTAGGTACGTACGTGAAACCTAGTGACTGGAACGCGTTAATTAGCGATCCCGACGTCACCGTGATAGATACCCGTAACGGCTATGAAATCGAAATCGGCACCTTCAAGCACGCTATCGATCCAAAAACGGAGACTTTTCGCGAGTTTCCAGAATATGTCGCTAAAACATTAAGCCCAGAGAAAAACAAAAAAGTAGCCATGTTTTGCACCGGCGGTATTCGCTGTGAAAAATCTACGGCCTATTTAAAAGAGCAGGGGTTTGACGAGGTATACCATCTGGAAGGCGGTATTCTTCAATATTTAGAAGATGTACCAAAAGAAGAATCATTGTGGGAAGGCGATTGTTTTGTATTTGATAATCGTGTGGCTGTGAATCACGACCTTGAAAAAAGTGATTATCATCAATGTTATGCCTGTCGCTTACCGATTACAGATGAAGACATGCAAAGTGAGAAGTATGAGTCTGGCGTAAGCTGCCCGCATTGTTTTGGTACCCATACAGAAGATCAACTTTCTCGTTTTCGTGAACGTGAAAAACAAGTTAATCTTGCGAAGATGAGACAGCAAGAACACGTGGGTACAGAGGCGCGAATCACCATGGAACAAAAGCGTGAAGAAAAAGCCCGTTTGCAACGTGAACGCGCGTTAAAAGCAAGAGAAAATCAGGCATAGACACTACTCAATAACGGCGTTACACTCACCCTCTATGTAGTTGCTAAAAAAAGGGAAAGCGCGTGACCGCTCAACTTTCAGACGAAAAAATTGAAGAAATAAAGAAAGATTTTACCTTCTTCGACCAAGATGGTAATGGTCAAATTGATTTAACGGAGTTTATCGAGTTATTAACCGTTATTTCGCCAAAAACAAAAGCCAGCCATGTGCAGGAAGGTTTTAAATTAATAGACAGCAATAACGACGGCTATATCGACTTTGAGGAATTCCTTGAGTGGTGGCAAGAGTGTTGGTGGGAATATTAATACTAACTGAATGTTAAAAAAGCGAGCTTTTAGCTCGCTTTTTTTATAGTAAAATTAACGGTAATAAAGTTGAGAATACAACCGGCACGGTTTACTCACGTTGTCGTTTAGAAAAAAGGGTAAGGACTTTTAGCATGAGCTCTGAGGTAACAAAACGTCTTAATAAATATATCAGTGATACAGGGCTGTGCTCACGACGTGAAGCTGATAAATTAATTGAGCAAAATCGAGTTACCATTAACGATAAGCTGCCTGAGCTGGGCACCAAAGTTGCGCAAGGCGATAAAGTGAAGGTTGATGGAAAGCTTGTTAAAGCGGTAGCCGAAGATAAATCAGACCGCATTTATTTGGTATACAACAAGCCTATTGGCATTACCTGTACTACCGAGCGTCATGTGAAAGGCAATATCATCGATGCAATCAAGCACAAACAGAGAATCTTTCCAGTAGGCAGACTCGATAAGCCATCAGAAGGACTGATTATTCTGACCAGTGATGGCGATATTGTGAATAAAATTCTGCGCGCTGAAAATGCCCATGATAAAGAATACGAAGTTACGGTTAACCAACCCATCAGTGAGCGTTTTGTACAAAAAATGGCAAGAGGCGTTCCCATTTTAGGAACGTTAACTAAACCGTGTAAGGTAAATGCTCGTGGTAAGTTTCAGTTTTCAATAATTCTAACCCAGGGCTTAAACCGACAAATCCGTCGCATGTGCGAGTTCCTCGGTTATGAAGTTACCAAGTTGAAACGCACGCGCATTATGCATCTAGAGCTAGGTAACTTAAAGCCAGGCCAATGGCGAAACCTTACTGAAAAAGAGCTTAATCAGCTAAATAACGCCGTACAACAATCGTCTAAAACAGCAGGGTAGGCGATGCTAATAGAGGGAGCCAGTATAGAAACACAATAGTTACTGGCACCTTCTTAGCTTTGTGATAGCAAATTGTCCGCCGTGTGAAGTGCCTAGTAATCCTTGGAAATACAAACTTCGACAGGCGATTACGTTTATCTTTAAAACAGCGAGTAGGTAAGGGGAAATCATATATAACAGGATGTTAGGTATTCCCTTTAATCAAATACAGAATGTCAATAATTGCTGACTTTAACAATAGACCTACACAAGACAACAAGCTCTTGAAGGCCATAATAACCAAAGCAATACCAACCAATGAATCTACAGGCATAAAAGTAAACATATAAATAGCTTGCCCAAGCATAATGCCTATAAAAATGCTTTCATAAGAAACATGCCTATCTAATAGCACTAAAAATCCTGCTAATAGTAGTGCGCCAGTGTAATAAAAAGTCTCTGTGTCCCAAGGTTCAATCTCACCGGTAATATAGGGTGAAAAAAACAAAATAGCAGCACCTAACAAGGTTGATATAGACAAACTAAAAAGAAACTGTCTCATTGGTTTTTTCCCTATTAGCCATTATTTGAGTAAATGGCTTTTACTATTTTTTCGTGAGATTAACTTCGATAACCAACAGCATTATTAAAGTAATAAAAGTATAATCCGAAAGGTAAATAGGCTAATGAAAAAAGCTATTAATACCCCATACACAGTACCAAACTTACCAAAGAAGAAGGTTGCCCTCCTAGAATTAGCGTTTACTAAAGCTAAGGACGATGGGATTAATAGAGTGGCAGAATACCCAAATAAAGGAACATTAATAAACACTAAGCCTACCGAACTTGCGGCAGGTTCAGTTGATGCGGGGGTTATGATAAACATCGGCCAATATGAAATAGCTAAAGCAAACAGTGCGCAAATCAAGCCTAAAATTATATCTTCCTGTAAAACTTCTTGCCTAGCATGGGGCCTAGTTAACACCCAAAACACTACTTTTAAAAAAGAGCAAAGTGTCTTGTAAATACGATTATGTATCGTTATTTCGCCTCGCACAAAAGGGTTCAGCTAAAAAGAACGAAACACCTTAAGACGATGAGTTTCTGTATGCACTTGGTGATTGTTGATAAGTGCGTAAAAAGTGTTTTCTAAAGTGCTGACTATTCGCATACCCCAAATCCTGAGCAATGGTTTCAACATTAGCTTGAGTCTCTTTTAGTTTGGTTGCGGCCAGCTCCATTCGATGTTGATGTAAGTAATTCATCGGCGTGTTATCTAGTATGTTGTTAAATCGTTTGGCGAACGCTGTCCGCGACAATCCTGCTTCTTTGGCCATCAATTCCACACTCCACTTTTTTTGTGGCGTTTTATGTAACGCAATTAATAGCGGTTGCAAATAGGGGTCTTTAATGGCGGCCAGTAATCCCGATGAATAGTGTGTTTGAGCGACATGGGCGCGTAACTGGCTGACTAAAAGCGCTTCACTGATATGGTTTCTAATCGCATATTCTCCCGGTTGCATATTGGTTTTTTCTTGAGCAATGGCGTAGAGGGCAGAACGAATCAAATGAAACTCTTGGCATTCATGTTTACGTAATACTAAAAAATGTGGCAAGGCATTGAATAAACTACTTCGGCTTTGTTCCTCGATTTCAAACACTAAACTCAGCAAGCGAGTTTTTTCACCACTGCCTCCCCAATGAGTTTCGTAATAGGCACCAGGTGGATGTTGCTCAAACCCAATAAAGCGTTCCTCATCTGAGTTCCAGACGTCAGCCACAGGATGAATCTCTACTTGGTGATCAGAACTGAGTGACATAGGCCCACCACGGGGAAAGATAAAAGAATCGCCTGCGTGAAGTTCAATTGGATCTTCTCCCTCTGGTGTTATCCAGCAACTGTTTTCAATCACATTAAAGCTGAAGCCGTAGTCAAAACCCTGTGAGCTAAACCCCCAAGGGGCGCTTAAGTGATAGGTTCCGATCAACATATTTTTTATTTTTAGGGAAAGTAACGTTTCGCTTAAGAGGTCCATAGTCCTTCCTTATGTACGATTTGATCTAAAAAAGGTGTATTTCGCACTTATTGGTGTTTTTCAGAAAGGATAGACTATAACCCAATCTATAAAAAAAAATAATAGGAGTGAGTGAGATGAGTCATTATGACGTTGTTGTAATGGGCGCCGGCCACAATGGTTTGGTTGCTGCTGCCTACATGGCGAAAGCCGGCAAAAAAGTAATTGTCTTGGAGCGGCAGCCTTTTTACGGTGGTGGTGTCACAACAAGAGAGTTGATGACCCCTGGTTATTTTAATGACGAGCATTCTGCAACGCACGTTATGATTTTAGCGAACCCTTTAATACAAAATGACGAACTGGGTTTGCAGTCTAAGTTTGGTTTGAGTTATGACTACATGGATCGCAGTGTCGTGAGTGTGTGGGATGATGGCACTGTTCTCGTTTCATGGAAAGATCTTGATCGGACCTGTGAAGAGTTAGCGAAAGTTTCTCCTCGTGATGCCGAAATGTATCGACAGTTTGTTCAAGCGGGGCAGAAAGTTTTGCCCATGATGATGACAGGACTTGCTATTCCGCCAACGCCATTAGGTGCGTTTGTCGCCATGATGGATCAATCCGATCAGGGACGTTTTATGTTTGATATGATGCAGCGTAGCGCTCGCGACATAATCGAAGAAACATTTGAAAATGAGCTGGTTAAATTGCATTTGCTTCGTGCCGTCGCTGAAGCCTTGATTAATCCTGACGATTTAGGTACAGGCATTGCGGCTTTCATGTCTAACGCCATGCTTCATACCTATGGTGGTGGTGTCCCAAAAGGTGGATCTGGAAAACTTTCTGAATCCTTAGTTAAATGTATTGAGCATTATGGTGGGGAAGTGCGGTGTGATGCTGAAGTGGCACGCGTCATCGTCTCTTCTGGAAAAGCGACAGGACTTGAACTAATAAACGGAGAAACCTTTATGGCGAAAGACGGCGTGATTGGCGCAATCCATCCGCACGTTTTGGATAAGTTCGTTGAGGGGGTTCCAGAGCCTGTTGTTAAGCGTGCAAAGCGCGTTACGACCACTGAAATATCGGTCAATATGATTCACCTAAATTTGAAAAAGCAAGCGAGCCTGAAGGTCGGCAAAGAGTATCACTCACATGCGGTAGAACTGATGGACTTTTATACGGTTCGCGACATGTGCATGGAGTTTGATAAAATTCGACGCGGAGTACCGTCATCTCGTTTGATTGGTGGGTTTGATGTTACTCACACAGATCCATCCAGAGCGCCGGCGGGCAGCGGTGTGTTTTACGGTGTACATCTAGTGCCTGCCAAACTGCATGAAGGCGGGTTAGAAGGGTGGGATGAGAGCAAAGAAGCCATTGCTGATGAAGCTTTAGCACAATATCGTAAGTTTTATGACGGCATTGACGATGATAATATTATAGCGCGTCATATTGGTTCGCCAATGGACCATCAACGTTATAGCCCGAACAGCTTTCTGAATGGCGATATTCATGGTGCGGCAAATCCCTTTTATCAAAGTATGGGCCATAGACCGACCCCTGACCTTGGCGATTTCCGAGTCCCTGAAGTAGAAAGCTTGTATCTAGTGGGCCCCGCTATGCACCCAGGTGGTGGCGTGACAGGCGGAGGCCGTGCAACTGCCATTCAAATGATGGACGACCTTGGTATTGACTACGATAAAGTATTCAATGAGGAAGTGCGATGAGCCGTTCCGACAAGAAAAAACAGATGATGGTATACGATGGTCAAGGTAAGGAGCTGATGACCATCCGAGCGCTGGAGCAAGATGGTGACGATCTGGTCATAACGGGAAAGATATTTGGATCGATGCCAATGAAAGCGCGACTTAAGCCTGAAGAAGCCAGAGCTGCTCTTAAGTTGCTTAATTTCAAAACGATATTATTCGTACTGACCATTTTATTTCGTCGTTCGAAATCGTAACCAATTAAACGTCCTGTCGTGAGAGTAACGATGGTTTTATGTTGCTACTCTCAATGTTGGACGTTTCAATTTGGATGCTCGCCATCTATTCAATTTTCCTGAGAATCCGTTATTTTCAGGAATGTCACTGCAAATACTTATCCTGTTTAATAACAAAAAAGCCATTCCAACGGAATGGCTTTTTAGACTTTGATTATTCGCTAATTGTTAGCGGTTAAAGCCTTGTCTAATTCCGCCTCATAACAAGCATCAACCAAGATAAAGACAATTCGGCACATCTTGTTGGATTTATTCGCCCAAGCATGATTTGTCCCTCGTTGTATGACCACACTGCCAGGCTTTAGCTGTGCCTCTCCATCGTCCACAATGAGGGTCAGCTCTCCTTCTATGACGATGCCGTAATCGATGGATTCTGTCCTGTGCATTAGGGGGTGTGGTGAATTTTCTTTTACCGTTGAAAATTCACTACTACCAATGCTCGAAAAGACCCCCTCCATTTTGTCTTTACCCTGAGTTAAAAACTCTTCTGTATCTGGCGGGATATCGACAAAACGAATACGTGTCCCATTCTTTGGCGGCGATAAAACAACTGGCCCTAAAGTTGGGTCTTGCTCATCAAAATTAATGACGCTTGGTGTTTCCGTAGTGTTCCATATCTCATGAAATTTTGTCCCTGGAATGGCGTCGAAATCCATCGTAGTGGGTATTGGGCCATTTTCGACAATAATGGCATTACCCTCTTCATCATGACCCGTTATAACACGATGAGTTGTTGGAAGAGTCATACGGCTTCACTCCTATAGTACAGCAGGTTAAAAAAAGAAGGTTCATTAAATAGGTTGAGACAGAGCGATTAAAGATTCACGCATAATGGCGGAATGTTCTTCTTTATCACCACCATGAATCTCGATGTCACAGAGGCGAGCCGAGTTTTCAACAACCATTCTGCAGCGTTCCCAACGACGTTCGTGGAATCTTACAAACGCGCTGTCTAGATCCTCATTTCCGGCTAACTCATCTGCTAAAACGATGGCACTTTCAATGCCAATACCAGCGCCTGAGGCTAGGTGAGGAGTGGTGGCGGCGACGGTATCACCGATTAAAACAAGGTGACCACGGTTCCAAGGCATTTTGACCAAGATATTCATCAGAGGGCGGTAGTCAATACTGGCTCGTTCATCATAAGCACGAGGAATCAAGGCTTGAACAATGGGATCGGAAAATTCCGACATTAACTCGGCAAACAGTGTTGGCCAGGTAGATTTATCAATGTGTTCTTTGTTTGGACGATCTTCTGTGATGAACATATACATGAGCGAATCAGAAACAGGATTAACCCCCAGTTTTAGGTGTTGACCCAACCACATATGAACACGGTCAATTTCTTCTGGGCGAGGCATAATGGCACGCCATACACCTTGACCGACATATTCAGGATTTGGCACCTCTGGGAAAAATTCTTGGCGTAATTTTGAGTGAATACCGTCCGCACCGATGACGAGATCATATTGTCCTGTCGTACCATCAGTGAACGTCACTTCCGCCCCATTTTCTGCCTGAGTAATGCTGTTATAGGTACAACCCAAACGCACGTTAACGCCTGCTTCAAGTGTTGCATTGGACATAATGCGTGCCAAGGTCGGTCTAAAAATACCACCACAACCGCCTACGCTCGAACCGACTGGGCTTGGCGTTGGTAGATTGGTTAACAGCTGACCATTACTTAAATACATGCCGATGGTATCGGTTACACACCCTTGCTTAACGACTTCCTCATAAAGACCGAGGATCTCTAAAGCTCGCATGGAGACACCATTAATAGTAATACCAGCACCCAGTTCACACCAATCTGGGTCAATCTCGACCAAGTCGACATCGATTCCGTTGTAAGATAGCCTGATTGCCGCGGCCATTCCCGAGAAACCACCACCGATCACCAAAACTTTATTTACCGCTGACATATCATGACTCCTTATTGTTTAGGTCTAAAAATGAAACAATGCCTTCAGAACTGACGAAGAGTTCAACTTTTTCTAATGTCTTAGCAAGACAGGGACCTTGAGTACAAAGCCCTGTGGTAGGGTCAAACAATGCACCGTGAGCAAAGCAGGTAAGGTGCGTTTTCTGAGTATTCAGATACTGATCCTTACGCCATGCCATCGGCGCTCCCTGTACATGCGGACACGCATTTTTCCAACCGTAAAGCTCACCGTTTTTTTTCACGATAAAAATGGCATCCTGCCCATTTTCGTTTTCTAGAAAACCTTTTGTGCTGTCATTCTCTAGGTCATCAACATGACATAGAGGAGAGAACTTATTCATAATGATGTTGATAGGGGCCGGTTGCTTGTATCAGACAGCGTCTTTTCTGATGACGCGTCTGCTATCGATTCAGCTTTCGTTGTTTGAGGTGGCGTCACATCTTGATCACGAGCCTCACTTACCTCCTGCTGGTTTGCATTGGCATAACTGGGCTTTAATAAAAAGTGTGCTAACGCAGGCAGCAAAATAAGCGCTCCTAACATGTTCCATAAGAACATGAAGGCCAGCAATAACCCCATATCGGCTTGGAATTTAATGGGACTAAGTACCCAAGTAATAACACCAATCGATAAGGTTATGCCTGTGAGCATGACCACTTTTCCAGTGAAATTAAGTGCTCTTAAGTAAGCCTTTGATAGGCTTGAACCTCGACGTAACTCCACCAGAGTAATGGATAAAATATACAAGGAGTAATCGATGCCAATACCTACTCCAAGGGCGATAACTGGCAAGGTAGCGACTTTTACGCCCATCTCAAGTTGAACCATTAGCGCTTCAGCTAACACTGAGGTCAGCATTAACGGAAGCACCGCCACCACGACGGCGCGCCATGAGCGAAAGGTAATAAAGGAGAGAATGATGACCGCCCCATAAACAAGGAAGAGCATGTTATACCAAGCTTCTTTAACCGTTATGTTGGTTGCTGCCTGAATACCAGCACTGCCTGCCGCTAATAGAAATTGGACATCATCAGTATTATTCTGCGCAGCGAATTGTTCGACGTGGGACACAATCCGGCTTAAGGTGTCAGCCTTGTGATCTTCAAGATAGGTATAAATAGTCAGTAAATTACAACTGTTGTTGTACAGCCCTCGGGGCGCACCAGCAGTGATATAATTTAACATTCTTTGGTTTTTTAAAAATTCATACCATTTTGGGTTGCCTTCGTTTAATCCAGCTAACACTCTGCGGGACAATAAGGGGAGTGAATTGGTGGATTCTACGCCCAGTAATTGGCGTAACTGCCATTCTAGCGCATCAATTTTATTCAGTGTTTGATACTGAGAACATTGACCATCCGGGGTTTTGACCATAATGGCTAATACATCACTTGAAGCGCCATAATGCTTATTCATGAAGGCAACGTCTTGATTGTATCGACTGTCTTTACGTAACTCTGGTGCGCCTTGGTCCAAATCCCCAATCTTTAAATAAGTACTGTGATAATAGCCGCCTGCCGCTAATATAAATCCACAAGTTAAGGCCGCGGTGGCCCATTTTCGTTGAGTAAATTTATCCAAAAGACGCCAAAATATGGGCGCTTTTTTGCTTTCATCGGACGTTATATCGTTAACGACACTGCGTTGTGCCGCCGAAGTGCTGACACCCACATAGGAAAGCAGGATAGGAAGTAGAATTAAATTGGTGAAGATCAGTACCGCCACACCTATGGAAGCGGCGATGGCCAGTTCTTGGATGACTTTGATATCAATCACTAATAGCACTGCAAAACCTACCGCATCAGCAAGTAAGGCGGTAAGACCCGCTAGAAACAGTCGTCTAAAGGTAAATCGAGCAGCGACAAGTTTGTCAAAACCTCGCCCTACATCCTGCATAATGCCATTCATTTTCTGCGCCCCGTGGCTCATACCGATCGCAAAGACTAAAAAAGGCACTAGGATGGAATAGGGATTAAGGTCATAACCTAGCGTTGGCAATATGCCCAACTGCCATACCACAGCCAATAAAGAAGCAAACACCACTAAGCCAGTGGAGCGAACGCAGCGGGTGTACCAAAATACCATTAATGTTGCGATGACCACAGCAACAACGAAAAACCAAATAACGGTTTGCACTCCCGCAATGAGGTCCCCCATCACTTTTGTGAAGCCCGTTATGTGAATGTCTAATCCTTTTTCTTGATACTTAGCACGTAGCTTCTCTAATTTTTCAGAGTAGCTTGCATAATCAAGAGGCTTGCCTGTTGCGTCTTGATTTAACAGCGGCATATAAATCACAGTCGATTCTTCGTCTGAGGCGATGAGTTGGCCTATTTGCCCAGAGCGAGCAACATTCGCTTTAAGCTGTTGTAGGCTTTCAGGAGAACCATCGTACCCTTCTGGAATAACTGGGCCGCCTTCTAAGCCTTCTTCGGTGATACCGATCCAGCGAGTAGAAGGTGTCCAAAGGGATTTCATTTGGACACGATCCACGCCTGGCATAAGGAAGACTTCATCGCTTAGTTGACGCAAGAGTTGAAGATAGTGGGCATCATAAATACTGCCACCAGGGTTGGCGACGGCAATTCTAAGCGCGTTGCCTAGCCCGGTCAGTTCTGTCTCATAATTAAGGTAATTTTTGATATAGCTTTGTTCTGTCGGAAGTGTTTTTTCAAAGCTTGCATTAATGGTCAGTTTGCTCGATTGCCATACAAGAATGACCGACAAAACGGTAAAAATCATCAACACAATCAATCTATGATTAAACAGTATTCTCTCAATCAGTTGCCCAGAGTTTGGGTCGAAAGGCGCTTTTTTAGTGTCGGAAACAGGGACTTCATACTTCATTTTGAGTTTCCTATGTGCACTGGAATGGAACCTTTGATACTAAGAGCAAGCAGATTACCTTTAGAGGTTTCTATTAGATGAGTTAGTGGCGGAAGTGGTTTGTGATTAATAGGAAGCAACTGGTCGTTTGCTAATGACAGTATCATGCCGGCTTGAGTTGACATAAACAGCTGTCCAGTTTTACTGATCAGCGAGGCGGTAATAGACGCAGGTAGCTGATCATTGATTTTTTCCCAAGAAGAACCCTTGTCATGAGAAACAAAAGCATTGCCTCGAAGGCCTGCAACAATCAAATCGTTATTTGGGAGTAACTCAGCAGTGAAAAAACTGCCTTCATATGGCGACTCTAGTGTCTTAAAGGTTTGTCCATTGTCCACGGATAATGCAATGAAGCCTTGTTCCCCCGCGATTAATACTTGATTGCCTTGTTTTCTGACGGCATAAAGGTGGTAACCGAAAAAGTTTTCGATGCGCCCCATCCAAGATTGCCACGTTTTTCCTGCGTCTTTTGTTTCAATGGCAAGGCCATAAGCACCGACGACCACCAAATGTTTTGGACCCAGTTGTAAAAGGTCCAAAAAGGGTTTGTCTGGGCCATCTGTCACGAAACGCTGCATCTCTTGAATCGTTTGCTTATCGCCGTCATCGATGGCTTCCGTGAGTAACTGCTTTGCTAAGGCTTGGCCATCTAACTTAACTTGCCAACTGTCACCACCATTGCTTGTTCCTAAGACAATGCCGCTGTGCCCAATCGCGTAACCGTTATTCTTATCGCTGAAGGCTATGCCAGTTAAGGTCACACTCACTGGAGAGGGGACCTGTTGCCAGCTTTCACCATTATCGTTAGAGCGGAGAATTAAGCCTCTTTCACCCACGGTAAAAAGAGAAGCGCCCGCGTAGGCGGCACCTAATAGAACAGAATGATCACCTAAATCGGATTGGGTCGCAGCGCGCTCCATTGCATCCTTTGTTGCCGCTTGGCTTTTGCTGATAGAGAAAATAAGTAAAAGCAGTAGTGCGATAGGATAGAAGCCTAATTTTCCACCTTGTCCCTTCATACTGTAGGCTCCGATTTAACCATTAGAGGAGCTTGGTGAAAAACACGCATAAAGCAAAACACAGAGAGACTGCCAAAACACAGTGCCGCAATACCGATACCATGATAGCCGGCAAGCTTGACAATGGTGCCGCCGAGAACCGGGCCGATTGCGGCGCCTATCATTAGTACTGCAGGTGTGGCGGCTAAAGCACGTCCAGAAGTATCCAATTTAGCTAACAAACCAAATACAAAGGTATGGGTAAACATGATGAGTGAGACAAAGACGATAGACGCGGCACCGAATAACACTAATGACGACGAATTCATAATAATATTGGCTAAGATCACCTGTATGACAGGGCCAAGGAAAAGTACTAAACGAGTCGAGATACGTTTTTCTGAGATACCAGCCATGACAGTAGCAAAAAGGTTAAATAGGGAAAGCGCCACTAGAATGAAGGTGATTTCTTGTGCGCTGAAGCCTCTCTCATTGGCAACACGTTCCATAAAGCTAAAGGTCATGGCCTGTGTCACCACCATTAAGCTAATGCCTATCATGCCGTACCAAACATTAGTGGGGATTTTTTTATGAGTTACGGTTTCGCTTTTCTCTAACTCTTGCTTGTCAAAATTGACTCTAGGGAAGGCTAGGGCACAGATTAAAGCGGCTAAGACCATTACTCCCGCAAAGATAATAAACAAGGAATGGCCACCTTTTAGCTGGATGATGTTTGGTGTAACGGCCATAAATGCCAAGCCTAACAAGCCGGATGCGAACCCAGTCATAGCGTATAATCTATGAGGGTTTTCTGCCCGTGCAACGGTGCCATGGGTCATGCTAAGCGCTGAACTTGCACAAGCACCGGCAATCAAGTGCAGTATGGCTAAATGCAAAAAGCCGGAAGTCTGTGAGGCAATAAAAAAACACACCCCCGCGGACAGATAACCAACCGTAGTCACCAGTTTGTGATTCATTTTTTTGAAACGCGGTGCAATTGATAGGCTTGCGCAAACAGCACCGATAAGAAAGAGAGTCACTAACGCGCCAGCTTGCTGAGCGTCATAATGATAAGCCGCTACTAACACGCCTATCCAGAGGGGTAACGCAACCAAATCAAGCATGCCTGCGCAGTTCGACGCCATGATAGCGACATTACCTTTTAAACCAAATCGCTGACTCATAACACGTCTCCTAAGTGGAAAATAATAGGTCGGCAAATTCTGGCTTTTACATTGCCAAAGCGTATCTGGTTTGTGATTCTTAGTATCAACATATTTTATCACCCACGTTATTTATTTTTATTCTGTGGTCGCGAAGGCTAAAGGCCGTTGTTATAGGCCGACCCCCTTGTTATTAAACAAGGGGGAATGGTGCTTCGTACCACGCTTTGTTAGGGAAGAACGACCCTTTTCTCTCGATCCTTTATTCATAATCACCGTTGTGGGGTGTGTCTGCCCCAGGCGCCCATTTCTCTCGATTTCGCATCAAAAAAGCCTGTGAAGCATCTGCTCCCATCGGTGAAACACGAGGCGTCCAATTTTTGTCGTGAAGATCCATGTCGGCGTCCATTTCAATATGGCAAGCAAACGGGCTGTTGAAATACCAGAACCAGTTTGAACCTAAAATATGACGACCTGGTCCCCAAAAGGCTTGATAACCTTTTTTGATAAAGCGCTCCCCATTTTGTATCAACTCAGTCGGGCCACTAAAATGGAAGGTAAAATGCTCAACACCTTGCATGAACGGCGGTGCACCAATTAAAAAATGAGTATGATGTTCTAAACTGCCGCTCGGTTGTAAAAACGGTCCTATGTCTTCAAAACGATCGGTACAGCGAAAGCCCAGTCGTTCAACATAAAAGGCTTCTGCTTTTTTAACATCTGGCACAAAATACACAATGTGAGACAGGCTTATCGGACGAATTTGTTCCGCATCGACGTCGACGCCCAGTTGGTTAACCGGTCTTTGAAATGGCGAGCCTGGAAGGTTTGAAATTTCGCCCACTAGGTTAATCTGCTTTTTCTTAGAGATTTGAAAGCCAATGGCGAAACCTGAGTCATCATGAGATTCGATAGACCCATCTGCTAAAGTTTCGACTGCACGGTCTTTACTGAGCTCAGCATACAGGTCGTCAAGACTTTGTTGGTCAGCGACGCCCATGACTGTTTTTCGCATCATACAGCCATTACCAACACTGGCTGGCAGACTCGGATCCTCTGTTTTAGCCAGAACAACGCCCGTGCCATCCAGCGCCTCAAAGCGCCCACCCTCATCAGTAACATCGACTGGAATGAGACCATAATCGGTTAAAAAGATGGCACAAGAAGGGATATCGTCTACCCCAAAAATAATGGTTTCTAAACCTACAACTTTCATATCTCTTTCCTCTAGTAAGTGGTTAGGCTGTATGACCACCAAGCGTTTCTGCCACCCAGTCGACTAAGTAGGCACCTGCATTGGCTGAGTTATCAAAGCTAGAGTGCTGTACACCACCTTCTCGAACAGTGAAAATTTTAAGTTCACGTTTAGGGCTATTGACGAGCTGCTCATAGGTTCGGTGCGCCCATTTAAGAGGGATCTGAGAATCTTTTTCACCATGGGTGACGAGGAATGGCACCTTGATTTGATCGAGTACACCATCAAGGTGGACGTTTTCAGAGATTTGCATAAATTCGTCCATGTCTTTTGCACCCCACACCCAACGTACATGATCCCAATAGTGCGGAACGGGAAAGTCACCTTCTTTTTCTAAGCGACGTTTTTGTACATCACGCCAATCATGGTTAGCTCCCCATACAAGGCCACAGGCAAATCTAGGTTCAAAAGCAACGGCTCTTGGGCAGTAATAACCACCGAGGGAAACCCCTTGTAAACCAATTCTTTTGGCATCAATGTCGTCACGTGTTTCTAACCAGTCGACAATTCGACTGGCCCAATGTTCACTGTCATAGCGGGCAGTAAATCCTTGTAGGCGTATGGCTTCGCCTGTACCTGGTTGGTCAACAATGAGAGAGGAAATGCCACGTTTTGCTAATAATTGAGGCACGCCTACGCGATAGATCATCTCTTTAATAGAATCTAGGCCATTGACTTGAACGAGAATGGGCGCTTTGCCTTCGACGCCTTCGGCGCGAACATATAAGGCGGATATGTGTTTACCCTCATAAGGAATCTCAACGCGTTCACAGTTTTCTTTCGCTAAGGTCGTTCCCTTAGCGAAGACTTTTAAAAAGTGTTTGTAAAGGGTTAGTCGACTTTCGCTTCCAAGGCCTTGCAAGCGTTCAGCTGTGCCATAATAGGTTGCTGCTCGAGCATATTTGTCACCAGCAGATAACAATCGACCCTTGTCTTCGTCTTCTTTTGCCAAATCACACAGCTTATCCGCCATGCGTTCCCAGCTTTCTCTAAAGGCTATTGAACCCGCTTCGTCTTTAGCTTTAGCCGCTTCTTTTAGCGGTGCGCACATTTCTTCAATTTCCCCTATACGAGCCCCCATTTCTAGTGCCAGGTTGATCGAAAGGTCCCATGGATAATTGCTCGGAAAATAACGAAACATAAGTTCTCCAATTTTTTTATTTCAGCTTAATAGTACGTTTAAATTGTTTAAGGAAGGTGCGAAAAAGTCTTCTGATAGACACGAAGGGCGTAGGCTAAGCTCTCTTTATTGTTTGTTAAGTTTGTTGCCAATATACTTATATTGGACGGCGAAACTTGCCTCGACTAAAAGAGAGTTATTACCACGCTGAAGCCAGTGAACTTGTTCGTACTTTCCTTAATAACTTGATAGATAAAATGCAGTTTGCCCCAAGTCAATAAGGTAACCTAAAGGGGAGTAAGGCTACTCACTCCTCAAGGCAAACCGTTCAACTCAATTTACTTCTAGTTACCTCATACCTTGTCGCGCGATACCTTGACCTGTAAAGGTACTGGTAGGAAAACGCTTTCTTGGACGATAATGAAATGCTTTATCGTTCATCACGTTAGCCGCGTAACCTTCCCCTGACAGTAGGTTATAAAAGCCGAATGTCTGAGGGATGGTGCCTGGGAATTCCGGCATAATGTAATTGAAACCCCAAAGTGTTTTCCATAATTGTCCTTTTGAATCCCAGCGATCGCCCAACATGGCTTGCCAAGTATCTTCATCAAGATAATATCGGCTACGTGCGGCTTGATGGCGTTTACCTTTCGCTACAGTTGCTTCAACCACCCATACTCGGTGTAGCTCCCAGCGAACCGCATCTGGATTTAAATGATTTCCAGTAAAGATGTCTTTGTCTGGGTATTGCAAAAAATGATTCTGGTTATAAGGCAGGAAAATTTCTTTTTTACCTAATAACTTCCAATCAAAGGTTTCGGTACGTCCAGAAAATACACCGATTTCATCAAAGGACATCAAGCCAGCGGTAGCAGGCGTTGGTGTATCACAGCAAGGATTGGCGAGTTTTCTTACTCGGCGTTGGCCAGCTAAGTAAACGTACGACTTGGTTTTCGAGGAATTGAGATTGGTTTGTCCACCTATCAGTGCCCCAGCTCGAATTGGCGGACCATAATTTTCAAGCAAAATCTGCTCAAAGTAGCCATTGAAGTCTTCACTTGAGCCATCTTTAAAATAATAGGGGACTTGGCGTTTTATAAAGCCATCGGTAGTCAGTACCACCTTGCCACTTGACGTAATTTGATATTGGTTGAATGCGGCTTCCCAGCTAACGCCACGCCAAGATAATCTGTGATTATTAATGGCTTCTAGACCATTTTTAGCGAGAGGGAATGGGGTGCCACCATAAGCATCAATCAGTTTATGCCCCTCAGACTTTGCTTTGAGTGCATTTTGCATCGTAAAGTCATAGACCCACTGTGGTGCTATCGCCGTTCTGTGCGTAGGATAGACATCTAAACGATAGGTATCCGGGTACTTAGTAAGCATCGCCTTGACGCCATCTGTTAGATGTTCACTGTATTGCGCCATATTTTGTGCAGTGACGGAATACAGAGGCATTTCATCTTTAAATGGATCTAATCGCTTTCCTCCTAGAATTTCCCCAGGGATAGGTTTGTTAAATCCTCCTGTCCAAGCTGGAATCGTGCCTGCACTGTTGCCTGCTTTTTCACCGCCGAGAGGGGTTAAATCCTGGCCTAAACGTGCCGCTTCTTCTGGGCTGACCGCGGCCAAGCTTAGTGAAGCAAAACCGCCCAACAGTACTAAGGCGAAAAGAACGTTCAAACGATGTTTTATGTTTTTATACATTTCGTTCTCCAAAACTTAAAAGGTGGTGTTAATAGAAGCTGCAAGGAAGTCTCGATCTTTCAACGTTTGCTTATATTGCGCATAATTGTTGTCATCGAGGAAGTTGCCTTCTTCACCTAAGAATTTGGTGTAGCTTAAGGACATATTCCACCGATCTAGATAGACAGCTTTAATGCCGACATTGACATCACCGCCCCCATCAACCCCAAAGGCGCCTACTGCAGATGATTTCCCCAAAGTGTGGCCAAAGCCAACGGATGGAGATATATCAAGGCCATCAAAAGCTTGACGGTAAGTTGGGCTATACACCATTCTCAAACCGACCGCAGAGCGTTCAGCATTGGGGTTTAGCATACTTTCGTTTTTGGTGGTTTTAACTCGAGTATTCCAAGCAATTTCGCCCATAAAACTGGCTTCTTTAGAGATAAAACTTGGCCCTAGACTTGCCATCCAAGAGAACTGAGCATGGGCTGTTTCACCGACCGCATAACCTGGATTATCATTGTTGTCGTATTGCACGCCCGTTGCTGTGATTATTTGCCCCTTACTTTGTAGAGGGGCATTACGGCGATAAGATACTTCCATTGCCAGACCCCAAACGCCAACGCTTTTCGCCATACTGGCACCGTAAGCTTCGATGCCTTCGGCGTAGGCAAATTTGAATTGCTCAGGAAAACCACTAGGTGCAACCATATACTGGTTACTGGCGCTATAAGCATTGTAGCGAATGGCATACAAGCCAAAATCTGCATCTAGATCATTAACGGTCCAACGCAATTGCAGACCATATTGCCCGGAACCACTGGCTTCCTCATCTTCGGTTTTTTCAATGGTGCTTGTACCAGCCAATAAGACATCTGAACCAACGGCGTCACCACTGGACAAGTAGGAACCTACAGGTGGAATACGTGACGCTTCCCATTCATAGCCGATATAGGCGCCAATGGTTGCTTCATCACTGATTGGTATGTCGACCGACAGTTTGCCCGTTGGTCGAACGGTTTCTTTGAATGTGGAGTTGGGAACAGATAGCAGTTTAACCACGTCATTAGGCGCTTGTCCGCCTGCAATACCATTAGATCCGAAGAATAAACTCTCACCCCATAAGAGGGAGTGACGACCTAAACGAACGGTTCCTTCCATCCCATTCATAACGGGAAAATAAGCATAGACAAAGGCATCCAGTATTTCAGCATTATAACCCATGATTTTTTGGGTGTTATCAGAAAATTCGCTGGCAGGTGTGTTATTAGCGGTACTGCTGGTGTTGTCGGTAGAACCGTTATAGACGTCGTCGTACCAAGCGGCAGCACTCACTCGAAAGCCAATGTTTTTATAGGCGCCATCCAGTTCACTGAACAAATCAAGCCGGTTGGAAACCAGCCCTTTATCAAAGTTATTGTTACCGTCGTTTTGGTTTGCGCTGTTTGTCAGGGCAGGTGATGCGTCTTCTAAGCGAAGCGCTGTACTGTATTTAACCGTATTGTCTAGGCTGAGCCTAAAATCAGAGCTGCCGGTATCGATTTTGAAGCCATAGGCGGTTGACGTACTGGAAATAATGGCGACAGCCACAGACGTAAGCCGAAATGACGCGGAGTTAAATCTACTCATTTGTTCTTCCTCTTGTTGAAGGCATTATTTTTATCGTTAAGAACAAGTTCACTATAAGCCAGCTCTATCATTCACAAGAGCCCTTTAAATTGAATTGATGATTCGATACTATCGAATGATTAAGATGATAAAGAAGGGTAGATCCCCATGCGTTTTAAAAAGCTTGATTTGAATTTGCTGGTGGCATTAGACACCTTGCTGACGGAGCAAAGCATTACCAAAGGGGCAGAGAAACTGAATATGAGTCCCTCGGCACTGAGCAATTCTTTATCTAGGTTGAGAGAGTATTTTAATGATGACTTGCTGGCACAAGTGGGTCGAAAAATGCTGATTACACCGTTTGGTGAGAACTTAAAAGTGCATGTACGCAATGCCTTGAACAACATAGAAAGCACGATTCTGATTCAGCCTACGTTTGAGCCACAGAACACAGATAGAATTTTTAGCATCTTTTGTTCCGACTATACGCAAACCGTTTTTATTCCCTACTTACTTGAGGTGGTAGGGCAGCACAAATGCACAGCACGTTTTGAGTTTTTAGCGCAAATCGACTCCCCTCATGAGCAATTAGAACGCGGTGAAGCAGACTTATTAATCATTCCTTCCGATTTTGTTTCGAAGGAGCATCCCAACGATGTTTTGTATGAAGAAGAGTTTGCTTGTGTTGTATGGCAGCATAGTGAGCTGGCAAAAGGCGAATTGACTAAGCAAAAATATGCTGAGGCAGGTCATGTAGTGATGCGCCTAGGTGGTATGAAAAAAGGCTTTTTTGAACTGTCTTTTGCGAACCAACACAATATAGAGCGTCGTATTGCGGCGACTACCTTCAGTTTTGCCTCCTTGCCCGCTTTAGTCATTGGCACTGACAATATTGCTACGATCCACGCTAGGTTAGCGCATAAGATGGCCCAAGCATGGCCGATAAAAATTCACCCTCTGCCATTTGATATTCCAGTCTTAAAACAATGTGCCCAGTGGCACCAGTATCGCCACAAA
Organism: Alteromonas lipotrueae; assembly: GCF_019249215.1. GTDB lineage: Bacteria > Pseudomonadota > Gammaproteobacteria > Enterobacterales > Alteromonadaceae > Alteromonas > Alteromonas lipotrueae. The sequence goes on from NZ_JAESDI010000005.1 coordinate 297,051, forward strand.
GACGAAGGGCTTATTTGGCTACGAAATATCTTTCAAGAGGCGGCACAAAACATGGGATCCTAAAGGATGCTATGTCAGTCTTATAAGCATCGTTATTGCTGAGAAAGGGCGTGAGCTACTTTAGACGCATTGTTCCGCCCAAGAGCAGAGCTGATAAATTGACCCGCTTCGATCAGTTTTCCTAGATTCACCTTATGCTCAATACCTAAACCATTGAGTAGATAGAGAAGGTCTTCTGTCGCCACGTTCCCAGACGCACCTTTGGCGTAGGGACAGCCGCCTAATCCAGCCACGGACGCATCGACCACGGAGATACCACGCAATAGGGCGGCATAGATATTGGCCAACGCTTGCCCATAAGTATCGTGCATATGCATCGCCAGCTTGTCTGTTGGGGTATTGATTAAAACTTCATCCAACAAGCGTTCAACGGCAGCTGGAGTGCCCACGCCTATGGTGTCGCCAAGGGAGACTTCGTAGCAGCCCATTGCGAGTAATTGTTCTGTCACGTCTGCGACCTTACTGGGGGCAATATCGCCTTCATAGGGGCAGCCTAAAACACAGGACACATAACCGCGCACCGCTACTTTTTGCTCGTTGGCGGCGGCGATCAGTGGTTCAAACCGCTGTAAACTTTCGGCTATCGAGCAATTAATGTTTTTTTGAGAAAAAGCTTCTGAAGCAGCGGCAAAAATAGCTACCTCAGAAGCCTTTACGTCCATTGCCCGTTGGAAGCCTTTTAGATTGGGCGTTAAGGCCGCATAGGTAATATCGGGCAGCCGTTCTATGCCGCTAAATACTTGTTCGCTGTCGGCCATCTGGGGAATCCACTTAGGGTTAACAAAGCTGCCTGTTTCAATATAGCCTAAACCACTTTCAGCGAGCTTTTTAACCAGTGCAATCTTGGTTTCAGTTGAGATGATCTGCGACTCATTTTGCAAACCATCTCTTGGGCCGACTTCAACGATTTTGACCCTTTTAGGTAAGCTCATAGGGCGGTCTCTGCCTCCGTATTAAAGGACATAAGTTGCGCACCACCGTCGACCAAATCACCAGCGGTGAAATAGAATTCTTCTACGTAACCGTCGGCTGGCGCACGAATACTGTGCTCCATTTTCATTGCTTCCATGACGAGTAATAGGCTGTCTTTGCTAACCTTCTCACCGGCTTTGACGGCCAGTTCAACCACTGTGCCGTTCATGGGTGCCGCTAGCGCGCCTTGTGGCTGGCTGGCATCCTCCATGCCTAAATCGACTTCCGGCAAGGTGAATTCAAGCCTTCCTTGCTGAGTAAATAGCATCCCTTTGTTATCCTGGAGCGACACGGTTGCTGTTTGTCGGTGTCCTTCAATGTGAGCGATAAGCTCGTGTTCAAACCGTTCCCCAGCGACAAAATAGTCTTGTCCGTCATATTGAATCCTGTAGCCATCAAGTGTATCTCGCGTGGTGGCTTGGACTTTGAGATGATGAGGCTCGTCATCGATCAATAGCGTGATGTGTTGGCAATGAACTAAATTCATGCGCCAGTCATGTGTTTCCAACCAAGGTGAACGGTTATCGACAGAAGAATGAGCGTCGCCAGAATGGTACTGACTTTCTTTCAGGAGCATAAATAATGTGGCGAGTAGTAAATGCTTTGTCTGGTCATGTTCATCGGGCTTGAAGATCTCCTGCTCATGGCGCTCGATGAATCGCGTGTCCAGATCAGCATGGGCAAACGCATCGACACTGGCCAACTTGTAGAGAAAAGGTAGGTTGGTTTTCATGCCTGCAATTTGGTAGTCACGTAGGGACTGGCGTAAGCGTTGTAACGCCGTTTCTCTGTCTTCATCCCAAACGATGAGTTTGGCAATCATGGGGTCATAGTAAACGCTGACCTCATCGCCTTGTCGAACGCCGGTATCCACTCGAACATTATCGTTACTGGCTGGGGGGCGTAGCAAATGCAGTTGACCGGTAACGGGTAAGAAATCCTTATCGGGGTCTTCAGCGTATACCCGAGCTTCAAATGCATGCCCATGAATCGTTAATTGCTCTTGTCGGCAGGGTAATGTTTGTCCCGCGGCGACACGCAGTTGCCATTCTACTAAATCTTGCCCCGTAATCATTTCGGTAACAGGGTGCTCCACTTGTAAGCGAGTATTCATCTCCATAAAGTAAAAGCGGCCATCATGATCAAGCAAGAATTCCACTGTACCAGCGCCTTGATAATCAATCGCTTGGGCTGCTCTGACTGCGGCTTCACCCATTTGTTGGCGTAAAGAATCTGACATGCCGGGAGCAGGAGCTTCTTCAATAACTTTCTGGTGACGGCGCTGTAATGAGCAATCGCGCTCAAATAAATAAACGGCATTGTGGTGTTGATCACAAAAAACTTGAATTTCCACATGACGAGGCTCGGTCAAGTATTTCTCCACTAACATGGTGTCGTCACCAAAACCATTCATCGCCTCGCGTTTAGCGGCCGCTAAAGCTTCATCAAAATCCTCGGCTTGCCAAACTTGGCGCATGCCTTTACCACCACCTCCGGCGGCGGCTTTTAGCAGTACGGGGTAGCCCATTTGTTCCGAACTTGCTCTAAGTAACTCTGGGTCTTGATCCGCGCCATGATAACCCGGTACTAATGGTACATCGGCTTTTCCCATGATGTCTTTGGCAGCCGATTTTGACCCCATGGCTTCGATCGCACCAACAGGCGGGCCGATAAAGACTAGGTTGTTGTCTTGGCAAGCTCGACAAAAATCGGCATTTTCACTTAAGAAACCATAACCCGGATGAATGGCTTGAGCTCCGGTTTGTTTTGCCGCTGCAATGACTTTTTCTATGACGAGGTACGATTCGCGAGAAGGGGCATGACCTATGTGTACGGCTTCATCTGCCATCTCAACATGGAGGGCGTGACGGTCAGCATCAGAATACACAGCAACAGTACGAATGCCCATTTTTCGAGCGGTTTTTATCACTCGGCAGGCGATTTCGCCTCGATTAGCAATGAGTATTTTGTCAAACATCTTGGTTATTCTCCTATCCACGCGGCAGGGCGCTGGTCGAAAAAGGCGCTTAATCCTTCTTGTCCTTCATCCGACACACGTATGGCAGCAATGCGCTCAGAAGTGTCTTGTATTAAAGCGTCATCAATGTTTTTGTCGGCCACATCAAAAACCAATTGCTTGGCCTGTTTGAGTGCTTGAGGGCTGTTGTTAAGTAGCTGATTAACTAACTGATCTAGGGTTGAATCCAGTTCATCGTGACTTGCTATTTTTGTTACCAGTCCTAACTGTTCAGCTTCTTTGGCCGAAAAGCGCTCGCCAGTCAGAAAGTAACGGCGTGCGGCTCGTTGACCGATGGCGGCAATGACATAAGGGCTGATGGTGGCGGGAATTAAGCCGAGTTTTACTTCACTGAGGCTAAAAGAAGCCTGTTCACTGGCAATCGCAAAATCACAGCAGGATACCAAACCCACCGCGCCACCAAAGGCCGCGCCTTGAACACGGGCAATGGTGGGTTTTTCAAGAAAGTTGAGTGTTTTCAACATACTTGCTAAGCCTTGAGCATCACGAAGGTTGTCTTGATAATCATATTGCGCCATGCGCTTCATCCAATTCAGGTCAGCGCCAGCGGAAAAGCTTTTTCCTTCTGCGGCCAATATCACCAACTTCACCTTAGGGTCGTCAGCAGCACGTTGGAACGCCATTTCCAAATCGACAATGACCTTGTCATCAAAGGCGTTATGCTTTTCCGCTCGGTTTAAACACACCGTTGCGACACCCGACTTATTCAGGCTATAAAGGACAATTGAGTCAGACATAAGTGTTCTCTTTAATGGTTTTACTCACTTATTCAACGGATTACGAAATAGACCTCGCAAGGTATAACAAGTGAATCCGCAATAATTAGCATTCGTTACATTCTGAAGACACCAAATCGCGTTTCTTCAATAGGCTTATTCAATGCAGCAGAAAGGCTTAAACCGAGTACTTTTCGGGTGTCTGCCGGGTCAATAACGCCATCATCCCAAAGTCTTGCTGAGGCATAATATGGGTGCCCTTGATGCTCATACATGTCTAAGATGGGTTGTTTAAAGTCCGCTTCTTCGGTGTCTGTCCAACGCTTGCCCTCACGTTCATATTGCGCTTGTTTAACTTGCGCCAGTACGCCAGCGGCTTGTTCACCGCCCATGACTGAGATGCGCGCATTTGGCCACATAAACAGGAAACGTGGATCGTAACTGCGGCCACACATACCATAATTACCTGCACCGTATGAGCTGCCGATTAACACCGTCAGTTTGGGCACTTTTGCGCACGCCACGGCATTGACCATTTTTGCGCCATGTTTGGCGATACCACCCGCTTCATATTGTTTACCCACCATGAAACCGGTGACATTTTGTAAGAAAATGAGCGGGATTTTTCGCTGAGTACAGAGCTCGATAAAGTGCGCACCTTTTTCAGCGGACTCGCCAAACATAATGCCATTGTTGGCCACTATGCCGATGGGGTAACCATAAAGTCGAGCAAAACCACAGACTAGGGTGGTGCCATAAAGTGCTTTGAACTCATCAAATTCTGAAGCATCGACGATACGAGCAATGATCTCGCGAACATCAAATGGCTGTCGTTTATCTTTCGGTACTATGCCGTAAATCTCTTGGCTGTCATACAAAGGTTCACGGGAGGCTTGTGTATCAAGTTGGCTAGGCTTAACTCGATTAAGTCGAGATACAGATTGACGGATCAATGAAATCGCGTGGTGGTCATTTTGAGCATAATGATCGGCGACACCGGACGTGCGACAGTGGGTATCAGCGCCTCCGAGTTCTTCAGCACTGACCACTTCCCCCGTCGCGGCTTTGACCAAGGGTGGTCCCGCCAAAAAAATGGTCCCTTGTTGTTTGACGATAATGGATTCATCCGCCATTGCTGGTACATAGGCTCCACCAGCAGTACAAGACCCCATCACAGCGGCAATTTGGGGGATCCCCTGTGCGGACATATTGGCTTGATTGAAAAAAATACGACCAAAGTGTTCTCGGTCGGGGAAGACGTTGTCTTGATTGGGTAAATTTGCACCGCCGGAATCCACCATATAAATGCAGGGTAGATTGTTTTCTTCGGCAATGGTTTGTGCGCGAATATGCTTCTTAACGGTCAGCGGGAAGTAGCTGCCGCCTTTTACGGTGGCGTCATTAGCGACAATCATGCATTCTTGGCCTGAAACCATACCAATGCCAGCTACCACCCCGGCACAAGGTACGGGGCTATCATACACTTGATAGGCGGCTAACTGAGACAACTCTAAAAATGGCGATCCCTTATCCAGCAACGCATTAATTCGATCTCTGGCTAACAACTTGCCTTGTGAAACATGGCGTTGGCGATACTTATCCCCCCCGCCTTGACTGACCTCCGCTATTTTACATTTAAGATCATCCACTTGAGTGTGCATAGCGGCCTGATTTTCTGTGAATTCGGTACTACGCGTATTCACTTTGGTATTTAAAATTGCCATAAATATGCCTTATCGTCATTGATTAACGTGACTGAATGTCGGCTAATGTGTTGCTGATCAGCTGTTCTACGCTACCATCATGTACAAAACCGGCTTTTTCAGCATTCAAGGTTGTAAGGGGAGGGTAAGCGCCAAAAGCGGCTTCTAACTGAGGGTCAGAGTCGTGACGAATATTATCTACTGAGGTGCTTGTCGTCTTTGAAAGAGCATTAATAAGGTCGCCCATTACGACGTGAATAGCTGGTAGGGTGACGACTCTGTCTTCTGGCATGGTTTGACTGTCTAAACCGAGCGCGTGAACGAGATTGCTGACTGTTTGAGTGCGGGACATTAACCAAACTTGTGCCGTTTTAGAGACGGGCATCGTCATCGTTTTACCAGCGAGCATGACATGAAAAATATCGTTCATAAACGCTGATTTAAACCCTTCAGCGCCTTGTGGTCGAGCCACGATACCGGGTAAGCGAACACCGACACCATCAATTGTGCCACGACGGGTAAAGGTTCCCAGCGCAACCTCAGACATCATCTTATGCATGGCATAATGCAGTTTAGGTTGTAACGGCGTGTCATCGTTCACACCTTCAGGCGGAATGGCATCACCGAATACCGCAATGGCCGAGGCATAGACGAAACGACACTTTTCTGTGCTTGCGCCGGCTAATTGAATAAGGTCAACGGTCGCTTCTACATTAATTTTGAAAGATAACTCGGGAGCACTTTCTGCGCCACCGCCTGGAATGGTTGCAAGGTGAACCACTGATTCTATGGTTTGATCAAATAGTGACGCACGGAAACTGGCATCGGCTAGGTCACCTTGTTTAAGGGTTAAGGCTTGATGTTGTGTTAGTGCCGTTAATTCACGATCTGTCGCCACGACAGACTTGCCAGCCTTTAACAGTGCTTCTACAACGCCGGAGCCAATGAAGCCGCCCGCGCCTGTTACTAAAACTGTCATCTGTATTCTCCAGTGCTTTAAAACGTTTTTATAATATGAATACCGCATTCGTAAGTGATCGAACTCACAGGAATCGGTGTTTAAGCGAATGGCGCCATATAAACTCAGTTACATCAATGAAAGCCGTCCATATCCTCAGGTTTAAGGTCGTCCAGTGGTACGCCATTGACCAAATAGGGCTTGGCTTCAGTTAATACAAAGACAATACGGCACAGCGTGTCGCTGACGTTTCGCCATGCGTGTATGGTTCCGCGCTGCACAATAACGCCTCCGGTTGAGACTATGGTTTTGACGCCTTTATCGAGTTCAAGCTCGATTTCGCCTTCTAACACGATGCCGTAATCAATGGAGTTGGTGCGGTGCATAGGGGATTCCGAGCCTGGAGGTGTATCAACCATGCGTATCACAGAGCCCCCAGGGAGCGTAATGCCAGCGTTGCGGTCACGGCCATCCGTTTCATCGTTGTTATCCACGGGGAGCTCAGGGGCGGACCAAATTGTCGCAAAGCCAGCGCCATCTGCACCGGGCATTTCTGTTGGAACAATATTCTCATTTGAACGGATAATGGCATGACCGCTTTTATCATGTCCGGTGACAACACGTTGAAAGGGTTTATAGACTGTCATCGTTAGCTCCCAGGCTGCGTCACTTTTTGCTCAATGGCACCAAACACAACTTGGTCGGCTGGTGTTCTTGCTTCCATGCGAACCGTATCGCCATAATGCATAAAGCCGGTTTTTGCTTCGCCCTGATCAAGCAGTTCAATGCCACGGCGTTCAGCAATGCATGATGACCCCACCTCTCGGTACTCGTCATTGGAAACGGTTCCTGATCCAATGACGGTGCCAGCAACCAAACTGCGCGTTCTAGCGGCGTGGGCAACCAGCTCATCAAAGCCGTATTGCATGTGACCGCCGTGCGCGTGACCAAATTTTTTGCCATTCCACTCGACATTAAGACGAAGTTGCACTTGGCAATTTTCCCAGTGCTCGCCAAGTTCTTCAGGCGTCACGGCAAAGGGGGCTACTGAACAAGGTGGCTTTGCGTGAATCCAACCAAAGCCTGTGCTTATTTCAGGGCCGGAATACGCCCGTAATGACCAGTCGTTTATTTGCACGATTAATTTGATATGTTGACGTGCTTGTTCTGGGGTAACCCCCATTGGAACCTCATCGACAATGATGCCAAATTCGCCTTCAAAATCGATGCCATCGGCTTCGCTGGCCATCGGCACATCCGCTGTCGCACTGAGAAAGGTATCGGACAATCCTTGGTACATTAATGGCCGGCCTTCGAGTGTTTTGACTTCCATCCCCGTAACGGCGCCCATCAGGTCGGCATGGCTTTTATATACTGAGCCATCCAGCCATTGCCATGCACGAGGGAGTGGGGCACAGAGTTCTGTGGTTTGAACGGTTTGCCCTGCAAGTGTGCCGTTATTCAGTGCGGTTGAAATGGCTTCTAATGATGCTTCAAAGCTCGCCCAATTTTCTAATGCGGCTTGCATACTAGTGCCTGCTGGCGCGAAACGTGCACCATCGTTGGAGATAACGACCAATTGACCGTCTGCAGTATTATTATTGAATGTCGCAAGTTTCATCTTGATAGGTTCTCATTTTAGATAGATAGGGTTAGGCAGAAAAAACAACTTAACAGTCGACTAGCTTGTCTAATTTGAAATCGATTTAATCGCAGATTGATCAAACATATTGGTCGATGCCTTGACAGAGATAACAGCTGAAAAAATTAAGCCGATCTTTAAGAGGAAAATAGGGATTTTTTTCACGTGTTCTTCCTACCGAGTAAGTTTTATTTTTATTGTTCAGAACAATGTCAATCAATATAGAGCACCCTTGGTTTTGCAGAAAAACCCTTTAAATCGAATTGATCATTCAGCTTTATCGAATGATCAATTCATCAACCAACCTTGCTTTGGGGGCAAGGTCAGTGTGTTAAATTGTAAAGGTTAGCTCATTAACGCATCACGATTTTCTGCAAGCCAAGTGCGGAGTGATTTGGGCTTACGGCCAATCATTCTTTCAACAAAATCACTCAGTACCCAACCTTCTTCATAAGTGGCTTCAAACTCAAAAAATCCCCAAATCATCGGCGCGGCTGGGCCAAAGATACGAGTGTATTCTTTAACAAACTCTTCTTTGTTTCCGACATAGTCGATGTTGGTGCCTAGAACGTCTGACATGATGTCAGCGACTTCGTGACCACGTAGGTTGTCTTGGCCATTGTTTAACGTGTGCAATTGACCAATGTGACCTTGGTTATCGGACAGCAATAGTTGTGCCGCCACTTCCGCGATCTCGTTGGCATCTATGTAAGGGACTTTTCTTGGTGGCCAAATCAACAGCTTGTCTTCTTTAATGGCTCTACCTGCACGAGTGGTAAAGTTATCCATAAAACTGGCACCAAAGTTCAAAAAGGTCGTCGGTAAATCATTTTCTTCGTAAATTCGTTTGGTGACCAAATCAGGGTATTCGTCGCCCATCATTTTCTTCATCGCTTCTGGCATTAGGCGGTAGTTGTAACCTGGTACCATGGCCACCTGACGGACAATGTGAATGGCTGTGCCGCTCTTTTTAACCGCTGCGACAAAGTTGTTTGTAACGGGTAAGAAAGGCAGGTGATTGGGGACTGACATATAAATCCCTTCCATGCCATCCACGGCAGCCTCCATGGAAGGCAAGTCGAGGTAGTTTGCTTGTACGATTTCAGCGTTAGGGAATTCTTGACGCAGTGGTTCAATGCCTTCTTCTCGGCTGGAAACCAAGCGCAGTTTAATTTGAGGCGCGTTCTTCTCAATAAATTTGGCCATCGGTTTGCCAATATGATTTCCCGCGCCAAAGATCAAAATGCTGTTGGGGATTTTTTTTTTGATATAACTCATAAATGTTTCCTAAAAATTATTTAATACTAAGTAATCAAATACTAAGTATGTGTTGTAAACCTTTAACGACCATAAGATGGGTGAACAGGATCAAACAGTGCTCTTCATAAGTTATTTGATCCTCTTAAAAACCGTGTATTAAGCCTGTTTATTACGAGTAATGGTTTGCCAGTTAGTGTATTCCATCAAGCCATGCAGCGAGTTTTCACAGCCAAGACCGGATTGTTTATGGCCCCCGAAAGCTTGTACCGGAGAGTATTGATGCACTTCATTAATCCATACGGTTCCGGCTTCGATTTGCTCCGCGATGCGTTGGGTTGCGGCGGCGTCATTACCCCAAATACTGGCACCTAGGCCATAAATCGTGTCATTAGCACGGGCAATAACGTCTTCTTCATTGGACCAGCGAAGTAATGGCAGAATAGGACCGAACGGCTCTTCGGTGACAATACGAGAATCGTCTGATGGATTATCAACCAGTGTCACAGGCACAAACCAGCCGTCGGCGTTATCGTCAATGTCTCCGCCTACTGCAAATTTTTGGCCTTGATCTATGCAGTCTTGAAAGTACATTTTAACCTTTTCAAACTGCATGCTGTTTTGAATCGGACCGAGTGTGGTATCGGCCTTGGCACCATCGCCAACAATGACTTCATGGTTAATATAATCCACCAAGGCGTCTCGTACTTGGTCGTAGACAGCATCATGAATGTAGAGTCGTTTGGTGGCGTTACAAAATTGTGCATTATTTTGAAAAGCAGCCCAGAAAAGTTTTGGAGCAACTTCTTTCGGATCGACATCTGGCAGAACGATGGCCGGATCATTGCCACCCAGTTCTAATGTGACCCGTTTCACGGTTTCAGAGCAGGCACTCATTACCTTACGACCTGTAGCCGTTGAGCCGGTAAAAGCAATCTTAGCGATGTCTTGGTGCTCTGTTAGCCATTGACCTTGTTCATTGCCACCACTGACACAATTGAGCACACCTGGTGGCACAATGTCTTTTGCCATTTCGGCAAATTTAAGATTACACAATGGCGTATAGGGCGAGGGTTTGACGACTACAGTGCAGCCAGCCATTAATGCGGGCGCGATTTTCCATACCGATAGCAAAATAGGGAAGTTCCAAGGCACGATTGCGCCGACCACACCCAGTGGCGTGTAGCGAGTGATAACAGAGCGTTCGTCATTTTCATCAACGACTTCGTCTTCCAGTTTTTGTTCGGCAATGGCACGTAACCAAGCAACCGAGCCAAATACTTCCCATTCTGTACCGGAGCGAGGTTTACCTTGTTCACGAGTTAATAGAGCCATGAAGTCTTCGGCATTGTCTTCTAATGCGTCGGCAAGCTTAGTAAGTACAGCCTTACGCTGATCAAAACTGGTTTTTGACCAAGTTTTGAAGGCGATTTTAGCGCTGTATACCGCCGTATCAAGGCACTCTTTTGGACAGTCTGGCACCTGTGCAATGATTGCTTTGGTTGCTGGGTTATACACTGGTAAGCTTTTTTCTGTGGCAATGAGCTTGCCATTAATGACCATTTGATAGTGATTATGTGCATCGAACATGAGTATCGCTCCTAACTGAATGACAGTTTTTATTGTTATTTATCTAAGGTATGGAGTTTGCGGCGCATCACTTTACCGCTGGAGGTTTTGGGTAAATCATCGACAAATTGAATGTCACGAGGCACCTTATAGGCGGCCAAATGTTCACGACAATAAGCGATAATCTGGTCGATGTCGGGGGGGGTATTTTGTTTCGCAACAATATAGGCTTTTGCGAGTTCACCTTTGGCTTCATCTGCAATAGGCCCCACTGCCACCATGGCGACATCTGGGTGATTGGCGATCACCCGTTCTAATTCGGCGGGGTAGATGTTGAACCCTGCGGTAATAATTAAGTCTTTCTTTCTATCGACGACAAAAATGCAGTTGTCCTTGTCCATTTTGGCTAGATCACCGGTATGCAGCCAGCCATCGGCAGTGATGGCTTCTTGGGTCGCTTGAGGATTGCCATAATAGCCTTGCATAACCAAAGGACCGGAGATCATTAGTTCGCCGACGTCTCCACGTGCCACCTCTACTTCTGCGTTGTCGACATCGACAATTTTTGCTCCGGTATAGGGTAATGCCACGCCGATAGAGCCATGTTTGTATTCGCCATCGTGAGCGAAGGTCGCGCCAAGCCCACCGATTTCAGTCATTCCCCAAAGTTCGATGAGTGGGCAGGCGATGGCTTCCTCAACGGCTTCCATCTTGCTGGTTGGCATGGTTTGTCCGCCTACCGTACAGATCCGCATATGAGAAAAATCCACACTGGATAAGCTGGGGTGATCCAGCATATATAGGTACATGGTCGGTACTCCTTCAAACATGGTGGCTTGATATTGGTTGATTGATGTAAATACCTCCTCCACATTAAACAGACTATGCATAACTAAGGTGCCACCTTTGTAAAAGGTACTGTTGAAGACAATGTTGCCGTAAACATGCGGACAGGGTAAGGCTGAAACAACCGTGTCTTTCTCTGAGCGACCGTGCATTTGTGCCGTCATCAAGAAGTTGCTGATCACCGAACGATGGGACAACATGGCGCCTTTCGGATTGCCAGTAGTGCCGGAGGTATAGCAAATTGTCGAAAGGCTATTGGTGTTAACTTCAAAGCTGGTAAAGTCATCACGACCTTGTTCTAAAAAGTGATCATAAGATTCCGCGCCTTCAGGGATATCCTCACCATACAAAATAAGGGATTCAACCCCCGTTTTTTGCTGAATTCCTACAAGAGGCGTGCCTTTAGATTGAGAGGCAATGATGACTTTTGCATCACAATCTTGGACGACAAATTCGACTTCATTAGGGGTTAACATGACGTTAACAGGGTTGACCACAGCCCCGGTTTTCAAAATGCCATAATAGCTGACCAGCCATTGCCATGAGTTTTCACCGTAAAGGGTGACTTTATCGCCAGGGCCAATGCTTTTTTTCTTAAGTGCACTGGCTAATCGGTTGGCCAGACGATTTATTTCACGGTAAGTGAAAGACTGCTGGTTGTAGATTAAGGCTGTTTTATCACCGAATTTTTCTGCCGACAGGGTGATGACGTCGCTTAAATTTTTTATCATTGTAATCACCTCTAAATTTCTTTTTATTGGTTATATTTTGAGATCAGCAACGCAGTAGCTTTTTACTTGGGAGCGTCTTTACCAAACTCTTTGGTCAGGATCTTCCGAAAGATAGGCTTGCCCCAAGGGTGGAAAAATATCTTTTTAGCAATTGGCCAAGCTTTTGACTCTTTTGCCGCTTCGGGTTGAATAAAGTGCTTTGAATCTGAGAGATTGTTTGGATCCCAAGTATTTTTTACCTTGCGCATCCATTTATTGGGGTGGCCAAGTTTGGGGCCAAATAAATCACTCGCTTCACCATGAACAAAGAGCGCGGCACCCAGTGGTTTTTTCTCATTGCTAATAAAGCTACTGAGGATAAAGTCCACACAAGCGACAATGTTTTTCACAAAACTACGGGTACTGGCAGGGTTATTTTCTGTCCAGAAGTGTCGGCCTTCTGATAACCACATCCAGTTTTGTTCGGTGTCGACTTCCATCATCTTGCCACCGGCTTTGGTTTCTTTATCACCAATATCGTCGTTGGTTCGTTTGACAACTTCTGGAATTAGATTGATGGAATCGAGAACGCCCATACTGACTCCCGCGCAGTCACCCATACGGTTGAAACGGGCGACGTAATGAGAGGTCAGTACGGCTGCCGTGAGGATATCTCGCTCGCGCTCGGAAATGTCCATTTTACGGCCATTGGTTTCGGCGAGGATTTTATTCAGTACCGCTTCGTTCCAGTCAAACTGCGCCTTAGTCCATGCCATGGTGGTGACAGACCAGCCGATCGCATTGGCTTTCGTGGCAATGTCCGGTAATTTGCCGGTGCGTTGTAAATCATAATACTCACGATTGGTCGCCGTGAGACAGTGTCCTACGGCAGCGGGTGGCATGCGATTGATGAAGGCTACCGCCTTGCTGTTTTTCATCATCTGGGTGGCTTTCGTTGCGTCTTCCCAGTTATCCCAATCCAGCTGGTAGGTGGCGAAATTTTCTGGCGGTGGTGTGCCTCTGTATGGATGTGGACCACTCCATTCAAGGGTTTTAGGACCTGCCCAAGGATAAAGTTTGATGCCTATTTTGGTAAACACACCTAAGCCACCTGCGGCCCCATAAAGACCACGTATCATGCCGCGGAATCCAGGCCCAGGGCCTTCTCCGGTAAACCAGCCTGCGTCCGAACCGCTACTACCAATACGTACGATTTCACCTTCTGGTGTGACCCATTCTAAGGACAACATGTTGCGTGAGTTGATACTGGTATGATTACCTGCGACCCCAACCCCCACAAATGAGGTGGCAGAGGCGAGCGGGGAATGGATTGGGCCAGCACCAATGATGTGGCACATTAATTGATGCTTATGGGCTTCAGAGACCAATTCACCTGCCGTGGTATAGGGTTGGATGATCGCCATACGACTTTCTGGGTCAATTTCTAGGCCTTTCATACGGCATAAATCGATGGAAATGGAGCCCTTAGTGCCGACACCAGAATAGTTACCGTATCCTGTACTGTGCGCTTTAAACTTCAATTTATATTGATTACATACCTTGACGACCCCCGCCACTTCTTCAGTTGATCCCGGCATCACCACTGCGGCCGGTGCTTTACCTAATAAAGTACGGGTAGAAGGGTCTGCGCCTAAGCCCATCCAGTCGTGACAGTTAACAACAAAATCTTCGTCAGACACATTGTCTGCACCAACGACGGCTTCAAAGGCTTTTAATATGTGTGGAGGTAAATTACTCATTACGCGCCCTCCTGAATTGAGTCAGCTAGCAAGTCAAAAAGATAGGCGACCTTGACGGAGGAGTTGCTGCGTTTTGCCGCCGCCGCCATGTTTGCTTGACAGCACGAAGAACCACTGACTAATACCTCAGCCCCCACGGATTCAGCTTCGCGTAAAAGTTCTTGAGCTGCGCCGTCGGCCATCTCTGGGTAGGTTTCTTTGACACCTGTGCAGCCACCGCAGCAAAAAGAATATTGTCGAGTGCGTTCTAGCTCGACCATGTCTAATCCGTCGACTCTTGATAGCAACTGGCGAGGCGCGTCATAGTTACCATCGTTACCGTAATTGACTTTACGAGGCGTGTCGGTCACCGCCATGGTGTTCAGAACTCGAATGTATTCGCCGTTCCAAGGTGTGTACTCTTCACTGCGTCGTCCAAGACGACAAGAATCATGGTAGGCAACCTTGCCGGTGTTTTTCATGCCCAGTGATAACTTGCCCTGTTGAAGCAATTCTTCGAAATACTCGGTAGTATGCAGAACCCGTACTGAGGAGAGTGTTTTGTTTAAACGAGGGTAGACATTCTTAAATGCGGAATAGGCTTCAGCACTGATGGCAAGCAGGGTTTTTGCCTGACTTTTTTGAACTAAATCCGCCCATTCTTGAGCCAGTTTGTCGGCAACAGAGCGGTAGCCAATTTCGTACGCTAAACCCCCACTGTCACTTTCTGAATCATATGCAATACCAAAGTCGACTTTTGCGCTTTTTAACAATTTGACGATAAAACGAAGGTTATCCCATTGTTTTTCGCTATAAGCTTGGCCACTGCCGATATGCAGGAGTACGTCGACGGTTTCTTTACGGGCATCTTTGATGTCTAACCCTTCCGCCCAGCGACTACGCTCATCACGTTTGCCATGAGGTGCGCCTTCTTGTTCTAGGTGTTTGACCATGTTGCTCAAGGTTTCGGGAACCTTGCCATCTTCAGCCAACTGCGCACGGAATTCTAAAATGGTATCAAAGGGTTCAACATTGTCACCCATATGGCTTTTACACATGGTTTCACAGGCACCACACATGCTGCATGCAAAAACGCTGTCGATCATCTTTGGTGATGCTTCAATCAGTTTGTGGTGATAGCCATAGGCTGAAATAACTTGCCCTCCCGCCGAGGAGGCATGAAAGCGGCTCTGATATTTGCTGGGACAAATACTCGAAAATTCCTGACTTTTAGGCATGTGCACAAATTTGCACTGAGAGCAGCGGTTACACTGCTCAATATTATGAATTCGATCTTCTAAGGACATAATTTTTCTACCAGGTTATTGTTATTAGATAGGTCTCGAAAAACTCAGTAACACAGTTTCCCAGGGCTTAAAATTCCAGCAGGGTCAAAAATGTCTTTTACCCTGCGAAGGTGAGGCACAATGGTTTCATTGCGAGCAAACGCATCCTCGGACCAATTGCCATAAGGTCGGCTGAAGAAACCTCCGTTATCTGCTAATACTTTTACCAATTGCATTTCGATGTCAGCCAGTTGTGTTGTTTGCTCATCTGTATGGAATAGGGAAATGTCGAGGTGACAATTCGTGCCTTGAATCATCGGCTGTAAATAGAAGCCCACTTGGACATCCGATAGGTCCGCCAGTAGGTTTTGAGCAAGGTATACAAGGTTGGCGACCTTGCTCATTTGGGTAATGCAGAACACCTCGGTATGGGTGCCAAAAGGCACGTCTTTATAAAATTCTTTAGAGGGTGTACTTAGGCGAGCTTCCAGCTCAGCAAGGTAGTTGGGATACTGTTGCGATATGGTGGTTACCGGCAAGGTATCGACTAAGGAAGAGAGGTCTGCTAACTGCCACTGCATGCTTTCTTCGGGTAACACGTCACGTGAAGCAATGTTGACATAGAGGTACCAAGCGGGCATCGCATCTTTGCCAAAGAGTTGGTGTAACTCCGCAAAATGGGCGCTGCCCTTGGCTAATGCTGCGACGAGCTGAACTTGGCTAAGCATAAAATACTGAGCGCCAAGCTGATGCAGCGCCAGATGACGTACAATGGAGATAAGCGTGGTGACGTCTTCGGCACCGTAAAGGAACCCCTGTTCAATGCTGGGGATTCGCTGACAATAAATGGAGGCCCAAGAAGTAACGCCTAATGTGCCTTGAGAACCTAACATAACACGGGTGTAATCTGTGCCGATTGGACCGGAAGCCATCATTTGACGAGCACCATTTTTTAAAGCTTCATCAAGGTCTTCGTACAGTGCGGCACCACCGGTTCGAAAACTTTCTCCACTGCCCATAGTGAGGCTTAGGCTTGCTAATGGATCGGTTGAATCCCAGTGCTCATTGGGTAAGGTTGTCGGTTCACGTTCTAGGTAACAGGCTAGTACTGACTTACTTGCTCTGGGGAGGAAAGGTTTGATCGATCGTAGGTTATGTTTTTGTATCTGAGCATCGAACTCAGGAAAGGTAACCCCAGGTTCGATAATGGCAATGGCATCTTCGCTATCAGCATGAATTACCCGAGACATTCTCGACATATCAAGCACGACAAAAGGCGCATCTTTTAAGCCGGCGAGTCCGTGTCGACGATTTCCTGATGGTGAACTCAAAGGGACAAGCGTCACTTCGTGTTCATTGGCCCACTGAACAAGTTGTTGGACTTGTTGTTCGTCTTCTGGCCTAGCAATACCTTGAACCTTGAGTGAATTCTCGGTAGAAACACCTAAAAATTCTTTCGCTATGGTGGCGTTTTCAAAGGTGACAAATTTTGGAAGCGGAAACGCGTCATTAATCATTAGCATCTTCTCATCATTTATTATTATTAGATTACGAGAGTTACTATAGGGATTGATTAGAGACTATACCGCCGAATAAATCTCTCATATGGTCTAAATCGTCCTGATTTTTGTGTCTCAATTAGAAAATAACGACTAATTTAACTAGATTAGCGATGACTTTTTTTTTAAACCTGACATAATTTGCCCATGAAACTTCCAACACGTGCGCCTTATATACCAATTGAAACCAACTCAGAGCGAGATTTTCTTGATGACGTTTTGTCCTCTTTGTTGGTTGCCGATTCTGCTGTGGTATTTTTTGAATTTACCTCGCCATGGGCCATCAAAATAGAGTATGAAGTTCCCATCAGCTGTACTGTGGTGGAAGGTGAACTGTGGTTGAGTGATCAAAACCGGATAACGCAATGTTTTCGAGCGGGGGATACCTTTATTTTACCGAAAGGCATGCGTGGTAAGCCTTACTATATCTCGTCTTCAGAAGAGTTTCCGCAAAGTTGGATCACCGCGAATGAGCTGTTTGATAAAGGCCAGCATATTCCATTTAACTTGGCCTATCCTCAACATATTAGTTGGGGCGGTGGCGGCAGTATGGTCCGCATTTTTTCGTTTGCCTTTCATTGGTTTGATCAATGTTATGGTCCTCTGATAGATACCTTGCCTGAGTTAATGAGGATTAATGCTGAAAACGCAGGTACCACCTTGCAAAACCTTATGGTGAGCTTTCTATTCAAAGAGGCGCACCCTGAGCAATCGGGTTTTGGTTCACTTGTTGCACAAACCGCACAATTATTTCTAATTCATGCCATTAGAACCTTTGCTGTGACTTATGGCAGTGATAGAGAAGGCTGGTTAAAGGGTTTTTCTGATCCCAGAATCGCCAAAGCCTTAACCTGTATTCACCGAGAACCGGGCTATAAATGGAGTGTTGAGACGCTGGGGCAGGCAACGGGAATGTCTCGATCGGTTTTTTCCAAACGCTTTACAGACGTCATGGGGGAGTCTCCGATGGATTATGTTTGTGCATGGCGTATGCATCTGGCCCGATTAGCATTGGAAACCACTGAGACAACCGTCACCACATTGGCTCAGCAATTAGGGTATCAGTCAGAATCAGCTTTTCGGACCGCCTTTCGGAAAATGACCGGACAAAGTCCAAAAGAGTACTCAAAAAGCAACGCTTCTAAGTCATGATGAATGTTTAAAAATAAACCGTCAGTAACCTGTTCTAATCCACTTCTTCAGCCAGGTTACCAATATCAACTGCCGCCGCACGTAATTCAGGGATAAAATGCAGCAACTTATCGAGGTTCTTACGAATAACGGGAACATTGCAGAATAGGCAAGCGAACAGCCGTCCATGACTGTCGACAACTGGCACAGAGACCACCGCCATGCCGTCGATAAACTCTTCATAATCGGTACCTACATTGGTTTTCTGGATATAGAGCAGTTCAATTTCTTAAACCGAGTTCAGGTTATATTACTTAAACACCCGAGAACATACAGGGATAGACTAAGAGCAGTTTTGTTCGAGCCGTTAAACTAGTGCCGATTTCGAGAGGATGGGCGCAAAACCCCAATTAGCGGCTGCACTTATTGCAGATATGAAGCTAACTCCAGATTCATGTTTTTTACCTAAAGCTAACGCTTCGCTTTTATTAAGTTTTGAAACGTCAGAGTATCGTTTAAATATTGTAAAATACTGACAAGACCTAAACCGATAAAGTACTCTCAACGGTCCAAAATCCCATCTGAAAAGGGATCATTGGATGCCTCTATTTCGGATTCTACGCTAATGAGTTTTGAATCCAGGAATTGTAAAACTTCCTGAAGCATCCCCAGTTCTAGATCGATGACTTCTTTATCACTTCCTAAAATGTACATAAAGCCTTCAAAGGCGCATAACAATTTACTAGACCCCAATGCGGCCTGTTTCCCCCAAAAAACTGGGGTTTATAATTTTATTCATATTGTCAGATTAACCGTAAACACCAGAAAATAAAACAACAAATCTTAGTGGTGTTTTTGCTCATGAATTAAAATTATCAAGGGGGATAAGGTGACTTTGCTCAAATGCTGCGCAAGCGATTTAATAAATATTGATGGGTTAACTACAATCAGAAAGTAAAAAGGAGCCCTTAGGCTCCTTTGCAATAATATAAATCTGGAACCCGAAAATTTTCCGGTTTCCACTATACCTAGTTAGTCTTATCGCTATTATCTAAATCATCAACACTGTTATCTACGTTAATGCCAGATTCAAATTCGGTATCGTCTTCAGGTTCAAGCTCTACTTTTCTTGGCTTGCGTTTCACTGGCGCCATACCAATTTCTGTACCTGCCATGGTGTCTACGCGGCGTACTTTCTTAGCAACAGCTGCTTCTGCGCCATCTTGCTTACTGGCTTTATTTTTCTGCGTATCTTGTTTAGGCGTAGGGGCTTTAATCCCTTTAAATTTAGCAGGTAGTGCTTCGTGTGCCTCGCACTCCAGGTCATATTGTAAATGTGCCTTCAGCGCTATAAAGCTCTTCCAATCGCGAGGGCCAACAAATGAAGCCGCTTCACCTTTTTGTCCAGCACGTCCCGTCCTACCAATGCGGTGAATGTATTCATCGGCATTTTTTGGCAAATCAAAATTAATAACCAAACCAACTTTAGACAAATCTAAACCTCGTGATGCCACATCGGTAGTCACCAATACAGAGTGTTGTCCTCGGGCGAACTCACTCATAATAGCAGCACGTTGATTTTGTGGTAAGTCGCCTCGTAGGGCGATGGCTTCAAGCTTATCTTTGTTTAACATGGTGGTTAAACGGTCGGTATCTTCACGAGTTGCGGTAAATACAATAGCTTGATTATAGGTACGGTTTGAAATTTCATGATGAAGCAGGGTGTCTTTATGCTCGATATTATCGGCAAAGAAACACTGTTGTTGAATATCGCCATGGTGCGCCGTTGAATCACCTACCGATACACGCACCGCAGCTTTTGTTAAACGCGCAGTCATGTAATTAAGCTCAATGCTATCTAGCGTAGCTGAAAATAGCATCGTTTGGCGTTTACGGTGGTTCGCAAATTCATTAATCATGTTTAGCTGTTCTGAAAAGCCTAAATCAAGCATGCGATCGGCTTCATCAAAAATAAGCAGTTCTAGGCCATTTAAAAATATGCTTTTATCTTTCAAATGGTCGGCCACCCGGCCAGCAGTACCCACAATAATATGTGGGTTACGGCGTAAGGCTTTTACCTGGTCGTTGTAGTTTTCACCGCCCACAACCAAAGTGCAAGATAGGTTCAATCCCGTACACATGGTTTTGGCTTCTATGAAAACTTGCTTAGCTAATTCGCGAGTAGGTGCAAGAATAAGGGCGCGTGGGTCTTGTCGACTTAACGCCTTTTGCGACATCAAACGATTAATGGCTGGAATTAAAAATGCGAGTGTCTTACCCGATCCCGTTTTAGATGAGGCAATAATATCTTTACCCTGAATAGCAGGAAGCATGCTTTTTTCCTGAATTTCAGTGAGCTCGGTAAAGTTTCTACTTTCGAGTTTGGTAATGATTTTGTGATGAACGGGTAAGTCAGTAACTAGCAAGATTCGGCCTCATGAATAATATCATCGCGTATTATCCCTTAAAGGCCGATATTATGAAAGCTTGCTATGCGTTTACCTTGGCGAAAATGCGGTTATACTCGCATTTCGGTCACATTTTCCGATACAACTAACTTGCCGCCGGTTTTTGCTTGTATATCTTCAACCGTTACTCCAGGGGCACGTTCTTTAAGTAAAAAGGCACCATCAACCACTTCTAATACCGCAAGATCGGTAATAATTCGGGTTATGCAATTTACACCGGTTAGCGGCAGGGTACATTCACGGAGTAGTTTTGGGTTGCCATGTTTATCGGTATGAGTCATGGTTACAATAATATTTTTAGCACCTGCCACTAAGTCCATAGCGCCGCCCATACCTTTAACAAGCTTTCCAGGGATCATCCACGACGCAATGTTTCCGCTTACGTCTACTTCAAACGCGCCGAGTACAGTAAAATCAACGTGGCCGCCACGGATCATGGCAAAGCTTTCCGCAGAATTAAAAATTGAAGCACCTGTTATCGCGGTAACGGTTTCTTTTCCTGCGTTAATCATATCTGCGTCTAGCTCATCTTCATGAGGGTAGGGGCCCATACCTAATAAACCATTTTCAGATTGAAGCATCACGCTAATGCCCTCAGGCACAAAACTGGCGGCTAAGGTAGGAATACCTATTCCTAAATTGACATAATCACCATCTTTGAATTCTTGAGCCACACGCATTGCTATTTGATCTCGTGATAATGCCATTATTGTGACTCCTTTGCTGTGGTGTTATGTACAGTTTTAGAAACAACCTTACGCTCTATGCGTTTTTCAAATTCCCCTTTTATGACTCGATTAACATAAATGCCGGGAGTATGAATTTCACTAGGGTTTAATTCACCTGGTTCAACAATCTCTTCTGCTTCAACGACGGTAATTGTGCCAGCGCTGGCTGCCATAGGATTGAAGTTCTGTGCAGTATGACGATATATACAATTTCCATATCGGTCGGCTTTCCACGCTTTCACAATGGAAAATTCGCCAGTAATAGCTTCTTCTAAAATATAAGGTCGGCCATTAAACGTTTTCACTTCCTTACCTTCGCCTACAGGCGTGCCATAGCCAGTAGCCGTATAAAAAGCAGGAATGCCGGCACCACCTGCACGCATCTTCTCGGCGAGTGTGCCTTGCGGCGTAAGTTCAACTTCAAGCTCGCCATTTAGTAATTGTTTTTCAAACAATGCGTTTTCACCCACATAAGAAGACACCATTCTCTTAATCTGTTTGTCTTCCAGCAAGATCCCTAGCCCGAAACCATCTACGCCACAGTTATTAGAAACTACAGTGAGCTCTTTTATGCCCAAAGTTTTAATTTGTGCGATGAGTCCTTCTGGTATGCCGCATAAGCCAAAACCACCAGCAATAACCGTCATACCATCTGCTAGCCCATCCATGGCTTCTTGATAGGTGGCGACGACTTTGTCAAATCCAGACATGGTACTTCCCCTTAAATTAATCGCTTTGAATTTATGTTAATTAAAAGTATCAACAATGTTTTCAGTTATGTAAAATTGAATTAATCACTCAATTAATAAACTTTAGTTATTAATTGGTCGTGGCATGGGTAACTGAATTTATTGGCCTTCCTTGCCAGTATTTCAAATCAAGGGCGAGGTTATTATTTTAATGAATATTTCATACAGAAACTTGCAGGCTTTTATTCACGTAGCACGTTCAAGCACGTTTGCTGAGGCCGCTATTAAGCTTCATCTTACTCAGCCGGCACTTTCTTCTGCCATAAAGAAAATGGAAGAGCAGCTGGGAGGGAAGTTGTTTAGTCGTAGCACCAGGCATGTGGCGTTAACCAAAGAAGGCGAAGCCTTGTTACCTAACGCCATTAGAATATTACGGGACTGGGACGATACCTTTGGCGATATTCAGAACCTTTTCGCCATGGCCAAGGGGCGGTTAACCATTGCGGCTATGCCATCCTTTGCTGAGTCACATCTGCCTCATTTGCTTAAAAAGTATCATCAAATTGCGCCTAATATTAACCTGCGCATTTTAGATGTGGTCATGGAAAACGTGATTTACGAAGTATCAGAGGGAAGGGCTGAGATGGGCTTCACCTTCGAACCACAGCAAAATGAAGGGCTTATTTTTACGCCGCTTTTCGACGATTGTTTTGTGGTGGTGGTAAACCCCAAGCACGAATTAGCAAAAACGAAAACGGTTAGCTGGGAAGCGTGTATCGAATACCCTATGGTAATGATGAATAGAGGGTCAGCAGTAAGAATGTGGACTCAGCAAAAGATAAGTACCGTGGGTGAAGCAGTGATTGTTGCCGAAACTGGGCAGTTGGGTACTCTTGGTCAGCTAATTAAGCAGGGGTTAGGCATCGCTATTATGCCATCGCTGTGTATTGACTCGATGGAAAGCATCGGGCTAACCGTGCTTAAAATGAAAGACGACCCCTTGGTAAAAAGGGTAGGCATGGTGAAAAATGCCAAACGAGATATGTCTGTGGCTGGCCAAGCGCTGTGGAGCGAAGTGTTAAACCACTACCATAGGTAACGTATCAAGTGCATGTGAACTAACGCGTTACCATTTCTTCTTAGGCGCAAATAACTCATCCAATTCATCACGCTCTTCTTCTTGTTTCTTCGCTCTATCTTGTGCGTTAACGCTTTTAAGGTTGTTTTGAATTTCTGACAACCATTCATGCAATGTGGCCAAACGAGACTGTGTGTATTCATCTTGATGATTTTGATTTTCTAGCGCGGTTTTTGCTTTTTCGTAATACTGACGAGCTGAACCTAACATATTCGACTGCTGTGCAGCTCTGCCGCGTTTAATAAGCGTTTCAACATTAACCTTAATTTGTAAGCGTTCTAACTGTTTGTCTTCGTCAAAAAACACTTTGCTTTCAACTTTGCCTTTACTGTGTTCTGAACGAAGTATAATGCGGAGCTTTTTAACAGCCTGAATGTACTGAATAATAAGTTTGTCATTATCGGGTAAAACGAATTCGTTAGCGCTGACCGAATCAGGGTTTATTGAAGCCGATTTTTGCTCTGCATTGGCAAGTTTTTGTTTTGTTTCTGGCGTACCACCAAGCTCGTTGACGGTTTTAAGCGCGCCTAACACACGATTATCCAAGATTTGTAACATGCGGCCTGAAATAGGCATGTTCGAACACGCTAGAATAACATTCTCTGTTTCATCAATAACAGCACGTTGTTTAGCCAGATCTGCTCGACGCTCCGAGTCAGCCTTAGCGCGATGTTGTTGCATAGCATTTATAAAGATTGCCGCTATAAGTAATACAACAATCAGAATTATTATTATCATGTACATGCGCGTATTTCCGTTTATTACTTAATTCGAATTATATGTTGGCTTTCACTGCCAAACTATTATGCGTTAATGTTACGGTATTTTTACCTTAAATACACTTCCGCCAAGAGAACCACCATTACTTAAAGAAATCTCACCTTGTAGTTGGCCTTGTGAGTGAGCTGATGCAATGAGTCTAGCAAAGAAAAGCCCTAATCCTGTTCTGCCTTGACTGAGCTGAAAATCGGCTAAGTCTTCGTGGCTCTTTTCAAGCATAGACGTCGGATAGCCAGTGCCATCATCTTCCACACAAATATGTAAGCATTCATCTTCAACCTGTGCTGAAATACAAATTTGAGAGGTGCCATACCGAAGGGCATTCACCAACACGTCGTTTATTAATAGGTATATGAGCTCTCTATCTAAATACCAACTTAAATCAAGGTCGACATTTGCATTAACCACAATTTCTTTTTGATCAATGTAAATATTATTAGAGCCAACTACATCGTCTATTAAGTCACTGACAAAACATTCATCTACTGTTATCGGCAGACTTTCTAATTCTGCACGATAAAGTGATAAAATTTGCACTAGGTTGGTATTGAGCCGCGATGCTTCATAATGCACATTAGCCACTTGCTCTCGTGCTTTACTGTTTTCAGGGGCTAAATCATTAGACAGATTTTCAATTGACTGAATAAGAAGAAACAGCGAATTTTTCATATCGTGCACTGCAGCTGCTAGCACCGACGAAAAGTCGATAGGTGAGGTAAGTTGCTTTTTTTCGCTCATATGAATAAAACCCGTTATTTTCCTTAAAATAGAAGGTGTTGAACCGATTAAAACATCTGTAAAGATAAAGGAAAACAATTATTCAGTAGATGGCCCATTTTCAGTATTACTTATTTAGCGCAAAATTACCTACTATTTTCTAGGTTAATCTGTCACTTTTGTAATAGCTTATCGTAATTATTAGTAGTTTTGGTTATAACGATAAGGTTATAGTACACAACTGGTTACAAGGAGCGATGTTTTACATGAAATTACAACAGCTACGTTACATAGTAGAAGTACTTAACAATAATCTGAATGTATCTGCCACGGCAGAAAGTTTATATACCTCTCAGCCGGGCATTAGTAAGCAGGTGAGAATGCTAGAGGATGAGTTGGGTGTACAGATTTTTGGGCGTAGCGGTAAGCATCTTACCCATGTTACAGATGCCGGAAACGATGTCATTAATATATCCCGCGAAATTCTGGCGAAAGTAGAAAGTATTAAAGCGGTGGCTAGAGAGCATACGTTACCAGACCAAGGTAAGCTAAATATTGCTACTACGCATACCCAAGCACGTTACGCGCTACCGGATGTAATCCAAGGTTTTATGAGCAAGTATCCGAAGGTGTCTTTACACATGCACCAAGGTACGCCATCGCAAATCAGTGATTTGGCCGCTAAGGGCGAAGCCGACTTTGCTATCGCTACTGAAGCTCTGCATTTATACAATGATTTAGTGATGTTGCCTTGTTATCACTGGAATCGAAGTGTGATTGTAAATAAAGACCACCCTTTGTCGAAGAAGGGCTCTATTGATATTAGCGATATCGCCAAATACCCCTTAGTAACCTATGTATTTGGTTTTACCGGCCGTTCAGAACTCGATCAAGCGTTTGAGCGTGCGGGTCTTACGCCTAAAATTGTCTTTACCGCCACCGACGCCGATGTTATTAAAACTTATGTTCGATTAGGTGTGGGTATTGGGGTTATTGCTTCCATGGCCGTTAGTGATGAACTCGATTCCGATTTAGTGAAAATTGATGCAAGTCATTTGTTCGATTACAGCACGACCAAAATTGGCTTTAGAAAAGGGTCTTTTTTACGAAGCTATATGTACGACTTTATCGAGCGCTTTGCTCCGCACTTAACGAAAGATAAAGTTGAAAAAGCCATGATGCTAAAAAATAATGACGAAGTAGAAAAGATGTTTAAAGGGGTTACCTTACCCGTTAAATAAGCTAACGAGTCAAGCTCATCTAAACAGGTTAGCTTAGTGCTTAATTCACAATCGGGTCATTTGAATTGCCTGTTTGAGTACGCACTTAAGTAACGGCATAAAAAAGGCGATTTGCGGGGTTCTTACTAAACCGCCAATCGCCTTTTTTGTCTCTACAGGTTTATCACGTCTAGTGATTTAATTTAACGGCTAGCATTCGATAATATTAACCGCCAGACCGCCACGGGCTGTTTCTTTGTACTTGGTTTTCATATCGTTACCGGTATCACGCATGGTTTTAATGACTTTATCTAATGATACCTTGTGCTCGCCGCTTCCTCTCAGTGCTAACCGAGAAGCGTTTATCGCTTTAATTGCACCCATTGCATTACGTTCAATACAAGGTACCTGTACTAAGCCGCCTACAGGGTCGCAAGTTAACCCTAAGTTATGTTCCATACCAATTTCAGCGGCATTTTCTACTGCCGGTACAGTACCGCCCATAATCTCTGCCAGCGCACCTGCAGCCATAGAACATGCCACACCCACTTCACCCTGACAGCCCACTTCAGCACCTGAAATTGAGGCATTTTCTTTGTACAAGATACCAATCGCTCCTGCGGTCAGTAAGAAGCGGCTTGCCACCTCTTCATCCACTGGACGAATAAATTTGTCTACATAATGTAAAACCGCTGGAATAATACCCGCCGCGCCATTGGTAGGTGCAGTAACCACTCTTCCCCCTGCGGCATTTTCTTCATTTACGGCTAAGGCAAATAAGTTCACCCAGTCCATGGTTTGCATGGGGTCGGTGGTATGCTCCGTTTGCAGGCGACGATAAAGCGCAGGTGCACGGCGCACCACTTTGAGACCACCTGGCAATATGCCTTCACTGTCGATGCCACGTTGAACACAGGCTTTCATCACTAACCATATTTCAAACAGCTTTTGTTTTACGGCGTGAGCAGGTTGAAACGTGGTTTCATTTTTAAGCATAAGGGCGCTAATACTTAACCCGTTATTCTTGCATTGTTCTAACAACGCGGCGCCAGACTTAAAAGGGAAAGGCACAGTCGCTTGAACGGCTCCAGCGTGTGCCTTAGTGGCATCGAAATCTTCTTCTTTTACTATGAAGCCGCCACCAATGCTGTAGTACGTTTGTTCGCACAGTAAAGTGTCGTTTTCGTATACGTAAAAGGTAAGTGCATTTGCATGCTTAGGAAGCGTTTTGCGGCGGTGAAAGACAATCGCGTTTTTATTTGGAAATAAAATGGGCTTCTCACCATTTAGATACAAAGACTCTTGGCTTCGCACATCTTCTAGTAGAGGCTCTATTTTATTCACGTCAATGCTTTCAGGCATTTCCCCAGATAACCCAAGGATCACAGCTTTACCTGTTCCGTGGCCAATACCGGTTTGACCCAAAGAACCGAATAGTTCCACTCTAACCGTGGTGATTTTTGAAAATAACGCGGTGTCTGTTGCAAGTGTTTTAGCAAATTCAGCACCCGCCCGCATGGGGCCAACGGTATGCGAGCTTGAAGGGCCAATACCCACGCTAAACATATCAAAAACACTAATCATAAAATCTACACCGTTCTAATTTTCGAATAAACAGATCATGCATGTAGACGGGCTTAACTACAATACAGAAAAGCTAATCAATTGATTAGAATTGCTAATGTGGTGTAAAGAAATATTTAACGGCAAGCAAGTGGCAGCTCGCAAAGGCAGGCCAGCTTAAGTGTAAGCAAGCTTATGGGTGAATATGGTGAGACAGGTTTCGCAAAATGGCAGCCGTAGCGCCCCAAATCATGTGTTCGTTCCACGGAATAAAGTAGATAGGCGATGAACGCTTACCTTTGCGAGCGGTATGGATAAGATGATTTTTGCGGTTCAGTACATGGGCTAACGGAACTTCAAAAGCACTTTCTACTTCGTTAGGGTCGATAACAGGCGTAAAACTAGGCTCCACAAAACCCACAACCGGGGCTATCTGATAACCGCTTACTGTCCTGTAATTGGGCAAGACACCTATAATCTCAACGTTTTCAGAAGGCATGCCTATTTCTTCGTGGGCTTCACGAAGGGCGGCATCGAAAACGCTATTATCGACTTCATCCACCGCGCCACCAGGGAAACTAATTTGCCCTGGATGATGGCGTAAATGATGTGCACGCTCTGTAAGTAACACCGTTAGTTCATGTCCATAGTCCATAAGCGGAATTAATACCGCCGCTGGTCTGCCTCTAGACTTTAGTGGAAAATCAGGCTCTCTGTGCGTTTGGCGCAAATGATGAAATTGGCGGAGAAAATCAGCTCTGTTCACGGCCCACTCCAAAGTGAGAGGTTAGCACGGGCAGAATTTTAGACACTTTATCCAAGGTTTCTTTGTACTCGTCATTAGCCACTGAATCTAAAACAATACCACCACCAGCCCAGCAATGCAGCTGGTTATTCTCGGCAAGCAGCGTTCGAATACAAATACTTGAATCCATATCTTCACGAAAGCCCATATAAAAAATGCTGCCACAATAGATATTACGTCTATGCACTTCCAGTTCGTCGATAATCTCCATCGCCCTTATTTTAGGTGCGCCTGTAATAGAACCACCAGGAAATGAGGAGGCGAGCAAATCTAATGGGGTAGCGTCGTCGCTAAGTTCACCAACAACGGTACTTACCAAATGATGCACGGCTTCATAGCTCTCTAGTGCAAATAACTCAGGCACTTTCACTGAATGAGGCTTACAGTGTTTTGAAAGATCATTTCGCAGTAAATCAACAATCATAAGGTTTTCCGCACGATCTTTCGATGCAGTTAGCAAAGACTGGGCACTTTGTGCATCTTTAGCTTTATCACTAAACCGTGGCCGAGTACCTTTAATGGGTTTAGTTTCCACCACGCCCTGCTTTACACTTATAAAGCGTTCGGGAGATATACTCAAAATAGTGCTGTTTTTTAATTGAATGAATGCAGAAAAGGGCGCTTGGTTACTTTCACGTAAGGCGCGATAGGCTTGCCAGCAATCGCCAGTGTATGTGGCTGAGAACCGCTGAGCCATGTTCACTTGATAACAATCGCCCGCTTTTAAATAGTCATGAATTCGTTCAATACAGCCAATATAGGCTTCTTTTGTTAGGTTAGATCCCCAATCACTGGTTAATGAAAACGGCATTTTGGCGATATCATCACCTTGCGTTTTCTCATCATTGTTGGAGGCTAAAGAGACACGGCCTTTATGCTCGTTTTCATCGCATAAATAGACAGCATCAGCACTCTCTTTAACATCAGCAGCAAAATTAGGTTGAAAGACAAAGTCAGGTGGTGTGACCTCACCTTTCGCCGAGCAAAAGTATAAGGTGCCTGTTACCGTATCCTCAATCAATGAAGATAGATAAAGTCCTACGGAAAAATCGGGGGTGGTATAGGTTTGCGCCGCATTTGCTGGAAGTTTCTCGTAATAACGCCCTGTATCGTATCCTGCAAAACCTGCTACGCCTACAATAAAAGGAAGTTGTTTGGCTAACGATTCGCTAGCCACATCTACCTCAAGGTTAGCCACCGAACCATGAAGATAGTGCGTAACGGCTTCAAAAGGCAGAAGGTCGGTTGTGAATGCGTCATCGCCCGCTAACTGCACGAGCGCTGTTTCGCCATGCTTGGCCGTTACGGTCGCACTGGGTTCCCACACCATAACATTGTAGCGTCCATTACTTTTAGTGGAGCCACAGGTATCAAGCAAAATGGCACCGGCCTTATGAGCAACCTGCTCAAAAATATCTATAAGGGAAGGGGATATACTGATTGGCGTAATGGTAACTAGCGATGTTACGGGCATGAAAAACTAACTCTATACATCAGGTTAAGAAGAATATTGTTGGCAATAAAGCAGCGTTAAATTGGCTTTGAATGGTTAATTTAACAGTATTAGCACGACATCAAACAGATAACGTTGGTCAAGAGTGTTAAATTTAACAGTACAAGTTTGTTTTATCGCAAAGCCTCACCCATATTTTACATGGTACGGTGCTAACAGATGCGCTAGTATACGCTTTTTTAGCAGGCTAAGACCACGAAAGCAAAATAAAAAAAGAGGATGTCATGACCGTTATCCGCCAACAGGACTTCATTGATAGCATTGAAGATTCCCTACAGTTTATCTCTTACTATCACCCGCTCGACTACGTTAAAGCCGTAGAAGCAGCGTATAACAGAGAAGAAAGCCAAGCAGCTAAAGATGCGATGGCACAAATCCTTATCAACTCTAGAATGTCAGCTGAAGGCAAGCGTCCTTTATGTCAAGACACCGGTATTGTTACCTGCTTTGTTAAAGTAGGTATGGGTGTGACATGGGATAAAACCGACATGACTGTTCAACAGATGGTTGATGAAGGTACACGCCGTGCTTATCTAAACCCAGATAATCCATTACGCGCTTCTATCGTTGCCGACCCCGCGGGCGCACGAATCAACACCAAAGACAACACACCGTCAGTTGTTCACATTGATATGGTGCCAGGTGAAAAAGTTGAGGTGATGATTGCGGCAAAAGGTGGTGGCTCAGAAAACAAATCTAAAATGGTAATGTTAAACCCTAGCGATAATATTGCTGACTGGGTAGTGAAAACGTTGCCAACCATGGGCGCTGGCTGGTGTCCACCTGGAATGTTAGGCATAGGCATTGGTGGTACAGCAGAAAAAGCGGCTGTACTCGCTAAAGAAAGCTTAATGGATCCGGTTGATATTCAAGAGCTGATTGCTCGTGGCCCAGAAACCACAGATGAAAAGCTACGTGTTGAAATTTTCGAACGCGTGAATCAATTGGGTATTGGTGCTCAGGGCCTAGGTGGCTTAACGACCGTAGTAGACGTTAAAATTATGTCTTTGCCTACCCATGCGGCGTCTAAGCCTGTGGCGATGATCCCTAACTGTGCAGCAACCCGGCATGCACATTTTCATTTAGATGGCTCAGGTCCTGCTGAACTTACGCCGCCTAAATTAGAAGATTGGCCAGAGGTAACGTGGGAAGTGGGTGAAAACACCCGTCGCGTTAACCTTAATGATGTGACCAAAGAAGACATTCAAGACTGGAAAGTGGGTGAAACTGTACTACTTTCTGGAAAAATGTTGACTGGCCGTGATGCGGCGCACAAGCGTATTCAAACCATGCTAGATAACGGTGAAGGTTTGCCCGAAGGCGTAGATCTAACCAACCGCTTTATTTATTACGTAGGCCCTGTTGATGCGGTTGGCGATGAAGTAGTAGGCCCAGCCGGTCCAACTACTGCCACCCGTATGGATAAATTCACTGACATGATGTTAGAGAAAACAGGCCTTATCGGTATGATAGGTAAAGCAGAGCGTGGCCCTGCAACGGTGAAATCTATTGCGAAGCATCAGTCAGTTTATTTAATGGCTGTAGGTGGTGCGGCGTATTTGGTTTCTAAAGCTATCAAGAAGTCACGTGTAGTGGCGTTTGAAGATTTAGGGATGGAAGCCATTTACGAATTTGACGTTGAAGACATGCCAGTTACTGTAGCGGTAGACAGCACGGGTGCTAACGCCCACGAAACTGGACCGGCTATTTGGAAAGCAAAAATTGAAGATTTAGATAACGCATTATCTAAGTAATCATGCCTTTGTGATTAAAACAGGTGCCAATGGCACCTGTTTTTGTTTATAGTGCTGTATAAATTAACAGTGCGTGTATTTAATATGTATTCCTTATCTGATTTGCCCCCCCAATATTTGAATGCTGGCCTTTTACTACTGGCGTTAATTTTTCTTATCTTGCTATTAGCGACCCGCAGGACGTTGAGTCAGGCTCGCTTACAAGTGGCAGAGAAAAGTGATGCGTTACTCGCGCAGCAGCAGAGCTACAATGAAACCCAAGAACGTATGGGCATGCTGGTTGAAAAGTCACGTCAGTATGAGCAGGTTTTAGCTGAGAAACACCAACTTAGTGAAGCATCAGGCGTGCTGCAAAAAGAGTACAGTAAGTTGCAGGCGCAACACGAGGCGCAAAAGGCTAGGCTTGATGCGCTTATGCAGAATCATGAAGAAAAGCTTGCGTTAATGCATTCGTCGGAACAACGCTTACAAATCCAGTTTGAAAACTTAGCAAACAAAATCTTTGATGAGAAAAGTGCAACCTATCAAAGTCAAAGTAAGCATAATATTGAAGCGGTATTGGCTCCGTTCAAATCACAATTAGATGGGTTTAAGCAACAAATTTCCGAGCAACATATTCGTGAGGGGCAAGAACGCGCGTCGCTAAAAACGGAAATTTTAAGTCTAAAAGCGTTAAACCAGCGCATAACCGAAGAGGCATCAGCGTTAACCAATGCCCTTAAAGGCGATAACAAAAAACAAGGCAATTGGGGCGAAGTTATTCTAGAGCGCATACTCAAAGAATCTGGGCTTCGAGAAGGCCATGAATTTGAAACCCAAGTGTCGGCACAATCTGAACAGGGTAGGCGATTGCAACCTGATGTAGTCGTGCACCTACCTAACGACAAAGACGTGATTATCGATTCTAAAGTAAGTTTAGCGGCCTATGAGCAATACTTTAACTGTGATGATGATACTAGCCGCAAACAGTATCTAAGTGCACACGTCGCCTCGATAAAAGGGCATATTAAAGGGTTAGGTGCCAAAGAATATCAGTCCCTTAAAGGGCTTCGCGCGCTGGATTATGTGTTACTGTTCATTCCTATCGAACCTGCGTTCTTGTTAGCCATCGAAGAAGAGCCTGATCTTGTTTCACTCGCGCTTAATCATAATATTATGTTAGTTAGCCCCACAAATTTGCTTGTGGCACTTAGAACCATTAATAACATTTGGCAATACGAGTACCAGAATCAAAACGCACAGCTCATTGCAGAGCAAGCAGGAAAGCTTTACGACAAATTTGTAGGCTTTGTTTCTGATATTGAAAAGATTGGTAAAGCACTAGACACCGCGCATGGCAGCTATGAAGCGGCAATGAATAAGCTTTCAAGTGGGCGTGGAAATTTAGTGCGACAAGTCGAGAAATTTAGAGAGATGGGGGTTCAACCCAACAAACGTCTAGACAATACATTATCGAGATTATCGGATGAAGAATAATGAAAGGGTGTAGTTGGTATAGATGTAACGTTAACTACCAATAATTATTAAAGTTTCAGGTATAAAAAAGGCCGCTTAACAGCGGCCTTTTGCGTTTAAGTAATATCTAGGTGATATCGCTTATTTCATTTTACGTCTACGTAAATACATAACTGGAACAAGTAGCAATGTTAACCAACCCATTGAACCACCGCTCTTATCAGTAACACTGACGGTTACTGTTTCTGTTGTTGTATTTAAACCATCAAATGCAACCACTTCAAACTGAACAGTAGTAGTGCTATTCGTTTTAGGCGCTGTAGTCGTTAGACTTGAGCCTGGGATGTCATTGATGGTGAATGTAACGTCATCACCTTCTGGATCTGTTGCTGTAGCAGAAACAGTGATTGACTCACCTTCTTCAACAGTAAACGGAGCAGAGATGTTGATAACAGGTGGTAAGTTATCTTTCACCGTTACATTAGCTGTTGCCATTGAAGTGTTACCGTTACTATCAGTAGCAGTAAGCTCAAGTACAATTAGCGTATCTTCAGTTACTTCTGGAGCAACTAGGATAGCTTCTTGTATACCTGCACCTGCAATAATAGCCGCTGGTCCTTCAACTTGCTTCCAAGTAATGTCAACAGCATCGCCGTTAGGCTCTTCTACTAGACCTGGTAAGTTCAACTCCATTAATTCAACAATTTCCAGTGTGGCCACTGTCATGCCGTCGATAGTTACAGCTGGAGGACCTTCAACTTGTAAACCTTCATAAGTTTCAGATACTGCAGATGCTGCACCAGGGATGTTAGTCACTTCTGACATCGCCATCATTTGAATCGCACCACCTTCGTCATCAGCATTTACCATAACGGTGTAAGCTAACTGAGTAGGGCTGCTATCAACGTCATCAAGATACATACAGATTTGCGTACCAGATACAATTTCAGCATCAAAATTCGCGTCAAAGAAGTCTTGACTGTAAGGCGTGTAGTAAGGTGCTTGACCCGTAGCGCCATCAATATCTTCGTAACCAATGGTCACAGGCAAGATACTACCAAGGTCATGTGTCACGTTATCGTATGAGAATACGATGTTTGGCTGACCTTCAGTTGGCTCATTGAAGAAAACAATTTGGTAATCTGCAATATCAGCAAAATCTTCGCTAAGACCCCAGAATCTCATGTTATCCCATTCAATGATGGTATACGCAGCGCCTGCAGAAGCGACAGAAACACCTGTGCCATTAGCAACGTCAAATTCTTGATCGCGCCATAGCGGAGCAATGACACCATTTGGATCTGCAACATCTGGAAGGTCTTGGTTAACCCAAGGCGACGAGATAGCAGTACCTAATGTTACAAAACCATCATCAGTTACCGTCACGGCACTGTACATGGAACCAAGGAAGTAAGCAGGAAGTGAATAAGTTCCGTCTACTGTGTCCCCATCCAATGTATCATCCATACCAACACCAAAAGCGGCTAGGTCGATATATCCACCGCCTTGGCCAAAGTCAGGGTTAGCACAGAATGCGTCAGTGGCATTAGTGGTAATTTCATAAGATGGAGTAGCACCAAGCAGCGATTCTTGGGTAATAGACCAAGAAAGCGTATTTTCAGTAGCGACACCATCATGAGACAATGAACCTTCAACTAACGTAACGTTATCAGGCAGCGTTAGTGAAATTTCATAGTCGCGGTCTTCCGTTGTAAAGTTTGGAAGTACGTTTACATAGAAAGTTGCTTCTTCACCCGGTAGAACGCGCTCTTCAGATTCCGCAGTGACATAAACATCATCTTCAGCACGAACAATATCAACAGGAATAACGCCAAGGTTATCAACGTTATCAGCATCAGTACCCATTGAAACAGCACCAACGTAGATATCGCCTTCAACCGCGTCGGTTAAATCCCATGTAAAGCGTACGTCGAACTCGGTTAGCTGAGGAATAGCTGAAGGAGCGTCAATAGTTAACCCTTCACCTGCCTGGTTATCAACCATGGCATGTGCTAATACAAAGCTATCTTCAAAACCTTCTTCATCAGACGATGCGGCCCAGTTTTGTACAATAACCCAGTAGCTACCCGCTGCAGGCATTTCAACGCTTACGTACTCTTCAGATGAAGCCGTTGCGCTAATACCTACTTCTTCATCTTCTTGAGGTATACCGTCGGCATTTGCATCAAACACAACGCGTAAATCTAGATCTGGCGACGTCGTATCTATAGTTGCAGCTACTAAACGAAGGGTACCTTCAGGTACTTCGATTTGTGTAATATGCAAGCCATCTTCTAAGTCATCTAGGTAGTCGCTGTTGTCTGAGTCTTGTGCAACCATACCTTCAACTTTCGTTGCTTTGGTTAGGCCGTAAGACGTCACTTGAAGGTCAGTAATCTCAACTGCCATTACATCTTCAAGCAAGTACGAGTCTTGATTACGATGTGCTTCAAAGTCGATTTCATCAGGTAAGTTACCGTTAGATGCAACAATTGAAACAGGAAGGTGTAAATCTGGCGACGAGCCAGAAACTAAGTTGATTTGACCAAATGACCAAACATCACTTTCTGCGCGGAATGCGTCAATCTCAATCGTTAACTCTTGAGATTGTCCAGCAGTTAAGTCAAAGGTAGCAGGTGTAACAGTAATTTCTATACCATCAGAAATTCCGACACCGTCTACAGACCAAGAGCCGTCTTTAGTTGCCGTTACGGTACGAGTCCATGTGCAAGAACCTACACAGTTGTCGTCGGTAACAGAAGGTAAGTTAAGTGTACGAGGCTCACCACCTAGTGCAGGGTCAGCAGAAGCGTAATTTGCGTCTGTTTCATCCATAACTAAGCCAGATTGAACCGCTAGGTCTACTTCAATACGACCTGCACCCATATCAAACCAATCTGCTGCGGTTTCGCCGTCTTCTTTAAGAACATCGGTGGTAGCCGTCATCATAAGAGCAGAACGTACTTGATCTGGTGTCCACGATGGTTTCTCATGACGTACTAGTGCAGCAGCGCCAGCAACATGAGGGCCTGACATAGAAGTACCTTGAAGGTAGGCATAATCAGCTGGTGCAGAACCTGTAGAATCCTGACCGTATTGTTCATCAGAATAAGCAGCGTAAATGCTAACGCCCGGCGCAGTTACCGACGGTGTTAGTGTGCTGATTGATGTATTAGGACCACGTGAAGAGAAGTCAGCCATAACATCAGCCGCGTCGTCGTCCACTGTTAATATGCCTTCAGATGCAGTGATTGACGCAGTATGGCCTTCACCTTCTGCCAACCATGAACGCAGCATATCACCGTTCGAGGCATCAACATGGATACCCGGGATAACATACGCATCGTTATTAACTGATGTTGCGCCATCTGCAAGGTTTGCTAGAACAAAACCCGCAGCGCCACCACTTGCAACGTTAGATGCTTTAGCTACACGAGCAATAGCACCACGGTCACAAACAACAATTTCACCCGCGAACGTATCTTCAGGGAAAGGCTCTAAACACTGAGCTGGATCGCCATCAGGATCGTTTGCATTGGTGTAATCACCTGCATAAACAATTGTACCCGATATCGCGCCAGAGTTACTCTTACCAGCGATAGCACCTAACTCAGTTGCACCACCAGTGAAAGAGATTTCTTTATCATACTCTACACTTCGACCGTGCGTAGAAGCACCAACAACGGTAATCCACGGAGCGTGTTTCTCAGTTGTTTCTGGATCAGGGCCGCTATTGCCCGCAGATTGAGCAATAAAAATGCCCGCGTTGCGTGCATTCAACCATGCTGCGTTAAGCGAACCACTCCAAGGGTAGCCACCACCTGAAATTGAGAAGTTGATTACATCAACAATACCTGATTCAACCGCATCGTCTACCGCTGCAGCCATAGCCGCACCAGTACAACCTGCATAGGTATCACCAGTGTTACCAGGTTGACATACTTGATAAGAAATAATGTTTGAGTGAGGGGCTACACCTGAAATTTGACCAAAGGTGAAACCAGTCGCAATACCATCACTGGCATTCACATCAAATTCAGCGGTAACTTCACCGACATCCACAAGAACGTTACCGGCGGCAGTACTCGCAGTATGTGAACCGTGACCGTTGTAATCTTCACCAAAACGCATAGTGCCGTCTTGAGGGAAGATAGTGTCATCTGCGTATACGTCAGAGATAGACGGGTAGCTATAAATACCAATTAGCTTATCGTTACAACGAACTTCAGCTTCAACTGCACATTCACCTAAGTAAACATCGGCGCCAAGGGGGTTTGTGTGATCGTAACCATCACCACCTACGTCAGCGAAAGAAGGGTGGTCACTGTTGATACCTGTATCAAGTACCGCAACAACTACGCCTTCACCCTGTCGACCTACACCACTTTCGTTAGCCGTGCCGTCCCATACTGCAGGTGCGCCAATTAAGATAGGGCCCGTGTCAGTATCAAGTTGATACACTTCATCACGTTCAACATTCTTAACGCCAGGCAAACGAGCGATGGCTTCTGCCTCAGCGGGTGATACTTTTATCGCAATTGCATTCAGTGCATATTTATATTCTGCTATTGTCTCTAAAGAACCTACAGTAGACTCAGCTTTAGCAATAACTTCTGCTTGTTTCTTCTCTAGGTAAGAAGCATATGCCTTTACTTCTGGAAGCGAGGCGTCTAAGCGTTTGCTAGCAGACGATTTAGATCGTGTTACAGAAACTTGTTTCTTAAGTTGGGGGTTAGTAGCTTCTAAACCTTCAACACCACCATCGTAGCTCGCAACTGCATCGTCAGAAAGATGTACAAAGTAAATGTAATCTTTATTTTCGAGTCCTTTCTCAGCGGTGTAGAGTGTTTTTGGTGTGGAAACTGATTTAGTGTTCTTGTACTTATTTATCGATGTCGCTTTAACTGCTTTGAGTTGATCAGCAGTTACAGAAAACGATTCGTTTGCAGATGATAGCTCTGCAGCTGAATGCATTGACATCGACATTAGTGCAGCAGATACAGCTAACGTCACTTTATTATTCACAGGTAACCTCCGTCGGCCTGTTTTTGGGATTTTCCCTGGATGGATGAAATTTTTTATTTTTATTGGCTTTGTTGATCCAATTTTCTTTGTCATAGCAATGACAATAATATTTCTAGCACAATTTTTTTCACTTTGTAATGAATATTAAACATTAATGTGAATTACACATGTTGTTACATTTGGTCATACTTTTTAATTTGATATTAGTTAAAAAAAAGGGGAGGAAATCGGCTATACAGCAGCCAATTCAGTAATAAAACCCTGTCTTCTATCTAAGACCTTTACACCATAATTTACAAACAAATACCTTCTTTTTATCCTTTTATTAGCATTGATTTAACATGCATGGCGATTATTAGGATATTAGTACTAGTAAAATTAGATATTGAGAATTTTCATCATATTTAGTCGATAAAGCGCTACTGAAATAGCACAACGCCACCAACATTCTTCTACTAGCATAGTGAACATAGCAATCTCGCTTTCGAATCCTTCAAATTGCAGGGAGATTATTGTGGAAGATAGAAATCATCTCGGAAAAATTAAAACAACAAACAGGGTTGAAGTTATCGGTAATGGGTTAATTGATATTCCCATGCTGCAATTGCTAAAACCAGATGGAAGTGAGCATGAAAGTGCACAACTTCCAGAGCTTGATAAAACACTGGCGTTAAAAATTCACGACACCATGGAATACATCAGAATACTTGATGAGAGAATGGTGGCGGCGCAGCGCCAAGGTAGAATTAGTTTTTATTTAGCAAGTACTGGGGAAGAAGCCGCAGCCGTTGCTAGCGCTGCAGCATTATCACCCAACGACATGATCATGAGTCAATACCGTGAACAGGGGGCGCTTGCCTTTAGAGGCTATACAACTGATCAATTCATGAATCAAATGTTCAGCAACAAAGCCGACCCTAATAAAGGTAGGCAGATGCCTATCCATTATGGTGATAAAGCGCTTAATTTTATGACCATATCTTCTCCCTTAGGTACCCAAATACCACAAGCATCAGGTTATGCCTATGGGCAGAAAATGGCAGGCAACGAAGCCATCACTATTTGTTACTTTGGCGAAGGCGCAGCCTCGGAAGGGGATTTCCATGCGGGCGTAAATATGGCCGCAGTACTCAATTGCCCGGTTATCTTTTTCTGTCGTAACAATGGGTATGCCATTTCAACGCCTTCAGAGGAACAGTTTGCTGGTGATGGCATTGCATCACGAGGAATTGGCTATGGGGTAAAAACGATTCGTGTAGATGGTAATGACCCCTTAGCGGTATTCGCTGCGACGCAGGAAGCACGCCGTATAGCGTTAGCTGAAATGTGCCCAGTATTAATTGAAGCCATGACCTACCGACTTGCCGCTCACTCCACGTCTGATGATCCTACGGGCTATCGTTCTAGAGATGAAGAAGATAAATGGCGTGCAAAAGATCCAATCGCCCGAATGGCAAATTGGCTTACTCATAAAGGTTGGTTTGATGAAAAGCAAAACAAAGCCAAGGTAGATCAAGCGCGTCAAGACGTACTTGCGGCATTGAAAGTCAGTGAGACCATACCTATTTGCGGCATAGAGGAAATAGTTGAAGATGTTTATGACAGTGTGCCTTGGCATTTACAAGATCAGCTTACTTCGCTAAAAGCTCATATTAAACAGTACCCTAAAAAATATCCTAAAACGTCTGGGAGTGTTCGCTAATGGCTAAAATGAACTTACTACAGGCAATTAATAACGCGCTGATTACTGCCATGACAGCCGAAGAAAAAGTAATGGTGTTTGGTGAAGACGTGGGCCATTTTGGTGGTGTCTTTAGAGCTACCAGTCATCTGCAAGAGAAATTTGGCAAAGGCAGGTGTTTTAATACGCCGCTTACCGAACAGGGCATTATTGGATTCGCAAACGGCCTTGCATCACAAGGCGCTTACCCAGTTGCTGAAATTCAGTTCGGAGATTACATCTTTCCGGCCTTTGATCAAATTGTAAACGAAACAGCTAAGTGGCGTTACCGTTCAGGCGGGCAATTTGATGTGGGTGGACTTACCATTCGCACGCCTTATGGTGGTGGAATATCGGGTGGTCATTATCACAGCCAATCGCCAGAGGCATTTTTCGCCCACTGCGCAGGTTTAAAAGTGGTTATTCCACGAGATCCATATCAGGCTAAAGGTCTGCTTCTAGCGTCTATTCGTGATAAAAACCCGGTGCTGTTTCTTGAGCCAAAACGTTTATATCGCGCGTCTATTGCCGATGTACCTGAAGAAGATTATGAACTGCCTCTCGGTAAAGCCGATTTAGTACAAGAGGGCACAGATATCACCCTATTAGGGTGGGGGGCACAAATTGAGATTTTGCAGAAAGCAGCTGAAATGGCGCTAGATGATGGCGTGTCGTGTGAAATTATCGATTTGCGCTCAATCTTACCGTGGGATGCCGAAGCGGTAATCAATTCTGTGATGAAAACCGGTCGACTTCTTATAAATCATGAAGCGCCGCTCACTGGCGGCTTCGCGAGCGAAATTGCCGCCACTATCCAAGAAAAATGCTTTTTGTATCTAGAAGCGCCTATTACTCGTGTTTGTGGTTTAGATACACCTTATCCACTTGCCCATGAAACTGAATATATGCCTGATGAAACTAAAACCTACGAAGCGATCAAGCGCTCGTTACATTATTAAAAGGGAGCCAATAATATGAATATAGATTTTATTTTACCTGATATTGGCGAAGGTATTGTTGAGTGTGAAATCGTCAAGTGGAACGTTAAAGAAGGGGATGTTATTGCTGAAGACCAAAGTGTGGTTGAAGTGATGACAGATAAAGCTGTGGTAGAAATTCCTGCTAAGCATTCAGGCACGGTACATAAGCTTTATTATAAACAAGGTGATATTGCAGAAGTGCATAGCCCACTATTTGCACTTGATACTGATGAAAACGCTAGTGAAGGCCATCAAAACAGCGCCGATGACGCAACGGATGATGCTACAGATGAACAAGAAGGAAATGCAGAAAAGGTAAACGATAATTCACACCATACCGCAACGCCTTTAAAAAGTAGTGCAAATGGGCAACCGAACGCAGCCATTAATGAAAAATGGCAAGATGGGGATTTTGAGCCTCCTATTTCTATCCCTGGAAAGGTTCTGGCAAGCCCTGCAGTACGTCGCATTGCCAGAGAGCACGAGATTGATTTACTTGCCGTTGCTGGCACAGGTAAAAAAGGACGTATTTTAAAACATGATGTCAGCAACGTTAGCGCGACCAGCCTAAGCACAAATAGTATTGAAAGTTCCACAACATCTAATGCCATAGGTAAGGCAAATAATGTGTTGCGCTCTGAAATGAATAACGCAGCGAGCGAATCAAGCTATACCGAAAAAGTGCGAGGCATTCGTGCGGCTATGGCAAAACAAATGGTAGCATCGGTAAATACCATTCCTCATTTTACGGTGAGCGATGAAGTTAGAATGGACAAGCTAATTGCCTTGCGACAGTCTCTGAAGCCCATGTTTGAAGCAAAAGGCGTGAAGCTCAGCTTTATGCCATTTTTTGTAAAAGCATTGTCGTTGGCGTTAAATGAGTTTCCAATCATTAACAGCCAATTAAACGAAGACGGCACTGAGCTTACTTATTTTAATCATCATAATATCGGTTTTGCCGTTGACGCTAAAATTGGCCTTTTGGTGCCCAACATTAAAGGCGTAGAACATCTGTCATTGTTCGACATAGCCCAGCAAATGCATACCACTATCGAGCAAGCTCGCGAAGGTAAATTAAGCGGGGATGCACTTAAAGGTGGCACTATCAGCATTTCAAATATTGGCGCTATTGGTGGTATTACGGCTACACCGGTTATCAATAAGCCTGAAGCTGCTATTGTCGCGCTAGGTAAGACACAAAAGCTTCCTCGCTTCGCCGCTGACGGAAGTGTTGAAGCACATAACATTATGATGGTGAATTGGTCTGGCGACCACCGCATTATTGATGGGGCCACTATGGTTCGCTTCAATAATCTGTGGTCTGGCTTCATTGAAGCGCCAGAAACCATGCTAATGCATTTGAAATAGTGATAGGTTTTTATGTGGGCCGCAGGCCCACAGCCTGATGAAAGGCAGTACGTAAATATAAGTACGGTAAAATATGTTCATAAATAGAAATTTTGCTAATTACCGTGTTTTATTCACTGGGCACTTTTAATAGTTCTTATTCACGGAGAGCTTATTTATAGGGCATTTATTTAACAGGGAACGGGCTGTCGGGCTTGTGTGGATGTTAACCCAAGCGTTATTATTAGCTACTAAACTACATTTTCATGCGCAGTATGCGCGTCAACTTATGGTATATCGTGCTTAGCTATCAACATGCATTTCATGCCGGCAACCACGCCGACGTTATTAAACACCTTTGTTGGATGGGCGTAATAAGCCATCTAAAGAAAAAAAATAAGCCTTTCACCCTTTATGATACGCATAGTGGGGCTGGGCTTTATCAACTCGATGATGCCTTAGCATCTAAAAATAAAGAGTATGAGTCTGGTGTAGACAAACTGGCAAACATATCGGCAAATTCGCCTTTGTTGCAATCCTATTTGTCGCTATGTAACGCGTTTTTAAGTGATAGATGTTACCCAGGTTCACCGGCTATTAGCGCCAAACTTAAACGTGATATCGATGTGCTGCACCTTATGGAGTTACATCCTGCTGAACACGAAAAACTAGATGATGCCATGTGGCAAATTGGCGATAGCCAAAGCCATGTCCATCACAGGGATGGGTATGAAGGCTTAATTGCACTCACGCCACCATCTCCTAATCGTGGCGCGGTATTAATCGATCCGCCTTACGAGAAGGTTTCTGAATATCAAGATGTCATTAGCGCTGTGAAAAAAGTATTAGCACGTTGGCAGCAAGCACAAATGGTAGTGTGGTATCCGTTACTATCAGCGCGAGCAGGGGCTAAAAGTGGGGCTAGCCAGCAGATGTGCCAGTCGTTATCGGCACTGGGTAAGCCTTGTTTCACTATTGAACTTACCGTTGAAGAAAATACCGCCGATGCGGGCATGTATGGTTCTGGCTTATGTGTCATCAATCCACCTTGGCAACTTGATGTCAATATGCGTGAAGCCCTTGATGAGATTACGCCGCTGTTAGGAAGCAATGCCGCCTATACGTTGACATGGTTAACTACCGAAGATTAATACCTTTAGCTAGAAGGTATAAACAAAAAGCTAAAAAGTGTTTCTAAGCACATAAGTGTAAACAAGAAGAG